>JACKBM010000096.1 GCA_020634575.1 Ardenticatenales bacterium | reverse complement strand
GGATCGAGCAATGCGGCTGCCCGCAGTCACTTCTTACAAAAAATGAATCCGTGACAAATCCGTGCCAATCCGTGGCCAAAACAGCAACCAACAACTCGAAAAAGCATTGGCAAAGGAGCAACAGGATGGCGACGATTCGGAATAAGGTGAGTTGGGAACGGGCGCATATTGAGCGGGAGATTTACCAGGAGCTGATCGAGGAGATGAGTGAGCGGTTGGCGCGGGAGATTGCGCCGCTGACCGATGCGCAGGTGGGGCAACGGCCGGGGCCGCATCTCAACCCGATCAGCTATCTTGTTTTTCATATCTTGCGCTCCTGGGAGCGGGACCTGAACCATCTCATCCTGGGGCAGCCGCAGGCTGAGGATGCCTGGCACCGGCTGGGGCTGGTTGAGGAAACCGGCTTTGATCCGTCCGGCACGGGCTATAACGGCTGGGCCAACGGCACTGGCTACACGGATGCCCAGGTGGATGGGCTACCGGCCGGTAAGGGCTGGCTGCAGCGCTACCACGCGGGGCTTATGGCCGAGACCAGCGCCTATCTGGCCGGGGTGAGCGAGGATTTCGACGAATTCGGCCGGGAAATCCACCATGAGAATTCCCCCTTCAACCCCTTCACGCCGCGCTGGCGCCTGCAACACCTGATCACCCATTCCCACCGCCACATCGGCGACATCCAATTTGTGAAAGGGATGCTGGGCATGAGTGATGCCACCTATCCGGGGGTGGTGGACGAGTAGCGCTTCGGGGCGGCGGGGCGCAACCTGTAGGGTGCCTCTCCCGACAGGTTGCCGCCCCGCCGCCGGCGCGCGGAAGCGCGCCCAGGCACCGGCAAGGCTCGAAGTAGAGCCAAAGCAGGAAGTGGTTTGACGTGGTGGGCGCACTGCGTGCGCCACGGGGCGGGCGGCAACCCAACAGGAGAATCCCTACCTGTCGGGTTGCACCCACCCCATTCGGTCATTCGAGACGCACAATTTCCGGCACAATTTTGCGGTTGGAAAAATAGAACATGCGTGCTAATATTCATTAGTCGTGAGAAAAACCATTCACCCAGGAGTGTTACCATGCAGTTAGGCGCGTTTTCTGTCAGTCTGTCGGTCAAGGATCTGGCCACTTCGCAAGCATTTTATGAGAAGTTGGGCTTCACCGTCTTCGGGGGTAACCCGGAGTATGGTTACCTGATGCTGCACAACGGCGACCATGTGTTGGGGCTGTTTCAGGGGATGTTCGAGGGCAATATCCTGACCTTTAATCCCGGTTGGGACCAGGCGGGCCAGCCGCTGCCGGCCTACACCGACGTGCGTGAATTGCAGGCGCAGCTCAAGGCCGCCGGCCTGGCGCTGGATAGCGAGGCAGATGAGACCTCAACTGGCCCCGCCAGCTTTGTACTGAAGGATCCGGACGGAAATGTGATCCTGGTGGATCAGCATGTCTGAGCCAGTATTGTAACAAGCACTACTGGCACCAGTCAGGCAAAATTGTCTCTAGATCGTCCGCGAATTGACGTCC
>JACKBM010000095.1 GCA_020634575.1 Ardenticatenales bacterium | reverse complement strand
GGCGCTGATCAGTTCAGCCCATTTCCTGGGTAGCGTCCATTGGGGACTACAGCGGCGTTGCGATTATGGATTCCTGCTTGCGCAGGAATGACGACGTTACTATTCAGACGGTTTCAACCGCTGGAGGAGTGCCATGAAGAGAGAAACTGTTGATACCGGCACCGTCTGGGAAGGGCTGGCCGGCTACAGCCGCGCCATCCGCATAGGTGATCGTATCCTGGTCTCCGGGACGACGGCGACCGACGCTGAAGGCCATGTTGCAGGCAAAGACCCGGCTGCCCAGACTAGCTACATCATTGACAAAATTGAGGCGGCGATTGTGCAGCTGGGCGGCAGCCTGAAAGATGTGGTGCGCACCCGGATTTACCTGCGCCATGCGGGCGACTGGGAGCCGGTTGCCCGTGTCCACGGGGAACGATTTGGCGAGATTCGGCCCGCCAATACGCTGGTGGAAGCGCGCATTATCGGCGATGGCTATTGGGTTGAGATCGAAGCCGAGGCTGTCGTGGGAGCGGGTGATGCGCTTTAGCATCCGCATCAACAACGATCTGCCGGTGGCCCAGACGATTCGGCTGGCCCAGGCGGCGGAAGCGGCTGGTTTTGACCAATTTTGGGTCAGCAACGACCTCTTTCTACGCAGCGCGCCGACCTTGTTGGCCGCCCTGGCCACACACACCGAGCGAATCGAGCTGGGCAGCTGCATTTTTAACCCCTACACCATCAACCCGGCCGAGCTGGCGATGCTGGCGGCGACGATGGATGAGTTGAGCGGCAACCGCTTTAACCTGGGGCTGGCAGCCGGCGCGGCTGATTTTCTGGGTTGGGTGGGGTTGGCCCATGACCGGCCGGTTCAGGCCCTGCGCGAAACCATCCTGGCCATTCGCCGCCTCCTGCGCGGTGAACGCGTCCGCTTTGAGGGCCATTTTCTACAGTGGACGGATGAAGCATATCTCCGCTTCCCGGCGCCACGGGTGACGCCGATCTACGTCGGCGCGATGGGGCCGGCGATGCTGCGGCTGACCGGTGAACTGGCCGATGGCGCCCTGCCCCTGCTTTTCCCGCCCGAACATTACGAGACTGTGCGCCCCCTGATCGCGGCCGGTGAAGCCAAACGGCCGGCTGAGCTGGGTGAGCTGGATCTGGCCGCCTGCATCTGGGTCTCCCTGGCCGCTGACCACGCCGCAGCGCGCGAGGTCCTGGCCGAGAAGATCGCCTACTACGGCCCTTCGCTTAGCCCCCTTATCCTGGAACGACTCGGCCTGACCCAGGTCGACTTCGGCCCCATCGAGCAGGCCATGCAGCAGGATGGCAACACCAATCGCGCCCTGACCCTGGTCACCGACCAGATGCTGCAAATCGGCGTCGTGGGTGATCCGGCGGCGTTGCTGCCGCGATTGCAGGGGCTGGCTGCTGCCGGCGCAAAGCATTTGAGTTTCGGCCCACCTCTGGGGCCAGACCCGGTGGCGGCGATTGCGCTGCTGGGGGAGCAGGTGCTGCCGGCGTTTAGGGGGTATCC
>JACKBM010000094.1 GCA_020634575.1 Ardenticatenales bacterium | reverse complement strand
CCCTCGGCTACGCTCGGGGCAAGCCGGGTTGCGCCCCGACGCAAAACAGGCAAAAGCATGCCGCCAAAATGACGCCATGTTATGCTTGGCGGCATGACAGTAAACTCCCATTCCCACGAGCCTGACCAGACTGATTTTGCCACCCGGGCGATCCACGCCGGCAGCTTTGCCGGCACATCGGCGCCGCCGATTTACCAGGGCGTAAATGCCCCCCATCCAGAAAAAGGAGTCGCCTATATCAGCGAAATCGGCGGCGTGGGCGGGCCGACGGTAGCGGCATTGCAGGAGTTGGTGCAGGAGATGGAAGGCGCCGCCTGGACGGTGGCGTTTCCGGCCGGTCAGGCCGCCATCGGCCACACCCTCTTCGCCCTCCTGCAGAGCGGCGATCGCGTCGTTGCCCATCGCAACATTTATACATACGCGACCACGTTACTACGCGAAGATTTGCCGGCAAAATGGGGCGTGGAGGTGGAGTGGGTCGACATGCGCGATTTGACGGCGCTGGAGAAGGCGTTGCAGAAACCGGCCCGGCTGGTCTATTTTGAGCCGATCACCAATCCGGCTTTTCATCTGCTGGATACCGGCCGGATCTGCCAGCTCGCCCACGCCGCTGGCGCCCTGGCCGTATTGGACAACACCCTGCTCTCGCCCTACCTCTTCCAGCCGTTAGCCGCCGGCGCCGACATTGTCATTCAATCAGCCACCAAATATCTGTGCGGGCACGGCGATGCCCTGGGCGGCGTAGTCTCGGGTAATGAGGCCGAGGTTGGTGACGCTATTGTCCGTTTCCGCCGGCTGATGGGCGGGATTATGGCGCCAATGAATGCCTATCTGATCATGCGCGGTATCCGTACCTTACCAGTGCGCATGGAGCGCCACTGCCAGAATGCGCTGCAGGTGGCCCAATTCCTGCAAAACCATCCGGCCGTTCGCGAGGTCCGCTATCCCGGTCTGGCCGATTACCCGGCGCCGGCCGCGCTCAAAGCACAGTACCGCGGCTTCGGCGGCATCCTGGGCTTCGTTGTTGATCCAGCCGTGGACCACCAGGCCGTGCGCCAGCGAGTCCGCCTGGGCCACCCCTGGGGCAGCCTGGGCGATGTCGGCACCCTGGTGGCCGCCCCGGGCGAAGACCCGTTCCGCGACATCCCGGCCAACTATCTGCGCGTCGCCGTCGGCCTGGAAGCGCCCCAGGACATCATCGCCGACCTGGATCAGGCGTTATCGTCGACCTGAAATCGCGGGTTCGCTGTCAATCGGGTATCATCAGGGACCAGTTTGTCAATCCAGATGGAGCTGCTCCTTGCCTTCGATTGCCGACCGTCTGGCCGCCCTGCGGCGCCAACGCTTTGTAGGACGCCAGGCCGAACTTAACCTGTTTCAGGATCACATCAACGGCCCGGAGTTCCCGGTGGCCGTCTGGCACATTGTGGGGCCCGGCGGTATCGGTAAAACTACCCTCCTGCTTCAATTAGCCCAGGTGGCGCGCACAGCCGGTTTAAGCACCTGCTTGATTGACGGCCGAAACATACCAGCGACGCCGGCTGGCTTCCTCGAAGCGCTCAGGCAACAATTCGCCGGCGCGGCCGACCCGCTGCAATTTTTGCGGTCGCACGACGAGCGCATCGTCCTGTTCATCGACACATTTGAGCAGCTTCGGCCGCTGGATGGCTGGTTGCGCGAGCAGTTCCTGCCAGAATGTCCGGCTACGATGCTCACGGTGGTGGCCGGGCGCCAACCGCCCACTTTACCCTGGCGGACTGACACCGGCTGGCAAGCGCTGCTTCACCAGGTCAATCTGCGCAACTTTAGCCCCGCTGAGAGCGCCCATTACCTCACCCAGAACAGTTTGCCAGATGGGCGGATCAAGGCAATCCAGGCGATGACCCATGGCTTTCCCCTGGCGCTTTCGCTGGTGGTAGCCCAACATCAGCTGGAGCCAGAAAACTTCGCGCCGGTCTACTCGCCGGATATCATCCAGGCGCTGTTGGCCCAGATTCTGGACCAGGCCCTGCCTCAGACGCAGCGCGAAGCCCTGGAGGTGCTGGCCCTGCTGCGCAGCACCTCAGAAGCGGCCCTGCTTGCTTTGACCGGGTCGGAGGCGCCGGCGCTTTTTGCCTGGTTGCAGCAGCTCTCGTTCATCGAAACAGGTCCATACGGCATCTTCCCGCATGAGTTGGCTAGAGACACGCTGTTGGCCGAA
>JACKBM010000093.1 GCA_020634575.1 Ardenticatenales bacterium | reverse complement strand
GTCTTGAAAGTCGTAGCCTGATTGGCTATCGAAGGTAGTATGTCAATGAAATGTCCCAAATGCGAGACTAAACTAAACCCCCAGCAAGTCGGGGATGTGGAGCTGGATGTGTGTGCCAATTGCGGCGGCATCTGGCTGGATTTGGGTGAGCTGAAGGCGTTGTTACGGCAATCGGAGCAGTTCCAGGCGGCAGCAACGCCACCGGCCGGTGCCCAAACCGGCATCTACGACACCCTCACCGGCCCCTGCCCCCGCTGCGCTGGCCAGGGCCACATGACCCGACTACAGGATCTGGACCGGCCGGATATCACCATGGACTCCTGCCCGGTCTGTTACGGCATCTGGCTGGATGGTGGTGAGTTCAACCAGTTGGCCCGCAAAGATATCATCGCCGGCGTGCGCCGCTTCCTCCGCCGCAACTTCGGCGTATGAAAGAATTTAATTGACCCTGTCATGCTGAGCGAAGCGAAGCAACGGTTTAATCAACCACCATTTCATCGTAGAGGGCCATCATCTCGCCGACCAGGCGCTCGATGCTGTAACGTTCGCTCACGCCCTGGCCAGCGGCCTGGCCGAGCCGGGTCGCCAGCGCCGGGTCATGTAGCAGCTTCAGCAGGGCAGTGGCCAGCGCCTCGGCGTCGCGCATGGGCGTGATCAGAGCCGTCTCCCCATCTGTTAACGCCTCCGTGAAGCTGGGATGGTCACTGACAACCAATGGTTTGCTCAGCGCCATAAACTCCAGCAGCGACAGGGAAAAGCCTTCCCACAGCGAAGGCATGACGCCAATGTCCATCGCCTCCATGTAGGTCACGTAATCCCCCAGAAAACCGGCAAAATGAATCTGGTCGGCGATGCCCAGTGCCCGGGCCATCTCCTGCAGTTCCTCGCGCAGCGGCCCATCCCCCACGATGACAAACTGGGCCTCCGGGCACACGTCCAGCACCTGGCGGGCGGCCTGCACCAGGTAGCGCTGCCCCTTTTGCTCCTCCAGGCGACCGACGGTGCCGATAACCGGCCGGTCAACATCCAGCCCCAGCAGCGCCTTGGCTCGCGCCTTGTCGTAACTCAGGTCCAGATGGGTGAAATCGATGCCGGTGTGCAGCCAGTGCAGCTTTTTCTGGCTGCGCCGCAGGGTGTCAATCTGGTCCTGCATATTAGCGGCAGAATCGACCAGGATGCCACGGGTCAGCCGGTCCAGCGGCCAGGCGCGCCGCCAGTCACCGGGGCTGGCGTAGGCGGAGGGGGGGATGTGCTCACTGCGCAGAACGGGGACACCGGCGATAGTGGCCCCGAGGGTGACCAACCGGCCGGAAAATGCCTCTGACGTCTGAATGTGGACGATGTTGATCTGCAAATTATGCAGCATCTCGGCCACTTTCCAGCAATCCTGGGCATACTGCAGCAAGTTCCGCCCCAGATGCTCCGGCGTCTGGTGCAGTGGGATGCCCAACGCCTGTACCTCTGAGCGAAAACGTTCTGTTGAAGCCAGCTGGTAAAAATAGCCGGGGATGATAACGTGCACCCGGTAACGATTGGGATCCAGATAACGGGCCAGCAACAGGGTGTATTTCTCCATACCCCCGTACTTGTCGCCATTGTGCAGGATGGCGACCCGTCTCACTGGCCGCGGCGATGCTACCATCTGTCTTTCACTTGGCTGTGGCCGGGCTGGCAAACAGGCTGACCAATGTACTCGGATTTGCAGGTGTCAGGGCTTGACATATTGGGTACTATAGAGGCACAGTTGACATATTATCGACTTACGGGGAGACCAAGTCCATGACATCCGACAACGGCAGACCTGAAATTTTACGCTTTATTATCCTGGTCATCATCATCATCGTTACCCTCGTCGTTGTGGCTGCGCTGCGCCCGCTGATCTTTGACCGTATCGTACCCGCAATCATAGGCGGCGGCCAACCGGAGCCGATGGCGATCGAAGAAAATGAAGATCTGGGAACAGGCGGCGCTGTCGAAGAGGATGAGTCAGCCGTCGAGGAAAGCCCGGCCGCGGCCGATGAAAACCCGGAAACACCCATTGAGACCGATGACAATGGTGAGACCATTCCTGTGCAGGACAGTGCGGCGACCGACGAGGAGTTCCCCACAGCCAGCCCCGCCATCCGCCACGTCGTCCAACCCGGCGAAACCCTCGCCCAAATCGCCACCCGCTACGGTGTCTCCGTCCAGATGATCCAGCAAGCCAACCAGCTCCAGGACGTGAATCGGATAACGGCGGGGATGACGCTGCTAATTCCGCAACCGTAGTTGGCTGTTAGCTGACAGCTATTAGCTGTTAGTGGGCGTTCGCTGTGAAAACGCCACTAA
>JACKBM010000092.1 GCA_020634575.1 Ardenticatenales bacterium | reverse complement strand
ACCCGTCGGGTTCGCCGACCCCTCAGCAAATCGCAGCCGCAACTTCACCTGGACTGGGCCGTATAGATTGCTGGCAAGGCACAACAACCAACACCGGCTGACCAAACTAAAACGTGGGCCGGTCCTCCGGGCAAGGCTTGCACCACAAAGGAGAAACTTAAAATGAAAAAGCTTTATTGGCAGCCTTTGCTGGCCGTGGTCGCGCTGACTCTGGCAGCGCTTGCCTGTGGCCCATTTTCTGCTTTGAGCACCGGTTCACTCAGTACCTCAACCAGCAATTTTTCCGGCGAGGATATTGATCAACTAAATGCCTCTCTGGCCATTGGCGCTGGTGAATTGCAGGTGGGTGGCGGCGGCACAGACCTGGTCGAGGCCGTATTTGAGTACAACATTGAGGAATGGGCGCCGATCAGCGAGTCAAGCGCGAACGGGACAACCGGCCGGTTCACCGCTCGCCAGCCTGCGTACGAAGGCATCCCGATTGGCGATGATCTCATCAACCGCTGGGACATTACATTCAATGATGATGTGCCGCTTGATCTCGCTGTTGAACTGGGCGCCGGGGACAGCACGCTGGCCCTGCAAAGCCTTAATCTCCAAGACTTCTCGCTGAATGCCGGTGCCGGCGATGTCACCATCGAGCTGGGTAGCGCCAATCTGACGGATGTCGACATTCAGGCCGGTGTCGGCAAGTTGGATGTTGATTTGACTGGCAATTGGGGGGCCGATGCCGATATCCGGATCACGGGTGGCGTCGGCGACCTGAACCTGCTGCTACCCAAGGATGTGGGCGTCATCGTGAATCTGTCGGTGGGCCTTGGCGACATCAATGCCTCTGGTCTTAACGTGGATGGCGACAGCTACACCAATGACGCTTATGGCAGTTCGACTGTGACTCTGTATGTTGATTTTACCGGCGGTGTGGGGGCAATCACCCTGCGGGTAGAAGATTAGGCAGACAGAAAAACGGGACGGCCACATCGTGTGACCGTCCCATTGAATTTGTTAGCTTTAACTGCTGCCAACGCCAGCTTTCTGCTTTTTGCGATCTTTCTTTTCTTTGACGGTAAGCTTTTTCTTGTTGGTTTTCCCCGCCTTACCGCGTTCTTGTCCTTTGGCCATGGTTGTTCCTCCATTCTGAGAATTGACTGGTTCCTCGGGTTATGCCAATCTTCTCAGTCACTATCTCAGGGTGACCTGGCCACGATGGCCTGGGTTCCGCGCCACGGTGGTAGGTCAATATACCCACCCAATTAGTATTTACCGCCAAATTCGTTCTGTCAAGAGGAATTTCCGTGTTAAATGCCCTGTTCGTCGAAGAAAACCCAGGGCTGTAAATCGGGTGATTCCAGGCCCAGTTGGGTGAGGATCGTCTGGATCTGGGTCCGATGCTCGATAGCGTGGTCAAGCACCTGGGCCATGATGATGCTCTTAGGTACTTCACGCGGTGTGCCGAGCCAGTTCACCGTCACGGTTTCGTCTGCGCCGATACGCGCTGCCCACTCTATCAGGCCCTGACCGGTTACTTGCAAGATCTCCCGAATCTGGGCGAGGGAGAGGGTGGGTTCATCCGGGCCGTTATACGGCTGCCCGGTGCTGATCCGGGCGAAATAGGACCGCTCGGATTGGGCGATGTGCTGCAACGTCTCCTGGATGGTGCCATAGGCGCCGGGCGAGGTTGTCTCAATCTCCGCGGCTGATAGGGCGGCACAGATATCAACAAGCCGCAGGTTGGCCCAGTGATTGTGGGCATAAAGTGTTGTAATTGGTTGCATGATTGCGATTCCTTTATCGGCTATTTGCCGCCATCGATGGACAAAATCTGGCCACTGATCCAGCCAGCAAAGTCGGACGCAAAGAAAAGGACGCCGTGGGCGATATCCTCGGGCTGGCCCAGCTTCTTGAGGGCGATGTTGTCGACGAGGCGCGCCTGGCCCTCCGGGCCGTAGGATTGCCATTGTCGCTCGGTTGTCGGGTTGGCCAGCACAAAGCCGGGGGCGATGTTGTTGACGGTGATGTTCCAGGGGCCGAGTTCATGGGCCAGCTGGCGAGTCAGGCCGATCTGGGCCGCTTTGGCGGCGGCATAGCCCTGGATGCCGGTCAGGCTGATGCCCAGCCCGGCGCCGCTGGAGATGTTGATAATGCGGCCGGAGCGGGCGGCCTTCATGCCAGGGGCGACTGCCTGGGCAAAATAAAAGGGGGCGCGGCTGTTGACGGCGAAGAGATCATCCCAGTCACTCTGGCTGATTTCTTCCAGGGGCCGGCCGACCTGGCCCAGAACGCCACCGGCGTTGTTGACAAGGATGTCGACCGGCCGGTCATCACTCATCACCTCAGCCACGAAAGCAAACACGGCCTCTTTGGCGCGGACATCAACCGGCCGGACCTGACACCACCCGCCGGCAGATGTTGCCAGCTCAGCTGTTTCCGCTAACTCGTCAGCCAGGATATCGCAACCCCATACCTCAGCACCCCGTGCCGCAAACGCCAGAGCAATGGCCCGGCCAAAGCCATGGGCCGCCCCGGTCACGATGACCTTTTTGCCAGGAAACGAAATATTCATCTTGCAGCCCCTACTTGCAGAACAAAAA
>JACKBM010000091.1 GCA_020634575.1 Ardenticatenales bacterium | reverse complement strand
AGAATGATGAGGTAATCTGTGAAACCCCAGAAAAAAGCCAACCTGAAATTCGACAGCAAAGCTGTCTATTACGCCCCTGATGAGGCGACCAAATCAATCAACGCACCCATCTATATGTCTTCCAGCTTTCAATACGATGCTGAGATTTATCAACGGGTGGTCGACGGCGAGCGCAAGACTGTCAACATCTACGGCCGCTGCGGCAATCCGTCTGAATATCAGTTCGAGGAGCAGATGGCTCTTATTGAGGGAGCGGATGAATGTCTGGCCACGGCCTCCGGCATGGCCGCTGTATCCGTCGCTCTGTTCGGCCTGCTGAAGGCCGGCGACCATATCGTTTGTGACTGGACGACCTACAGCTCTACGCACGAGATGCTGGACCACCGCCTGACTGACTACGGCATCACCACAACCTTTGTCGACACGGCCGATCTGGCCGCCGTGGAAGCCGCTTTTCAGCCCAACACGAAGGTTCTCTATCTGGAGACGGTTGCTAACCCGTCCATGAAGGTAGCGGCGCTGCCGCCGCTGGTCGAGATGGCCCACAGTCGCGGTGTTGTCGTCGTCTGTGACAATACCTTTGCCAGCCCGTACGTGATGCGGCCGCTGGAGTGGGGCGTTGATTTGGTGCTGGAGAGTGCCACCAAGTTTATCGGCGGCCATAGCGATGCCATTGGCGGCGCCATCTGCATGAAATCCAAGCTGCTGCCGGCCGATTTTCTGGAGCAGATTCGCTGGAACACGATGGTCAAATTGGGCTCGGCGCTGTCACCCTTTAACGCCTGGCTGTTGCTGCGCGGCATCCAGACCCTGCATGTGCGCGTCCAGCGCCAATGTGAGACGGCGATGGCCCTGGCCCGCCATTTTGAGTCACATCCCAAGGTGAAACGGGTCTGGTACCCGGGGCTGCCGTCGCACCCGCAGCATGAGATTGCCCTGGAGCAGATGCCGAAGTTTGGCGGGATGTTGACCTTTGAAGTCGTTGACGGCGATTCAGCTGTGAAGGTGCTGGACAGCCTGGAGCTGGCCACCTTTGCCGCCAGCCTGGGCGGCGTGCGCACCACGACGCAGGTGCCGGCGACGATGGCGTTCCTGGACATTCCCGAGGAGCAGTTGCAACGAATGAACATTGCCCAGGGGATGATTCGGGTTTCGACCGGGCTAGAGGATGCCAGCGACTTGATGGCTGATTTTGATCAGGCGTTGGCGAAGATTTAGTGATCGTTGGTCGGCATTTGCTGCTGGGTAGTGACCCTGCCTGGTGAAGTTGATGTCGGTTTGGAGTATGTTGGTGGATTCCTGCATGTGCAGGAATGACGTCGCCATAGGAGAAAAATATGTCAGAGATTCCAGTAATTGATTTGACCCCTTATTTTGATGGGAGTGACAAGCAGGGAGTAGCCGATCAGATCCGGCGGGCCTGTCTTGAGATCGGCTTTTTCACCATCACCGGCCACCGTATTCCGCTGGAAGTCATTCGGTCAGCCAATGAGGCGGCGCGCGACTTCTTTGATCAGGATTGGCAGGCCAAGATGAAGGTTGAGGCGGTCGCCGGCATGGGCTACATTGGCCCGGATGGTGAGAACCTGGCGGCCAGCCTGGATGACAAACAGGTGACCGACGTTAAGGAGTCGCTCAATCTCAACCTGCCGGTGAGCGACCAGGTCTGGCCGGCTGAGCCAGCGGCCCTCAAGCAGGATTGTCTCACCTATTACCAGTCGCTCATCGAGCTGGCGGCCCATTTGATGCGGCTGTTTGCCCTGGCGCTGGATATGCCGGAGCATTTCTTTGACGACAAAATTGATGATCCGCGCACGATCCTGCGCCTGCTCAACTACCCGGAAATCCCACCGGAAAATGACCAGCAGGTTCGGGCCGGCGCCCATACTGATTACGGCACGTTGACTATCCTCTGGTCGCCGGATTCGCGCGGACTGCAGGCGGTGAACCGGGCTGGCGAATGGGTGGACGTCGTTTCTGCGCCGGAGCAATTCATCATCAACATCGGTGACCTGATGATGAACTGGACCAACGATAAATGGCTCTCTAATATCCATCGTGTTATGCCGCACCCGGAGACGTTGGGTAAGCGGCGTATGTCGATAGCTTTCTTCCACAACCCGAATCCAGACGCGCTCATTGAGGTGATTGACAGCTGTGTCAGTGAGGACAATCCGCCGAAGTATGAGCCGATCCTGGCCAAGACCCATCTGGAGATGAAGATCGCCAAGAGTCTGGGCAAGGAAGTGAAACTGTAAGCTCTGTGTTTGACGCATGAGTGTGGTAATCATTGGCGGGGGACCGGCCGGTCTCATGGCCGCCGAAACGATCTTGCAGGCCGGCATCCCCGTCGACCTCTACGATGCCATGCCCTCGGTCGGCCGCAAATTTCTGTTGGCCGGCCGGGGCGGGCTCAACCTGACCCACGCGGAGCCAGAATCAGCCTTTGGACAGCGTTACACCGGCCGTGAAGCTGAGGTGGCGCCCTGGCTGGCCAACTGGGGACCCGGCCAGGTGCGCTGGTGGGCCGAGGCGCTGGGCGTCGAGACCTTTGTGGGCAGTTCGCAGCGCGTTTTTCCCCACGAAATGAAAGCGGCGCCTTTACTCCGGAGCTGGCTGCGCCGTCTCCGGGCCGCGGGTCTACATATCCATGTGCGCCACCGTTGGGAAGGCTGGGATGATGCGGGGCAGCTCCGTTTTATGACGCCAGATGGCGAAAAGCGGGTGACAGGCGCGGCTACGGTGTTGGCCCTGGGCGGCGGTAGCTGGCCGCAGCTCGGTTCAACCGGCGCCTGGGCAGGCTACCTGGCGGAGCGCGGATTGGCAATTGCCCCGTTGAAGCCGGCCAATTGCGGATTTGAGCTGGATTGGAGCCCCTACATGCGCGAGCGCTTTGCCGGCGAGCCGCTTAAGGCGATTAGTTTGCGGGTGGGACCGGCCGGTGCACCCCTATTCGCCCGCCGGGGCGAGATGGTCTTAACCGAGTATGGGCTGGAAGGGAGCCTGATTTACGCGGCGTCGGCGCTACTGCGTGATCTCATTGAAGCAGAAGGGCGGGTCACCATCTACCTGGACCTGGCGCCGGACCGGGCCGAAAAACGGCTGGCGCGCGATCTGGCCCAGCCCCAGGGCCGCCGTTCCTGGTCCAACCATCTACGCCGGGCGACTGGTTTACAGGGCATCAAGGCGGCGCTGCTGCACGAATGCCTGTCTGAAGCAACGCTGGCTGCTCCAGACGCCCTGGCCGCAGCCATCAAGGCGTTGCCGCTCACCTTATTGCGGCCCAGACCTCTGGCTGAAGCGATCAGCAGTGCCGGCGGTGTCACCTTTGCTGAGCTTGACAGCGGCCTCATGCTTACCAAGCTGCCTGGCATTTTCTGTGCCGGCGAGATGATCGATTGGGAGGCGCCTACCGGCGGTTATCTGCTGACGGCCTGCTTTGCCAGCGGCAAGGTGGCCGGGGCTGGCGTCATCAGCTGGTTGGGGCGGCAGGCCACCGCTTAGTCGCAACAATCATCGTTCTGACGGCAAAAGCAGGATGAACTCACTGGCACATCCGCGAGCGCCGTGGCGCCTGCCAGCTTT
>JACKBM010000090.1 GCA_020634575.1 Ardenticatenales bacterium | reverse complement strand
TCCTATGTCCTGCCCGTTCACCACGACATGCCGCCTACAGATGCTGATCCGCAGGCGTTAAACGGCCGTTTATCCGCGAAGATTTTAACAGGTGAAGATTGGTTCACCTTTCATAACCACAAAATGGTGTCAGAATGAATATCATTCCACCAAATAGCCACACTAAGGAAAGAATAACGCGCTCCCCAAGTGCCGGGCATCATTTGAATCATAGCGATATTGACGGCCAGCAGCAGTCCGCCGCCCAGGTAGCCCATCGCATACCCTTTTGTGGATACCACATCCTGGTCTTCCTCTTTAGCCACATGAGAGAGCAGCGCGTCATAAAACACGTTAGCCCCGCCAAAACCAATCCGACCAATGATGAAGAAGATAGATGCCAGCAGCCAATCTCCGGTATCTACCAGAACCAGCAGCCCGGTTCCGACGACGCCCAGGCCGACAAACACAGCCAGGAACTTCTTTTTGCCGCGCATAATGTCGGAGACGGTTCCCAAAATGGGCGACAAAATGGCGATGACGAACAGCGAGATGCTGAGGCTAATGCTCCAGTATTGGGTCGCTTTGGCTTCGCTGGCAAGGGTAGCTCCGGCGACGGCGCTATAGTAGGCGGGCAAAACGGCCGCTAAAATGGTCGTAGCAAAAGCGGAATTGGCCCAGTCGTACATCGTCCAGGCGCGGATACGGCGTTTATATTCGCGTGTACTTAAATCTTGTAGGCCGGCGACATGTGCGGTCATTGGTTTCTCCTTCTTCCGTTTGTGTGGATATTGAGGCGGTAATCAGACAGCGCCAGACCATCATGAGTGTGGATTATGCTTGCTGATAACCAACCCCGCAACAAATTAAAGGTGGCTTTGGCCGCCCGAACATTTTTGAGTGCATTTATCGAGAATAATACAGAGACAAACTAATCACGGCCGTCCCGACCGCAAGATAGACCACAACAGCCACAGTCCCAGAACACTCATCGCGCCAAAACCAAGCATCACCAGCCAAGTCAGGAGTCCCCAAGGCCAGGCCAAGTCCAGGATGGGGATGAGCAAAGCCAGGGCAACCATAAAAGCGGCCAATAGAATGCTGACGACCAGCCGGTTGACAATGCGCTCCAACCGGTTGGCTGCGGGCATTAAATCAGGCGTATCAACTTGCAGTTTTGCTTGACCCTGTTCCAATTGTTGCAGCAGGCGCGACGTTTGGCGCGGGAAGTTTGCCAGCAAATCGGCCCAATTGGCAGCGCCCCGCAATGCGTCTGGCCCCCAGGTAGTGGGCTGCCACAATCGCCGCCGCAGGATACGCACGAACGGTTCTGAAACGGCAAACATATCAAAATCGGGGTCAAGTTTTAGACCGACGCCTTCCATCATCGCCAATGTTTTACCCAGCAGCCATAAATCGTTGGGTAAATGCAGATGGTGACGAAAGGCGACAGGCGTGATTTCCTCCATGACCTCGCGGGCGCGGATCTCTTTCAGGGGCAGCCCTTCGTATTTGAGCAGCAGGCGGCGGATGTCTCGCTGCAAAGCATCCTCATCCAGACGGTGATCGGTAACGCCCATGTTGATTAGCTGCCGGACGATAGCGGCCGTATCCAACTGTATGGCCGCAATGTAGAGCCGCATCAAATCCAGGCGCAAGCTCCCATCTAAATGCCCCACCATGCCAAAGTCCATCGCCCCAATCGCTTCACCGGGCAAGATCATGAAGTTGCCGGGATGCGGGTCAGCGTGGAAGAAGCCATCCTCCAATACCTCTTTGATGATGATGGCGGCGCTGTTTAGCGCCACCTGGCGGCGGTCGTAACCGGCGGCGTTCAGGGCAGCGATGTCGTCAATCTTGATGCCGCGGATGCGTTCCAAAACCAGGACGCGCCGGGTTGAATAATCCCAATGAATACGCGGCACGTATAGGCGCGTTTCGCCGCTGAAATTGGCGCGAAAGCGGTCGGCGTTGCGCCCTTCGCGGCGATAATCCATTTCGGCACGCAGGGTGGCGGCAAAATCTTCGGCGATGTCCACCATATTGTAAATCTCGCCGAACCGTGTGCGTTCTTGCGCTAACCGGGCCAGGTCGTAGAGAATGTCCAAGTCGAGGTCAATGATGCGTTCGATAGACGGCCGTTGCACCTTCACCACAACTTCCTCTCCATTTAACAACGTGGCTGCATGAACCTGAGACAATGAGGCGGCCGCCAGTGGGGTAGGCGAGATGGACGTGAATATCTCTTCCAGAGGCGCGTCTAATTCACCTTCAATGCGCGTTTTCATCTCCTCCCAGGCAACGGGCGGCACATTATCCTGTAACTGACTCAACTCGGTAATGTAATCCGGGGGGATGAGATCGGGGCGCGTACCGAGAATCTGGCCGAATTTGACAAAGGTAGGGCCTAATTCTTCCAAAGCCAATCGCACATGTTCGGCCGGCGTTCTTTCGACGATAGGTTGGCGGCGCAGCAAACGGCGCGGCAAGTTGAGTCGCTGCACCAGCCCCATTTGCGCCAAGATTGCGCCAAAGCCATGCCGGGCCAGCAGTTCGGTGATTTGACGGTAGCGTCGTAGATGGCGAGGTCTTAAGTTGTAGCGAGAACTTTGTGGATAGCTATGACGCATATCCCACTCACTTGCCTTGATGCACCCGGCAAAAATCAGACCCATCTAGCGCCCGGTTACGACAGCGACGGCCGTTTTTAGTCATCGCCTGGCAACGGTTGGGGTCTGCTTCAGCCTGATCCTGTACCTCTGTCTTTGTCTCTGTCTCAACAGCTTCCGCCGGGCGCGTCAAGGCCAGAAACGCTTCATGTTCCGTATAAAAGCCTTCGATGATTGTTTCTGGATCAGGAACCAACTTCACATCGGAAGCGACGCCAAGCTGTACCTTTGACCTGCCCCCAAAACATGTACCACCCGTCATGTTAGTCCCAGGGTCAGATGGCGGGGCGGTGACACCATCGTAGCCTCCGGCGCCGGCGGTCGGTAGCCCAGCGCGCTGTGCGGACGTTGGGTATTGTAATGGCAGCGCCAATCCTCAAGCAAGACCTGCGCCTCCCGCAGGTTGTAGAAAACCTCCCGATTCAGCAGTTCGTCACGCAATTTGCCATTGAAGCTCTCAATGTAGCCATTCTCCCATGGGCTACCTGGCTCGATGAACAGCGGTCGCACCTGCATCTTCGCTAGCCAGTGGCGCACCCGCTCAGCGGTGAACTCGGAGCCGTTGTCAGAGCGGATGTGGGTCGGCACGCCGCGCAGCAGAAACAACCAGCTGAGTGACTCCAGGACATCCTTGTGGTTCATCCGCCGCTCGACCCGCATCAGCAGTGCCTCACGGCTGTACTCATCGATGATGTTGAGGATGCGGTACGCGGCGCCGTTGTGGGTCCGGTCGTGGACGAAATCGTAGCTCCAGACATGGTTGGGGAACAGCGGTCGCAGACGAATGGTTGACCCGTCATTGAGCCAAAGCCGCCCCCTTTTTGGCTGCTTGCGTGGCACCTTCAACCCTTCCTGTCGCCAGATGCGCTCCACACGCTTGTGGTTGGCTGACCAACCTTCCTGGTGCAGCAATGCTGTGATGCGGCGGTACCCGTAACGACCGTACTTGCCGGCCAGGACGATGATGCGCTCGGTCAGCAGCGCTTCCCATTCCTTGCTGGTTGCCTGGTAGCGCTGTGTGGACCGCGGCTGCTTCAGCACCCGACAGGCACGCCGCTCGGAGACGCCCAACCGCTGCCGGACATGGTCTACCAGCTGCCGCCGCCTGGTCGGGCTTATGGCTTTTTTGACAGCGCTTCCTCCAGTATCGACTTGTCCAGCGACAGGTCTGCCACCAGTTTCTTCAGGCGCGCGTTCTCCTTCTCAAGCGCTTTCAGTCGCCGCGCCTGGTTGGGCACCATGCCACCGTAGGCTTTCCGCCAGCGGTAGTAGGTCTGCTCAGTGACACCGATCTGTTTGGCGGCTTCCTTGACCGTTTTGCCCTGGCTGATGAGGATCTCAGCCTCGCGCAGCTTGTGGATGATAGTTTCCGGGGAATGTTGTTTTCGCGGCATGTTGCCTACCTCCAGCTTGAACCGAATCCTAACATAGATGTTGGATCAGTTTTTGGGGGGCAGGTCATGACGAATACATGTCCAACGACGCCAAATACTTTAGCCGAGTACAAATGCAGGTTCGCAACTTGCCTAAACTTTAGCAAACCTACTAAAAGAGATGTCAGCGCTATGGAAATTGCAGCCAACAATAATATCGGATGGCCTGTCAAAACCTCTGGTCGCAACAAAAAGAGCCAGATGACCATTGAGATAATGAGAATATTGTCGGCCAGCGAGTCCAGAGCGCTACCCAGGCTGGTAGATTGGTTCAATTTGGGGCTACATATCCATCGAAGATGTCTGTTAGCCCAGTTATAATGAGTCCTACGCCCAACCAAATTGGCATCCGTA
>JACKBM010000009.1 GCA_020634575.1 Ardenticatenales bacterium | reverse complement strand
GTTTACACCGGCCGGCGTGAGCTGGCGGTCAAGCAGCGGGTGCTGCTCAAGCAGATCCAGAAGCTGCAACAGGAGCTGAAGCAGATTCAATCCAGCCGGCCGCGCCAGCGCTACGAAGCGGTGGTGGATGTCACCGTTAGCAGCCCCGGCAGCTTTACCCCGACCCTGACGTACATGGTGCAGCGGGCGCAATGGCAGCCGCTTTATGATGTCCGCCTGGTAGAAAATGCTGGCAGCCGGCTGATCAAGTTGGCGCAGCTAGCCCAAATCAGCCAGCAGACCGGGGAGGATTGGCAGGGGGTGCAGATGACCGTCTCCACGGCTCGCCCGGCCCTGAACCAGCGTATGCCGGAAATTCATCCCTGGTTTGTGGACGCGTATGTGCCGCCGCCACCTATGCCCCAGCCCGCCCCGATGCGCAAATCAGCGGCAAGGTTGATGCGGGCCGAGGCCGCGCCGGAGATGGAAGTTGGTGCCGCCGCCATGGCCGCGGACGCCTATATGGAAGAGGCAGATGCTGATGTTGTGATGGCGACAGTGCAGGCGGATGACATTTCCGTCAGCTTTGAGCTTCCCGGCGGGATTGACATCCCCAGTGATGGTTCGCCGCGCAAGGTCACCATTGGCGAGTCCGAGCTCGAGCCGAAACTTGATTTTGTCACCATTCCGCGCCACACCGATGCTGTTTACCGTCGGGTGACTGTGGTGAACAATACCGAGGCGCCTCTGCTGGCCGGCGCCGTTTCGCTCTTTGTGGATGAGGCGTTTATCGGCAGCAACAGATTGGAATACGTGCCCGGGGGCGCGGACATTGAGCTGCTCTTTGGAGTGGAGGAGCGCATCAAGGTGGAGCGCGAACTGAGCCGGCGGGATGTGGACAAGCGTTTCCTGCGCGACAAGCGCCAGCTGCGCTACGGCTACGAGATCAAGCTGCACAATTTGCTGGGGCAGCCAGCGGCGCTGGTGGTTAAAGACCAGCTGCCGGTCAGCCGGCACGAAGAGATATCCGTCAAATTAACAGAAGCTAACCCGGCGCCGGCCGAACAGAGTGACCTGAACATCCTGGAATGGAAGCTCTCTTTGGCCGCCGGGGCCAAAACGACCATCAGCTACGAATACATGGTCGAACATCCCCGGCAGTTGCAGGTGACGGGTTTATTGGACTGATAGGCGGCGTTAACGGGCGCCTTTCAGCCAGGTCTGAGGTTTATTATTTCTACCAAATTACATGAAACCAAGCCGCTCAAAGAGCGGGCCTATCTGGTAGGGGCTGAGTTCAAACGTGGTGAGCCCTTGCTGCCAGTCCAGGAAAGTCTGGCCGAGCTGGGCCGCCTGGCCGACACGGCTGGCCTGGAGGTGGTGGGCGAGAGCTACCAATATCTGTCGCGGCCGGACCCATCCACCTTTATCGGCTCCGGCAAAGTGCAGGAGATCAAGGATCTGGCGGCCGATGCTGACGCCAATGTGATCCTGTTCGATGATGAGCTGTTGCCGCGCCACCAGCGTGAACTGGAAAAGGTATTTGGCGAAGAGGTCAAGGTGCTGGACCGGACGGCACTCATCCTGGATATCTTTGCCCAACATGCCCAGACCCACGAAGGTAAGCTCCAGGTTGAGCTGGCCCAGTTGGAATACCGGCGCCCCCGTCTGACCCGGATGTGGACCCATCTGGTGCGCCAGGCGGGTGGGCAGGCTGGCGGCGGCGTGGGCGTGCGCGGTCCTGGTGAAACCCAGCTGGAAATTGACCGGCGCGAGGTCGACAGGCGCATCAGCTACATCCGCGAGCAGTTGGAGCAGGTGCGCGAGCAGCGCCGGCGCCATCGGGCCAAGCGGCGGCAGACGGAGTTGCAGGTGGTCGCCCTGGTCGGCTACACCAACGCCGGCAAATCCACCTTGCTCAACCGGGTGAGCGGCGCCCACGTGCTGACGGCTGACATGTTGTTTGCCACGCTGGACCCAACCACGCGCAAGGTGACAGTGCCGGGTGGACGCGAGGTGCTCTTCACCGACACGGTCGGCTTCATCCAGAAGCTGCCGACGCAGATTGTGGCGGCCTTTCGCGCCACTCTGGAAGAGGTCGAGGAGGCCGATGTCCTGCTGCACGTGGTGGATGCGACGCATCCTCATGCTCGGGAACATATCGAGGCGGTGGAAGATACGTTGGCGACGCTGGAGGCAGACGATCTCCCGATGATCACTGCGCTCAACAAGATCGATGGGTTGCCGGAAGGGTACGATCCTATCGCCGAGCTGGGCGTGCCGCAGCCGGCCGTAGCAGTCTCGGCCCACACCGGCGAGGGAATTGACCAGCTGTTGACGGCCATTGAAGCGATCACCGAGAAGGTGATGACCCAGCTTAAGGTTGTGGTGCCTTACAGTCGTGGCGACCTGGTGGCGATGTTCCATGAGCGAGGTCTGGTAGAAAAGGTTAGCCATGAGCAGGAAGGGACCCGGCTGGAAGGACGCTTGCCGCGCCGTCTGGTACCTTATTTCGAGGCATACCAGTACAAATAGCCATAGGTAATTTCGCCTAACGGGCCACATTTAACGCCCTTTTTAGGTGCAAACAGGGCAGCTTCGGGTACATTAAGGGAGCGGCAATTGCCTGGTTTTTCGCCGGGTAGGGCCGTCGTTCCCTGTGCTGACCTGCGGCCGTCTGGCCAGCTGGCAAACTTCCAGGGATGATTGGAGCCAGGTAATGGATAAATTGCTCAACAGTCTACTGGAAAGAGTCAATGACATTATGGAAAAGCGGCCGGGGTTGCTGCCGCTGGTTGGTGTCGGGCTCATCATCCTGAATTTGATACTTCAGCTCGTGCCGGGGCCCGGTAATTGGCTGGCAGATAGCAATCTCTTTTTGCATTTAGGATTAATCCTTGGCATTATCGGGCTCTTGCTAATCAGCGTTTACCGACATTGATACCTCAGCTTTCTGACGTGGTTGGGCCGGGTACAGTCCAATAGCCAGAATAGCATTACGGATTTTTCAAGGTAGTTTCATGCAAATCGTCAAAGAGATTGCCGAACGCCCTGCTGTGCGCGCGGCCCTGGAAATGTTACGCGAGGATCTGGCCGATACGGTGGCCTTAATCGAGCGTATTCAGCAAGTGCCGGCGCCAACTTTTGCGGAAGGGCCCAGGGCTGATCTGGTAGAGCAGGAGTTTGCCGACCTTGGGTTGCAGGATATCTGGCGTGACGAGTTGCATAATGTTTATGGCCGTATGCCAGGGCGGAGCAGCAGCGGCCGGGCCGTTGTTGTTTCAGCTCACCTGGATACGGTTTTCCCGGCCGGTTCCGATCTCACCGTTACCCGTGAAAATGGCCGTGTGCATGGCCCTGGTATCGCCGATAATTCGGCCGGTGTTGGCAGTATGCTGGCCATCATCGATTGTCTGCGCCGCTTTGAACTGCAACCAGAACAGGATGTCTGGTTTGTGGCCAATGTAGGTGAGGAGGGGCTGGGTGACCTGAACGGCATGAGGGCTGTCGTCGCCCATTTTGGCGAGGGGCCGCGCTACATTGTGCTGGAAGGTGGTCTCTTTGGGCAGATTCTGCATCGCGCTATTGCCGTGCAGCGCTTTACGATCACGGTGGAGACGGGCGGGGGCCACTCCTGGAAGAACTTTGGCCGGCCGAGTGCCATCCACGTTCTGGGCCAGCTCATTGCCGCCATCAGTGACTTGATTGTGCCGGTAAAACCGTTCACGACCTTCAACGTTGGCCTGATCGAGGGTGGCACCTCAATCAATACAATCGCGCCGTCAGCAACGATGTGGCTGGATCTGCGTTCAGAAGATAACGTCGCCCTGGCTGAGGTGCTGAAGCAGGTAAAACGCCTGGTCCATGATGCTGACAATGGCGATGACGTGCGTGTGCATTTGCGCCAGATCGGGGATCGACCGGCCGGTGAGATCCCCGTCGAAACCCCGCTTGTGCAGATGGCTGCCGCCGCCCTCCAGGCCGTGGGCCTGCAGCAGGCCAACTTCACCTGCGGCAGCACAGACGCCAATATCCCCCTCAGCCGCGGCTACGAAGCTGTCTGCATTGGTCTGACCAAAGCCGAGAATGTTCACCGCCTGGATGAATATATGGAAACCAGCCTGCTGGCACGCGGGCTGGGGCAATTGCTCCTCTTGTTATTGGCCGCCGCCTCCTGAGAATAAGTTCAGTACTGATTACCCATTCGGAAAACAAAGAATATGACTTAGGTCCAATGGGTACTGAAGTGGTCATACCCTAAACTTAAGCCTGTACATTTTTATCTGCGCCGGAGGTTTTCGGGATACCCGAAGGAAGCGTTCAGGTGGGGAACTGCTTGCTTTTTCATAGACTTGCAGACCGGTAGCGAACTATTCAATCGAGGCAATCATGACAATCTCACGTCGAACTCTCGCAACCTTTCTCCTCGCCATGATGGTGGTGTTGTCCACCAGCGTGGTCCTGGCGGCTGAAGAATCGCCATTGCAAAACTCCATATTCCTGCCAAACGAAATCCCATCCGCAGGTGGTAATTCGACGCTGGAAATGCCATTTAACATCCAAACATCCACAGCTGGCCATGCCAATGTTTTCTGCCTGGCACATCCCAATACGATAGCGCCGATTTGGCCCAATTCAGTGATTTCCGCAAAGGGTGACACTTACACCCGCAGCACCGGAGGCAACACCTACTGTCTGGCCACCGAGGTTGAGTATGTGACAGCGTCGGCCTCCCCTGAGGGGGAGTCCAAAGAGCAGCTCAGTCTGCTGATGTCGTTTGGGCCGTTACCGGCCGGTAGCAGCTACACCTTTACCTTGCGCCAGATCGAGTGCTCTGCCACTTGCCGCGCCATGGCAGGCAGCTACGATGTTAATCTGGATGTTGCTGCGCCTACCGCCATTCAGCTGGATAACGTTAATATTGCAGCCTCGGGCCAGATGGTCTTGCCCGCTTTGCTGCTGGTGATGGTTGTGGGTAGCCTGGGAACCTTCCTGGTGCAACGCCGTCGCGAGCCGATGGCCTAAACGGTCACCTAAAAGGTCTATAGAGCAAAAGGCGGTGGCAACCACAAGGTTGACGCCGCTTTTTTATTTTCAGGTTTTTGGGCTTAATTGGAGATGGTGGAGTGCCGCAGCCAACACCTGGGCCCGCGCCCAGGGCAGGGGATGGTGCTCACCGGCCAGCCAGAGCGGCACCATGTCGGCATAATGTGGGCTGGCCAGATGGCCGGATTGCCCCGGCGCAATCTCACCCAATGACTCCTCAAAATCAGCCAGATTCCAGATGTGCCGGTTAGAAACGGAAAAGGCATTGTTGGCGAAAGGCTCGCCGGGCCGGATCGCTGTCTGCGTCACGGTGTCGGTATCGCCGCCAATGGGAAAAGGGCCGACGCTGAAGATGGTGTCAAACGGCGCCTGACGGGCCAGGTGATGTTGAAATGTGACGTCATGGAGCCGGCCCCATTGCCATTGGCCTGGGTCAGTTCCCAGGCGCTGACTCAACGTCTCCCAGGTGGCCCGCAGGCCGCGCGCCACCGTCGCCTCGGTCGCCAGGCCGCCCGGCAGCCAGACAGACGCCTCATCGAGAATCATCGCCCGCAGCATGTCGGGCCAGTAACCGTAGAACTCCGTGATCGGCGCCAGCGTTTCGTGTAGCCCCGTGCCTAACAAGCTGCTTAGCAACTCAGCGCCAAGGTGAGGCTCGAGGATGATGGTGGCCATCTCCTGTAGAAAGACCTGGTAAACGGTGCCGGCCACTGTCGCCGTGGTCAGGGCGCCATCCCAGCCCCGCAGGAGGGCCTGGCATTCTGTGGCCTGCGCATCCGCCAGCGGCAGGCCGGCCACCAGGGCAGCGAGTTCACGGCCGGGTTCACAGTGGAAGTCGTATTGCAGCCGCCGGCAATCCGCCAGCGTCAGTTGAGGCTGGCTTTCGATGAGCGCGACCAGGCGGCGGGCCCGATAACCATTCACCCACAGTGCGCCGAGGTGATGGGGATAGCGGTCATCCACCACGCGATGGTTACAGGTCACAATGTAGCCCTGGGCCGGGTTCAGGCTATGGGGCATTTCTTCGTGAGGGATGTAGCCTTGCCATTCGTGTGTGTCAGCCCAGCCTGGTGCCGGCAGCCGGCCATCACCGCTCTGGCGCACCGGTACCCGACCACTCATGTAATAGCCAATGTTGCCGTCGACGTCGGCGTACAGCAGATTCAGCGGCGGCGCCTCGATCTGGCCGACGGCGGCGGCGAACTCAGACCAGTTCCGCGCTTCGTTCAGGCCGGCAAAGCCGCTGATCTGGTGTTCCGGTTGCAGGGCGCTGCTCTGCAGGGCCAGGCCAAGCTGATATTGGCTGCTTTTGCTGGCAAACGTCTGGTCGTCCGGCAGCAGGGCGCCGATGAGCGGGCCATGCCGGGTCAAACGGACTATCTCTTCGTGTGGCTGCCGGCCGCGGATGGCAATGGTTTCCGAGCGGCTGGTAAGTGGCTGCCAACCCTCGCTTGTGGCATACCGGCCGGTCAACTCGCCCGCCTCATCCAGTTCCAGCTTCTCCAGGAAAATATCCTCCACATCGGCGAAGGCGAGGGTAGCGCCCCAGGCGATACGCTCGTTGTGGCCCACCAGCACATAAGGCATGCCCGGCTGGGAGACACCCGCCAGTTGCAGGCCGTCCTCCTGGTGCAGATGCAGCTGATACCAGATCGATGGCGTGGTGACCGGCAAATGCATGTCGTTGCCGAGAATGGGCTTGCCCGTCGTTGAGCGACCCGGCCCGATAACCCAGCCGTTGCTCCCCCGACCGCCGCCTTCCATATCCCGGCCGATGAGCGCGTCCCGGCCGGCTGTCAGCACCGTTTCCAGGCGTAGGGCGTTTAGTTCCAGGCCGTCAGGCAACGTCACCGGATTCTCCGCTGGATAGTGCGGCTCCAGTTCAGCAGCGGCTGGGCCCACTTTGGCCGTCAGCCGGGCGCGCACCAGTTCGCCAGCGTAGCCATAGGAGAGGGCCCACATCTGCAGCCGGGCAAAGGCGAGGGAATCCAGCGGCTGCCATGGCTCCGGCCGGTGCCGCAGCAAGCTGAATTCGACGGGCCACGTTTCCTGGTCGAGAAAGGCGTTGATGCCGTTGCTGTAGGCGGTCACATCCGTTTGCATTCGCTCCGGTAGTTGCGGCCAGCTGAATTCAGCTAGCTGGCGAAAACCGAGGGTGCGGGTGAGGCGGTCTGTTTCCAGGGTCAGTGGGCCCAGCATGGCCGAGAGCGTGCCGCTGGCGGCCCGGCGGTTGATTTCCATCTGCCAGAGCCGGTCCTGGGCCTGGACAAACCCCTGCGCAAAAAAGAGGTCATGCCGGCTGCCGGCGTAGATGTGAGGGATGCCCCAGCTATCCCGGTAAACGTCAACCGGACCTTGCAAGCCGGCAAGGGCCAGACGGCCGGCAACGGTTGGCAGCCGGTTGCGGCTGGCATATTGGATGGCGGGCTTGAGAAGCCGTCCCATGAAGCGGGACAGGATGCTCATCGTCATTCACTCCTGAGCGCGCGGGCTATATGCCCGACGGAATCAGGGTGAGGATACCCGCAACGAATACAACTGGCTACTGCTTGTGGCGCCATCGTTGATCACGAGGACGAGGTAGCGTCCGGCCGGTTGCACGCCCGCGTGAATCGTCTTGGTCGTCGAGAAATCGCCATTGTTGGCAATGAATTGCAGATTCCCGCAGCTCGGCGCCCGGTAAAGCACGATCTGGCCATTTACAGGGGAGAAATTGGTCAGGAAGATGTCCAGATTGGCACTGTTGGGCAGGTCAAAGACGTAGAAATCGTTGGTGTCATCAGGCAGGAATTTGTAGGTCTGGTTGAGCAAGATTTGATAGGCCTGGCTGCAACTATCGTTGGGTTCACTGCCGTCGGAATGGTTGGCGATGATGGGTACGTAAACGACAAAACCGGCCGGTCCCACCGTGGTCGCCACGACATTTTGCCCGACAGCGCTGCGGTTGAAGTCCGCCGTCACGCCATAATCGCTGTTGATCACTGTCGCTTCTGCAGTGACCGTAAACCGCAACGTGGTCGTCACGCCCGGCCCCAGAGTGGCCAGCTGCCAACGCACTTCACCGCTCACCAGGCTGCCCGCATTGCTGGCGCCCACGAAGGTGGCGCCACCGGGCAGGGTGTCGGTGATGACTAGATTGGTGGCTGCCATCGCTCCGCTGTTACCTACACTCAGTTCATAGACGATTGGGTCGCCGGCGGTCACTTCGTCAGGCCCGGTCTTGTTGATGCTGAGTTCTGGAAATTGGACGGTTGTGGAGACTGTTTCGGTCCCGGTAATGATATCACCCTGGCCACTGGTCAGCCCGTAGGTGTGATTTTGCAAAGTCCCCAGGAATGGCGCCTCGTCTTCATCTGGCAGGATGGAGAATTGGCGAATCACCGTTGTGTTGGGCGGGACCAGGGGGATGGCGAAGCTGACCGTTGTCCCATCAAAATTGCCGCCAGCCTGGTAGATTGCGCCATCCGGTAGCAAATCGGTCAGCATGATATTGGTCGCTGTGAGGTCGCCACTGTTGGTGATAACCAGGGTGTAGGTCAGGACTTCCCCAAGATCGATGGTGGCTGGCGCCTCTTTGCTCAGCGAGAGCTGGGTGCCCAGCACCCGCGTCGTAACGGCGTTTTGGCCAACGGCGCTGTAGCCGCCGTCAGCCCTGACGGCATAATCATTGTTGACAACTGTCGCCGGAAAGCTGGTGGGTTCATCAGGCAGAACCCGTAGCGTAAGCGTCACGACCTGACCAGCGGCCAGCGTCGGCGCGGCCCAGGTGACGACGTTGCCATTGAGCGTGCCGCCGCTCACATAGCTGGTATTGGCCGGCAGGGTATCCGTCACGACGATGTTGGTGGCGGGTGTCGTGCCGTTGTTTGTCAACCGCAGGGCGTAGATGATGGGATTGCCAACGACGACAGACTCGGGGCCGCGTTTGCTGATGCTGAGCTGCGGCGGCGTGATCAGAGTGGTCACACTGGTGCTGCCGGTAGCGCTAAAGCCGCCGGCGGCGGTGACGGCGTAGTCTGAATTGGTAATTGTCTGTGTGGCGCTGACCGTGAACTGCACAGTGCTGGTGACACCTTCGGCTAGCGAAGGAATGGTCCAGGAGACGACATTGCCATTGAGGGTGCCGCCGCTGAGGTAAGTGGCACCGGCCGGTACCACGTCGGTAATCACTACGTTTGTGGCCGTTCCCGGTCCTGGATTGTTTACGGCCACGGAATAGACGACCGGGGCGCCCATTGCGGCGGTGGCTGGTCCGCTCTTGTTTATTTGCAACCCCGGTAGCAGGATGTTGGTGGTCGCCACACCCTGGGCGCCAGTTTGGGGCAGCAGGGCGACCTCGTCCACATAATAAATAGGCTGGGCGCCTTGCTGCCGGCTCTGAATGACGATGCCATGGACATCGGTCACGACGCCGAACGCGCTCAGGGGGAAGGTGAACTCCGTCCAGGTATTGGCCGTCGGCGCAATAATCTGCTCAGTGGTAAAGCTGCCGTCCGGGCGCTCTAGCTTGAGGCCCAGGTTCTGGCCGCCACTGTTGCCGCCATGAACCCAAAGACGCACAGCGACCAGGTCATCAGTGTCGATGCCGTTATCACCGTGCAAAAACAGGCCACCAAAGCCGCCTGTATGGCGCACGGCGAGCGAGTTGCTACCGGCATGGCTCTGGCTGGAACTCATTGACGCATTCGTGTCCCAGGACCAATTGTTCCAGTTATCTTCCAGCGTGTCTGTGACGGCAGTCAGGCCGCCGCGATCGGTTTGTGCCGTCAGTTGATAGCCGCTGGTGCCGATGGGTTGGCTGGCACTGAAATAAAAAGTGACTTCGGTACAGCAACCGGGCGCCAGTTGCGCGAGCTCATAGCGCACCTCGTCTCCGACCAGCTCGCCGCCACTGATATGCGTGGCGTTGCTGGGCACCGTTGCCGTGAGCAACAAGTTGTGAAATGTGTAGACGCTGCTATTGCCAATGGTGAAGGTCAGACCAAAAGTCGTCTCGGCTGAGGCGGTCGCTTGCCACGCCGCCGCCAGAGATAGCGAATTGGCATCTGGCGCCTCGGGAACTGTCCCACTGGCCAGCTGGGGGGCGGCTTTGATGTTGTGAACAAGCATCGTCAGCCCCAAAATGGGCATGAGAATGGCAAGGCAAAGAGCAACGAAACGTTTCATCCTGATTCCTATTCCCTACATTTTCCCGGCCAGCCACTTAGGGCACGGGCGGCGTCGGCGTCGCCAGGGGTGGTGTGGGGGTGGGCGGTACCGGCGTATTGGTTGGCGGTGGCGGTGGTGTGTTGGTGGCCGGTGGCGGCGGTAATGGCGACGGCGTATTGGTTACCGTTGGCGTATTGGTTGGCGTCGGCGTGTCCGTCGGCGTCACTGTAGGCCAACGGGTGTTGGTGGCTGTCGGCGTAAATGTATTGGTCGGGGTCGGGGTATCGCTAGGCGTCGGCGTTATTGTCGGCGTTGCCGTGTTGGTTGGCGTGGCTGATGGCAAGGGTGTCGCCGTGCTGGTGGCTGTGGGAGTGGCGGTCGGCGGCGCCGTCGCCGTTGCCGAGACAAAGATAACCATATTGCTGTCAGCAACGAGCAGGCGCTCACGGGTGTCAATTGTTTCCAGGGCAACAAACCAATCGTAATCGCCCACGAGAATCCCCTCGTCTCTTGGCGAAAGCGAGAGCTCGTAGCGCTGATTCGGCGAGGTTTCGGTGATTTCAGCGACCTGAAGGAGCGTATTGCCATCTTTGAAATAGACAACAAAGCGCTGATTGGTGCGCAGCTGGGCGGCCCAGCGCCAGCTCACCAGAAAGTTTTCGCTGATCGCCAGGATGTCCTTGTCATCCGGCTCGAGAAGGAAAATCGGCGCATTGGACACGCCGATGGAATCGACCAGTCCGCTGTCATCGTCGGCCAACGCCGGCCGGTTGAACGGCCCAGCCTCGCCCTGGGCAATCGCCCACAGACCGAAACCGACGACAATGACCAGCATCAGGAGGCCCGCCCATAACCAAATGACCCGGCGTCGCGGCGCCGCGACCGGCTCTTTGGCTGGATCGGGAATCATGCGGCTGGCATGTTCCTCAGCCAGAATTGCCTTGTCGATAGCTTCCAGCAGGTCGGGCCCGTCGCTGAAACGGGCCCAGGGTTGGTCACGCAGCAAGAGGTCGACCAGGCCTAGGGTGGCCGGGGTGAGCCGCCCATTCAGCTGGCCCAGCGGGACGAGCCGGGCGGGATCTTGACCGGCCGCGGTTGGTTTGCGCCCTGACAGGAACTGATAAAGTAGCAGCCCCAGGCTGAACTGGTTGCTTTGCCAGCTTACCTTTTGCTGTCCGTTGCGGTTTTCCGGGGCGCGAAATTGAACAGTGGGCGGGGCTGGTACTGGCAAAGCCGGCATCCCCAGGTTCAAAAGCACAGGTGCCGCTGTCGGCAGGACCAGGATATTTTGTGGGGAAAATGCCTCATGGACCAGATCATGCTCAGCGGCCATTGTCAGGGCGCCGGCCAGCGCTTTGATCTGCAGCAAGCTAGGGATTGGTTTGGCAGCCCGTTCCTGGTTATGAGCCAAAAGCACATCCAGCCGCTCACCCTGGATAAAATCCATCACCACATAGGGGCGCCCATCCGGTAGATTGCCGGTCTCATGGATGGGGACAAGATTGGGATGGGGTAGGGCGCGGGCTCGCGCCATCCGTTGATGGAACTCGGCGACGTAATTTTCGTTGGCCGCCAGAGATGGATTGAGGATCTTGATCACAAAAAGTCTGTCATTATCCACATGGCGAGCCGAAAAGATCTCGCTGTGCGCGCCGACGGTATAACGGAGCTGTATTTTGTAGGGGCCGAGCATTTGCCCGACCAGACTGTTGCCGTTCATGTGCTTAATGACGTGTTTCTGGAACCAGACTTATGGACAACTTTTCAAGGCGCAGGTCACAACAAGCGGGAATAGACAAGTGCGAGTGGCAAATCCCCCTATATCATAACGCGGAACTGGCCCATCCGCCGTTATTATTACGTAAAGCGTCCCATCTGGCTTTCCAACTCAAGTAAACGCGAAAATTACCCTATTGTCGACTGCATTACTCCATGTGACCGAATCCTCAAATCAGCAAATCATACAAACCCTTTCCAATGATAACGGTTAACTGCCCGAACTGGATGCGCGGGCTAAGGGTAAGCTCAGCAAATGGTGGTTACCCAGGCGTGAAGGTAGGCATGTGATAAGGTTGGGCGGCAACAAATATTGAGCATTATGCATCTCCTTTTGCCTTTGACGGAATGATGATTGTCTGGCAAACTTCTAGGGGTAAGGCAATTGGGCAACTGAGCTTCAACACAACTATGAACCGGGCCATTCGGCCGGGGAAACGCAGCTACTTGTCGCTGCGGTGGTAACATATCTCCACCGGTTGGTGTACTCGGTTGCCGAGTGGGGGTAATTTCTGGGAATGGTGGAAAAGGAAATCACACCAGCTGTCCAACTGCGGTCTGCGCTGTCAGACCTGCGGACTCGTTTTGACGCCCTGTCATCAGATGAAGCGCAGAGCCTGATACTTTTCCTCGGCTTATTTCCTGATCAACCGGAAGAGCGCTGCCGGCGTGTGGTTCTGGGCAAAGAGTATGCGGCGGCACGCTGGCCGACGATTGTGCAGGAATTGGTTGAGGCCGGGTTGATCAGTTTCCGTGCTGATTTGCTGCACCTGGACCCGGCCGTCGGTGATGTTATCAGCCGTTGGGGGCCACGTCATCGTCATGATGAATTGCTTAATCAATGGGCCCGCCGTCTGGGTTCTATTTACCTTGAGGCGGAAACATTGCGGGCCAGCTGGCAAGAGTTGGGCCAGGCCAGGGCGTTAGCCGATGTGCACTTCATCCTTGAACTTATGGCCCGGTATAGCTACGGATATGCCCTAAATGCGCCCGGCCTCCGCCAATTTCGCCAGGACATTATCAGACTTCGGGAATTGCTGTTGGAGCATCTCTCACTCTGGCCTCCTCGGGATCGCAATGAGGAGACCATGTTCCAATTGCTGCAGTTCTGGGCAGCGCGTCTTGGGATTCAGCAGCTGGCTGCCTCTGCCTGCGAGGCCCAGATTCGGCGAGGCCAGCTTTGCCTGGCCCTGCGCTGGCACAAAAAGCTGCCGGGCAGCCATTTGTTGTCGCTGGCAGCCGATGGTTGTTTGCTGGCGGTCGGTTGCCAGGATGGCACCGTCCAGGTCTGGTCACCCGGCCAGGACAAAATGCTTTTCCAGACTTCAGACTCCACCGAGCCGGCGACGGCGCTGGCCTTGAATCAGCGCAAGCTGTTTGTGTTGCGGGCTGATAACCAACTGGCCAAGTTTGTCATCAAAGGGGAGCCGCAACAGCTGGAGCTCCCTGCGCCGCTGGATGTCGTTGTGGCGCGGCAGCGGCATCAGCTCCTGGTGCATTCATTAAACGAAAACGGCGCCACCAGGTTACAACTGGAAGCGCCGATACTCAGCCTGACGACCGCAGGCACGAAGGTGGCTGCGGTTGATGAACTCGGCCAGGTTTTCGTCTGGGAGCTAGAAGGTCCGGCCCTCTAGATGTTCTCCTGCTCAATCAGCTTGAGCCACATATCATTCAAACCGCTGTCGGTAACACCATAGTAGACGTGCAGGTTGCCATCCTGTTTTAGCGCCAGGTCATACCAGACATTGTCATCCCGCTTCCTCGCGCCCAGCACGGCCATGTTGCCCTGCCAGCGGATCTTATCCATTTTGGGCTCACCGCTTTCTTGTTGGGTGATGGCGTAATGCCAGAGTTTGCGGGCGGACGAGCGGGTTACATTTTTGATCAGGTTATCGTTCCGCAAGTCACGGACTGTGTGATACAGGGTGCCGCCCCGCTTTTCGCTGTCGACAATTTCGACGCCGGTCCGCGGAATGGGCGGTTCCTCTTCAGTTGCTTTCTTGGTGGGCGTGATGACCGGCGGCTTTGTTTCCGGCAAGACTTCAATGGCTGATTCCAGCCCCAGCACCTCACGCAATTTCAAGCCACGCTCAATCAGTTGCACCAGCTCGTCGCGGACGGCCAGATTGGTCTCTGTCTCATCGCGAACATAATATTCCGACTGATCGATGGAGTACGGGAGATCGCGACCGGGCGCCACGGTAATGCGCACCACGGAGTTCGCGCCTGATTTGAGGATGTCGATATTGACATCCGGTTCAGGCGAGAGATGTTTGGTGATGGAATCCTGCAGCCTTTTGATGGCCTGTGTGGGGTTGCGAACGCCTTCGGGTTTTTGTTTCGGCTCTGGCGTGGCCCCGACATAGATGGTGCCGCCGTTGGTGTTAGCCATCGCGCAGATATCACAGAGAATCTGGCGCAGATTGCCACCGCGGGCCGCCATATTCGGCCGAAATGCCTGAACCAGGGATTCGCCTTGTTCCTGGGCTGCCTGCACAAAGTCAAGGGCGGGCGCCTTGCCCCGGAATGGCCGAGTCAGGGAGAGATCTGTTCCCTTGATTACTTTCGCCAGGGCGGCAAAACTGAGTTCAGGAAGCAAGATTTCTGTGACACGATCGCCGATGCCCAGGTACTTGGGGTTGCCAGGATCCTGGACCAATCGGTGCGAGTCTGAACCCTGAATACAGCGCATCGCGCGGGGGTACTCAGGTTTGGAGCCATTGAAGAAGCGCTGGGTAGTGTGCCGGCTCCGCTTTTCCAGGTCAGTTACCTCCAGAGCATGGAGGTTGGGATCCTGGGTGTAGGCGATGCGTGTCTGGCCACCGAAGGCGAAATCGCGCATGAAAACGCCATTGCTGGAGTTGGCATGAGCTGCGATCACCAGGGCGCCGGCCTCATTGAGAATCCGATAGGCGGTGATGACATCTGTCGTGGCGCCGACGGTGGAGCTACCCGTGCGGAGTTGATCCAGCGGCACCCGCAGCGTCAGCAGCAAATGTTCCAGATAGGCAGGATCCGTATCGGGTGGGAAAAGAGCCAGGATATGGAAGCCAAACGTAGCGGTGAATTCAAAGCCAGGTAAAACCAGCAGCTTTGAGAGCAATTTCTCGTACGTTTCCAGCAGCCGCTCTTCGTCTGGCGCCATCCGGCCCAGGCGCTGCAGCAGGCGTAAATCGTTGATCTGCTGCATCATGGCGACATAGCCAGCCACCGTGTTGTGATCGGTAAAAGCAATGATATCCAGGCCGCGAAGCTCTGCTTGCCGCAAGATGTCGAGATAGCTTATATCGGGTTCCTGATAATCGTTGGAACCCGGGGTGTGGATGTGTAAATCCATGCGGCGCCATTGTCGTTTGCCGCTGCTGCCGCTGCCGGCATGTCTTGAACGTCGACGGGAGCGATTACCCACTTCAGTTGTCCTTTCCAGTTAGCTTGCTGAGTTCTGCGGTTAGAATGCTGGGGCCGTAGGGCTTGAGGAGGAAGACGTCTGCGCCTACCTTGAGGGCTGCCTCGCGGCAGCGTTCGTCACCGGATGTGACAATAACTGGTGTGTCGGTTGGCGCGCCGGTTTGCCCGTCTCGGATGAGGCTGACAAGTTCAACACCAGTCTCACCCCGCGCCAGATGATAGTCAATAATAAAGGCTGTGGTGCCGGTTTCAGCGGCGTCGCAGGCCTTGGCGATGCTGGGGCAGAGGTGGACACCATAGCCATCCATTTCCAACAGCATCTTGATTAATCTTGAGTTGTCCCGGTCATCATCAACGACAATGATCTGGGTCATACGCAATCCTATTTGTCACCCAGGGCTGCGATGGCGCGGACAACGCCGATAAGGCCGACGGAGGCCCGTAGCGCATCAACAGTCTTGATTTCGGGTGGGCCTTCACCACGTTCTTCGGCAGTGCGGGCCATGAGATAAGCCGTGCCAAGGCCTGCGAGGGCCCCGATGAGGGTGCCGGCAAGTAGATATTTACTCTTCCAATTCATGAGTTGAATCTCGATCCTGGCGCACCGTTGCGGCGCCGCCGGGTGTAAGGAGTCTTGTGATCAATGTCTCCTGGCGGGCGAACCAGGCATTAAACCGGGTTACCGGCCGGGCAACCTGCGGTGCATATTGATTGACAATGCCGCGCACGCGGACGATCAGGCTTTCCAACCGCCAGAAAAGACGTTGCAGGCTACGCAAAGGCGCCATATCACGGCGGCGGCCTTCAACGACGGTGTAAATGGCCAGCCCAGGTAGTAAAGCACAGAGCAACAAAGTGGGGGCGATGGCCAAGATCGTCAGCAAGTCTGCGGTGGCAGATACCAGCGTGCGACTGCGGTCATTAATTACAGCTGTCCAAATGAGAAGAGCTAAAAGCACCAGCACGAGCAGAGAGACTACAATGACGGGCAGGTAAACGGCCCACAGATTGAACCGGTCAAGCGCTCTGGCTCTTTCCAGCTGTGCTTCTGATGGTTGATATTCAGCCGTTGCGCCAGGAAGCCTGGAAGTCGTCATAACGGAAAAATTGTATCACAAATTGCCCGGGGCGTGCCCAAAGCTAACGCTTTGTTAGCGGATCTCAAAACTGTGGGTGAGTTTAGCCACACCGCTGATAGTTGCGGCGACCGAGCAATATTTCTCTTCCGACAGAACAATGGCCCTCTCCAGCTTCTTGGGATCGAGGTCTGTGCCGGACGCCACGTAATGGAGATGGATGTCGGTGAATTGGTAAGGCGCTTCGTCGGCCTGCTTGCCGTCGACATCGACGTATAGATTGGCGAGGTCTTGCCGCTGGCGGCCAAGAATCATGACGACATCGTAGGCTGAGCAGCTGGCCAGGCTGAGCAGAAGCAGGTCAGAAGGTTTGAGACCTTTCCATTCCTGCCAGCTATCGTCGCCATCCTTGGGCCAGGAACCGGAGAGAACGACGTGGCCAAAGCTGTCACGTCCGATAAACATCTGGCTATCTTCACCGGTCCATTTTACTGCTACATTACCCATGTTTGAATTCTCCCATGTGTCAACTCAGGCACCGGCCGGTTTGCCAGCACCAATCCCTTGATGGGGCCGGATGATACTCCCTTACGCCGGTCAGGGGCAACGGCCACTGAAGCTTTCGCCGCTGGCGGCACAGCTACAGAAGCGGCTGTTCTCCCCTTCGCCTTTCCACATCAGGTAAGTGACGGAGGTCTCGCTGCAGACCAGGTCGTCACCTGTCTCCCGAATCGTTTGGATACCAATGCCTTCAGCATCAGCTTCCTGGATCAGGAAAACGCGGCTGCTATTGGCCGGATCATCCCCCAGCTGAATTTCGCCGCGGCTGGCCAGCACAACGGCAAAAATGGGGAAGGCCATTACCAGCAGCCAGACCAGGACAATTAGCAAGTAGAGTAAACGGCGTAGCCAGGGTTTCATGAGGAAGGGAGGGCGAGGGACCGGCCGGTCCCTCGCCCTATGCTCAATCGTTATTCTTCAGTCAGCGCTGGAATGTAGAGCTGCTCGGTATACTCTTTCAGCATCCGGCGCATGCCGAATTGCGGGGCGACCGAACGGATGCTCTCACGCATAATATCGACCCAGCCTCGCGGCGTATCGTCGCGATCCCGGTCATAGTACAGCGGAATAACCTCATCTTCCAGCAACTGGTAGATGGAGTTGGCATCGGCCTCGTCCTGGGCCTCGGTATTGTCGAGGAGGGCATTGTTGCCAATCGCCCAGCCATTGGCGCCATTGTAGCCTTCGACCCACCAGCCATCCAGGATGCTCATGTTGGGCACGCCGTTGATGGCCGCCTTCATGCCGCTGGTGCCGCTGGCCTCGCGGGGGCGGCGCGGGTTGTTTAGCCAGACATCGACGCCCGCTTTCAGGTAGCGGCCCATATGCATATCGTAATCTTCGATGAAGGCGATGCGCCCGCCCAGTTGGTGGTGCTTGGCCAGATTGTAGATCGCCTGGATGAGGTGTTTGCCCGGGTCATCAGCCGGGTGCGCCTTGCCGGCGAAGATGAACTGGAGCGGCCGGTGGACGTCCAGCATCAGGCGGCGCAGCCGTTCCAGGTCGCGGAAGACCAGCGTCGCCCGCTTGTAGGTGGCGAAGCGCCGGGCAAAGCCGATGGTCAGCGCATCCGGGTCCAGGAGCGTGCCGTTGGTCAGCACCTGGGTGGTGTCATTACGGCCGTCGACCCAGCGAATGCGGGCCCGTTCACGCATACGGTGCAGCAGCTTTTGTTTGAGTTTGATGTGGGTGTCCCAGAGCACGTTGTCGGGAATTTCGCCGAGACGCGTCCAGAGAGCGGGATCATCCTGCTGTTGCAACCAGTTGGGGCCCAGGTATTTGCGGAAAAGCTCATCATATTCCGGCGAGATCCAGGTGGGCACGTGGACGCCGTTGGTGATGGCCGAAATCGGCACCTCGTCCGGGCTGCTGACGTTCCAGACCTTCTGCCACATCTCGCGTGAGACCTGGCCGTGCAGCTGGCTGACGCCATTGGAGTGACCGGACATCTTCAGGGCCAGGACGGTCATGTTGAAGGCCGTGCCCCAGGGCTCCTCATGCCGGCCGATTTCCAGGAACTGCTCCCGGCTCAGGCCAAGTTCATCCCAATAGCCACTGAAATATTTCTCCATCATGTGGAAGGAGAAGGCGTCGTGACCGGCCGGTACCGGCGTGTGGGTCGTGAAAATTGATTGATGGCGCACGGCCGCCACGGCTTCGTCATAGGTGGCGCCCGCTTTAACCCGTTCGCGGATACATTCCAGCACCAGGAAGGCGGAATGGCCTTCGTTCATGTGCCAGACGCTCGGGTCATAACCCAACTTGCGCAGGGCGCGTACGCCGCCGATACCCAGCAACATTTCCTGCCGCAGCCGGGTGTCGCCGTCGCCCGAGTAGAGCCGGGCCGAAAGCTCCCGATTCCAGGGATCATTTTCATCCACGTCCGTATCCATCAGGTAGAGCTTGGTGCGGCCAACCTTGATGTGCCAGAAACGGGCCCAAACCTCCGTGTCGCCGATGCGCACGGAGACTTTCAGATCATTGCCATCTTTGTCCTTGGCGGCCATGATGGGCGCTTTGCTGATATCAAGCTGCTCGTAGATGGCTTCCTGCCAGCCGTGGGATGGAATGCGCTGGCGGAAATACCCCTGCGGGTACATGAAGCCAATCCCGACCAGCGGGATGCCCAGGTCGCTGCTCTCCTTGGCGTGGTCACCAGACAAAATGCCCAGACCGCCAGAGTAAATCGGCAGCGAATTATGGATGCCATATTCAAAGGAGAAGTAGGCGATTGTTTTCCCCTTCATCTCCGGGTAGGTCTGGCTAAACCAGGCGTCGCCATTACTCATCATGGCGTCAAACTGGAGCATGACCTTGTTGTATTGGCGGAAAAAGGCCGGATCGGCGGCGGCCGAACGCAGTTTTTCCTGGCTCATTTCGGCCAGCATTTGCACGGGGTTGTGCTGGGTCTTACGCCAGAGTGGGTAATCCAGCCGGCGGAACAGATCACGCGCGTCGGGCGTCCAGCTCCACCATAAATTGTAGGCTAATTCAGGAAGGCGACCGATTTTCTCGGGTACTTTCTCTGCAAAAGGCAGTTTCATACTAAATGATTCCTTGGTTGAAAAAGTTGCTACCACAACTATCGTATTTGCCACAGATAGTATACTCAACTATTCTGTACGGCAAATGAGCTCATTTCAGGCGGCGATGGGGGTGGGTTAACAGGGTTAGCGTAAGGCAAGCGCGGGGCGGGATAAATAGGAGGTCAGTACTGCGACCGGCTATCCGGCCAACTGGCTCACTCATCCCCGTCACCGTCATTCCGAGCGCCCTACACGTTACCCAAACGCCTGCCCTGACTTAGCGAGGAATCTCTATGGCTATCATGCCGGACGATGGCTAAAGCTAATTGCCTCGTATGGCATAAGCTTTGCCCCAGTAAAACCACAGAAACATGAACCTCTTCCGATTACTTGTATTTCCCATTACGTCTTTCCTGGTGCTCATTTACCTTCTCTTTGAAATGTATTGGCCAGGTGACGGTCCCCGAGATGGCCAGGCCCAGGAAGAGCCACCTGAGCGCAAGCAAAGGAAGCTTCTGCGGATGACTTTGGCGGGGAGCCTGATGGGTGTTGCTTGTGTCATCATGGTTGCTGGGTTTGATGGTGGTATTGGGTTGTTGCCAATGTATGTGAGTATTGGACTGCTTGCAGGGTTCATTGTTCGCTGGGTGTTTGGCGGTTATGTGTGAAGGTAGTTGGGGGAAGGGTGGCAAATCGGCCGGTAGACCAGCGGTGGGTGTGCGAATGGTTGGCTGGTGATGTTAGTACGGGGGCGTAGAGATCCCTCCCTTGGCCGTGTTGGGCTCACTGGTGATGTATAGGGCGGTCGGGATGACGGGACGAGCGGCATCAGGCGAAGTAGGCGTCGTAGCGGGGGGCGACGGCGGCCCAGTCGTAGCGGCGGGCGTGGGCGGCGGCGGCCTGGGCGAGCTGGCGCCGGCGCGCCGGTTGCTGGAGGGCTGTTTGCAGAAGTTGGTCCAGTTCGGCCTCATCGTGATAGAGAATTGCGGTAGCCAGGTCTGGTGGCATGAGTTCAGGATAGCTGAGGCGGGCCGGCAGGATGGGGTAGGTCACGCAGCGAATCGCTTCCAGGATGCTGATGCCGAAAAATTCGTGGTCGGCGGTGGAGATGACGATGTCGCTTTGCCAGAGCAGGCGACGGTAGGTGTCAGCGTCGGCATAGCCCTCGTGGATGAGCTCGGCGCGGAAGCGGGGTAGCTCTTCGGCAAATACCTCGGGCTGGCGGCTGAAATTTTCGCCGCAGACAGCCAGGCGGAAGGGCAGACCGGCCGCTTTAGCTCGACCCAGGGCGGCAAAAAAGGCAGCCGGATTTTTGTCGTATTCCCAGCGCTGATTCCAGAGGATCAGCGGCGGCTGGTCCGGCTCTGGCTCGGCCGCGGCCTCATCGAGCCAGGCACCATTCAAACCCACAGGCAAAACATCACTCTTGGCGATAAGCGCGTCGACCTGATGGCCCAGCCGGCGATCCGGGTGGCTGCGCAGGAAGGTGCGCAGCGCCGCAAACCAGCTGTCCCGGTGGTAGGCGGAATTGAACAGGATGCGGTCGGCCACGAGTTGGGAGCTGAAGTTGATAAAGACGTAATGGAGGTCGCGTTCACCGTGTTGGCGGCGCATGGGGCCTTTGGCGGGATCGGCCGGTAGGGGGTAGGTGAGCTGGTTTTCGTGCATGTAGAGCGTCAGTTGCGTCTCAGCCAGGTCGTGGCGCAGGAGGCCGGCGAAGGTGGAGAGGTCGAGCATATCCGTGGCCAGGATATGGCGCGGGCGCCAGCCTTTCTGGCGCAATTGATTTGCGAGGCTAACGGCGCCGCCGTGCATGCGCCATTTCCAGAACCGGCCGGGTAGGGTCAGCATGGCCACCTGATGCTGGCTTGAAATGCGGTAACCGTTGGCCCAGGCGGCGTGACTGCCACTATGATAGGGAGAGGCGATGATCAGGTGGGGCGAATCGATTGTGAAATTCGTCATTAATGCTTCGACTTTGTAAGGCATATGATGTATCATTGCCGGACATAATCTGGCAGCCTGCTGAAGTCCCGTTGGGATACAAGTCGGCTGACTTTTTTGTAAGGCGAAAACCGACGCTCGCGGCGAACAGGCAGGGCCATAACCAATGGGTGCTGAACTCGAGCTTTTCTGGGATGCAACCTACGCAATTGTTGTCTCATTGCTGGAGCACCATCCCGATTTAGACCCGCAATTTGTGGGGCTGGACGAGTTGGCTGAACTGGTAGAAGCTTTGCCAGGTTTTCAGGATGATCCTGCCATGGCCACCGAGCGCATTTTACAAGATATTTTCATTGCATGGTACGAGGAGGCATCTCAACCATGACAACCGGAGCTCTCAATCCTGATATGGCTGTTCCTGACGAACTGGCCAACAACGTCTTCATCACCAGCCTGGACAAGGTCTATAACTGGTCGCGCCGGAACTCCATCTGGCCGATGGTTTTTGGTCTGGCCTGCTGTGCGATCGAAATGATCTGCACCGCTTCCAGCCGTTATGACCTGGCCCGGTTTGGGATGGAAGTTTTCCGGGCGACGCCGCGCCAGTCTGACCTGATGATCGTCTCTGGGACGGTCACCAAGAAGATGGTGCCCACCATCGTGCGTCTTTACAACCAGATGCCGGAGCCGCGTTATGTGCTGAGCATGGGCGCCTGCGCCAGTGGTGGCGGTCCTTTCAAAGAAGGGTACAACGTGGTCGATGGGATTGATAAGTTCATCCCGGTTGACGTCTACGTGCCGGGCTGCCCGCCCACACCCCAGGCGCTGATCCATGGCCTCATTGCCCTGCAGGAAAAGATCGACCAGCAGTCTATCCGAACCGCGCCCTGGTATCCCTTCAACAAGCGCGAAGACGAAGGCAACATGATCCCGGTGCCGCTTCTCGGCCCGGACCTGATTGACCTGCGCCAGTTAGATATTATTCGCGCGGAAGCGTCCCGGCAGCCGGCGGCAGCTGAAGAAGCGTAGGCCAGCGGAGTAGATATCATGACAGAAATGATGATGGAAAACGGCGTACCGGTTGCGGATGGAGATCCGGCTGAAGCTGCGATCAGCGGCATCAAACAATCCTTTGCCGAAATCAGTGATGATGAACGGGTTGGGTTTACCGGCCTGATGGTGCCGCCCGAAAAGCTGGTTGAAGTCGCGACTTCGCTGCGCGACCAACATGCCTTTAATTACCTGTCGTCGGTTACAGGCGTTGATTTGCTTGACGACAACAAGATGGAAGTGGTCTACCACTTCTACAGCTACAGCAAGGGCGGCGGCGCGGTTGTCCTCAAGACACAGGTGGACCGGAATGATCCGGTGGTGCCGTCGCTGACCCCCGAGTTCCCAGGCGCTGATTTCCAGGAGCGGGAAGCATGGGATTTGCTGGGGATCAAGTTCTCCGGCCATCCCGATTTGCGCCGCATCCTGATGTGGGAAGGCTTTGCCGGCCATCCGCTGCGCAAAGATTGGAAAGAGCCCTTCTTCGAGGAAATGAACAAGCCGTTTGGCAGCCGCTGGCCTGATGGGCTGGTGTTCCGGGCGGAAGAGCGCAACCCGTACGGGAAGAATGTGCAGTATCCGGCCGGTTGGACCCCCGAAGGCGATGAATACGACATCGAAGGCGCTATCTACGAGGCGGTGGCCCGCGGCCGTGATTCCAAGCCCGGCCTGAAGACGGACAAAGTCACCGTTAACCTTGGTCCGCAGCATCCTTCCACCCACGGTGTGTTCCGCATGGTGGTCACCCTCGACGGCGAAAACGTCATCGCCCTGGACCCGGTGATGGGGTACCTGCACCGCAATCACGAGAAGATCGGCGAGCGCAATACCTGGCTGCAGAATATCCCCTACACGGACCGGCTGGATTACCTCTCTTCGCTCGGCAACAACCATGGCTATGTGATGGCTGTGGAGAAACTGCTCGGCATCAAACCGCCGGAGCGGGTGGAATGGATTCGCATCCTGATGGATGAGCTGACCCGGCTGTGTAACCATTTCTGGGCGCTGGGTTTCTTCCTGAACGACCTGGGGGCGCTACAAACGCCGATGCTCTACCTCTACATTGAGCGTGAGCTGATTCTGGACTTCTTTGAGGCGACCACTGGCGCCCGCATGATGTGTAATTACATGCGCTTCGGTGGTCTGGCTTATGATTTGCCGCTGGAGATCAAGGGTCAGGAGACAACCTCCTGGTTGACCGAACTGGTTAACGAGCGGCTCCCGGCCAAAATCGATGAATGGGAACGGCTGATCTCGGGTAACGAGATTGTCCGCGCCCGCTGTATCGACGTGGCGGTGCTGACGGCTGAAGACGCGATGCGTTTTAGCTGTAGCGGCCCGCTGCTGCGCGCCAGTGGTGTGCCGTATGACATTCGCCGGGCTGAGCCATATTCATTCTATGACCAGCTTGATTTTGATGTGGCGGTTCGTTACAACGGTGACCTCTATGATCGTTACCTGGTCCGCATTGATGAGATGCGGCAAAGCCTGCGCATTCTGCGCCAGGTGATCCCGCAGCTAGTCGCGACCTCCGGCCAATCGATCTTCCCCGAAGATGAAAAGCCGCAGTATGCCTACCGCACCGGGCAGGGTGGCGATTCCTACGGCCGTATTGAGAACCCCAAGGGCGAGCTTGGTTATTACATCACTGCCGGGCAGCGTGCTTCCAACGCCGATCGGTATCATATCCGCGCCCCATCCTTCATCAACCTGACGGCTTTGGAGCCATTGAGCTTGAACAATAAGGTCGCTGACCTGGTCGCGATTTTGGGTAGTATTGATATCGTTCTGGGCGAGGTTGACCGCTAGGCCGGTCCAGCGATAGGAGACAGCATGTACGGATTAGGCATTCTTAAGGGAATGGGCGTCACCATCAAGCATTTTTTTAACACCTATGTCGACGATCTGCGCTGGGTGTCCAAGGGTGGTCGCTATTACAACGATGAAGCGCTCAAGGTCCGTCAGAGCCTGAAGACGACCGGCGCGATCACGGTCATGTACCCGGAAGAGAAGCTGCCCATGCCGGAGCGGTTCCGTTTTGTGCCGTTCCTGGTGACGGATGAGCCGGCCCCCGGGCAATCTTATGGTCACGATTGGTGCACCTCTTGCGGTATCTGCGCCAAAGTATGTCCGCCCCAATGTATCTGGATTGAGCGGGGCAAACTACCCAACGGGCGGCCGAAGCCGGAGCCGGTCGACTTCTTCATCGATATCGACATCTGCATGAATTGTGGCTACTGTGCCGAGTATTGCCCGTTTGACGCCATCAAGATGGACCAGGACTACGAACTGGCCAGCTATGAGCGGACCACGGCTCACATCCATGACAAGGCGCGTCTGAGCAAACCGCTTAGCTACTGGCGCTCCATTGCTCCGAATAAAGCTGAAGCTGAGGCCATTGCCCGTCAGGCAGTGGAAGACGCTAAAGGCAAGAAGCGCGGCAAGGATGAGGACAGTGGTGACGCGATTGCCGACGCCAAGGCGCGTCAGCTCATTCTGCGGGGACGTTATTACAAGGGTTTGTAGCCTCGTAACGTTGCCGTTTGTATCAACAGGATCTTTGTCAATTCAGCCATGGGTTCCCTGAATCCATGGCTTACTTTTTAAGCCTATGTTTGGAAAAAAGAAGGAAAAACCGGCCGGTTCCGGCCTCACCCAGGAAACTGTCCTGGCTGCCCTCGGTACTGTCATTGAGCCCGAGTTGCATCGCGATCTGGTCTCGCTGAACATGATCCGCAACCTGGCGATCGATGGCCAGGATGTCAGCTTCACTATTATGCTGACGACGCCGGCCTGTCCGCTGCGGGGCAAAATGGAAGGGGACAGCCGCGCTGCCCTCAGCCAGGTCCCCGGCATCGGCAAGGTCACCATCAAATGGGATGCCCAGGTGCCGGCAGACCGGCGGCTGAAGGATGCCGTGGGTGGTAATTTCAAGAATGTAATCGCCGTTGCCAGCGGCAAGGGCGGCGTCGGCAAAAGCACCGTCTCTGTCAACCTGGCCATCGCCCTGGCCCAGAAAGGGGCCCGCGTGGGCTTGCTGGATGCCGACATCCTCGGCCCGAACCTGGCGATGATGATGGGTCTGGAAGGGGCCAAACTGCCGGTCAAGGACCGCAAGATGGTGCCGTTGGAGCAGTATGGCGTGCACGTCATCTCCATGGCCTTCCTCTCCTCGCCGGATAAACCGATGATCTGGCGCGGCCCGATGCTGGCTTCGGCCCTGCAGCAATTCCTGACCGATGTGGCCTGGGACAACCTGGATTACCTGGTGATCGACCTGCCGCCTGGCACGGGTGATGTTCAGCTCTCGCTGGCCCAGGCAATCCCGCTGAGCGGCGCCGTCATCGTCACCCAGCCGATGCAAGTCGCCGTTTCTGACGCTCTGCGTGGCCTGAAGATGTTTGAGAAGCTGGATGTGCCGATCATCGGCGTTGTCGAGAACATGAGCGGCGATTTCTTCGGCACCGGCGCCGGCGAGGCGCTGGCCAACGAGCAGAACACCCCCTACCTGGGCGCCATCCCCATGGATGCCGAGATTCGTAAGGGTGGCGACTCGGGCCAGCCAATCGTGGTCGCCCGGCCTGAGTCAGAGGCGGCCCAGGCGTTCCAGGCAATCAGCGAGCAGGTGGCGGCGCGTGTCTCGGTGCTGACATTGTCCAAGCAGAAAGATTTTATTCCGATACAGATGATCGGGTAGAAAAGCATCGGCCTGGCTGTTGCGTAGATTTTAATTGTTGAGGACCCCGGTGATGGGGTCCTTTTGTTTTTGGGTAAATTTCCTTAACGACATTTCCTGAGCCTCCTCTATGGGGCAAGATGTATATTGAGAGCAGGCGAAGGACCTCGCCCTAAGGCGCCAATATACTCCGGTCGGTGGCTGGCCAGCTTGGCTGGCAAACGGGGACTATGTTAGGCACTAGCGATATTTATGCCGCTTTTCACTAGGCGAATGGCAGTCGGCTCCTGGCAGAGCCTATATCGGCCAGAGGCCTGGATCGGGATCCTTCGCCTGCTATTGAGGGTCGATTTGCCCCATGGAGAAGGCTCAGGAAATGTTGATTCATTCAGATGAACCAGTCCAATAGGTTTTGAAGCTGAAACAGACGGTGCCTTCTTCTGATTCGGTGAAATGCTGATAAAACGCGTCCAAAGTGCTTTCGGTGGCCTGCTCCCAGCTGATCAGATCGTAGGGATCGGTGCCCTCGGGCTGTTCTGGCACAGGGATGCTCATGGCGGGCAGGGTGAGTTCCCGGTATTCGGGCACGGTGCCGGGCTGAAACAGTAGCAGGTTAACCTGATCTGTTCGCAAGATGTCAGGGCAGGCTTCCGCCCAGCCATTGCGATCCGGGAGCAGGTCGGCAATCCCCAGGTAATCGATCTCGATGCCTTGCTCGGGATAGTAGAGGAACAGTCTGTACGAAGCCAGACCACCGGGATCAAACCGAAAGGGATAGTAGACGTAAACTTCAGACGGTATGCCGTATTCAGACAGCAGATTGGGCAATGCGTAAGGCCGCCAGGCCTCATTCTTGTCGTAGGTTTCTTCGCCTGCCCCGCCACGGACTTCAATGGTCCAGACAATACTCTCTTTTGCATGAAGATATAACGAAGCTTTGTATGCCGTTGTATCGTGGAGTTCGTCAAAGCCAGGAAACCAGTCAAATCCCAGAGGGACAAAAACCGACTCAATCTCTGATATGGCAGTGCTACCCAGAACAATCCCCCACCAACATGGCAGCCGGCAACCACCATTGGTCTGGAGCAACTCAATGAGAAGCTGGGTAGCCTCGTCTTCAGACAGGGTGGCGTAGACGACATTGTCGAACGGCCCAGCCTCTGTAGTCTGAGTAGCTGGGGCGGTTGTGGTCGGCGATGACGTCACAGTGGTCGTTGGCGTCAGTGTTGCTGGGGCAAGCGTGGTGACTACTGCCGTTGGTGCCTCAGTCTTAACAACCGAGGTTGCTGTGTTTTCTATTGCCGCCGATTCCGTGATCGATGGCGTCACTTGCTCAGCAGGTAGTGTTTCATCGCTGCCAGCGCAGGCTGTCAGAAATAATATGCAAAATAGCAGAATGGTGACCTGTTTCTTCATCTATTTTACTGTGTGCCAGGGCTGCCAGGGCCAGTCCAGACCATCAAGCCTACGGCAACCTGACCTCGCAGGCCGCCAGCCCTTCCCAGTCAAACTGCACCCCGTGGCCCGGCGCCTCAGGCAGTTGCATGACGCCATCGATCAGCACGGGCGGGTTGAGGATGAAGCGCTCCAGGCCGAAGCTGTGGACTTCGAGGAAGGAGGGGTTGGGGATGGCGCCCAGCAGCTGGAGGTGGAGTTCGTGGACGCCGTGGGTGGTGACCGGCCGGTTATGCGCATACGCCAGCCCCGCCACCCGTAGCCAGTTGGTGATGCCGCCAATGTTGGAGACATCCGGCTCCGGGTAGGCGATGCCGCCCTGCTCAATCATCGCCGCAAACTCGTAGATCGTGTGCAGGTTCTCGCCGGTGGCCACCGGCACGCCGCCCTCCGCCGCGATGCGGGCGTGGCCGGCCACATCGTCGGGAATGGTTGGCTCTTCCAGCCAGTAAACATTGTAAGGCTGCATCTGCCGGGCCGCCTGCACCGCCGTCGCCACATCCCAGCGCATGTTGGCGTCCACCATCAGGGTCAGCTCAGGGCCCAGCAGCTCCCGCACGGCCCGGATGCGGGCGATGTCATCTTGCCAGCGGGGCTGGCCCACCTTGATTTTGACAGCGCGAAAACCCTTGTCCAGATGGCCCTGCACATAGGCCAGCAAGCCATCGAGATCCAGATGCAGGTCGATGCCGCCGGCATAGGGTGTAATCGGACCGCCGTTACCGCCCAACCGGCGCCACAATGGTTGGCCCGCCCGTCGCGCCGCCAGGTCCCAGAGGGCGATGTCGACGGCGGCCATGGCGAACGAGGCCAGACCGCCCCGGCCGATGTAATGCAGCCGCCACCACATCTGCTCCCAAATCTGATTGATCCGGTCGGGTTCAGCCTTTAGCAGCAGCGGCTCAAACGCCTGGCGGATAAGCGAAACCACGGCGGCGCCGCCCAGACCAATCGTGTAGGTGTAGCCGATGCCTTCGTGGCCCTCATCGTCGCGCAGGCTGACCATAACGACCTCAAAATGGGTCATGGCGCCGTGGGTGGCGTCTGTCATCGTGTGGGTGAGGGGAATGCGGTATAGTCGACTATCAACATGGCTAATCATGATTCTTTACCTCAGGGTATTGGCAGGGAGACCGGGGCGACAATTTCGCAGCCCGATACGGTCAATTTTAACTTATGCGAGCCGTATAAGGTATCGAGTGCAGGAGGCAAGGCATGACAACAATCCAGGACGACAATTCTAGCGAACAACGGCAATTCCTCAGCGCTGCTTCCCGGCGGGCGCTGGCGTACACGAAGGGGCCGGAATGGTTCTGCCACTTTCGCGAGCATGATCTGGGTGGGGATTTTGCCTATGAGGCCGGCGTCATCCGGCGCGACCCCAGTGCGGTGCTGCTGATCGATGGGTTGTATCATGTCTGGTATACACGTGGCGTCGGCGAGACGGCTGGTTTTGGCACAGGTGACCCGGCGGCCAAGGTGTTTCCCTGGGACCTGACGGAGGTATGGCACGCAACGTCGGTTGATGGCTGGGAATGGCGCGAGCAGGGTTTGGCGGTGGGGCGGGGACCGGCCGGTGCCTATGACGACCGCGCCGTCTTCACCCCCGAAATCTTTACCTATGACGGCAGTTATTACCTCGTCTACCAGACCGTCAAGGCGCCCTACGTCGTCCGGGTGCAGAACACCATCGGCATGGCTGTGGCCCCATCGCCCCAGGGCCCCTGGCAGAAGCTGCCCGAGCCCATCCTGCGTCCGGCTGATAATGGGCGCTGGCTGGGTGAGGAGGACAACCGCTTTTTGGTCGAAGCCAAAGGGGACTTTGACAGCCACAAGGTCCACGACCCCTGTCTGCTCCATTACCGCGACAAGTTTTATCTCTACTACAAAGGTGAACAGATGGGTGAGGCGCTGACCTTTGGCGGGCGTGACGTCCGCTGGGGCGTGGCCATCGCCGACGCACCGACCGGCCCCTACCACAAATCCCCGTACAATCCGGTCACCAACAGCGGCCATGAAGTGTGCGTCTGGCCTTATCGGGGCGGAATTGCCGCCCTGTTAACTACTGACGGTCCCGAGAAGAACACCATCCAATATGCGCCGGACGGCATCAACTTTGAGATCATGGCGGTGCTGCGCGGCGCCCCGGAGGCGTTAGGGTTGTTTCGGGGGCTGGATAATGATAGTGAGCCGCTGGCTGGTATCCGTTGGGGGCTATGCCACCGCTACCAGGGTCAATACCAGTATATTCGCCGGTTTGAAAGCTACCGGCCGGTGCGGGTATAGGGTTGGGGCCCCTCGCGCTTCAAGTTGAGCATTTTTCACGGCAAACATGCTTGGGGTGACGTCATTAATGAGCGACGTCACCCCGAGCGACAACGGCTCGGCCAACACGCCTGTCCGGACGGAGCGAGGGGCCCCTACTCGCGGTTGGTGTTATCACCTCACAACCGATCCAACAAATAATCCACCACATCATCCAGCGTTACAAGCTGGTCGTAATCCGCCTCCGGTACCGCGACGCCGTATAGGCTCTCCAGCTCAATCAGGAAGTTGAGGTAGTCAAAAGAATCGATATCCAGTGCTTCCTGAATACCAGTGTTGGACTCATACAGGCTCAGGTCTTTTTCCGGAGCCAGGTTGCTCAGGACATCCAGCAAGGTTGTCTGAATCTGGGCCATGTTGACAGTTTGCATACTCATTTTAGTTTCTCCGGATCCTGCAGATAGCTGTTAAATGCTTCCAGGAAAAGGGCGCCGGTGTGGCCGTCGCTGGCGCGATGGTCACCGGCCAGGGTGATGTGCATAACCGGCCGGATCCCCAGCATCCCGTTCTCCGCCCACGGCTGCTCGGCGACTTTGCCCAGGCCGACAAGAGCAACCTGCGGTGGATAGATAACGCCGTACACTTTTTCGGCGCCCCGGTCACCCAGACTGGTCAGGGTGATGGTCGGGTCAGTCAGTTCCGAGCTGCGCAGCCGGCCGCTGCGGGTGCGAGTAATCAGGTCGCGCAGCGTGACCATCAGCTCGTCCAGGCTGGCCAGGTCGGCGTGGTGGAAGGCGGGTGTCACCAGCCCGCCCTGGCGCAGGGCGATGGCAAAGCCGATATGAATCGCCTCCTGCGGCTGGAAGCCGTCCTCCAGCCAATAACCGTTCAGGCTGGGCACCTCGCTCAGGGCCAGGGCCGTGGCTTTGATAAAAAGGACGGCCGGCAACAGTCGCTCTTTAACCGATCGCTCCCGATTCTCATTCTGCAGCCAGGTGAGCGCCTTGCTCATATCGACCCGATCTTCCAGGTAGTAATGGGGAATGTCGCGGTTGGACCGGCTCATCGCCAGGGCGATCGCCCGGCGCATCCCGGTCTGGAAATCGACTTTTTCGCGCGGTGGTGGTGGAGGGGTAGCGGGTGGTGGGGTGGGCGCGATTGGTGCCGGTTGGGCCGCCGCTGCGGGTTGGGCCGCTTTGGCGACGTCGGCGCGGTTAATGGCCCCGGCCGGTCCTGTTCCCTGCACCTGGCTCAGATCGACGCCCAGCTCGGCCGCCATGCGCCGCGCCACCGGGGTGGCCTTGATCCGTTCGTCGGGTTTTGCCGGGGCGGCCTGGCTGGCGGCTCGTTCGACGTCGGCCAGGCTGATGGCACCGGCCGGTCCGGTCCGCTTGAGCGTGTGCAAATCCAGACCCAGCTCTTCGGCCCGCCGCCGAGCGGCCGGTGAAATGCGCAGGCGGCGACCGTTCGTGACCGGCGTGACTGGTTGAGAGGTCACCAGCGGTCGCTGATCCATCGGGTGGGCTGGTTCTTCACGCTTTGGGGTGACGGCGGTAGGCTGTGGTTGCGGCGCTGGTGGCCTCGCCCCGCCATTGAGCAGGGCCAGGACGGTACCGACGGGCACCTCGGTCCCTTCCGGTACCAGGATTTCACTGATGACGCCTTCCTCGAAAATCTCGACATCGATCGCCCCTTTGTCCGTTTCCACGGTGACGATGATGTCGCCCCGGCCTACTTTGTCGCCGGGTTTGACGCGCCAATCGTAGACGGTGCCAGTTTCCATATCCGCCCCTAAGCTGGGCATGCGAAACTCTGCCATCCGTTTGCTCCTTAAGATGTGTGGAACAAGCTGCCTTGTTCCACATATCTTCTTATGTCTGTTCAGCTGGCCATCAGGCGGCAGCGCTCGACGATGTCGGCCACTTGCGGTAGGGCGGCCTGCTCCATATGGCTGGCATAGGGAATTGGCACTTCCACCGTGCAGATCCGTTCCACCGGCAAGTCCAGGTCGTAAAACCCTTTTTCGACGATGCGCGCGCTGATCTCGGCGGCAATGCTGCCACTGCGCCAGCCCTCATCGACAATCAGAACACGGTGGGTTTTGGCCAGCGAGGCCAGGTAGGTTTCATCGTCCAGCGGCCGCAGCACGCGCAGGTCAATCACTTCGAGATCGATCCCTTCCTGGGCCAGTATCTCGGCCGCTTCCAGCGCTTTGAACAGGCTGGCGCCATAAGTGATGACGGTGATGTCATTACCGGTCCGGCGCACCTTGGCCTTTTTGATATCGACCTGTACCGGCTCAATGGGCAGCTCGCCCTTGAGGTTATACAGAGTGGCATTCTCAAAAATCAGCACCGGATCAGGGTCTTCCAGGGCGGGCCAGAGCATGCCGCGGGCGTCTTCCAGGGTGGCCGGAACCAGCACTTTCAGGCCGGGCACATGGGCGTACCAGCCTTCCCAGCTGTGCGAATGCTGGGCCGCCAGCTGCTTGCCGCCGCCGGTGGCGAAGCGGATCACCAGCGGCACATTGAACTGGCCGCCGGACATATGCAGGACGGTGGCCGCATTGTTGACGATCTGGTCGGCGGCCAGCAGACTGAAGTTGCAGGTCATTAGCTCGACGATGGGTCGCATGCCGGCCATTGCGGCGCCGATGCCGGCGCCGGTAAAGCCAGATTCTGACAGGGGCGTGCCCAGAATGCGTTCCGGGCCATACTCGTCGATTAAACCTTTGCTAACCGCGAAACAGCCGCCATACCAGGCGACATCCTCGCCCAGCAGGAAGACCCGCTCATCGCGGTCCAGCGCCTCGCGTATTGCTTCACGAACGGCTTCCCGGTAGGTGATGGTTCGTACCTCAGACCGTTCTGCCGTTGGGGTAGAGAGTTGGGCATTCATGACACCCTCCTTTCAGAATAGACAAACCGCTCCAGATCAGTGACTGGCTCCCAGGTGCCGCCTTCGGCAAATTGCACAGAGGCCTCGACCTCGGATCGGACTTCGTGTTCCATGGACTCAATCTCGTCTGCCGTGATTAGTTTGTGTTCGAGGAGCAGATCAGTGAACAGATTGATCGGGTCGCGCTCCTTCCATTGGGCCACTTCTTCCTTCGAGCGGTACAGTTCAGCATCAAACATCGAATGGGCCCGGAAGCGGTAGGTGACCGCCTCAATGAACTGCGGGCCGGCGCCGGCGCGGATCCTGGTGGTGGCTTCATGAGCGGCCTCAGCCACAGCCAGAACATCCATACCATCAACCGTCTGGGCCGGGATGCCGTAGTTGACGGCCTTCTCGGCGATGGCGGTGACGGCGTGGGAGTAGCGCAGCGCCGTGCCCATGGCGTACTGGTTGTTTTCGCAAAGGAAGAGCACAGGTACCTGCCAGAGCGCGGCCAGGTTCAACGCCTCGTGGAACTCACCCTCGGCTGCGGCGCCATCGCCAAAGAAGCAGACGGTGACCTCGTTTTTGCCCTGCATCTTGTTGGCCAGGGCCATGCCGACGGCGACCGGCAGGCCGCCGCCCACGATGGCATTGCCACCGTAGAAGCGGGTGTCAGCATCAAACAGGTGCATCGAGCCGCCGCGCCCGCGGGCACAGCCCTCCTGCTTGCCGTATAGCTCCGCCATAATCGCATTCATGTCCATGCCCTTGGCGAGCGCCTGGCCATGTTCGCGGTAAGTGGCGACGACGGCATCCTCTGGGCGTAACGCATCCATGACGCCGACCGCGACCGCTTCTTCGCCATCGTAAAGATGGAGGAAGCCGCGAATTTTCATGGCGCCATAGAGCTCATAACATTTTTCTTCAAAGCGACGGATGCGCAGCATCTGGTGCAGCAGGTGATGGCCGCGATCCCGGTCAACGACAGGTGGTTTATTTTGGGGGGACATCAGTCACTCTCCAGGGTCGAGATATCTCCTTCTGGCAGGCCCAGTTCGCGAGCCTTGAGCAGGCGGCGCATGATTTTGCCGCTGCGCGTCTTGGGGAGATTCTGCTCGAACGCTATTTGCTTGGGGGCAACCGCCGAGCCCAATTTGCTCCGGCCGAATCCCAGTAGCTCTTTTTGCAACTCAGGGGTGGGTTTGTAGCCGGCATTGAGCGAGACAAACGCCTTGACTAACTCGCCAATGACTGGATTCGGCACGCCGATGACGCCGGCCTCGGCGACCGCCGGATGCTCCATCAGGGCGCTTTCCACTTCAAAGGGACCCACCATGTGGCCGGCTGTCTTGATGATGTCGTCGGCCCGGCCGACAAACCAGAAGTAGCCATCCTCATCACGCATGGCCAGGTCGCCGCTGATGTACCAGCCGTCGGCAAAGCACTTCGCGTAGCGGGCATCATCGTGGAGATAACCACGGAACATGGCGGGCCAGCCCGGCTTCAGCGCCAGGTCGCCATCCACATTGGGCTGGTCGATGAGGGTGACTGTACCGTCCTCGTTGCGGCGCAGGATGGTCGCTTCAATGCCTGGCAACGGCCGGCCCATCGAGCCGGGCTTCACTGGCTGCCCGGCGAAGTTGGCGATCATGATGCCGCCGGTCTCTGTCTGCCACCAATTGTCGTGGATGGTCCGCTTGAGCACCTCACGGCCCCAAACAACTGCTTCCGGGTTGAGTGGCTCGCCCACGCTGGCGATAAAGCGCAGTTGTGACAGGTCATACTCTTCGGTCGGGTCAAATTCCAGCCGCATGAGGCGGCGAATGGCGGTAGGGGCGGTGTACCAGACCGTCACCCCGTAATCCTCCAGAATCTGATACCAGCGCCGCGCGTTAAACTCCGCCTCATCGACGATGGCGGTGACGCCATGGAGCAGTGGGGCGATGATGCCGTAAGAGGTGCCGGTCACCCAGCCGGGGTCGGCGGTGCACCAAAAGATGTCGTCCGGGTGCAGATCGAGGGCGTATCGGGCGGTCATGTAATGATGCAAGACCGCCTGGTGCACGTGGATGGCCCCTTTAGGCATGCCGGTGGTGCCGCTGGTGAAGTGCAGCACCGCCATGGTCTCGGGATCGGTGGGTCCGATGGTGTATTGGTCGCTGGCGGCGGCCATGAGGAGCGGCAGGGCATAAATACCCTGGTCGCCGTGCTCCAGCCGGTCCACAATGAGGATAGTTTCCAGGTGCGGCAGCCGGTCCCGCAGCAGTTTTACCTTGGTTTCATAGAGCTGTTCGGTGGTGATCAGGAGCCTGGCCTGGCCTTTCTCCATCCGCTGGAAGATCGGTTCCGGGCCAAAGGCGGAGAAGAGCGGGCAGAAGACGGCCCGCCGTTTGAGGATGCCAAGGGCGGCGATGTAGAGGGCGGGTAACCGGCCGGTCAATGTAAAGACCCGGTCCCCCTTGGCAATGCCCAGCCCTTCCAGCACATTGGCAAAACAATCCGTTTGCTGCTTCAGCTCGGCATAGGTTATATCGGCCGCATTCCCATCCTTGTCCAGGAAGCGAAAGGCGGTATGGTCCCGTTTAGCACCCAGCGCGTGGCGGTCTACAGCCTCATAGGCGATATTCAATCCGGCGCCGCCGGGCAAACCCGCTAGTTCAGCCCTGATGGCAGACCAGTCAAACGTCGCATAGCTCATTTCATAGTCGAGAAGATTTGGTGTGATGGCCATCTCTTCATCCAAGTTTGCGAGCGTCATTGTTCCTCCCTGCCTGTGGCGGCGCGCTGGGCGCCGCGTATCAGGCGGTGTCGAGGAAGATCGACGGCGTGCGCCCTAATTGCCGGTAGACGGCGATGACGTCATAGAACCATTGCCCCCGCCAGATCTGGCCATCCAGCAGATGGAACAGGGTCATGCCGGGCAGCTCAACCCGTTTGTGGGCGGCTGGCGAATGACGTAACTTGCCTTCATTTGTGCCGGTAAATTGCCATTGCAGGGCTATCTTGTTGTCGGCGGTCAGCTCGTCATAGATGACGATCTGCAAGTCCGGATAAGCCCCGCGCATGGAGTCGATCCATTCCTCATATTCCATAATGCCCAGGCAGCTTGCGGTGCCCGGCATGCAGAATTCAAAGTCGGCATGATAGATTTCACTAAAGTCCGTGTAGTCGCCCTGGTTCCAATGAACCAGGAAACGTTCGATCAAATGGCGATAATCATTACTCATGGGAACTCTCCGTTTGTGGTGGCGTCTGACCGGCCGGTCGGCCACCAAGTTTAGTGAAGCAAATCGGCCGGCGGCCGTACCACCAGCATGCCGCATTCGGCCTCACGCAGCACTTTGGCCGTGACGCTGCCATAAATCCAGCGCCGCAGACCAGAGCGGCCATGCGTCGCCATCGCGATCAGGTCAACCTGCCTGGCTTTAGCGTAATCGAGAATCGTCTCGGCGACAGGCCCGCGGGCGACTTCCAGACATACTTCCGGCCCTGGCTGGCTAAGCTGCCCGCGCAGCTCTTCAAGATAGCGATGATATTCATCTTCCGGATCATAATGAGCCGAACCACCTGCCGCGGCCAGCAGCGCCAGGGTGCGCTCGTCCTGATAAGCGGCCGCCCGAACGATCAACATCGTTACCCGAGCATGCAGCTGTCGGGCAACCTTGATGGCTGGCTCGACGGCTTGCTCGGCAATTGTCGAGCCATCAAGGGTGAGCAAGAGATGTTGAATGGGCTCGGCTGAGCGCACCGCCAACACGGGACAGGGCGCCGCTTCGAGTACTTTCTCGGTCACGCTGCCGAGCCGCCAGCGCCGCAAGCCGCTGTAGCCATGCGTGGCCATGACGATTAGCGCGCTTTCTTCGGCAATGGCTGTGTCGATGATGAGACTGGCCGGATCGCCATCGAGCAGACGGGTGCGGATTGTCAGGCCGGCCCGGCCCCAGGCGGTGCAAATGGACTCTTGATAGCTCGCGAATGCCTCGCGCGTTTTCTGTTCGGACTCGAATTTGTAGCTGACGCCTTCGTGACCTGGTTCCGTGATGATCAGATCCCGGTATTCAGGAATGGTCAGGATGGTGAGCTGGCCGCCGTTGGCCGGCGCCAGCTTCAGGGCAGGTTCAAGAGCATGGCCGGACAGAACTGAGCCGTTAAGGGGTAGGAGGATTTTGCGGAACATCATACGCTCCTCTGGCATGAGCCGCTGCCGGTCTGGCCGGCTACCGTCCGAGCTTTGCCTTTAGCCAGCCTGCCAAATCAGGTTCACCCCGTGGCGCCAGGCTGTAGCGGACACGCTGTGCGGGCAATTGAATATGGATAAGCCGGCCCAGATCGATCGGCGTGGCGATCAGAACCAGGTCAGCAGCACTCCTGTTGATGGTTGTCTCCAGCTCCGCGATCTGGGTTGCGCCGTAGCCCATGGCCGGCAGCAGGTTGCCGGTCAGCGGGTACTTCTGAAATGTGGCCTGCAGAGAACCGGCTGCATAGGGACGGGGATCGATAATTTCTTTGGCCCCAAAGCGTTGGGCGGCCAGGACGCCGGCGCCGTAGCGCATGCCGCCATGGGTGAGTGTAGGGCCATCCTCGACGACCAGTACCCGGCTGCCTTCGATGGCGCCCGGGTCGGCCACGGAAATGGGCGAGGCGGCCTCCAGAATGGTGGCCCGTGGGTTTATCTCAGCCACGTTCTGGCGCAACTGGGCGACAGCCTCAGCGGGCGCCGTATCGACCTTATTGATCAGGACCGCGTCGGCCAGGCGCAGGTTGGTCTCGCCGGGATGGAAGCGGGTTTCATGGCCCGGCCGGTGCGGATCGACGAGGACGAGGTGAATATCCGGCCGGAAAAATGGCAAATCATTGTTGCCGCCATCCCAGATGATAATGTCCGCCTCTGCCTCCGCCCTCCGCAGAATTGCCTCATAATCCACGCCGGCATAGACGACGTTGCCCTGCTCGATGTACGGTTCGTACTCTTCCCGTTCCTCGATCGTGCATTCATGTTTGTCCAGGTCTGCGTAGGTGGCAAAGCGCTGTACTGCCTGTGCCGCCAGGTTCCCGTATGGCATCGGATGGCGCACGGCGACGATCCGCTCATAACCCATGTCCCGCAGTTGCCGGACCAGATAATGGGCTGTCTGGCTCTTGCCACAACCGGTCCGAACGGCGCAGATAGCGATGACCGGCTTTTGGGCTGTCAGCATGGTGCGCTGCGGGGCCACCAGCCGGTAATCGGCCCCGGCCGCCAGGACACGGGATCCGAGATGCATGACTTGCTCATGGGACACATCTGAGTAGGCAAAGATGACCTCATCAATCTCGAGGTCGCGGATCAACGTCTCCATTTGCTCTTCGGGGAAAATCGGCAAACCGTCCGGGTAAAGCGGTCCGCTCAGGCAAGCAGGATAGCGTCTGTCGCTGATGTTGGGGATCTGAGCGGCGGTGAAGCCGGCGACCCGACAGGCTGAATTGTCCCGAAACAAAATGTTGAAATCGTGGAAATCACGCCCGGCAGCGCCGGCGATCAAAATGCGCGAGCCCTTTGTTTTCATATGCCCACCACCCTTCCAGACAAAGCACAGCGACAGACTGTTTGTCTGAATGCACTATACGGATGGGGCGGGATTGGATGAAGTGTTACAGATCAGCAGGTGGGTATGACGAAGGTCACTAGCGCAATTGTGGCTGATGTTTGTCATGCTTGAAGTGACATTTGGCGCGTAGCTTGTTTACAAATGGACACTACGCAACAACCCCGATCTTGCCGATACTGTGACTGTACTTGGCAAACTCACAACAGATTCTGTTGTTCATTCTGAGGTGTAAGATGTTTAAGCGAATTCTGGTTCCACTGGATGGTTCACATTTAGCCGAAGTTGCCCTGCAACCTGCTTGTGAACTGGCCGCCCGTTTTGACGGCGAGATCACCTTGCTGCGAGTTACTTCAACGCCTCTGGTTTTTTCCCAGATCGATGGCAGTACCAATGCTGAACTGCTGGTGACCATGCGCGAGCATAACCGGAAAGAGGCTGAAGAGTACCTCAACGGGATGAAAGGTTCCCTGCGCCAGCAGGGATACATTGTCCACACGCATCTGCTCGAGGATGAAGGCCCCGCAGACGCCATCCTGGCCACGGTCGAGGCGCAGGGAATGGATATTGTCGTGATGAGCACGCATGGCCGTGGCGGCGTCGCGCGATGGGTTTTTGGCAGTGTGGCTGACAGGGTGCTGCGCTACAGCCCGGTGCCAGTCCTGTTAATGCGTGCTGAAACGGATACAGAGCGCAGTGACCAGACAGTAGCCGCCAGTGAGGCGGTCTGAGTAAGTCGCCGTGAACGAGTCCGCGTTAACACAGTACTTAACGCGGCTCCGGCAGCGACCGGTAGCTATAGCTGCCATTGAGCCGTTAGGGGGCGGTGGCCAGGGCGCCGCTGCCCTCAAGGCATTCGGCTACGGCCAGCCAATTCGGGTAACCTACCATTGCGGGGCTGATACGGATGAAGTAGTTCTGCGACGGGTGAATCGCAATGGGTTTGGCCGTGAAAACATGTCAGACCGGGTGGCCGAGGTCTGGCGTGATTACCATGCCTTCAATCAGCTACCCCGGCATGTTCGGGCCCGGGATCTGGTGCTTTTGAACCGGGACGGCGAACTGCATTCCCTGGCGGCAGCCGCAGAGTTGTTGCTGTTGACTGATTTTGCGCCGGGCACAACCTACGCTGAGGATTTGCACCGGGTGGGGGAGACCGGCCGGTTAACTCCCCTCGACCGCGACCGCGCCAAAGCCCTCGCCAGCTACCTGGCCGCCATCCACACTACAAAATATCAAGATGATCTCCTCTGGCGCCGCCGTCTCCGTGATCTTGTCGGCGATGGCGAAGGGATCATGGGCCTGACGGATAGCTACGCAGCTGAAGATGAAATTGCCACGCCAGCCCGCCTGCGCCAGATTGAAGTGGCCGCCAACGAGTGGCGTTGGCGCCTCAAGGACCAGACCGATCGTCTGTGCCAGGTCCATGGCGATTTTCACCCTTTCAATATCCTGTTTACGGACGGCGTAGAATTTAATCTGCTGGATCGCAGCCGGGGCGAATGGGGTGAGGCGGCTGATGATGTCAGCTGTTTGATGATCAACTATCTCTTCTTTAGCCTGCCTCTGGCCGGCCGGCTGGCGGGTCCCTTTGCCGAGCTGTACGAGCTATTCTGGACGCGCTACCTGGCTGAGCGCGACGATCCGGCGCTATTGACTGCGATGGCCCCCTGGATAAGCTGGCGTATCCTGGTTCTTGCCAGCCCGCAATGGTACCCGACCATGGCCCCTGAGGTCCGTCACAAGTTGCTCAACCTGGCTCACAATGTCCTGGCGGCGCCGAGTTTTGACTGGCAGCATATCAATGACTACCTGGCGGCTCCATGAATGCGCCGGGTTTTGTACTCTGGTTTACCGGTTTGCCCGCTGCCGGCAAGACGACTCTGGCCCGTCTGTGTCAGGACCGTTTGCGAGCCCGTGGCTGCGCTGTGGTCCTGCTGGATTCTGATGAGTTGCGTGCCTTCCTGACGCCGCAACCAACTTACAGTCCGGCAGAGCGGGATTGGCTCTATGGCGTTTTTGGTGCCCTGGCCGCCTGGTTGGCCCGTGAGGGTGTCAATGTGCTTATTGCCGCGACGGCCAACCAGCGCCGCTATCGTGATACGGCCCGGGCCAGCATCAGCCGCTTTGCCGAAGTCTGGGTTCAATGTGACCCGGCCGTTTGCCGGGCGCGTGACCCTAAAGGGATTTATGCACGGGCTGCCACCGGGCAGGCGCCGACAGTCCCCGGGGCAGGTGCTGATTACGAACCGCCTCTCAACCCTGAATTCCAGATTGCCACAGACAGGTTCGCGCCAGCTGACGCTGCAGACCAGTTGGTAGAGCAACTGTCTGCGAGCGGCTTCATCCCACCCGCTATTTGACAGAAACCCTAGAAACCGGAAAATAGGAAGTTGTCTTGCCGCGTAGCGGTAGGCACCTACACGTCACGAACCACTCAATTGGTGACCGGCCGGTTGCCAAATTGGAGAAACTTATGACTATAGTCACCGCGGAAACCAGCAATGTGGTCGGGGTGCGCTTTCAGAAGCTGGGCAAACTTTACCATTTTATGATTAACGAGGACGAAGAGGTCATGCCCGGCGACCATGTCATCGTCGAAACAAGGCGAGGCCGTCAGTTAGGCCAGGTCATTTCGTATATTGAGGAAAGTAAACAGCATCGCAAGGGGCTGCGCCCGATAATGCGTAAGGCGAACCCGCGCGACCTGGTTCTCAAGCAGGTCTGGCAAGGTAAAGAGCTGGATGCGCTTATCTCCTGTCGGGAGCGGGCCCACAGTCTGAATCTGAAGGATGTGAAGTTTGTCAAAGCTGAGTACAGCTACGACGGCAGCTGGTTGATTTTCTACTACGCAACCGAAGACAAGAAACTAGACCTTGGCCGGCTGCGCGGTAACCTGGCCAAAGCGTTCCGTACCCGTGTGGAAATGCAGCTGATTGGGCCGCGGGATGTGGCCAAGATTCAGGGCGGCTTTGGCGCTTGTGGCGGTCCCCGTTGCTGTTCAACCTTTTTGACCGAGTTTAGTCCCGTCTCCATCCGCATGGCCAAAGAGCAAGGCATATCGCTCAATCCGCAGGAAATCACCGGCATGTGTGGCCGGCTGCGCTGTTGCCTTGTTTATGAATACGAGCAGTATGTGGAGGCACGCAAAGAGCTGCCCAAGCGCAACAAGCGGGTCGGCACCCCGCATGGCGAAGGCCGGGTGCGCGATGTTCGCCCGCTGCGTGAATCGGTCATTGTTGACATTGAAGGTGAGCGCTACGAAGTGTTCAAACACGAACTCGAGCCGCTCGACGAGCTGGAAGCGCTGCAAAAGAAAGCGGCCGCAGGCTGCTCCAAGCATGAGAATGGTGGTTGCGACTGCGGGGCTAACCGCGGCGGCGACAAAAACACGGAATAAGGCTTTTGCGCCGGTGAATGGATTACCGCTGCGCTTGCCATGAGGCAGGCGCAGTTTGTTTATGGGGTAAAAATGGAACTGACACCTGAGACAGCCTGGAATATCGTTTGTGAATTTGTGCAGGATGGTGGGTTGCGCCGCCATATGCAAGCCGTTGGCCTGGCGACCCGCTGGTACGCGGCGCACCTGGGTCATGATGAAGCCACCCAGGATTATTGGCAGGCAGTTGGCCTGCTTCACGACTTTGACTGGGAAATCCATTCCAATTTGAATGAACATCCCATCAAAGGGGCAGATATCCTCCGCCTGCGCGGCATTGATGAGGAAACGATCCGGACTATCCTATCGCATTACACGGAAGGGACGGGCGTGGAGCGCGAGACGCCGCTTGATTTTGCCTTGCTGGCCAGCGACGAGATCACTGGCCTGATCATCGCCACCGCCCTGGTCCGGCCATCCCGGGACCTTCGCGATGTTGCCATCAGTTCAATTCGCAAGAAGTGGAAAGATCGCCGCTTTGCCGGTGGCGTTGATCGTGATCATGTGGCTGAAGTGACTGAGGATTTCAGCCAGGCATGTTTTGCTGGCAAGCTGGAGCTCTGGCAGCACATCGCGAATGTGCTGGCAGCGATGCAGGCCGAGGCGGCTTACCTGGAACTGGATGGGCGGCTAGCTGCATGAGCCAGCAGGAATACCTGACAGTCGCCGACGCGTTGGCGATGGTCCTGGGCGCTGTATCCCAGCTGCCGGCGGAGATGGTGCCGCTGGGACAGGCATTAGGGCGAGTGTTAGCGGCACCGGCCGTTGCCCGCGACAATCTGCCGCCATTTGCGAACTCGGCAATGGATGGTTTTGCTGTACGGGCGGCCGATGTAAGTGACGCAAGCAGGGGCAATCCGGCCCTGCTACGCGTCGTGGCCGATGTGGCTGCCGGCCATGTGCCTGACGTGGTCGTGGGCGAGGGTTGTGCTGCGCGCATCATGACGGGTGCCCCGCTACCGGCCGGTGCTGATGCCGTCATCCCGGTTGAAGATACCGATGAAGCCTGGCGTGACGAGGCCCGGCCGTTACCAGAACAGGTGCAACTGTTTCGCTCTGTAGGCGTGGGTGATTATGTGCGCCAGGCGGGCGAAGATATCCGGGTTGGGGCAGAAATCATACCGGCCGGTAAGCAATTGCGCCCGCAGGAAATTGGCGTTCTGGCCTCTATTGGCCAGGCTGAAGTTCAGGTCGTCCGCCAACCGCGTGTCGGCATCCTGGCCACGGGCGATGAGCTCATCGATGTCGATCAACCCTTGCAACCGGGCAAGATCCGCAATAGCAATGGTTACGCCCAGGAAGCCCAGGTTCGGGCCGCCGGCGCGATACCGGTGCCGTTGGGCATCGCCCGGGATACCCTCGTCGATGTGCGCGACCGGTTGCAGGCGGGTCTTGACGCTGGCGTGGATCTCTTTGTCAGCTCGGCCGGCGTTTCCGTCGGCGCCTATGATGTGGTGAAGGCGGTACTGGATGCGTCCGGGGATGTCCGCTTCTGGCGGGTGCGGATGCGGCCGGGCAAGCCGCTGGCATTTGGCACCTATGGTGGCGTCACCTATTTTGGCCTACCCGGTAACCCCGTGTCAGCCATGGTCTCTTTTGAGCGCTTTGTCCGGCCGGTCCTGCGCAAGATGAGCGGACTGCAGGCCCTGTTTCGGCCCGAAGTTCAGGCCACGCTGCTGGAGTCAATATCGTCCGACGGGCGCGAGAGCTATTTGCGGGCCATCGTGTCGCAGCCTGAGCCAGGGGTGTATGAGGCAGTAACGACAGGCGACCAGGGGTCGCACATCATGACCTCACTCGTGCAGGCCAACGCATTGCTCATTGTGCCAGAAGGGGTGACGGCGGTACCGGCCGGTACGCGCCTCGCGGCTATGATGATAGACAGCGACAGTTAAGCGGCTACCCAGTAACGAGACAAAAGCACATGAAAAAAGCCCCGGCCTTGGCCGGGGCTTTTGTTTACTTGGAGTATTGCAGCGTACGGTTGAGCAACTCTTCCTGCTGATTGCGCAGTTTGTCTTTGCGCTTGCGGCCCTGTTTGCCCCGTCCGCGGGTCGTTTTCATGCTGGAAACAGTTTCACCCATGGCAGCGCGCATAGCAATTTCCATGGCGCTGGGCATTTCCTCGAAGACTTCCTCTTCCTCAACCTCGAAGTCTGCATCGGCGATAGAGACTTCAGATTCTGGGCGCTCAAGTAGTGCCTTGACGCTGAGGTTGATGCGACGTTTTCTCTTGCTGAAACCAAGCACCTTGACCTGGTATTCTTCACCAACTTTCAGAGTTTCTGATGGGTGCTTGATATAGTCGTAGCTGATCTCGCTGACGTGAACCAGCCCTTCTTTTTCGGCCCCAATATCAACAAAAGCGCCAAAATTCTCGAGGCGGGTGACTTTGCCAGTGTAGACCTGACCATCTTGCAGGTCTTCCCATTCTACGGCCAGCGGCGCGACCATCGTCACGATGATTTGACCACGGCTGGGGTCAACTTTGTCAACCCAAACAGTCACTTCATCGCCGACCTTGATCTGGTCGGCAACGCGGTTCACACGGCCGCCACCAAGTTGGGAAATATGAATGATGGCGTCGACACCGACGCCTAAATCAATGAAAGCGCCATAAAGCTCGGTCCGTTTGACGGTACCGGTTAATTTCATTTTGCGTTTAATATCGTTGATGCTAGTGGGTTTGGCAACTTCAGCTACCTCAGCTTTTGGTTCTTCCGTGGTAACTTCTGCACTTGTATTTTCTTCCATAGCGACATCTCCTAGGCGAGAGGGGGACGCGTAGCCTCTCGGGGGTATTTCCATCTTGCTTTGTTATGAGGAACAGAGCAGGGGGATTGGTTTGCGATTGTTAAAAATTTCTCAAACCGAATTGTTATTATAGCAACAGAGTGGGTCCTGTCAACGCAAAAACGCACGAATATAAGTACTAATTCCCTAGCTGAAATGAAGCAAAAGCAAGGTTGGCCAGGTGCAGTTGATAGGCCTTTGTGAGGAGGTCTGGGAGAGGGAAACTGTTGGTGCAGCAGCCAGCATACCAGTCGGGCAGAGCTGGCGCTTTGGGCTGCTGCACCTAAACCAATAGGGCAGAAGAAACTTAGAAATTAGAAATCAACTTCCGGTTCCATTTCGTCATCGCCATTGCTAGCGAAGACGGTGGCAGCGCCTGCACCGGTCTCATTTCGGCACAGGTTTTCCAGCTCATCCATGATGGCGACATTCTCTTCCAAAAAGACTTTGGCGTTTTCCCGGCCCTGGCCGAGAAGCAGATCATTATAGCGGAAGTAAGCGCCGCGCTTGTCAACAATGTTGAGCTCCACGGCCAGGTCAAGCACATCACCGGAGCGGGAGATGCCCTGGTTATACATGATGTCGAACTCACATTCCTTGAAAGGCGGGGCAACCTTATTCTTCTTCACCTTCACCCGGGTGCGGTTACCAATAACGTCACCACCTGACTTAATACTTTGAATGCGCCGGATGTCCAGCCGCACAGAGGCATAAAACTTCAGGGCGTTGCCGCCGCTGGTGGTCTCAGGGTTACCAAACATGACGCCGATCTTGTGACGCAGCTGGTTGGTAAAGATGACACAGGTATTGGTCTGCTTGATAACACCGGAGAGTTTACGCAGCGCCTGAGACATCAGACGGGCTTGCAGGCCGGGGTGATTATCACCCATCTCGCCCTCGATTTCAGCCCGGGGTACCAGCGCCGCTACCGAGTCCACCACCACAACGTCCATGGTGCCGGAGCGGATCAGGGCATCGGCAATTTCCAGCGCCTGCTCACCCGTATCCGGCTGGGAAACATAAAGATTGTCGATATCAACACCGAGCCGTTCCGCGTAAAGAGGATCCAGGGCATGTTCCATATCGATAAAGGCGCAGGTCCCGCCCAGTCGCTGCGCTTCGGAGATGATGTGCTGGCAAAGCGTCGTCTTGCCGGAGCTCTCCGGGCCATAAATTTCAATGACGCGCCCACGCGGCACGCCGCCGACGCCAAGGGCAATATCCAGGCTAAGGCAGCCCGTTGGAATTGCTTCGACCTGCATTTCCGCTGCTTCACCCAGCCGCATAATTGCTCCTTCACCGAAGCGCTTGCTGATGGAATCCAGGGTGCTCTTTAATGAATTATCCTTCCCGTTTTTACCGGCCATGTTTCTATCTGCTCCTTATGGAATAGCTTGTTTGTTCTATCACGGCCGTAGTTTAGCACGCCTGTTCTGAGGTGTCAATAGCAAAATTGAACAGTCGTTCAGGGAAAATCTTGCAATCAACTTTTCGCCTGATTGTGTCGCTATTGTCAGGACCGAGGTGCCATTTTTGGGGCCGCGCGTTTGCTACACTCAACGTTGTTCAAGCCGTTTTGCCGACACGAGATCTGCAAATTGGTTCGGGCAGGCGACACTTGGCCGCTAAAGGCGCCAATACTTCGTCGCGCCCAGCCTGTTTCTCGCGCAGGTCGTGGCGACAATTTGCGCCAGTTGCGGCCCAGTTTTCTTAAGCAGAGCGTCGCTGGCGAACGAGGCTGAGAAGTTCGGGGATCTCGCGGCCGCCGAGGAGATGGTTGAGAGCGAAATAGATGACAAGACCGGCCGGTACCGCCACCAGCAGAAACAACAGCCCGGATCCAAGTAGCCGGCCCAGTAGCCAGATGGCCGCCGCCATGCCTGCTGCCGCCGCCAGGGCTCGAATAGCTGTCCTGACCAGTTCGCCGTTGCTCAGGCTGCCAAGCTCACGCCGGTTGAGCCAGTAGAGCAACACCGCCAACACGGTAAACGCCGCTGTACTGGCCAGCGCCATGCCGCGAATGCCCAGCAAAGGTACCAATAGATAAAGCAGCAGGACATTCAGGGTAAACCAGACGATGTAGGTAATCATCGGTGTGCGCGTATTGTGCCGGGCGTAAAAAAGCCGGGCCACGATTTCCACCGTCGCCTCCGCTACGATGCGCAGGCTGAAGATGGCCACCGTTGCATACACCAGCTCTGTAGACAGCGCCGTGAAAGCGCCGCGTTCCAGAAATAGCTGGATAGCCGGTCTGCCCACGATCAGCAGGGCAATGGCGGCTGGCACCGTCAGCACCCAGATGATGCGCAGCGCCGTGATGGCCAGCGCCTTCATCTCGGCCAGCCGCTGCTCATTGAAAAGTTCGGCCATGGTAGGGAAGACGACGATGGCGATGGCTGTTCCCAGCAACGTTTCGGGCAGCTGCATGATCGTGAAGCCGTAGAAGTAGCTGGTGACGGCGCCTTCCGCGAGCCCGGAGCCGAAGCGGAGCACAAAGATGTCCGCCGCCTGAATGGCGCTGAGCATCACAATGCGCGGTCCCATCAGGTAGATGATCTCACGCACGCCGCCCTCGACGGTCCGGCCGGATCCGCCCAACTCCAGGCGCTGGCCAAAATGACGGATCTGCCGCCCAATCTCGGCCAGGCCGAAGCGAACCAGGCGGGCATCCGGCCGGTAGCGAAACCGATAGCGCCGCAAGCCAGGCAACTGGATCAAGATGTGCAATAGGCCGCCCAACACCGTCCCCCAGGCCAGCCCGTGAATGCCCATAGTTGGTGTCAGGGCAAACAGCCCGACCAGATAACCAATATCCAGAGCAATTGGCGCCAGGGCAGGCAGGGCAAAATGCTGATTGGCGTTGAGGATGCTGCTGAGGACGCCGCTGACCCCAAACAAGACCGTCTGAATTAAGATGACGCGCATCAGGCTGGCCGTTAGCGCCTGTAGTTCCGGATCGTAGTCCGGCACCATGATGGTGCGGGTCAGCCAGGGGGCGAAAATGGCGCCCAGCAGGGCGATGGTGCCCAGGAGGCAGATGACCAGGGTGATGATGGTATTGGCCAGCTGAGCCGCTTCTCGCTGGCGATCACTGGTCAGATATTGGCTGTAGACGGGGATAAATGCCGCCGCCAGGGCGCCGCCGGCAATCAGGACAATAAATACTTCCGGAAGCTGGTTGGCTGAGGTGAAAGCATCCGCTTCCCGGCCGGTGCCGTAAGCCTGGCTGACCAGGAGCAAACGCACAAAACCAGTTACTTTGCCCAGGCCCAGAAATATGATGACCAGTAGCGTGGATTGCAGCAGGTAGCGGGCGCGATTCATCCGCTGGATTGTAGAGGAGGGTGCCTGGTGCGCCAACTATTGCCAGCGCAGTGGCCATTATTCTTCGGAATTATTTTGCTGACGCCGGCTCGCGGCATCGCCAGGGGTGGCATGTTGGGCCAGGGCGCCGATGAAGGCGGCCAGCAGGCCCAGGCCCAACAGAATGTAGAAGACGGTAAAAATTTTACCGATCTGAGTCTGCGGGCTGAAATCACCATAACCGACAGTGGTTAGTGTAATCACGCAAAAATAGAGCGCATCCACCAACGACCACCCTTCATAACGCATATAAAACCAGACGCCGGCGACCAGGATGGTCACAACGGACAGGCTCAGGGCCTGAAACTCAGGCTGCTGCAGCCCTTTGTAAATGGCGCGGAAGAAGCGGATGGCGACAAGGAGCAGGGCAGGCATAGGGTTCCTCGAGTGGTTGTCAACCGGCCGGTGCGCAGCTCGTCCCTAGCCCCGCCAGCAGCCAGCAGCTCAGATCCTCATTGTACCAGGAGAGCGCATCGACCCAAACGCCGTTGACCAGCAGATCCCAGTGGAGATGATTGCCCGTCGATAACCCCGTCGTGCCCACGGCGCCGACCTGGTCACCAGGCTCGACAACCTGGCCAGGCTGCACCGTGATGGCGCTCATGTGATACACCCCGGTGTAGATGCCCAACCCGTGGTCAATGATGACGGTGCCGCCGCGCACATAAAGCGTCTCGGCTACTATCACTGTACCTCGGGCCGGCGCGAGCACCGGTGTGCCGCCGTATGCAGAGAAGTCAACCCCTTCATGATAGCTGCTGTACGGGCCGCCATTATAGGAACGGCGCACGCCGTAAAGCGAGCTGAACTCCAGATAACTTTTAATGGGATACTGCATGGGGGCGGCGAACTGGGCCGCTGGCGTGACGGTAGTCCAGATAGCGTATAACCGTTCCCGTTCAGCCGCAATCGAAGCAGAATCGATGTTAGCCGCACTGCCGGTTAACGTGAGTGACTGGAACTGCCAGCTACCCGTGACGATGGGCCACGGCTGGCTCCAGCGTGGCTCACCGGCGGCGCTGATGTTTAGCGATGGCTGTCCCGGCGGATAAAAGGCGCCCGTCCCGACGACGCCAACAGCAAAATGGCGCCCTTCGACAACAGAATCGCTCGTTATGATCGGCAGGCCACGCAAATCCGCTTTGATGGGGCCGGGCCCGTCAAACTCACCGCGCCAGGCGATGGCCTGCCCCGGTTGGGCCGGCAGGCGCGAGAGTTGCAGGGAGGCAAAACCGGCCGGTAACTCCCGCACTATCGTGCTTTCGTCAGGAATGAGAATTGGCTGGTTCAATGGGGCCACGTACGGATCAGGCAGCGCGTTGGCGGCGGCCAGCTGGTAAGGGGAAAGCCCCTGGCGCAAGGCCAGCGCCAGCAAGCTTTCGGTGTGCAGGCGCTGGAACCGGCCGGTGCGTTCCGGCAGCGGCAAATCCGGCAGAAAGAGGCGTTGGCCAGGCGCCGGCTGCTGGGCCTGGTTCATCTGCGGATTGAGCGTTAGCAACGTCTCCCGCGGCACTTGAAAGCGCAGGCTGAGCGCCGTCCAGGTGTCGCCGAAGCCGGCTTCATAGCTAAACAGGTTGCTGTCCTGGGCCTGAGCCGGGCTGGCCAGCAGGCCGACGCCGAGCAACAGGAGCAGGGCGATCAGTTGCCGTATTCTTGTTACAATAGTGACCATTCGCCCCATTGTAACGAGAAAGGGGCGCTGCCGACGAAAAGTTGAGTGAATAATGGCGATGTGGCAAGCCTGGCAAATTGAAGATCTGCTCACGTTGGTGCGGCTCCGTTATCCCGGCTGGGCAGATTTTGCCCACCCGCCCTTTGTGGCTGACGAACTCAGTTATAAACAGGAAGCCGCTGCCCTGGCCCAGGAGCTTCTAGGTGCCAATGCCGTGGCGGAGCTGTTGGGGCAGTGGCAATATGATGAGCTGCTGGCCCGGGTTGAACGGCTGGGGCGCGAGACCAATATGCTCTGGCTGCGGGTGCCGCGCCAGAGCGACCTCAACATTTTGTATCAGGCAGGCGTAGACAAGGCCGAATTGGCTCGGCAGCTGGCTCGTCTCTGGCATGGCGAAGCGCCGCTGCCGGAGCGGGTGCAGAGCTTTGGCGAATATGCCGTGGCGCGCGGCTTGCCGCTGAAATGGCCCTTTGTGACCTATTTTCTGTTCCTGCTGCATCCGGACGCGGCGATGTTCGTCAAGCCGACCATCAGCAAATGGTTTCTGCAATTTGCCGGGCAGGGCGAGCTCTATGGCCGCTCCCCGTCGGGCGTGGCTTATGAGGCGATCCTGGCGCTGTGTCAGGAATTGCTGGCGGCCCTGGCGCCGTATGGCGCGCGCGACATGATCGATGTGCAGAGCATCATCTGGGTGGCGGCGCGGGAGGCGCAGGGGCAGACCGGCCGGTTAACCCCGCGTGGCCAGATCGAGCTGGATGTGCCGGATAGTGACCTGGATGAAGAGCAATCTGAGCTTGGCGAGGCGCTGGCCGGCCCTGCCGAACTGGCCGCCACGACCATAATTGCCGAGCCCGCCCCGGTCTACCAGGCTCGGCGCCAGCCGCCCACGCAGGCTGAACTGGCCGAGACACTCTGTTTGCCAGCCACAGCCCTGGCGGGCTGGCTCAGCGCCATCCATCGCAAGAAACAGGCGATCCTGCAGGGGCCACCCGGGACTGGTAAGACCTTTGCTGCCCGGCTGCTGGCTGAGCATCTGGTTGGCACGGGCGATGGTTTTGTGGAACTGCTGCAGTTTCACCCGACTTATGCCTATGAGGATTTTATGCAGGGGATCCGGCCGGTCCCAGGCGGCGGTTTTGAGCTGGTCGAAGGCCGTTTTCTGGCCTTTTGCCGGCGGGCAGCCGCCTGTCAGGGGCCGGCGGTCCTGATCCTCGACGAGATGAACCGGGCGCCGCTGGCGCGTGTTTTTGGTGAGCTGATGTACCTGCTGGAGTATCGTGAGGCCGCCATTCCCCTGGCCGGTGGTGGTCAATTTGCCATCCCCGGCAATGTCTTCATCCTGGGCACGATGAACACCGCCGATCGCTCCATTGCCCTGGTTGACTTTGCCCTGCGGCGCCGTTTTGCCTTCCTGGAGATGCGGCCCAATTATGAGCTGCTGCGCCAATATCATGCTGACGCCGAAGGCGTGGCCATCGAGGCGCTGATCAGCCAGATGCGCGCGCTCAACCAGCTGATTGATGACCCGAGCTATGCCCTGGGCGTCACCTTCTTCCTGGTGCCGGAGCTGGCGGCGCAACTGCCGAGCATCTGGCAAACCGAGATTGAGCCGTACCTCGCTGAATATTTCTTCGATCGACCCGAACGCCTCGACCCCTTCCGCTGGGAAAAGCTGGCTGACAAGCTTTTGACCGGATAATGGCGTTTTTTTGCCGCAGATTGCGCGGATTTTGGGGATTGTTATGTTCGCGAAGTTAGGACTCGTTCGGGTTTCACAAAAGCCCTGATGGCGAACAAATAAATCCCATAATCTGCGCAATCTGCGGCCACTCTCTTAAGACGTGCCGCCGATCATGACGCCGTCGACGCGGAAGGTAGGTGTGCCCAGCGCGCCGCCGAAGGGTAGGAAGAGTAGGTCGTCGCCGATGGCGCTGATGTTGTTGAGCATCTGGTCCAGCGGGATGGCGATGGTGACATTGTTGACCGGGAAGGTCTGTTTGCCATCCTCAATCCAGAAGCCCTGCGCCGAAACGGAATAGTCACCGCTGATCGGGTTGATGGCCGCCTGGTTCATCACATTCACCACGTAAAGCCCCTTTTCGACTGAACCAATCACCTCGTCGGCGCTCATATGGCCGGGCTGTAGATAAAAGTTGCTGGCTGAGAGGCCGGGGGCGCTGCGGTGGCTGCCGCGGTTGGCGTTGCCGGTGCTGCTGGTCCCTTCGCGGGCAGCGGAGTAGGTGTCGAACAGGAGCGCCTGCAGGACGCCTTCGTCAATCAGGCGCGTGGCGCTGGTCGGATTGCCTTCATCGTCAAAGGGACGGGTAGCAAAACCGCCGGGCAGCCGGCCGTTGTCGAGGATGGAGACATTGTCGCTGGCGACGTCCTGCCCCATCTTGCCGTGCAGAAAGGAGCGCCCTTTTTGCATCGCCTCGCCGTTGAGCGCCTGGGACATGGCGCGCATGATGCCGCCGGCGGCAAACGGCGAGAAGACGACAGACGCTTCTTGCGTGGGCACAGGACGGCCCCCCAGTAAGCGAGCTGCTTTCTGGCCAGCTTCGGTGCCAACTTCGTCCGGTTTGAGGTCGCGGGCGGACCGGCCGGTGCCCATCGCCATGCCCATCGCCCGTTCTTCACCATCCATCGCCATGGTCATGGTGTAGATGGCGGCAAAACTCTGCTTGTAGCTGCCTTTAAAGCCCCGCGAATTCTGCAGATAAACGGTGCCCAGGCCGTCGACATAGTTGGCCGCGAGGACTACCTTAACCCGCTCGTCGGCGGCATAGGCGGATTTTTCCAGGGCCAGGGCGATGTTGACCTTCTCTTCTGGCGTGATCTCAGTTGACGCCGGGTCAAAAATAGCCAGATCCTCGTCTGGGATGGCCTGCGGCTCGGGGAACTGGCGGTATTCGTCAGCATCGACGGCGTCCACCAGGGTAAGGGCGGCCTCGGTTGTGGCCCGGACGCTGTCGGGGGAGAAGTCCGAGGTGAAGGCGTAGCCCATGCGGCCGTCACGGATGATGCGAACACCCAACCCTTTGCTGCCGGCATAGGAGAGCTTCTCCACCTGGTTGCGGCTGACGGTGATCTGGGTCTGGGTGCCGTCGGTCAGATACGCTTCGGCCTCTGCGCCGGCCTCAGTAGCAATGCGAATGACCTCGTTGGCGATTTCTTCGTAGTTCATTTTAGCCCTCCATCATCCCTTGAATGGCGCGGTCCGTGCCGCCGACCGTCAGTTTGGGGATACGCACCGTCGGTTGGCCGACGCTGACGCGAGCCCACTGTCCTTTGCCGCACATACCCCGGCCCGGGTCCAGAGCCAGGTCGGTGCCGATCATATCGATCTGGCGCATCGATTCTGGCCCGTTGCCGACCAGGGTGGCGCCCTGGACGGGCGCGGTCAGCTTGCCGTCCTCGATCAGGTAACCCTCGGTGACGGTGAAGACGTAGTCGCCCCGGCCGATTTCCACCTGGCCGCCGCCCATGCTCTTGCAATACAGCCCTTTCTTGACCGAGCGGATGATCTCCTCCGGGTCATGGGGGCCGGCGCCGATGTAGGTGTTGGTCATGCGCGGCATCGGCATGTGGCGGAAGGATTGGCGCCGGCCGTTGCCGGTGGAGGCGCGACCCTGGCGGCGGGCTTCGGTCAGATCCCACATAAAATCTTTGAGGATGCCGTCTTCGATAAGGACTGTCTTTTGCGTGGGCGTGCCTTCGTCGTCAAAACGCATGGAGCCACGCCGGCCGGGGATGGAACCATCGTCGATCGCCTGGAGAAACTCGGGGCCAACCCGTTCGCCGATCATGTCGCCGTAGGCGGAGGCGCCTTTGGTGAGGAAGTCAGCTTCCAGGCAATGGCCGCACGCTTCGTGGAAGAGGACGCCGCCCCAGCCGTTGTTGATGACGACGGTCATCTCACCGGCCGGTGCCGGCCGCGCATCCAGCATCCGCACCGCGCTTTCAGAAGATTGCAGCACGGCGGCGACCGGATCCCGGTCATCAAACAGCTCCAAGCCGACCTGGCCACCCACGGCGGCAGTCATCGATTGGCGGCGGTCGCCTTGCTGGGCGGTGATGGCGGCCATCAGCTCCAGCATGTTGCGGTCATCTTCGACCCAGAGCCCGTCGGAATTGTAGATCCAGACCTTGCGCTGGGTTTCGGTGTAGCGGCATTGCACCTGGATGATGCGTGGATCGTAGCCGCGGGCGGCCTCATCCATGCGCCGCAGGATAGCCGCTTTGTCGGTGGTCGACATCTGCTCGTAATCTTTCTTAATCGAGAGATCGAGCGCACTGTGCTGGCGAGTGAGGTCGATGCTCACCCGGGGCTGGTTGCTACCACGGGCGGCGGCCGCGGCAGCTTCAGCGGCGGCGAGCAACGCGGATTGGCTCAAATCGTCGGTGTAGGCGTAGGCGGCGGTGTCGCCGTAGAAGACGCGGACGCCGGCGCCGATATCGTTGCCGCGGGTGGCCCCTTCCAGCTTGCCGTCGTCGAGCACCAGCGACAGATTGTCGCGGCGCTCGACATACAATTCAGCGAAATCACCGCCGTTTTTCAACCCGGCAGCAATAACCCGCTGCACAAGTTCCTGGGAGATCATGGCATGCTCCTTGACTGGTTGTTTGTGTGGGTGAGAGGGATTTACGATTGACGATACTTCGCGTGACTCAGCACAAGTTTGGGATTTACGAGAGGCTTGACACGAGCAAGGTCATGAGTGGGCCCAACTTCGCAAAGGTTCGCGGAAGGACTTGTTGGCGCCAGGCGCTGAGTTTAGCACAAAAACTGGGCGCGGGGTAAGATCTGTTTATGAAACCTTTAGTCTTGTGGTGCCGCTGGCACGATGCCAAGTTGCGGCTGACTGGCCGGGATGAAGAGTCCGTTTGGGGTGAGTTGGCTTTCCTGAGGAGAGCCAGCCGTTCCGTTTTGAGCTGGCCGGGGCCGTATTGGCGGTGGGTCAGGCGCCGGACGTGCGCGTGATGCGGCTGGATGAGATGGGGGTGGAGCTGATTGATAATTTCCGGGATGGGCGCAACCCGACGGGTATTCTGCTCTCCCGTTGGGTTGCCGCCCATCCCGGCGGCGCGCTGGCGCGCCTCTTCGCGATGGTAGGCTACGTAGCCGGGCTTGCGTGGGGCGCGCCCGGTGGGCGCGACGTTGGGGCGGCAACCCGACAGGAGAATGCCTACCTGTCGGGTTGCGCCCCAACGCTAGAATATTTGCCTAATCACTCCATTTCTGCCGCCGGACATCCAGAACGTTGGGGATTTCCCCGATTTTGCTGAGGACCCATTTGAGTTGTTCGACGTCGGGGACGTGGACGATGAGCATGACCTTGAGGATGTTGTTGCTGATGGTCGTTTTGGTCTTGCTGACGTTGATGTTGCGGCCGCGCAGGACTTTGGTGATGTTTTCCGGCAAGTCCGGCCGGCGGAATGCTTCGATGACGATGGGGACGGGGTGAGTGGATTCTTCGACGCCCCATTCCACTTCGATGAGGCGCTCTCGCTCCTCGATGGCCAGCATGGTTTTGCAATCTTTGCTGTGGATGGTGACGCCCTGGTTGCGGGTGATGTAACCAATGATGGGTTCGGGCGGGATGGGGGTGCAGCAACCGGCCAGCCGGGTTTGCAGGCCGGAGACGCCCCGCACGGTCAGCCCTTTGCTGGGCATGGTCTTGGGCGCCTGGAACAGGTCGAGGAGCTCGTCATCCGGCCGGAGCCGCAGCCGTAATTTGGCGATAGCGCCGGAGATCTGGGTGCTCTGAATGTCGCCAAAGCCGATGCTGGCCAGGAATTCGTCAGGTTTGCTGTAGTCCAGGGCGCCGGCGATATCCTCAACCGTGAAGGTGTCCCCCAGACCCAGCCGCTTCAATTCCCTTTCAACCATTTCCCGGCCCAGTTCGATGTTTTTCTCTTTTTCCTGTTTACGGAACCAGGCGCGGATCTTGCTACGGGTGCGTGGGTTGCCCGTGTAGCCGAGGTTGTGGTTCATCCAATCCCGGCTGGGCTTTTCCTTGCCGGCTTTGGCCGTCAGGATTTCGACGCGGTCGCCTGATTCCAGCTTGTAGTCGAGGCTGACCATGTGGCCGTTGACCTTGGCGCCGCGGCAGCGGTGGCCGACCTTGGTGTGGATGGCGTAGGCGAAGTCGATGGGGGTGGAACCGGCCGGTAAATCAAACATATCCCCGCGCGGCGTGAACACGTAGATTCGCTCAGCGAGCAGCTCTGTTTGCAGCAGCTCGCCATCGACCAGTTCCATGGTGTCGCCATCGACATTCAGGAGCTGACGCAGGTTCTGGATATATTTGTTGACCTGGGAGCTGGGCCGGTAGCCGCCTTCCTTGTAAGACCAGTGGGCGGCGACGCCGCGCTCGGCGCTCTGATGCATGACGTCGGTGCGAATCTGCACTTCCAGTGTCTGACCCGTCTTATCGTTGACGGCGGTGTGCAGCGACTGGTAGCCATTCGCCTTCGGGTTGGCGATGTAGTCGTCAAACTCCTGCGGGATATGGGTCCAGAGCTCATGGACGACGCCGAGGGCCTGGTAGCAGAGACTTTTGGCGGCGATTTCTCGCTGGCGGCGCTCGCTTTTGCTGAGATTATTGGCTTCCTGACCGAGCAGCCCGGATTCGATGACGACGCGGATGGCGTATTTGTCGTGGATGTCCTCAAAACCCAGCCGTTTGCGCTGCATTTTGCGGTAGATAGAGTAAATGTGTTTGGAGCGACCACTCACGTGGGCCTTGATGCCAAACTCGGCCAGGGCCTCGGCGAGCTGACGCTGGGCCCGGGCGACCCGTTTGTCTCGTTCGGTGCGCCGCTCGGACAATTTGCGGGCGATGTTGCGGTAATCTTCCGGGTTCAGATAGCGGAAGGCAAGATCTTCCAGCTCCCATTTTAGCTGCCAGACACCGAGCCGGTTGGCCAGGGGGCCATACACATTCATCGCCTCGTAGGCCAGCCGCATCCGCTCTTGTTCGGAGAGCTTTTCCGCCAGCCGCAAATCGTGGACATAGTCGGCCATCCGGATCAGAATCACGTTGACATCTTTGCGGACGATGATGAGGAGGGCCCGGCGGATAGTTTCCAGCAAGGCCTCGTCGTCGTTGTCCAGATGGCGCCGGTAAATATCGCGGTTGGCGTATTCGATGATTTCGTTCAGGGCGTGAACGAGGCGGGTGATATTGGGGTGTAGCGCCTTGGCCACATCGGGCAGGCTAACGTTGGTATGAGGTTGGAGAATGTCATGAACCAGGGCGGCGCCAATGGTGTAGCCATCGAGGCCGAGTTCGCCGATGATACGGGCGACGGCAAGACCATGGCGGAGATAGCTCTCGCCGGTGACATAGGGTGTGTCACCATGGGCCTGGCAGGCGTATTCGTACGCTTGTTGAACCGCGGCTTTTTCCTCACCGGACAGGCTGATGGGCAGGTTGGTTAACAGCTCATCAAGACCGGCCGGTGCTGGTTCTACAATCATGAAAACTCCAAAAAAAGAGCGCCCCATCCTGGGACGCTCCATAAATTTCAGTTTCTTACGAAGCTGCGGCCTTATGCCGCTTCAGGTGCGTCCCCGTTCGATTCGCTTTTCTTAATTCGGCTAGTCACTTCGTCAATGCGACTCTTGCCGGTTTCGACGGCCGAAGAAAAACGTGTTTTACCCTCGTCTAGGACGAGGCGGGCTCGCTCTTGAGCGCTGCTGCCGGCTGTCCGAGCGCGCTCGACGTACTCATTGCTGTATTCGCCAGCCCGTTCCCGGGCGGATTGCAGCCGGGTCGAACCGGCGTCACGCAGCTCATTGCTGCGGGCGGAAATACGGGCGCGGGTCTCTTCACCCGACTGTGGCGCCATAATCAGGGCCACTGCTGCCCCTACCAAACCGCCAATTACAAACCCGGCCAAAAAGGCCCCCAAATCACCGTTATTGTCACTCATCTTAAGCTCCTTTCAATTCCTGATACGATTTGCCGCCGGCCGATTGCTTACGCGGGAAGATTCTTGTCAGGATCCCCGAAGAGCACCTTCAAGCCCCGCCGGATGCCAGCCACATAACTGCCGGCCCGGATTGTGGGTTGTACCACATTGGCGCTGACAAAGCGGGTGGTTCCCCTCACTGTCCCCAGGGTTTCGTTCGTCTTTTCCAGAATCGGCTTGATTTCAAACTCTAGCATGTTGATCAGGCGAATTACCATGACCAACAGCAGAACCACAACAATGCCAGACAGGCAACTGCCCAGTGCCAGCAAGATGATAAAGATATCTCTTAACGCTTCAATCTCAGCTGGAAAGGTGTTGGCCAGGTAGAGGATTCCCCAGATAGTCAGGCCGGCGATGGCCAGGATCAGGATGATGCCCAGGGCAACATACAGCTTTTTGATCAGTGGCTGCTGCGGCTCAGCCGGCACCACCGGGGAAATTTCAGAACGCATTGCCTTGCTTCCACTAGGACCAGTTACCGATTCAACAGTATAGCGAATCTGGAGGTATGGTCAAGCAAGTGGTGAGCCTTCTCAGCAGAAGGCTCACCACGCGGAAGCTTACGGCAGCTTGGCTGCAGCGGCATCTACAAAGGGATTGAAGAAGGCAAGCGTCTGGCCAATGGTTTGAACTGCCAGGTCGGCATTAAAATTGTCAACCGTACCGGCGTCCCGGCAGGAGAGGAAGGCGGGACGCGTCCGGTCCAGGGCAAAGATGAAAGCTACGATGTAGGCGTCATGAATACCGGCCCAATCACCCGGCACATCGTCATAGAACGTACCGTTATTCAGGATCGTGTTGTACGCATTGACATATGCCTGGCAAGAGGCGGCATCCCCATTGCGGGCGCCACCGAGGTTGGCATTCATTGTATTGAGCGAATTACGAACGAGCAGCATCTTGTTGTAAAGTTCGTTGGCGTTAAACGTCTTGACGGGGAAGGTGCCCAGGATTTCGCTCGGATTGGACCGATAATAGAACGTAATGTAATCCACCACCACCGGGGCCGGCGTGGCCGGGACGGCTGTGGGGCCCGGGGTTGGTGTCGGCGGTGCGTCTGCGACGGCAACGGATTCAGGATTACCCATGATCTCCAGATCTTCGGCGGCCAACCAGCCAGTGAGGAGCTCGCCGTCTTCTGTCTCGTAGTTCACGAGCAACCAGCTGCCATCGTCATTCTGGCCAATAATCTCAACTTCATCGCCGGCGACCAGGGTGGCGACGTTATCGTAGACCGGGTCCGGCCCTTCATTCAGAATCACTTCGTCCGGGATCACGGTGGCCAGCAGCTCCAGGAGGACATCGTAGGCCAGGTCGACCATCCCTTCCAGATCCAGCTCGGTTTCGGTGAGGATGGGTGTGTCCTCGTTCAAGACGGTCATGTCATAGGTACCGGCCGGTAAATCCTCAAATATGGCCACGCCATCTTCGTCGGTGACCTGCGTCATGGTCAGCCCCATGTCGGCGTTGCTGAGCTCCACGGTGAGCCCTTCGAGCGGATCACCGGTCGTCTCGTCAAACAAGGTGATCGTCGTGAGCGGCACCGGTGTGGCTGTCGGCGTATGCGTTGGGGTTTCGGTGGGCGCCGGGGTATCAGTGGGGATGGCGGTTGGCGTATTGGTTGGCACCTCGGTCGGTTCTTCCGTAGGTTCCAGGGTGGGTGTGTTGGTCGCTTCTGGCTCAGTTTCATCTACTTCAGCCACTGCGGTGGGCGTTGGCTCAGGGTCAGAGCAGGCGGCCAGAACAAATAAGGCAATTGCCAAAAGGGCGAGAAGTAGATGGTTGCGTCGACGCATCTCGGGATCCTCCTGAATATGGGGAAATCAGTAAATACGAGCTGTGCGCAGCGGGAGCGCTACAGGCGCTACGAGTTCACAGAGGAATGCCAAAATTCAGGCAGTATTGGGCCTTCACCTCAGTTTGTCGCCGGCACAGCCACCAGATCAGAAACGCTTGAATCTGGAAACGATGGGAGGAGTATACCGGATAAAAATCAGGAATCGTAGTGACAAATGGCTAATTTTCGGCGTCATCTGGCGTGTTTATAACGCCGAGCCAGCGGGCAGCCAGCAGGGCAATCCAGGCGCCCAGGCTGGCGGCAAAGAGGTGAATGGCGCCCAGGTTCAGGACATTGATATCCAGCCAGTCGCCAATCAGCTGGCCGATGGCAAAGCCGATCCAGGCAGCCGCTACATAGAGGATGATTTGGCGGGCGGGGCCGCCCATAATGATGTGGAAGGCAGCGCCGTAAGCGGTCGCCAGGAGGAAGCCGAGAATCATGCCGGCCGCGAGGGAAACTGTCATCGGGCCACCTCCAGAACGGGGAGGGGAATACCGGCCGGTTCGCGGTCCGCAATGATCCCGCCGCCAAGACAGCGGCTACCTTCGTAGAAAACAGCGCCCTGGCCGCTGGTGATGCCGAAAACATCGCTGGCAAAGGTGATGTCGGCCGTATCGGGTCCGGTGGCGGTGATGGCGGCGGCGATTTTCTGAGCCTTGTAACGGATCTTGACGGCGGCTTCAACCGGCCGGTCCGGCACGGCCCCCGCGATCCAGTTCACGTCGCGCACGGCCAGGGTCGTCTGACCCAATTCCTCACGTGCACCGACGATCAGGGCGTTGCGGGCCACATCCTTCTCCAGGACAAAAACCGGCGTGCTGGTGTTGACGCCCAGCCCCTTGCGCTGGCCGATGGTGTAGAACGCCAGCCCCTGGTGCTGGCCAATTTCCTCACCTTCGCTGGTCAGGATAGGGCCAGTGGCATTGCTTTCGGGGGCGTGCTCCTGCAGGAAGCGGCGGTAATCACCATCGCCGAGGAAGCAGAGATCCATGCTGTCCTTTTTGCTGGCGACGGGCAGGTTGAACTTTTCCGCCAGCGCCCGCACCTCGGCCTTCGCGTAGCCGCCGACGGGGAACTTGACATGGGCCAGATGCTCCTGATTGAGCATGTGGAGGACGTAGGATTGGTCTTTGCTGGCGTCAACACCTTCGTGGAGTTCGTAGCCGGCCGGTCCTGCCAAGACCTGGGCATAATGCCCGGTGGCCAGATAGTCGGCATCCAGGGAAAAGGCGCGATTGAGCAGGTAGGTGAAGCGGATCTGCCGGTTACATTCGATGCAGGGATTGGGGGTGCGCCCGAGCCGGTGCTGATCGATGAAAAATTGGACGATGGTCTGGCGAAAATGGTCCTTTACATCGACGACGTAGAAGGGGATGCCCAGCTGGGCGGCGATGCGCCGGGCGTCGGCCATCTGGTCCGGCGTGCAACAGCGGTTATGGACGAAGCTGTTGGCAGTTGGTTCGCTCCACAGCCGCATCATCATGCCAATGACCTCATAGCCCTGCTCCACGAGCAGGGCCGCGGCCACCGAGCTATCCACACCGCCGCTCATGGCGACGACCACACGTTCCTTACGGGCTGCACTCATAGCGGGTAAGTCTAACTGGAATAGGCTTTGTGTTCAACCGTGAATGTGGGCTGGGAGGTTGTGGGGCGGCGTTGAAACGTCGTGCTGATGGCTCAGGAAGCGCCATAAATGGCGCTCAGAGCAAATTTCCCAGCGCCATTTATGGCGCTTCGCACCCATCAGCACGGCATTTTTAATGCCGCCACGCCCTTCCCATCTATCATTAACCGGCCAACGCTGCCCGGAACTGCCGCAAACTGGCTACCGCCCCAGTCACAATCTCAGCCGCTCTTTCAGCATCGTCCAGACTATTCTGCAGACCCACGGTCAGGCGCAGCCCGCCCAGGGTGTAACGAGGATCAAGGCCCAGCGCTTCCAGCGTGGCCGACGGTTTGGGATTGCCGGTGGAGCAGGCGGAGCCGCTGCTGGCAGCCAGCCCCTGCATATCCAGGTTGATGATCAGGTCGTTGCCGCTGAGATCCTCGAAGGCAAAACTGACATGGTGGGGCAGGCGCTCAACGGGGTCACCTGTCAGCAAACAACCGGCCGGAACCTGAGTCAGTACACGCTCGATGAGCCGGTCACGCACTGCCTGGCAATGGACCACGTTGGCTTCCAGGTCACGCATGGCCAGCGCAAACGCAGCGGCGGCGCCGACGGCAAAGGGGACGTTGACGGTGCCCGGCCGCTGCCCGTTTTCCTGGCCGCCGCCGGTCAAGGCCGGCAACAGCTCGACGCCATCCCGGACGTAGAGAATGCCCACGCCTTTGGGGCCATAAAATTTGTGGGGCGCCATGCTGAGCAGGTCGATCGGCAGTTCGGCCAGATTCCAGCGCCGGTAGCCGGCGGCCTGGACGGCATCGGTATGAAAAAGGGCGCCGTTGTCGCGGGCTAACCGGCCCAGTTCTTCGATGGGTTGGATGGTGCCAATCTCGTTGTTGGCGGCCATGATGCTGACGAGGGCGGTATCCGGCCGGATCGCCTTCTTCAACTCGGCTGGCTGCACTCGTCCCAGCCCATCAACAGGCAATACCGTCATCTCAAAGCCAAATTGCTCTACCAGTTGGCGGCCCGTTTCCAAAATGGCCGGGTGTTCGATGCAACTGGTGATGAAATGGTTGCCCCGACCGGCGTTGCGGGCCGCAAACATGACCCCGCGCACGGCCAGGTTGTCACTCTCCGAGCCGCAACCCGTAAAGATGATCTCTTTGGCTTTGGCGTTCAGCAGGCGGGCGATGGTCTGCCGGGCCGTTTCCAGCCCGTTCTGGGCCTGGCGGCCAAAATAATGCTGCGATGAGGGGTTGCCGTAATCTTCGGTCCAGTAGGGCAGCATGGCTGCCACCACATCAGCGTGCACAGGCGTCGTGGCACTGTGATCCATATAAATCAGTTTGCGCTGGCTCATGATGTTCCTGCAAGGATTAAGTGGCTACGCTGACAAGGGTAGCCGTAATTTGACAATCGTGATGTTGGGCGACGCGTTCAGGTGACCGGCGGCAGTAAAACGGTGAAAGTTGTGCCTTTGCCCAGCTCGCTTTCTACCTTGATGGTGCCTCGCAGCCGCTCCACACATTCCTTGGTCATGTGCAGCCCAAGGCCGGTGCCGGCAATGCCGCGTTCTACGGCACTCTGAGAACGGTAAAAGCGGCGGAAAAGCAGGGGAATTGCTTCGGCCGGCATGCCGATGCCTTCATCCTGCACCTGCACCTTGATGAAATTCTTTTCCTGCTTGGCCTCGATGCGCACGGTGCCTGAAAGCGTGAACTTCAGGGCATTTTCCAGCAGATTCTTGAAGATCAGACGCACGGATTCCGGATCGCCCATGACATCAGGCATGTCTGGCTGGATGCGCTGGCTAAAAACGAGCCCTTTCTCTGTGGCCTGATCGGCCAGCGGCGGCAGGAGGTCGTCCAGGATGCGGTTGAGGCTGACTTGCTCGGAGCTGCGCTGGAAATCGCTGGTCTCCAGCTTGGCCAGCTGCAACATCTGCCGCACCATGCTCTGCAGCCGGTCGGATTCTCGTTCGATAACGCCGAGGAAGCGGTCTTCCTTTTCCTTGTCATCGCCGGCGCGCCCCTGACGGAGCAGACGGGCATACATCAGGATAGAGGCCAGCGGCGTGCGCAGCTCGTGGATGATGTTATGGAAGAAGTCATCCCGCATCCGCTCAAATTCGCGGATCTGGCTCAGGTCGCTGAAGGTGATGATCGCTTCGCTGGAGGTTTTCTCTTCGTGTTCGATGACGGTGCCGCCAACAAGCACGGGTAGGAAGGTTGCCCGTGTGCCGTGGATTTTGATGTCCAGAGCCTGCTGCGGGCTTTCCCGGTCAGCCCGGAAGACGCGTTTCACAAATTCACTAAAGTTGCCCCGTTTCAGCTGGATAATACTGTCGATGGACTGGCCAATTAATTTGGCATCCTGAGCCTGGAGCATAGAGTGGACGGCGTCATTGCTGTTGGTAATGAGCCCTTCCTGCGTGACCGTCAGTACGCCTTCGGTCATGCTGGCAAACAATGTTTCAATACGTCGTTTTTCAGCCACCACATCGGCATGTAGCCGGGCATTTTCAATGGCCACGCTGAGTGGCGCGCTGATGGCTTCCAAAAGATGCTGGTCGTGTTCGTTAAAATCGCCGGAGCGCTTGTTGATGGCCTCGATCACGCCGATGACATTGTTTTCGACAATGAGCGGCACCGCCAGAATCGAGTTGGTGCGATAGCCAGACTGCTGATCAATTTTGGGGTAGAAGCGCTTGTCATGATAGACATCATTGACGATCAGCGGCTGTTTCTTTTCCACAACCCAACCGGCGATACCCTGGCCCTGGCGAATGCGCACGCTGGCCATGTCTTCAAACAGCGGCCCCATCAGAATATTGGCGAAGACGATGTCGCCCGTCGGCTTGTCGATCAGGCCGATGGAGAGGTTCTGCACGTTGAGGGTGCGGCGAATGTGGTCGGAGACCTGACGAAAGATGTTGTCCTGGTCCAGCGAAGAGGTCAGCGAATGGCTGATCTCGTGGACGGTGGCGAACTCGACTGTCTGCTTCTGGGAGCGGGCGCTGAGACCGGCCCGATCCAGGAAGGTGGTCAGGAGGATGGCGATGTTCTCCAGCGCTTCGTCGTCAAAGGGCACCGATTCAGCCGGGTCAACCAGGCAGAGCACGCCCTGAGGCATAAAGTGGGTGGCTGGTTTGTTGGGGAATGGCAGCGGCAGCCCTTTGAGGGCGGTTGAGGGGAGCTGCCAGAGTTCGCTTTTGATAAGTTCACCGGCCGGTAAATCAAACTTCTGCTGCAACAACGGTGTTTCGGCGGCCACGAAGGGGTCGAAAGAGGCCTGCTCGACTATCCAGCGCGCCTGCTTAACCCGTTCGTTGGGTTCACAATGCCAGACATCATAATAGGCGCCGCTTTCACCTTGCAGAGCGATGATGGTTTGCAGACCAAGGCCGTCGGCGATAATTTTGGCTGAGGCCCAGCAAACACCATGCGCATCAAAAATGTCAGCCAGCTGCCGCATCAGCTGCTGCCACAGGGTATTGACAACCACCGGAGAACTAACTGTACTTTCCATAAGATTACTACCACACAAACAGAAGGGCCCCACATTTTGCCCCGCGGATATGGATATTAAACCTGCCAACGGGGTTGTTGGCAAGCTTAAATGAGCCTAAATGGGAGGTTAGTCATAGGAGATTCAGCCTACTCCTTTGGAAAGCGGCCGCTTTTCCCCTAAAATAGAGGGCAACCCTATCTGTCCTGAAGAGCCCTTTTCCTTTTTAAGTTGAATGCAGCCACCGGCCGGTGGCTGAGAGGAGTAATGATGAGCGAAATTGCAGAAATTCGTGGTCGTGAAGTGTTGGATTCACGCGGTAACCCGACGGTTGAAGTTGACGTCATCCTGGAGGATGGCTCGGGTGGGCGGGCCATTGTCCCGTCCGGGGCCTCCACCGGTGTTCATGAAGCGTGGGAGAAACGCGATGGCGACAAAGGGCGCTATGGCGGCAAGGGGGTCCAACAGGCTGTGGCCGCGGTCAATGGCGAGTTGCGTGACCTGCTGATCGGCCGCTCCGGTTTGCTGCAGGTCGAGATTGATGAGGCGATGATTGAACTGGACGGCACCCCCAACAAAGAGCGCCTGGGTGCGAACGCCATCCTGGGCGTGTCTCTGGCTGTGGCCAAGGCGGCGGCCCAATCGGTGGATCTGCCTCTGTATCGTTACATCGGTGGTAGCTCCGCCCGGACGTTGCCCGTGCCGATGATGAATATCATGAATGGCGGCAAACATGCGATGGGTTCGACCGACCTCCAGGAATTCATGGTCATGCCCGTCGGCGCCAGCTCATTTGCTGAAGCGCTGCGCTGGGGCTCGGAGATCTACCAATCCCTGAAGAAGGTGCTGGGCAGCAAAGGTTACCGGACCACGACCGGCGATGAGGGTGGTTTTGCCCCCAAGGTGTCGGCCAATCGGGAAGCGTTTGACCTGATCCTGGAAGCGATTGACAAGGCGGGCTACAAAGCCGGTGAACAGATCATGCTGGCGATGGATGCCGCCGCTTCCGAGATTTATGAGGACGGCAAATATCATCTGAAGACTGAGGGCAAGGTGTTGTCCGGACCAGAGATGGTTGAATTCCTGGCCGATTGGGTCGAGACCTATCCGATTATTTCCATCGAAGATGGTCTGCACGAAGATGACTGGGATAGCTGGACGCTTATGGTCGAGCGGATGGGCGACAAAGTCCAGATCGTCGGCGATGACCTGTTGGTGACGAATGTCAACCGGATTCGCCAGGGTTTTGACCGTAAGGCGGCTAACAGTCTGCTCTGCAAGGTGAACCAGATTGGCACGCTGACTGAATCAATTTCAGCGGTGGATATGGTGCAACGGCGCGGCTGGACGGCGGTTGTTTCGCATCGTTCCGGCGAGAGCGAGGACGCCACAATTGCTGACCTGGCGGTAGCCCTCAACGCGGGCCAGATCAAGACAGGTGCGCCGGCTCGTAGTGACCGGGTGGCCAAGTACAACCAGCTCCTGCGCATCGAAGAGGATTTGGGAACGGCAGCGATTTACCCCGGTTTGGCCGCGTTTACCAACTTGACGCGTTAACATCTGGTTTAACTCGTCTATTTGCGGATGCGCAGCAGGATATTCATCAATAAAATGAAGCTGCTGATCATGCCCAGCAAATAGGCGATAAAGACGGTAACAATAAGCGTTTGCAAGGGAATAAACATCGTACTTCTTCTCTACAGGCGCTAAAAATCTGCCACGGATTTGCACGGACTAAACACGGATTTTCAAGAAAAATAATCCTGAAAAATCCGTGTTAATCCGTGGCAAAAAACACCCCATTCAATCGTTGAAACTCAATAATCGGTTTAGAAGACGCCACCTTTTTGGCCAACTTGCTGGCTGACGCGCACGGTCGACATGGAGACCATGCGGAAGATGCGGCGCAGTTCGTCTGGTGAGAGCCCGGCCACGGCAACCTCGGGGAAGCCGATGGCGGCGGCCTGGCGACGGATGGCGGCGACATCATTTTGGTGACCGAAGCCAACATAAGCCAGGGTGTACAGCTCCTGCTTGAGCAGTTCTTCAGCGGCCCGCTTGATGTCGGCGGCGCGCTGGCGGGAGCCATTGTCCTCGCCATCGGTGTAGACCAGTACGAGGCAGTTGACGCCAATGCCGCTCTGGCGCAGCTGTTGGGCGTAGAGCACCATGTTGGTCAGGCCCCCGGCGACCGCGTCGTAGAGGGCGGTGCCGCCGCTGGGGCTGTAGCGCCGCCGGGTCAGGGGCGGCGTGTCATTCAGGTTGACGTAGCCATGGTAAAGTTCCACATTTTCATTAAAGAGCAGCGTGCTGACGAGAATGTCGTCGGCGGCTGGTGAAGATTGGAGGCCAGCCAGGTAATCATCGTTGTAGGCGGTGATCAGGTCAGCGGCGTGCGGCGCCATCGAACCGCTGCGGTCGATGATGTTCATGGCGAGGGTGATGTCGGTCGCGGCCAACTTGTCCAGGGCAACGCCGACGGCGCCGGTCATTGTTGGGCCGTTCAGGTTGGCGACGACCAGGTCCATGGTGTCATCGGTCAGGCCGTCATCCTCAGCTGAGGCGAAAAGATCGTCAAGATTGTCGAGAGACATGATAAGCTCCGTAATAAAAGAGTGGCCACGGATTAACACGGATTTTTTGGATTTTTGTGTTCTTGTGGCTGACAGAATTCACTTACAAAAAAGAAATCCGTGCTGAATCCGTGCCAATCCGTGGCAAAAAATCTCAGTTAATCGTCGTGCAAGTTAGTTCGTCTTCGTAACGGCACCCTGCAGGAAGGGCAGTTTGTCTGTGCTGGCCACGAAGTTGACGCCTTGCTGGGCGAATTTGACAAACTCGGCCTGAGCGATGGCATGGAAGTCGACATCGGGGTGGAGCACGGGTGAGGTGCAATCACTCAGGAAGAAGATCTTGCTGAGGGCATCCGGCCGGTTACCAAACCCTTCGACAATGTCCGCCACGCTTTCCAGCACACAATGGCTCTCCGCCTCGCCGGCGACCAGGACGATGTCCGCCTCATCCAGCGTATCCAGGAATGCCTTGTTGATGCCGCCCAACGGGTGCTGTGGCACCATCACTTCCGGCTGGACGATGGAATAATGCTCCGTCTGGGGCACGCTGCCCTTGGTCAGCCAGGTCGGCTGGGTTTTGCGGGCCATCGCGTGCCAGAAGACGGCGGACCAGAGCTCCTGGTCCAGGGCATGACCGATGTTGCCGATCATGGTGTGGTAGGGCCAGATGGTGAGCGTTTTCTTGGCGCCCTGCTCCAGCCGCTTCACGTACTCAACCGACCAGATGGGGGCGATCAGGGCGCGCCACTTGCCGGCCTTGATGTCATCGTAGCTGATGAGCGTGAACGGGTCCGGATGTTTGCCGTTGGCGTCTACCCACCAGCCCGGTGAGAAGATTTGATGGGGCAGGTGGGAGTCCAGCGAGCAGGTGATGTTGGTGATGTGGGCCGCATGCTGGTAGATGAACTCAATCAGCCGGCGGATATCATCCAGGGCGCCGGGCACGTAGAGGGTGCCGTCCGGGTGGCAGAAATCAGTCTGCATATCGATGATGACCAGGTGGACATTCTGAGCGTCGCTGCTGGCCGGGGCTAACCCGGTGGCGGCGGCGTCTGCGGCAATGGCGGCGACATCTGGATGGAACAGGCTGCCGATGCGATTCGGGTCGTAAAAGCTGGGAAAGTCACTCATGGTTAGGCTCCGTTTGTTTGTGTCATCGTAACACTAATTGATGTTCGGAAGTATAGTGTATTTAATACACTTTGTCAAGGGTTCGTTTGATTTTGGTGACGGGTCCACCACCCGACGGGTCCACCACCCGACGGGTCCACCACCCGACGGGTCCACCACCCGACGGGTCCACCACCCGACGGGTCCACCACCCGACGGGTCCCTCACCCGACGGGTCCACCACCCGACGGGTCCACCACCCGACGGGTCCGCCACCCGACGGGTTGGCCACCCCTCACCAGGCCTGTCATAGGCCGGGCAGAAACAGCAGACCGGCCGGATGCTGGGCCAGTAGCCCCGCCGGGTGGCCCAGCAATTTTACTTCTGGTTCGACCAGCCCTTCCGGCAGGGTGGTGGTGACGTCGCCATTGGGGCTGAGCTGGCGGATCTCGTTCGGGCCGGGTAGCCAGAGGCGGCCGGCGTGCCAGCAGCCGTGCGCCAGCGGCGCTGGTTGGGCCGTCAGCAGCAGGGGCTGTTGCCAATGGTGAAGCAGGCGGCCCGTCCCATCGAACTGGCCCAGGTTCAACAGGCTGCCTTGCCCTTGCTGGCAGCGTTCGACCAGCAAGATATCCTCGGCTGATTGTAGCACTGCCTGCTCCCGGCCCGTCCCGAAAGCTGCATTGTCCAGTTGAAAGTAACGGGTCTGCCCGGTCAACTCGTCGCGTTGCCAGACAAAATAGCAGGTCTCGCGGAACTGTTGCTCGCGGCCGACGAGCTGGTCGCGCCAGGGCGATGGCCAGAGCTGTAGTTGGCTGGGCCGGATGGGAAAGGCGATCTCCTCGACAAAATAGCCCTGTGTTTCGCGGCCCCGGTTGAGGTAGTCACCGGCCCGGCGGTAGAGGGCCTGGCGGGTGGCGGCCCAGACGTTCTGATTTTGGTCTGGCACGGTGAGCCGTTCGAGCAGGCGCGGCCGGTCACCGCTCACGTCAAAAATGAGTTGGCGGCAGGCCGTGGGCGGTTCGACGAGCAGGTGGCGGCCAAACAGCCCGAAGCGGTACCCCGGTTCGCCACGGAACAGGGCCAGCGGCTGGAGCCGGCCACCCACACCGCCATTGAGCAGGAAATATTCCCCGTCGCGGTAACAGATGAGTTGTAACCGGCCGGTCTCGGGCTGGATCTGTAAGGTATGGATAGCCTGGTAATCGCCGGGCGGCAGCAGCCAACGGATGCCCTGGCTGGGCCGGATCTGCCGTTGGGCCAGCTGCTGTTGGCAATTGGGGCAGGTCCCGGCCGAACGGGGAAAGGTGGTGCCGCACTGGGCGCAATCGGCCAGGTTGACGTTGTAATTGCGTAACAGGCTCTCCGGAAGATCGGGCCAGTCTGTGGCCAGGAGATTCGGCCGGGTGAAGCAGCGGGCCAGATGGGCCTGTAGCTCTGGTGTGAGCAGACCGGCCGGTCGGGCCAGGCGCGGATAGGTGACCTCAGGATCCAACACCCAGCTGCCGTGCTGCTGCCGGTCCAGTAACGTCTTCCACTGTTTGTGAACGCCGCCATAAGGGTGAACCCAGAGGAGCAATTTGCAGAGCAAGACGTGGAAGGCGTACCTGTCGCTGGCGGGCGTGAATTGAGGCCGGCTGCTGCAGTTGATCCAGGGGGCGGCAAAGGTTGGTTGCATCACCTGGCAGGCAAACGTCTCGAATTGGTAGCTGTCACTGTCGATCCAGTAAATGGCTGGTGGTGTGCTCGTCAAGTCAATATGGACATTTTGATCGCTGAGATCACCTACGACAATGCCTTGCCGGTGCAGCAGCTGCAGATCGGCCCAGAGGCGGGGCAGGAGGGCAGCGGCATCACGCAGCTGCCAGCCGGCCTGGGCGGCGCCGTTGGGATGGCAGAGGGCCTTGAGGGGGATGGCGCCTGACGGTAGCAGCGGCATGGTGAAGCCGGTTACCTGTCCTGTTTTGTCTGTGACAAGCGCCTCCGGAACGATGAATTGCGGCGGCAAGGGCTGTTTTTGCATACGTTCCAGCCAGCGACGCAGGCGTTGGATACGATCGGGCAGTGGCTGATCATAAATTTTGATGGCCCGGCCCTCATGTCGATAAACCGCCCCTTCGCCGCCCCGTTTGATAAGTTGGTCGGCTCTGATCTTGATACGTTTTCCCTGGCAATATAACTCGAGGCTGGCGCTCATGATGGACTCCCGGCGACGCTGCTGATAAAGTGTAGATAGCACACTTATTATAAGTGTAAATGTGACACAATGTCAACTTGTGGTCGCATCCGGGCGAAGGTGTTAAAACGAAGGTCATGAAAACGTTACTTGTCCTTCGCCACGCCAAATCCAGCTGGTCGAATCAGAATTTGAGTGATTTTGAGCGACCCCTGAACGAAAAAGGTCGTTATGATGCGCCGCGCATGGGGCGCTGGATCAAGCATCAGGATATGACCCCGGAGCTGATCATCAGCTCGGCCGCCGAACGGGCATTGACGACAGCGGAGTTGGTTGCCCTGGCCTCCGGCTATGATGAAGAACTCAAGGTAACGCGCCAGTTTTACCTGGCCAGTCCTGGCACGTACATCCAGGCGCTGCGAAGTCTGGCTGACAATTATGAGCGCGTCATGGTTGTGGGGCACAATCCGGGCATGGAGGATCTGGTCGAGGCGTTGACAGGCCTGACGACCGGCATGCCGACAGCCGCCGTCGCCTGTATCGAGCTGCCGATCACCAGCTGGGCGGCGCTAAAGGACGACGAAAGCGGCACATTGCGGGATCATTGGGTGCCGCGCGAATTGCCTGCTAATTTTCGTTGACTTCGGTTAAGTTCAGGGGCGTTCCGGCCGGGTAGGGCGCCGTTCAGCTGTAGGTTGACCCAAATCATACAACTTGCTCAGACTTTTGTTTTGAGCTGTCCATAGACCAACCAGACCGATCTTAAAGGCGAACAGGCTGGCCCCTTCGGCATTCACTTCCTGCAAAATCTCCCGTTCAACCAACGCTTCCAGCCCGGCTGTGATTTCGGCTGGCTTGAGACGGATACCAAAGCGCTCGAGATATTGGGCCAGGTCGATCGGGTGGAACGGAGCGTCCGGCTCAATGTGATGGGCGATGGCGGTAAGGAGGGCTCGCTCTGTATGGCTGGAGAGCTGCCACATATAGGCAAAATGGACTTCGCCCAGCCGTAGCATCTCGTCGATGGCGGCGTTTACGTCGGATATGGTGATGTAGCCGGATTTCTCTTTATTGGCCCGGTTGATCAGCGTGTAGCAAACCAGTTGCAGGAAATAGGGGTGGCCGGCCGTGACCCGCAGGATTTTGTCCAGCGCCAGATCATCATAGATGATGTTCGGCGCAACTGGCTCGGTAATCAGGCGATGGGCCGCTTCCGGATTCAGGAAGCCGATTTGCTTATACAGGGCGATGTTAAATAGCACAGACCAATAGCTGCTGGTCATCTCTTCCAGACGGCGCGTACCGACAAAGACAAAGTTGAGCCGGCGGCCATGCTGCATCAGGTGGCGCAGATAGGGAAATAATGTGGGCGGCAGAATATCCCGCTTGACCAGATCCTCAAACGCTTCAAATTCATCAAATACCAGCAAGAGGCGCGCGTTGTCCGGCAGGCTGGCCAAAGCCTGGGGGATAAACTGGCGCTGGAAGTAATTGGTCGGGTTTTCCTGCCAGATGGGCATATCCGGCACCGGCAGCTCAATTCCTTTCTCCAGCAAGGCGTCGCTTATCAGCCAGGCAATGTCGTGGAACAGGGCGCCCATGCCTTCGACAACGCCCAGGGATTGGCAATCGATGTAGACGGGAACGAGATCGTCGGGCAGGTGATTGCCCAGGCGCAGCAGCGTAGATGTCTTGCCAGTGCGCCGTTGGCCAACCAGGATGAGAATCTGCTGCTGATCACGCCGGCTGGCTGACTCAGTGATGAAGTTAAAGATATCCTCACGGCCGTAAAAGAGCGGGCTGTGCCGGCGCAGCGGGGTGCCGGGCGCATACGGATTGAGCACGGGTGAGAAATCGCGCACCGGCGTGAGCAGGTGGACCATGTCGCCGAAGGGAATGGTCCTTAGCTCTTCGACGCGGTCGCTGTAGCTGATGTGGCTGCTGAGGCGGAAGCGGTCCGCGACCAGCGGGCGGATGATGGCGTTGGCTTTGCGGGTACGACCGGCCGGTAACAACGGAATCAGATCCGGCTGGCGAATCACCTCGTAGGCCGGATCTGGTACCAGCTCGACCTGGACCTGTTCGGCCGGCGCCTTCCCCTCATTGCTGATTTCCAGCACGATGGTCGCTTCATCAGTTGGGATAACGCGCTGCGTGGCCAGGGAAATGACCAATCGAGCCTGTCCCCGCAACCCCTCAATCTCCGCCTCGATCAGACCGCTCCAACGCTCCGCCAGGGCGAGCAAGATGTCGGCCTCGATCGAGGTCGGGTACCAGGTCAGCTTCTGAATCAATTCGCGTAGTGATGTGGTGGCGGCGTTGAGATAGACAAAGCGGTCCTCAAACAGCTCAACCCGTTCACTGTCACGCAAATTATTCAGCGGCTTTTCCAGGGCGCCGATGCTGGCGCCCAGGTTAATCGGCGTCTCGCGCCTTTCCAGCATGGTCAGGTAGCGGGGGCGCAGGAGCGTAATTTCGGTGATGGATGGGGCCTTGAAAAGGGCATGGGAGACGGCGATAAAATCGTGCCAGGTGGCTAACTTATGCCAGCGCTCACCCTGGGCCAGCCCTTCCTGCAGGGCGCTTTCGATGATTTCGAGGCCGGCGCCCGGCCGGTCGGCCAGCAAGTACAGCCCGTCGGCCAGGCTGGCCACGAGCCGGTTGTTTTCGGCGCGGGCCCGGCTGGACAGATTGAGCAGGTAATCAGGCGAGCCACCGCTGATGTTGTAGGCGACCTCAAGCAGATCCATGGTGGCGGCGGGATTGCTCTTCAGGCGTCGGTAAAAGCGGGCGACGCGGGCATCAAGCGTGCGCGTCGCGCGCAACACATAGCCACCAGCGATCACGGCCATGATGCCGAGGATGATGGCCATCGGCAGATAGTTGGGGCTTGTCGGGGACAGCTCTGGCGCCGGTCCTGGGGCGGGCTCAACCCGGCCCTGATTGGTGCCGTCGTCGTAGTAAAAGCGGTAACGCACACCAGCAGAAGCAAGGTCATTGGGATTGAGCTGCCAGAGTAACGGGTCGTTGCGGCTCGATTGGCGCGAGTGCACTGTCCATTGCCCGCTGACGGGGTTGAAAAGTTCCAGGGTGACCTGGACAGCTTCATTCTCTTCGACATTAATCGCTTCGACGGAAATAGAGTATTGGCCGTTGTTGACGATGACCTTTGGTTTGACCAGCAGCGGGGGCCGGTTCGCCTGGGCCCGGAAATGGGTCACAAAGCCGTTGCCGGTCACGACCAGGAGCTCCGGCGGCGCATTGGCTGCCCGGCGCATGCCGCGGACAAAGGTTACCTCGCTGGGCAGCGTCAGATCACCCCAGCGGGTACGGCCGTCTGAGCCATACAGGAAGAGGCGGCCGTCCCGGTTGCCGATGGCGACATCGTCCCAGCCATCACCGTCCAGGTCGCCCCAGAAGACGGCGGAAATACGGCCAAGATCGTCGATATGCCACAATTCGTTGGCCTGGTTTTCGCCGCCATTGGTGGCCAACCGAATGAGCTGATCATTGTCGGTCGCCACGACGAAGGAGTTGCTACCGGCCGGTATGGCAAACAACGGATCCGCCTGCAAATCGTACTGCCACAGCGAGCGCCCAAAATCATCCAGACCGCGTATGCCGCCATCCTCGATAGCTACGGCCAGGTGCGTCTTGAGCCCACCGGTGGCGATCAGCGGTTGAATGTCGACGATGTCCTGGAAATAGGTGACAGGGATGGATTGGGCGCCTTTGTTGCTGATGAGGCGGAGCTGCTGCGTCTGATTGCCCGCCATCAGGGCCGCACGCCCGTTGCCGCCGTTGTCCAGACCCACGAGGAACTCAACGCCATTCTCGATATTTGTTTGCCAGTAGATACGCCGGTCGAGGCTCAGCGTGACGATTTCGCCGCTGCGGGTGCCGATGATGATTTCCGGCCGGTTGTCCCGGTTAATGTCGTGAATCAGCAAACTTGTGATGGCGGTGTTGGTCAGCTCCTCGTTGCCCCAATCCGGGAAGATGGCGCCATTGGCTCGCAAGACCGCCAGGTTGCCAATGACCGACTCGTTGCCATCGGCGCCAACCTGGCGCAGGTTGTGGACGACCACAATCGTGGGTTCGTCATCCACACCCCGGGGCAGATATTCAACAAAGGAGATCTCGCCGGCGAAGGATTGGACCCAGAGCTCGTCGCCATCGTTTTCAATCAGATGCAAACGCCCGTCGCGGGCGCCGATGAGGAGCTCATCCTGATTGTCGCCGTTGATATCGACCACTTCGGCTGTGCGCGGGGCAGCGGAGATGTCGTAGGTCCAGTTCACCAGGTTTTCGCCGACGCCGATGCCCGGGTCGAATAAGGTGCCGGTGCTGAAGCGGACGAGGAACAGCTCAGGGTGGCCGTCGCGGTTGATGTCGACAAGGCGAGAAAGGCCCTGATTGGAGGTGGAGCTGTAGCGGTCGGGTAGCGCCTGGCCGTTGCGGTCCAGGAGAACGAGCTGGGAATCCTGTTGGACGAGGCTGCCGACGGAAACGGCCAGGCTAAAGCTCTGGCCGACGACGCTACCGGCCGGATTAGCCGAGATACTCAGGATGCGGTTGATGGGATTGTCGGTCAGGGGCGTCGTCCATTGGCGGCGGCCGAAGCGATCGTAAGCGACTAACCGGCCGGCATCGTTGCCGGCAATCAGGAAGCGCTCGGAAAGGTGCTGCATCATCGCTAAAGCCGTGATCTCATGCCCGACGAACGGCGTGCGCCACCATTCCTGGCTGGCGCCGGCATAAAGCAACAGTTCCCCGTCAGCGCCACCCAGTGCCAGAAGCGCCCGTTCGCCAGGGATAAAATCGGCGGCGGTTATCGCGCTGATGAGTATGGGTAAGGTCGTTTGCTGGACCAATCCGCCTGGCGTCAGCAGGAATAATTCAGATTGATTGTCAGCCCGGGTATAGCTGAAGGCGATGGCGGGCTGGGTCGCATTGAGGAACGGCGCGATGGCCAACTGCGGGTTGGCATTCTGGGCCGGCGCACCAGGCCCTGTTGGCAGCCCAAGATCGACGGTTTGAATCACGCCTGTGTTGTCGACGACCAGGAGTTCGCCTGATTCCAGGGCCACGACGAACCAGGCAGCCCGTTGTTCCGGGGGCTGATAAACTGCCACCTGGACCGGGACGGCCGGCAGCGACAGTTGCCACTCCAGCTCCCGCGCCTGATTGAGGGCATACAGATTGGCTGCATCACTCAAGATAAGCGAATGCCAGCCAGGATTGCTCGGGTCCAGGGGGGCGCTGAGTAGCTGCTGGATGGGATTGACGGCCGAATAGGGTTCAGGCCAGAGAGGTTGCCCGCCCGCGTCCAGCAAGCTGACACGATTTTGGGCCGCGCCGATGGCGAACTCCTCAATGCCATCCGCGTCCATGTCCGCGTGCCAGACGTGATCCAGTTCGCCGACGGCGCCAAATTGCCAATAAACGGAATCGGTGGTGATTTGGGCCTTGGTTTGGGGGGCGCTGAGGCAAAACAACAGAAGCAGCCCGATCACGCTGAGGAGTAGCTTTATGCCTGTGTTGCGACGTGGTGTCATTACGCCATTCCAGCCGCCTGCTGGTAATACGTGTTCAGATCCGGCCTGGCGCTGCAGCCAGCCACGACCTAATCTTCCGGCGCGCGCAGAGCGTAGCCAACGCCCCGTTCGCTGACAACCCAGTTGCCATGCGGCTCCAGGGCCCGGCGTAACCGCTTGATCAATGTTTTGAGCCGGTCTGGATCATCGCGCAGACTTTCCCCCCAAACGGCCTCTTCCAACTGCTCCCCATGGACGACATTGCCCGCATTTTCCACCAGGCAGCGCATGATGTTGAACTGGGAGGTCGTCAGGCTCATTTCCTGACCGTACGCTTTGACCTGATGCCGGTTCGGGTCGATCACGAAGGGGCCAGCCTGGAGAATGCCGTCAACATCCTGGCGGCGCACAAAGCGGTGCAGCATGACGCTGGCATACTGGTGGCCCCTGTCAATGGGAATCAGCAAGCATTGCTGCTCCAGCAGGCGCAAATTATCAACCGGGCCATCGGCGATGGCCAGGGCGTACTGTTCATCGGTACTCAGGTTTTGCCAGATGTAATTGAGATGCGAGGCCGCTTCCATTTCCACTGCATTTTCAATCTGGGGCCAGAGGCTGGCTTCATATTGATCGTCGTTTTGTTGAATCTGCTGGTAAGCATGATAGCCGGCGATGTGCAGGAAGAACGGATGGGGCCCGACAAAGCGCACCAGCCGTTCCCGCAGTTCGTCAGGAAAAGTGATTTCGGTGCCCTGCAAGCGCTCGGCCAGCAAACTGGTTGCTTCTTCATGCGAGTACAAGCCCAAGGGCAGCGTGACGAAGATGTTGAAAAAGGGCGAACTCAGGATTTTCTCATCCGCCGTGATGGCAAAGAGCGGTTTCTGGCTGGCCGTAACGTAGGAGAGGCCATATTTGGTGGTCAGGCCGCGCAGGCGGGCAAAAAAGTAGGGCGTGAGCTGCTCATTGGCTGCCAGCAGCTCAAACTCATCCAACAAGACCACTACCGCGGCGCCAGCCTGGGTGATGTTGTTGAGCGCCCGGTCCAGGGCGTGGTAGGTGCCCCGCTGCGAGACGGCGCCAACCTCCATGCCGGCGGCGGCGTCCAGGAGGCCGGTGAGCAAAGCATCGTACACTTCTTCCGGCGGCGAGCCGCCCAACTCCTGGCAATCGATCAGCAGGAACAGGCAGTTTGGCGATTGCAGCCCATACGGTTGCCGCACCTGGTCCCGCAGTAGATGCAACAGCTGCGAGCTCTTGCCGATACGGCGTGGGCCGATCAGGGAGACGCTCTGGCTGTTGCGCAGCAACCCCAGGATCTGCTCCGTTTCATTTTGGCGCCCATGGAAATCACGAGCCCGGCGAATAGCGCCGCGATGGAAGAAGGGATTGTCAACGCTCATAGACAATTTCAACCGGCCGGTCACATTCGGTGACATTTTCCTGTAGATAGGGGGTATTTTAGTATGTTAGGGGCGAAAGAGCGAATAGCAGTTAGTACGCTGCGCTTTCGGTGGTCAGTACACTCGCTGCGCTCGTTTTCAGCGGTCAGTGTATGTTCACTGAAAGGGGCGTAGCCCCGTACCGACGGCTGAAAGGGCCAACGGCCCGTACTGATCACCTATTCTTCAACTCCCCCAAATACTCATACAACACCCCCATCACCGTTGCCGGCTCGGCGGGGCGTTCGCGGTTGTAGCTGCGGGTGGCGCGGCTGCGGGAGATGTGGAGGAAGCGACGGGCGCGGGTGAGGGCGACGTAGAAGAGGCGCAGCCGCTCGCTGATGACGTCGATATTGGCTGTTTCCGTGGCGCTGCGACCGGGCAGGGTGCCATCGTGCCCCTGCATCAGATACAGCAGTTGGGCGGTGACGAGCGCTTCCGGGTTGCCGCCCAGGAATTCGTAGGTGCCGAGGAAGAAGCCGTCCAGGTTGCCGGGTAACCAGCGGGCGTCGACGCCGACCAGGAAGACGGCGTCCCACTCCAGCCCCTTGGCCTTATGCTGGGTGATGAGGGTGATACGGCCGGGCGTCGGTTCGAAGCCCAGCTCGGTCGGGTCGTTGATGGGCAGCTGGCGACGGCCGGCGGCGACGTCGCCGAGTTGGGCGACGAGTTCGGGCAGGCGCCAGTCTGGCTCAGCATCGCGCCAGCGCCGCAGTACGCCGGCGAGCTGGTAAGCCAGAGCCAGGTCTAATTGGTCGGCGCTGCCGCTGGCGAACAGTTCGTCGCCCAGGGCCAGGGCCAGGTCGTCGATGGGCAGCGGCCTGAAGGTGAAGACGTGGCGGATAAAGGCCAAAAACTGTTCCAGATCGAGCAGTTCATCTGATTTGGCGACGCCGTCCGGCAGGGCTGCGGCAAATGATTCGCCAGCCCGTGGGAACAAAAGAGCCTCCACGTTGCCGGCACTGCGCAGGAGCGTCTTGCGTCGTTCCAGCGCAGTGGCGGCCTCCTCGGTACCGGCCCAGCGGGCAGCGGCGACGGCGGGATGGCCGATTTCGTAGAGCGCGCCATACGCGGTTTCGAGGTGCTTGCGCGATAGCGGTTCGGCCAGGATGGCCAGCAGGGCGTGGAGGGCGCTGGCGATGCGCCGTTCGCGGCTGCCGCCACGGAGCAGGTTGTCGTATTCCGCCTTGGCCGCCTCCAGGTGTTCAGCGATCTGGTGGCCGATGTCGTTGGTGGAGACCAGGATGGCGAGCGTCTGCTCCGGGTATTTCTCGGCGTAAGCCTGGGCCAGCCGGGCGACTTTGGGCAGTTCCTCATCCTCCCGGTTGCGGTAAACCTTGATGCGGATGTCGCCGAAGGGGGGATTGGGTTGGGCATCACCGGCCGGTGTCGGCAAAATCTCCTGCCGCAAAAAGGTCTGGGCCGCCACTTCCGGCACCGGGTGATGGTCGCTCACCCAATGCATGATGGTGTTGGCCGCCTCCAGGATCGGCACGGCGCACCGGCCGGAATTGGGCAGCGGCTGCAACTCGACCTCAGGCCGGGCGATAAACTGCTTGAAATATTTCGGATCGGCGGCGGTGAACGTCGTCGTGATCGCCTGGTTGGGATCGCCGACCCGGACCCAGTTGCCGGTCTGCCGGGCCAGCCCACCGAGCAGGACTTCCTGGAGCGGCACGCTGTCCTGAGCTTCATCTTCCAGCACGTAGGGCCAGCGCTGGGCCAGAGCGACGGCGATATCCTCGCGCTGCTCAACCAGATTGGCCGCCTGCCAGATCAGATCGTCAAAATCCAGGGCGCCCTGGCGGCTGAGAATGGTCTGGTATTGGCCGTAAATGCCGGCGAACATGCTGACAAACTCGTAGGCGATTTCTGACTCGTCGGCCGCAAAATCATGCAGGTCAGTAGTCTGGCTCAGTTGGAGCTGGTCGTAAATCTGAAATGGCTGATAGCGCTCGTTTTTGGCGGTGCGGATGAAGGCGCGGGCGGTTCGTTCGACGATGTTGCGCCATTGGTTCAGGGTGCGCTGGTCGCCTTCGGGCAGGAACGAAGCCCATTCGTCGGGATGGGCGGTCCGCCAGTTGTCGACGGCGCGGGTCAGGTACAGGTTGCTCTGGGCCTCATCCAGCACCAGCAGATCGTTGGCGCCGACGCTGGTGCGGCTGCCGCCGCCCTGGGCCAGGCGGACAATTTCCAGGCCGAGGCTGTGCAGGGTGCGGACGTCGTAACCGGCCGGTGGCACGCCCAGCGCCTCCAGGTGCTCGCGAATGCGGCGGCGGAAGTTGTCCGCGCCGGAATTCATGTAGGTGACGACCAGGATTTGCTGGCCTTTGGTCACCTCGACCTTGCCGGCGGCGATGAGCTGCGCCGCCAGTAACGAAAGCGTAAACGTCTTGCCGCTGCCGGGCACGGCGCTGACCGCCATCAACCCGTCCTGGTACTTGAGAATTTCGGCCTGGGCCGGCCGCAGCTGGATGGTGAGGGACATGGGGGAATTATAGATCATCCCCGGGCTGGGGCGAAGCGCCAGCTTCGGCCTGCCAGCGCCAGCATTGTTCGGTCGTGGCTGTGTCGGCCGGCAGCAGGTAGATGATGCGGAAGCGCTGGTCAGTGACAAAGCGCTCGGAGACGAGACGGAAGGTCAGGCGGGGTTCGTCGGGGGGAGCGAAGATTAGCTCGGTGAGGGGGCGGGCCGGGAATGGGGTCAGCTCATCAGCCATCAGGGTCCAGTAATGATGAAACCGGGGCAGCCGCATCATCTCATCGAGCAAGGCTTTGTACCAGGGCTCGTCCTGGAACCATTGCCATTCGTAGCACAGGGCCCGGATCTGGGCGGGTAGGAAGGCGTCGGGGTTGGCGATGCTCTGGCCGAAGCGGGAGCTGGTGTCAAAGACGAGGTTGAGCATGGAGGCATAGACACCTGACGCGCTTGTGGCGCCATCGCCCCATAGATGCGGCGCCGGCCGGTTCCAGGCCAACAGCCGGTGGGCGCAATCCAACAGGTAGGCGGGGAAAAAGGCGTGGTCGAGTTCGGCCTGGCAATGGTTGATGGCCCAGGCGATTTCGCCCGCATCGGGGATGGGGGCATCGACGAGGTAGCCAAAGCAGGCGAGGGTCTCGCGCCGTTCGTTGTAGCTGGCGCTCAGGGCGACCAGGATGCGTTCGAGGGTGTATTGCTCCGGCTGTTTGACCCGGCCGGTTTCCACCCGCTGGAGGTAGCCGGTGCCGAGATTCGCCTCCAGCTCTACGTCCAGCTGGGTTTTGCCGTAATATTTGCGCAGGGTGCGCAGGCGTTGGCCGCCGGCGGTTTGGGTATGCATGGCAAAATTCGTCTTTAAAGTCTATGACAATATAGAGACATCATTCTACACTTCTTCATGTGAATGGGCCGGGTGCATGGTGAGTTTGTTGGGTGGCCGGTTGGCGGTTGGATGGGACAAATGCGGGGTGGGCGGAGAGGTCCCTCGCTTTTTCTTGATGAGTGTGGTTCGCAATTGTGGACGCTCGGGATGACAGGGTATGAGTGAAATCGAGATTAGTGACTATGTGGCCGGCAGCATTGGCCGGATTATCGAGCTGCACGGCAGTTATTACCGGCAGAACTGGAATCTGGGCCGTTATTTTGAGGCTTCCGTCGCGGCCGGGATTGGCAAGTTTTATCTGAACTTCAACCCGGAGTTGGATGGCGCCTGGTTTGCCCTGGATGGGGCGACGGTTGCTGGCGGCATTTTTATTGTGGGGTCGGGGGAACCGGCCGGTGAAGCGCGGCTGCGCTGGTTCATCATCGATCCGGCTTACCAGGGCACCGGCATCGGCCACCGGCTAATGAACCAGGCGATGGCTTTCTGTCATGACAAAGGCTTCGGACGCATCTACCTGACGACATTTCCCGGGCTGGATGCGGCCCGCCACCTCTATGAGCTGCACGGTTTCCAGCTGGCAGCGGAAGCGGATGGCGCCCATTTGACCGGCTCAAAGGAACTTGTGGAGCATATGTATGAATACCGTCCCGGCTAACAATCGGCTGCAACAGGCCTGGCAAAGCCCGTTCGGCCGGGGTTTTGCCGCCATCCTGCCGCTCTGGCTGGCGGCGGCGCCGTTTGCCTTCGCCTTCGTGATCGCGGCGCGCACGGCGGGCATCCCGGATGGCAGCATCCAGATGATGAGCCTCTTCATGTTCACATCGGCAGCCCAGCTGGCCCTGGTTGAGCTGTTTGCGGCCGGCGCCTCGGCCCAAATTGTGCTGTTGACGATGCTGGTGATGAACATTCACCATCTGCTTTACGGCCTGACGCTGACGAAGGAAATTCGCTTCTCGCGGGCGGCCCAGTTCCTGTATGGCTTCTTCCTGACGGATGCGGCCTTTGGTGTGACGGTGGCGACCACGATCAAGCAAAAGATGCCCTATCTGCTGGGGGCCGAACTCAGCATGTATACCGCCTGGAATCTGTTTACCGGGCTGGGCTTATGGCTGGGTTCCTTCTTTATCGATGTCGATATCCGTTACCTTGATTTTGTGGTGCCACTGACTTTTTTCCTGCTGCTGGTCCTGGTGATCAAGAATCGTCTTGATTTACTTGTGGGCTTGGTCAGTGTGGGGCTGGCGGTCTTGTTCGTCAAGATGGGGCTGGGGAGCCGCACAGTGTTGCTGGTGGCCCTGATAGGGCCGGCAGTTGGGCTCCTACTGGAGAAATATTGGTCACCGACCACGGCGGAGGTGCGAAATGAACATTAATCTGCTGATTGGCAGCAGCGCCGTCATTATCTTTCTTTGCCGGCTGAGCGGTTTTTCGCTGGAATCGCTGGGCAAAGCGTCCTGGCTGACCCGCTACCTGCATTATGTGCCCATTGCCGTGTTTACCGCGCTGGTGACGCCGTCGGTCATTCGCGATCCGGTGGTGTTGCCGAGCAAGGTCATTGCCCTGGCTGTCGCTGGCGTCGCGATTTACCGGACGCGCCAGTTTGGTGTGGGGGTGCTGGCGGGGTATTTGAGTTATCTGCTGATTTTGTGGGTGAGTAAGCCGTTTTAGGAAGTGGGGGCGCCTTGCAAGGCGCCCCACTTCGTTTCTCGTGGTGACGCTATGCGTCGCCAGGTCTGCTCTTGGGCGCTCCGCGCCCTGCGAGCCTACTTTACAATCACAGTCACCTGTGCCTGACACTCTTCCAGATTACCGCTGTCATCAACGGCCCGGCAACAAATAGAATAGCTGCCGGGGGCCTCAGGGCGCCAGTAAAATTGCCATTGTTCGCGGCCCGTCGCCGGGTGCCAGCGCTGACCACCGTCCACACTGACCTCGACCGCCGCCACAACGCCGCCACCGATATCCTGGGCTGTCCCCTGAATGAGAACCGGGCCGATGGGTAATTCAGCGTCCTCGACTGGTTGGATGATACTGGATGTGGGCGCTTCATGGTCGGTCGATGGCGCTGCGGCGACCAGGCCGGTTTCCAGTGTGGTTGGCTGGATGCCCATGTCGGCAAACAGGTTAACCGTGGCCTGTTGGATGTTGCGGTCCGGGGCCAGGATGTCGACGCCGATCCGGGTGTTGTAGGCGTTGGCCCGCTCGGGCGGCACGCCGGTTTCGCTGTCGTGGTGGCCATCCAGCCCCCAGGCCCATTGGACGGTGCCGGCACCGAAGACGAGCGCGCCGCTTTCGTGGCGGTACATGACCAGGTGGTGGGTGGCGGTGCCGGAATCGTCGATGCTGCCCTGGTCCTGGAGGTAGGGGACGTTGTCGACGGTGGTTTCGGAGAGGCGGAAGAGACCGGCCGGTCTGAACCCGTTGTCAATATCTTCATCCCATTCATGCCCCAGCAGGCCGCGCAGCATAATCGCTCGCTCACCCGGCTCCAGCTCAGCCACCTTGGTGTTCCGCCAAAAGCGCAGCCGGCTGTATTCATAGGGCACCACCAGCGGATCATTGCGCCAGGCATCAACGGTAAATATCGTGCCGGTCAAGGCGTTTTCTGGCTGGGGCCCTTCAGGGTTGTATGGTCGATCGTCACGCCAACTGCCGGTCCAGGTGTCAGCCTTGGGGTCGATTTTGGCTTTATCGTGCGTCTCCTTGTAGACCACCATCGTCCGATACGGTGTCCCGGCGCCATCGACGCTCTCCTCCCAGCGGATCTTCCAGTAAACCTCGTTGCCGCTGAAAAAGGCGAGATGGACGCCGGCGGCGCGGGCCGCTTCGACATGTTTGCGCTGGTCGCCCGACCAATATTCATCATGGGCCACGGACATGAACAGCTTGTGCTTGAGGATTTCCTCGCCGCGCCGGTCGCTGTCCAGGCCGGTGAAATAGCTGACGTCGTAGCCATTTTTCTCCAGCCAGCGGATAAACGGATATTCGCCATTAAAAACCATGTTGACGGCGCGATAATGACGGGTCTCGAAGGGCCGGTTGTAGCTGACTTTGTGAGCCCGGGTAGCCCGGGCGCCATGGACGCGCGGATAGGTCTCGTCCAGTTCGGCGTAGGTGCTGTGGCCGCCATAGCGGTTGTACGCTTGCCAGGTGGTGTCAGCGGTCTGGAACAGGATCTCGGCGCCGCCGTCGTCATCACGGACAATGAAATAGATGTGGCTGGCGCGCGGTTCGCGCAGGGCGTTGGCCAGGCGGCCTCGGCCGGAGGAGCCGTAGGCGTGGGCGCCCGTATCTGGCGGGTCAACCGGTTTATCCTGACCATTGTCAGCGCGCCAGCTGCCCGGCTGATCATCCTGGCGCACCAGGCGGGCGATGTAGACGCCGGAAGTGGCATCGGCCGGGGCGGTCCAGGAGGCAGAGACGGCCCAGTTGCCGCAGTCGTAGAGGCGCGTGACTGGATCGCGGATGCCTTCAGGCTGTTCTTGTGGCAGAGTGACGGATGGCAAGATGGAATCGACGAGGCGGGCGCCGTGGCCGCCGTAATAGCCGAGCCGGTAGATATCGATGCGATAGTTGTCGGAAGCTGTCTTAATCTTGAAAGCGACGGTCTCGCCGAGGTTGATGCTGATGTCGGTGGCGAAGCCTTGAATGGACGGGTCGCCCCAGCCATTGATATCCCACTCGGTTGAGGGCGAGCCAGGCAGCAGATTTTCCCGGACAATCTTGTTGGCCTGCGCGGTAGATGGGGTCGGCGAACTCATATTTCCTCCTGAAAAGAGAACAAAAGGGGTAGGGACATATGTATTTTACGCCAACCCGACGGGTCCGCCACCCGACGGGTCCACTACCCGACGGGTCCACTACCCGACGGGTGTCTAGCTAAACTCATTGGTCGGTAGCTTCTGGGCGTTCTCTTTTCTGGCGGAGGGGGATGGCTTCGGTCGCGCCGGGGGGCGGCGCGTTGTCGAAGTCGTAGAAGGTGATTTTGCGGCGCAATGGCGGCTCAGGTTTTTCGGGGCGCAGGTCGCGCTCGTTGGTTTTGGCTGGCCGGCGTAATTTGCCATCGACCCATTCAAAGTCGAGCCACCAGCGCCAGATCGGTTCGCGCTCGCCGTAGCCCAGGGCGTCGTCTAGCCAGATGAGCAGTTTGTGGCTGGCGGGAAATTTGATGGCCAGCCAGAGGGCGAAGCGTTGGTGGAGTAGGCCCGGCTTGTTAAAGGGGCAGACCTTCATGCAGCGGCCACAGCCGGAACCGGCCGGATTCTGCACCCGATACCGCGCACAAGCCTCCACGTCCGGTTTCCAGATCTCGTAGCCGTTAAATATCACCTTGTCTTCGTAGCTGATGGCGCCACAAGGGCATTCCCGGGCGCATTTGCGGCAGCTTTCGCAGAACTTCTGCAGGTTAAAATCGATGGGCTGGTCAACCGCCAACTCCAGGTTGGTCGTCACAACCGACGTCTTGAAGCGCGGTCCCAGGAACGGGTTGATAACCACTTCGCCCATGCGGCCCAGCTCGCCTAGCCCGGCCAGCAACAAAAGCGGCAAATGCAGGACGTCACTGTCGCTGTTGGTGTGGGCCTGGGCCTCGTAGCCCAGTTCGTGGAGGTAGCTGGTCACGACGGTAGCCACTTCGGCACCGCGGAGGTAGGCGCGATAGCTCTGCGAGGCGCTGATCCAGTCGTCACCGCTGGAGCCCGCCATCGTCTCGTAGCCCTGGTCGACGAGAATCACGATGGCGTATTGGTGCCGGGCCGGGATGGGTGTGCCGCCGCGGTCGTGGGAATACCAGGCATACTCTGGCACCCGACAGATCCCGACGATATCGGCATCCAGAAAGTAGCACAGCGATTTTAGATGATTGGATCGTTCCTGGAGATCAGCCGGCATTTCGACCGGCTCTTCCCTGGCGCTGCCCCGTTGCAGCGGCGTGATGGCGCCCATGACCTGGCCAAAGGCGTTGTTCAGAGGCATCTTGCGGGTGAAGCGACGGACCTCTTTTTTCTGGCGCTCGCCGAGATCGCCATAACCGGAGCGGATAAAAAAATCGGCCCGTTTGGGCATCCGGGGGACGTTGTCGGTGATGCGGGTGGTGGGCTGCGGGACGCGGGTCAGCCATTCCATCCGGTATTTACCGAGATGGGCGGGGCGCGGATGGCGCAGGAGTTTGCGGAGAGCGGCCAGCATCGTGACGCTTATTATAGGTCAGGTGCGGGGAAAGTGAGCTATGACTTTTACTCTAATTGGCGGGCAGCTGGTTGGCCAGCGTCATACGGCGGCGCAAAAAGGCGAACAGGCGCGGGGTGTAACGGCTGAGCCGATAGAGGGTCCGGCCGGTCCGGTCTGGGAAAATATGCAGCTGATCGCGCTCGATGCCCGTCAGCATGGCCGCCACCACAGCGGCCGGCTCCGTAATGCCGGGAATGGCGTCGGTCGCCGGCCGGTCAACGGCATAACTGCCAAAACGGGGCGAATTCAAAATAGGCGTACGGCTGAAAAAGGGAAACGCGACTGACACCTTGACGTTGTGAGGCCGTAGCTCAGCGGCGATGGTCTCGCTGAAGCCGCGCAGGCCAAACTTGCTGGCGGCATAGGCGGACAGGCCGATGTCAGCCGTCCAGCCGGCCACGGAGGAGATATTGACGATGTGGCCGCTACCCCGCTGAATCATGGGCGCGGCGAAGGCGGCGCTCAACGCCATCGGCACCATCAAATTTAGCTGCACGACCCGTTGCCATTGCTCTGCAGGCACTTCATCGACGCGGCCAAAAACAGCGGTGCCGGCGTTGTTGATCAGGATGTCAACTGGCGTATCGAGCTCTTGGGTCTGGCGGGCAAGGGTTTCTGGGCCATCCAGGGCGAGCAGATCGGTGGCGAAATGAGCCAGGACCTGGCCAGGCCCAGTAGCGTTGGTGGCTAATTGGGCCAGCGGCTCTGCTTGCCAATCGGTCAGGATGAGCTGGTTACCCCTGGCGAGAAGCTGGCGGGCAAATTCCTGGCCGAAGCCGCCGGCCGCGCCGGTAATGAGGATGGTTTTGTTGGCCAATTGGGTCATGTCGTCGCCTCGTCGTCAATGTTGATGATGCATTATAACCGGCAAAGGGCCGGGAGGAGCGCAAAGCTGCCCGAACCCGGCAAGACGGGTATCATCGGGTCGACATCTTTGTATGAGCAGGGAGGGTGAGCCATGTTTATTCGCCGGCCGCTCTTTTTGAGCCAGTTGTCCAACGATGTGGGTGGATCACTGGCGCGATTGTCGGGCCTGGATGGTTTTGCCCGAGCGACATTGGTCAGTGTGATCCCGCTGGTGGCCCTGAAGGCGTTTGGCAGCAAGGATGTGATTGCCTCTGTCTATTTTGCCAGCACCATTTTCACGCTCATCTTCACCATTAATCTGGCCTACCTGGAGCGGCTGCTGACGCGACGTGGTCTGGTGACGTTGGGTGGTCTGTTCCTGATCGTTTCGGTGCTGCTGTTTTCGGTCGGCCGGCCGGTCCTGTTTGCCCTCGGGATCGGCTTGCGCTCAGCCGGCGCCTCGATGTTTTCGGTCTGCATGTCGCTATACATCATGGCCTACATCGGCAAGAAGGAGCTGGCCCAGAACGAATCGCGGCGCATGGTGCTGGTGGGGCTGGCCTGGCTGGTGGCGCCGTCATTGGGGGGCTGGTTGTATGCGGAATACCGGCCGGTCGTCGTCTACACCTTTACCGGCATTATCGCGGCCGCCGTGATCGGCTACTTCTGGTGGCTGCGCCTGGGGCATGATGAGGTGATTCGGGCCGGCACACTGCGAGCTGAAAACCCGCTTAAGTCGGTGCGGCGCTATTGGGCTCAACCCCGGCTGCGGCTGGCTTATCTCATCGCCCTGAGCCGGGCCTGCTTCTGGAGCGCCCTTTTTGTTTACGGCCCGATCTACGTCGTTGAGGCGGATCTGCCAGTCTGGTTGGGCGGCGTCTTGCTGTCAATGGCCAGCGGTCTGCTGCTCCTGAGCCCGGCGGTGCGCTGGCTGGCTGATCGCTTTGGTACGCGCCAGGTGCTGATGGGTTGTTCGGTGTTGGTGGGCGGCAGTTTGCTTGCCCTGGGCTTGCTGGGCGAATCCCAACCGTTGGGCATCCTCTTCTGGTTTGTCGGCTCGCTGGGCGCGGCCACTATGGATGTCCTGTCCAACATCCCCTTCATGCGCCTCGTCCGCCCCCGCGAACGCACCGCCATGACCATGGTCTTCACCACCTGGCGCGAAACCTCCTCCCTGCTGACCCAGGCCCTCGTCTTCCTCACCCTGCTCGTCGCCCCGTTCTGGGTCTTCTACCTGCTCCTGGCTGCCCTTCAGCTGGCGACGGCGTGGGGGACGAGTTATTTGCCGAGGCGGTTGTAGATGTTAGCTGTCAGCGGTCAGTACGGGCCAGGAGGCCCTTTCGGCGGTCAGTGGGAGTGTTCGCGAAAGTGGTCACTGAAAGGGCCGCAGGCCCGTACCGACGGCTGAAAGGGCCAACGGCCCGTGCTGACAACCCAACGGCCACTGGCCCGTACCGACCGCTAATACCCCAACACATTCCCATCCAACCGCCTATCCGCCGCCCCGCTTAACTCGCCCGTCGCCGGGTCGTGCTGGATGGCGTGGATGGCGGCGAAGTAGACGTCCGGGGTGGGGCGGAGGTTGAGGGGGTGGCCGAGGTCGCGCAGGGTGGTGATGACATCCGGCCGGATCGCGTCCTCCACATGTAACATCCCTGGCTCCCAATGGATACGTGGGGCGTCAGCGGCGGCCTGAAGCGGCAGGCCGTGGTCGAGCACGTTGCTGATGGCTTGAATCACAGCCGAGGGGATACGCGTGCCGCCGGGGGCGCCCACAACCAGGACTGTTTCCCCGTCCTGGCGCACAATGGTCGGGCACATGTTGCTGCGGGGCCGGCGGTGGGGGCGAACGGCGTTGACGTTGGCCGGGTCGGGGTCAAAATCGTTCATCTCGCCGTTGAGCAAGAGCCCCGTGTCCCCGGCCACGACCGCCGAGCCGAAGGAAATGCCCTGCGTCTGCGTGGCGGCGACGATGTTGCCCCATGGGTCCATGACCGAAAAATGGGTGGTGTGGCCACCGTTGTCGGGGCTGCCAGCGTCGAGATAGCTATGGGCGGCGGCCCGGTCAGCGGCAAAGTCGGCCTGGCGGGCCAGAGCCCAGGCTTTGTCGATCAGCTCGGCCACGGGCGCGTCCGGCGCGGATAGCGGGTCGGCGATGAAATGATCGCAGGCGGCCCGGGAATGTTTGAGCGCCTCGGCGATGACATGCAGGGTTGCGGCGCTGTTATGGCCCAGCTCGCCGATGGGGAACTGTTCCATGAAGTTGAGAACCTGAAGCAGGCGGATGCCGCCGGCGCTAGGCGGCGGCGCGGTCCAGATTTCGTGGCCGCGATAGCTGCCGCGGAGCAGCTCCCGCTCGATGGGCTGGTAGGCAGCCATGTCGGCCAGAGCGACGAGGCCGCCGTTGGCCGCGAGATAGGCGGCGATGCGTTCCGCCAGGGGGCCGCTGCTCAATGTTTCCAGCCCCTCGTCGCGGATCTGGCGCAGGCTGGCGGCCAGGTGTGGGTTGCGCAGGGTTTGGCCGGCGGCTAACGTGGCTTCCGGACCGGCGTAAATGGCGGCGGTGGAGGCCGTTTGCAGCAAACGGTCGCGCTGCGAACTCAGGACCCGGGCCATGTACGGATAAATGGTGAAGCCGTTGGCGGCGCAGTGGATGGCCGGGTCGATGAGCGAGGCCAGATCGTGCCGGGCGATGTCGCCGTAGCGGGCGGCGGCATGGGCCAGGCCACGGGGCATGCCGGGGACGGCGACGGCCAGCGGGCCGGTTTGGGTGAGGTCGGCGAGGGTGCGATCCGGCCGGTAATAAATCTCAGGCAACGCCGCTGCCGGCGACGCGTTGCGGAAATCCAGAAAAAAGGCGCGCTGTTCCTTGGCCAGCCAGACTGTCCAGAAGCCGCCGCCGCCCAGGCCGGAGTTTTGCGGCTCAGTGACGGTGAGCATGAAGGAGATGGCGATGGCGGCATCCACCGCGTTGCCACCCCGTTGCAGCGTGTTCAGGCCCACGGCGGTGGCTTCTGTTTGGGCGGTGCTGACCATGCCTTGTTTGAAACTTTTCATGGCGTATCTCCTTTGGTCAATGGAAGAGTTGAAGCCGCGAATGGCGCGAATTTTCGCGAACAGATATTAGCGAAAATTCGCGCCATTCGCGGCCCAATTTCCTCATTTAACATTGGTCAGGATTTTATCATTCGATTGGGACGTTGTGCGTCCATTCATTCCAGGTGATGAACAGATCGTCTGGGCCGTATTTTACCGCCAAACCAGGGGCGGCGTACTCTTCCATGGCGGCGAAATGAGGCGCGCCGGCGGCGTAGAGATAGCCGCGGCTGACCTGGCCATCGCGCAGAAAAAGCTCTTCGGTTTTGGCGCAGCAGGGCGTGTGGCATTGGGTGACGTAGAGGCCGGGCAGGCAGCGGTAGGCGGCGGCGAGTAGCTGGCGGACGGTGTAGGTCTGGCCGCACGCGTGGCAGCGAATGGGATCGTCAACCTGTTTCATGCCTGCCATTCGTCGCGCAGGATGGCGTAGATGGCGCCATCCCACCAGCGGTCGCGGAAATATTTGTAATGGCGCAGATGGCCTTCGAGCCGGAAGCCAAGCTTTTCCGCCAGGCTGCGGGCGCTCTGGTTCTCCCAGTTGGTCTCCGCATAAATTCGGTGAATGGGCAGCTCGGCAAAGGCAAAATCGATGAGGGCGCGCGTGGCTTCCAGGGCGTAGCCATGGCCCCAGTATGGCTCGCCAATGGCGCAACCGAAGGAGGCCTGCTGGTGTGCAGCGTCCTCCATGCGCACGCCGCAGGTGCCGATCAGGGCGCCATCGCTTTGCTGACAGATGGCCAGCTGGTAGGCATCCCGATCCGGTTCGTTGGTGCCAGCCAGGATGTTGCCGAAGATCATTTCCCAGAACGGCCGGGTCATCTCCTCGGCCGCATAGAAACGCTGGTAGGCCGGGCTTTGGGTGGTGGCGAAGAACGGCTCAAAATCAGCCGTCTGGAAATCGCGTAGCAGCAGACGCTGGGTGGTCAGGGTAAACAAATCAATAGATTCCTTGGTAGATCGAGCTCATAAATTGGTCCGCCATCCGGCGCTGGATGGTCGGCGCCTGTTGCGCCAGTTCGGCCATCAAATTGGCATCGGCGGCAGCCGAAAGCACCATTTGCGGCTGCAAAACGGGATTCTGGCGCAGCAAGCTGACGCGATGGGGGGTCGGTGGATGGGTGATGTCCAGCCGGGCAAATTCGGCCAGGTTCACGCGGCGTAACCGCTCCAATTCGCGTGCCGGCACTGAGGCTATGCGGCTCTTGATGGCGGCGAACATATCAGATTTGGCGTTGCCCAGGACATGTTGCTGGACGGCGGTCCGGACACTTTCGAGCAGGTACAGCTTTTCCAGGCCTGATAACATCGCTGCGGAACCGGCAACCTGGGCGGCCAGGCTATCGGCCAGGTATTCGGCGCGCTGGCTGTCGCGGAACACCAGGGTTAGCAGGCCCTGGGCGATCAGCCGTAGCAGACCAGCCAGCGCCCGCATGGCCCAGTTGACCGGCACCATGAAGATGGCACTGAAAATCGCCAGCGGCATACCGGGTGTCACCTGCCAGATACGCGTTGGTCGGAGCGCGGTGGCCCAGTAGGCCAGGCTATTGACCGCCGAACCAACAAAAAGGCCACGCAACGGATCACCGTTGACGCCATGCGCCAGCTCGTGGGCCAGGATCGCGACCTTTTCCTGGGGAGCAAGGACATAGAACAGCGGATAGCCTAGCAAAATGTAACGGCGGCGCCGCCAGCCGGCTTGAGTGTAGGCCGCGTTGTAAGACGGGACGAGGGCCACGCCATCGATGGGCCGACCACCAATCGTTGTACTGATGCTATCGATGAGCTGGTAGAGCTGAGGAAACTTTTCTCGAGGCAGCACGTCAGGCGGCACCGACGGAATACGGGGACGGCCACCCCAGGCGAGCAGAAAAAAGAGACCGGCCAGGATGAAGGCAAAGAGATGGGGCCATTCCAGCCAAAGGATCAGGGCGCCTGCTGCCACCAGGAGCAGGCTGGCCAGATGGATTAGCGAGGCCAGCGCGAAGGCAGCTACCTTGCCGGTCGTAAGCCGGGGGCGGAGATCAGATTGGGCGGCTACTTCGGCGTAAAGCGCCTGGCTAAAGCGCTGGCCGAGCTGAAGATAAAGGGTGGCGAACAGCCCGGCTGGCGCGGCCGGGGCATTCGGCTGCAGATTCCAGTTACATTGGTCGCACCAGGTTGTGTACTCCGCCAGGACCGGCAACTGCTGGCCGCACTCCGGGCACCGCTCGTGACCAATTGGCTGGCTGCCGTCCATTGCTAGACCTTACGCCCACTCAACGCCGTGGTGACCCCCAGGCCGATGTAGACAGTGCCGGCAAATTTCTTCTGGAAGTCGGCCCAGCGCTGGTTGCCGGCCAGCCAGCCGCGCACGCTGCCGGCCACGACGGCGTAGACACTGTCGCTGAGGATGGCCATGCCGACAAAGATGGCGCCGAGGAAGACAATCTGGCTGGTTACATGACCGCCGTTCGGGTCGACAAACTGGGGCAGAAAGGCCAGAAAGAAGAGAGCCGTTTTGGGATTGAAGAGTTGGACGACAAAGCCCTGACCAAAGATCCGGCGCAGCGGCGTTGGCTTGAATTCTGCGGCTACTGTAGCCGTCGTTTTGCTCAGCAGGGTGCGGATGCCCAGGTAGATCAGGTAGGCGGCGCCGAGGTATTTGACGACGCTGAAGGCGAGGGCGCTTTGCACCAGCAGCATCGACAGGCCGGCGGCCGCGACGATAACGTGGATGATCGAGCCGGCGCCGACACCAACGGCGGAGACGATGCCGGCCCCGCGCCCCTGTTCCAGGCTACGAGCGATGATAAACAGGACAGCTGGTCCGGGAGTTATGAGCAAAATGAAGGTGGCGGTCATAAAGATGAGAAGCGCGGCAGGTTCGATCATGGGTCCTCCAATATGAGGTTGGACTGAGCAACCGTGGGCATTTTAATGGCTGTGCGCGGATTTGGCGACAGGGAAAATTGCTGGCAACGCGGGTTGTGAGAAAATAGGGGCAATGGAATTTATGCACCGCCACTTACGTCGCCTTGGGGGGCTGTTGTTGCTGGCGTTTGGGCTTCTGGTGGCGGTGGGACCGGCCGGTGCCCAGCCGCCCGCGCCCGATCCCCGCTTTGGCGCTATCGAAAACTTTTGGGTCCCGGAAGCCAGCCGCGAGCTGGGCGTCGGCTTTGAGCGCATCCTCTTTTATTGGCGCGAGATTCAGCCAACCGGTCCTGATGATTGGAATACGCTGCATGTGCTCGAAGAGTGGCTGGTCGAGGCGGAGGCGCAGGGCCAAAATGTCGTTGGCCTGCTGAAAAACACCCCGGCCTGGGCCACGGACTTCAACGTGGATTCCGGTGTGCCCCGCGGTCTCTGGCTCCCCATTGATGATCCGGAAAATTTGTGGGCGGAGTATGTGCGTAAGATCGCCCGTTACTACGGCCCGCGCGGTGTTCATCATTGGATTATCTGGAACGAGCCTGAGATCGAGCGCGGCGTCTTTGGCTTTGAGTTTGGCGGTTCGCCGCGTGATTATGCCCGGCTGCTCAAAGTGGCCAGCCTGGTGATGAAGGCAGAGGACCCGGATGCTGTCATTCACCTGGCCGGCCTGACCTGGTGGCACGATCCGGCCTACCTTGAAGAATTGCTGGACACCATTAGCCGGGACCCGGAAGCGGCCGCTCACGACTTTTATTTTGATACGCTGTCGCTGCACATCTACTTTCGGGTGGAGACGGTGCGCGAAATCGTCGAGGAAGTGGCCACCATTCAGGCCAGATTTGGGCTGAACAAGCCGATCTGGATCAACGAGACCAATGCCTCACCCAACCTGGACCCGGAATGGCCGGTGACCCGGCCCCAATTCCAGGTCGATCTGGAACAGCAGGCCAACTACATCATTCAGGCGTATGCGCTGGGATTTAGCAGCGGGGCCAGCCACATCGCCGTTTACAAGTTGCTGGATATCAATTTGCCGCCGGGGGGCGAGTCATTTGGCCTGCTCCGGCCGGATAAGAGCAAGCGGCCGGCGTTTTACGCCTTCCAGAACCTGATTGACCAGTTAAGCGGTTTCACCGAAGTAGGCCGTTTTTCCACGCGGCGTTATCACATCGTTACTTTCAACACGCCGCGCGGCGTGACCCGGATCCTCTGGGCGCGCACGGCGGCGGAGGCCAATCTCGTGGTGGAAGCCCAGGCAGAGGAGGCCCAGCTTCTCGATGCCTATGGCAACCTGCTGGCCAATCTCTCAGCCGAAAATGGCTTTTACCGCGTTTCCCTGAGCGGGGCCCGCTGTGCGCCGGCCTGCGATATTGGCGGGGCGCCGCTGTTCCTCATCGAACCCAACGCGAGTGCGCCGAACCTGGCGACGGCATATCCGCTGCCGCCCACGGCGACGCCATCGCCGACGCCCCTGCCGCCGACCGAAACGCCATCGCCCACGCAGACACCCAGCCTGACCCCCAGCCCAACCGCGACCACCGCTCCCACGGTGACGCCGACGGTCACACCACTGCCTGCCACAGCCATCAGTGCCCTGCCAGTTCCGACCGAGCCGGCAGCCAGCCCCACAGCGATACCGGCGGCTGTGCCACCACCTGAACCTGGTTTTGCGCCCGGGCTCTGGTTTCTGGGCGTGGCCGCGTTATTGACCATCGGGCTCGTGATCTGGTGGTTGCGCACGCGGCTGTCTGCCTGAAACGCGGCTTGCCGGTTCAGTCTACCGGCACCACATACCCTTGCTCGTACCAGCCTGTCAGGATGCCGGCAGCTAATTCCGGCCGGTCCATTAACCTGAATCCGTCCGGCAGCTCCCGGACCAGCGCGGCCAGCAATGGCATGGCGACATGCTCAGCGCGGAAATCGTGGAAGATGTTGGCCTCGCCCCAGAGGTAACACCAGGGCGCCAGCCGGTAGCGGGTCTGATCATCCCGGGGCGTGAAGCGGTAGCTGACTGGTGGCAGCTTGCGGGCGTTGAGGATGACGTCGGCATAGCCCTGTAACTGTTTGTCGATGTTGAAATGGTCGTGCAGATAGGCCATTGTTGCTTCCGGGACTGCTGGTCGCTCGCGCAGGATCGTGGTGGCCAGAGCCGCTGCTGAAGCGGCGTCATCAAAATGGACTTTGTCCATCAACTCATCCGGCACCAGATCACGATAGGGGCCAACCCGGGCGGCGATGGAGGGCGTGCCGCAAGCCAATGACTCATAAACGGTATTGCCAAACGCCTCAACAAAATGGCCCAGCGCCAGGTGCAAATCACCCAGATTGTAGTAGTCAGGCATTAAGCGCTGCGGGATCCAGTCATGGAAGTGAAAATGGGCTTCCAGGCCGCGCGCGGCAATGTCGCCCAAGACCTGGTCAGTGAACGCCTGTACTTCAGGCGTGGCGGCGGCGTCAAACCAGCGGGGCACCAGGACCAGGAGGTCGTGGAAGCCATACTGGTGCACCAGCAAATCGGCCACGGCGATGGTTTGGGGCAGCCCTTTGGATGTTTCCGGCCGGTGCGGATGCAGCACCACCGTGTGCGCCGCCGGGTTAATCGGGATGATGTCAAAAATGGCCGGGTCCGGCTCGCCCGGGCGGAAATGGTCAAAATCAATCCCGTTCGGGATGGCGACGGTGCGTTCGGCCAACTCAGGGATGACCTGGCCGGCGGCATGGATGGCCACCGCCCGCGAATAGTCGGCGATGGTGATCAGGGCGTCGGCCTGGAAGAGGAAGCTGCCCAGCATGGTCTCCGGGTAAACGTTGTCACGCAGGGAGATGACCGTGGGGATGTCGTGATACATGGGCGGGAAGAGGATCTCACCGTCATGCATGTAATAGCGATCTGCACTGCGCAGGTGGTCGGCGATCAGGCGGATGTTGCTGGCCATCTTGTGAGCCGCCATGTCGTAGGGCTGGGGAAAGGGCTGCTTGAACTGGAGCAACGGCTTCACCAGGACGTTGTCGTGCCAGCGAAACGGCCGGTCACTATCCGGTCGCCGCGTAGACAAAATCTCCACCTCATGCCCCAACTCGCCCAGATGGCGGGCTACATGATACAGATGCTTGGTAGACCCGCCGATGACCTTGTCGGCAAATAGCGGGTTGATGGAACTCATGATGATTTTCATAAAGATTTTTTGCCACGGATTAGCACGGATTGGGCACGGATTTCTTTTTCAAAAATAATCCGTGTTAAATCCGTGCTAATCCGTGGCTACTCTTCCTGCGCAATCTGCGGCTAGATCTTCTCCGGATCGAACTGGGCCGCGTTTTGACCGGTGTTGGTGAGGGATTCGCCGCCGTCGACGACCAGGATTTGGCCGGTGATGAACTCGTTGGCCAGCAGGCTCAGGATAGCCTGGCCGATCTGGTCCGTTGTTCCCTGGCGCTGCAGGGGGATGCCCTGGACCCGCCAGGCGATGTACTCCGGGCTGCGGCTACCGGCCGGTAACACCACGCCCGGCGCCACCCCATTGACGCGGATGGCCGGGGCAAACTCCACCGCCGCCATCCGCGTCAGTTCGGCCAGCGCTTTCTTGCTGAGAAGATAAGCGGCATATTCAAACTGGTTGAAGCCAATTTTGTTATCGATGATGTTGATGACGTTGCCCTGACCCAACTGCTCAGCATAAGCCTGCAGCAGCAGCAGCGGCGCCCGCAAGTTGACGCCAAATTGCGTGTCGAAAACAGCTGCGGTCGTGTTGGCGATAGTTGCCTGCGTGTAGGCGGACGCGCTGTTGACCAGCACGTTGAGACCGGGAAAATGTGTCGCTACGGCGCTGATCAGGGTTGGGATGGTCGTTGGGTCGGCCAGGTCGGCCCGGAACGGCTGGCAGCGGACGCCCAGGGCGCGGATCTCGCTGGCAGTCGCCGCGGCCTTGTCGGGGTCCGAGCGAAAATGGAGGGCGATATCGTAGCCGGCTGCCGCCAGGCTGAGGGCGATGGCTTTGCCCAGGCGGATGGCGCCCCCGGTGACGAGGGCGGCTGGACGGCGGTCTGATTGCTGTTCACTCATAGGTTAGGGTTGCTCACTTTCATCGTGCCTAAGGTTGAGAGGGGCGAGGCCGATTGTCTGCCCGCCGAACTGGAGCGGGTGACCGGCCGGTGGTTCCTGTTGCGCCGCTTCGACCTGATACCCCAACGCATCCAGCAGCTCCAGCAAGAGGGGGCGCACATAACTCTCGTGCGGCAGCAACGCCGCCGGCACAGTGCTGGCATCTTCAGGGAGACAGAAGAGAATGTCCAGGTCGGCCACCCGATCCTTCACTTTGCTGTGCGGGTCGTCGCGGTCCCGCCCCAGGCGTAGCTCGATGGCGATCAGCGCTTTCTTCAATTCGGCCGGCCGTTGTCCGGTTTGTAGCCGGACGACACCATTCAGAAAGTGATTGCTGCTGGCGATGCCTACGGGTTCGGTCCGGATGATCCGGCTGATCGCCAAATTGGGGCTAAGGCTGCGCAGCGCCAGCAACATGAGTTGGCAGTTTTCCTCTGGGGCGATATTGCTGCCCAGACTGATGAAGCAATAAGGCATGGTTCCTCCACGCTGTTGCGGGCGGGCCCTATTGTGCCGGGCGAATGTTGGAACTACGATAGATTGCCCTGCCGGTTGGATCGCCTGGTTGTATCCGCGCCGCTTTGGCGGCACAATAGCGACATGCGAAAGAAGATCAAAAAGTCCCGCTTTTCGGCCCACGGTTTGCCCGCCTTCGCCTGGCGTCGTCATATGGCCGGCATCATCCACGATACCCTGGTGGCGGAATATGGCGGTCCGGAGACGCCCCGCTTTCTCTCCCATTATGCGGCGCTGGTGGCGTCCTGCAGTGAAGGGGCGACGCGCGAGCATTACGAGATTGTTAGCGGCCAGCTCATTGTCGATTTGGATGGCGCCAGCCTGGATCCGGAGAGCTGGAGCGAGCTGAAACCGTTTGGCGAGCCCTACGTCTGGGTACAACGGCGCCATACGCCGACGGCTCTGGAGATTGCCGACCTGGGGACGCGCCATTGGCGCTATTACCTGCACGGCCAGGGCCTTAGCTGGGGCCACGATGGGCCGCCGGAGAGCTTTATCTGGGAATGGGAGCATCTGGTGCCGCGCGGTATTCTGTACCGGCCGGACCCCGAGCTTTCTGAAGCAGCCCGCGACGAACTGGTTGAACAGCGACCGCGTATCATGCCCCTGGCCCGGGCCATCATGAAGGAAGTGAAGCGGCTCAACCCCTGGCAAATGCGCTGATCATTGCCATATGCCTCAAGAATCTCCACTCGCGAGGTCATTCCCGCGCAGGCGGGAATCCAGGGCGCTTATCAGTTCAGCCCATTTCCTGGGTAGCGTCCATTGGGGACTACAGCGGCGTTGCGATTATGGATTCCTGCTTGCGCAGGAATGACGACGTTACTATTCAGACGGTTTCAACCGCTGGAGGAGTGCCATGAAGAGAGAAACTGTTGATACCGGCACCGTCTGGGAAGGGCTGGCCGGCTACAGCCGCGCCATCCGCATAGGTGATCGTATCCTGGTCTCCGGGACGACGGCGACCGACGCTGATGGCCATGTTGCAGGCAAAGACCCGGCTGCCCAGACTAGCTTCATCATTGACAAAATTGAGGCGGCGATTGTGCAGCTGGGCGGCAGCCTGAAAGATGTGGTGCGCACCCGGATTTACCTGCGCCATGCGGGCGACTGGGAGCCGGTTGCCCGTGTCCACGGGGAACGATTTGGCGAGATTCGGCCCGCCAATACGCTGGTGGAAGCGCGCATTATCGGCGATGGCTATTGGGTTGAGATCGAAGCCGAGGCTGTCGTGGGAGCGGGTGATGCGCTTTAGCATCCGCATCAACAACGATCTGCCGGTGGCCCAGACGATTCGGCTGGCCCAGGCGGCGGAAGCGGCTGGTTTTGACCAATTTTGGGTCAGCAACGACCTCTTTCTACGCAGCGCACCGGCCTTGTTGGCCGCCCTGGCCACACACACCGAGCGAATCGAGCTGGGCAGCTGCATTTTTAACCCCTACACCATCAACCCGGCCGAGCTGGCGATGCTGGCGGCGACGATGGATGAGTTGAGCGGCAACCGCTTTAACCTGGGGCTGGCAGCCGGCGCAGCTGATTTTCTGGGTTGGGTGGGGCTGGCCCATGACCGGCCGGTTCAGGCCCTGCGCGAAACCATCCTGGCCATTCGCCGCCTCCTGCGCGGTGAACGCGTCCGCTTTGAGGGCCATTTTCTACAGTGGACGGATGAAGCATATCTCCGCTTCCGGCGCCGCGGGTGACGCCTGATCTACGTCGGCGCGATGGGGCCGGCGATGCTGCGGCTGACCGGTGAACTGGCCGATGGCGCCCTGCCCCTGCTTTTCCCGCCCGAACATTACGAGACTGTGCGCCCCCTGATCGCGGCCGGTGAAGCCAAGCGGCCGGCTGAGCTGGGCGAGCTGGATCTGGCCGCCTGCATCTGGGTCTCCCTGGCCGCTGACCACGCCGCAGCGCGCGAGGTCCTGGCCGAGAAGATCGCCTACTACGGCCCTTCGCTTAGCCCCCTTATCCTGGAACGACTCGGCCTGACCCAGGTCGACTTCGGCCCCATCGAGCAGGCCATGCAGCAGGATGGCAACACCAATCGCGCCCCTGACCCTGGTCACCGACCAGATGCTGCAAATCGGCGTCGTGGGTGATCCGGCGGCGTGCTGCCGCGATTGCAGGGGCTGGCTGCTGCCGGCGCAAAGCTGAGCTTCGGCCCACCTCTGGGGCCAGACCGGTGGCGGCGATTGCGCTGCTGTGGGAGCAGTATGGTGCTCCCCAATTTGGACTTTGCAGAGGTTGCGATCTACAGCCTCGCTGGTCTTGGCAGCCCCTGAGGCTTGACGCTGTTGATGCCGGAACGGGGTCCTTCGGGATGACAGGTGGAGTGTTGCGCGGCGGCGGCGCTGTAGCGAGCGCCGGATAATGGGAAGCAACCACTGAATGATTTAGGAACCTGTGAACGCTGGCTTGCGTTTGGCCATGAAGGCGGCGATACCTTCGCGGCCGTCGTGGTGGCAGCCATAGCCATGATGCCGGCGGCTTCGGCTTCCATCTGGCTTTCCGGGGTCTCGTTGAGGGATTCGTGGATGAGCCGTTTGGCCGTGCCGAAGGCGAGGTGGGGCCGGCGGCGAGCTGTTGGGCCAGGGTCAGCGCCTCGGCGTAGACCGAATCAGCAGCGCAGACCTGGGTGACGATGCCCCATTCCAGTGCCTCGGCGGCGCTGAGGCGGCGGTTGGTGAGGGCGAGCTCCAGGGCGCGGCGGGCGCCGACGAGGCGGGGCAGGGTGTAGGTGGAGGAGCCGTCGGGCGATAGGCCGGCCATCGTGTAAGCCATGGTGAATTTGGCGTTTTCGGCGGCGTAGACGAGGTCGCAGGCGCAGGCCAGGCTGAAGCCGGCGCCACCGGCGGTGCCGTTGACGGCGGCGATGACCGGCTTGTTCATACGCAGCAACATCGAAATGCTGTTGTGCAGGGCGTGGGTCATGCCGCGCAGGTAGGCGGCCAGGTCGGTCTGGTCGTTGAATTCCTGGAGGTCGCCGCCGCCGGAGAACAGTTTGCCCCGGCCGGTTAGCAACACGGCGCGGATGGCCGGATCGGTGAAACAGCGGCCGACGGCGGCCTGGAGCTGTTGCATCAGGGCCAGGTTCATGCTGTTGCCGACATCCGGCCGGTTCAGGGTAATGATGCCAACCCCCGCTTCAACGGAAAACAATACCGGCCCTGCCTCATGTTCGCTCATCATGCCAACCTCCCGGGGCGCCATCGAGCCCCACTATGTGATGCCCCATTTTAGCGCATCTGCTGTTTTACCACGGCAATTTGCCAAAAATGACCCCAAAATGACACCAAACTGTTGCCAAAAAGAACAGTAGTCGCTATAATGCTCCCATTGTCGTTAGGGTTGATTGGAACTCCGCTCTGGCGGCAATATGGGAATACTCTCTCTTCCCTTAAAACTGTGAGATCGGGCACTGGCTCCCTGTACCAGGCACGGTCTACCGGTTCCTCTTCCCCTGTTGTGCAGCGCCCTTGAACAGCGGGCATCTTACCTGCACTGCGTTCGTCAAGGATAATGTGCTCCTCGACCCTCCTGAGGAGCACATTATCGTTTTTGACGGTTAGCCCGATTTGGCTATATTTGGCCCCATGTTTGCTACAAGACGCCCTCAGCTGGCCTGGCGCCTCTGTTTGGCCGCCCTGGCTGGTCTGATCATCACCCTGTTGGCCCGGCTGCCGGCCCCACCGCCCGTCGTGGCTCAATCGCCTGCCCAGGAAATCTTCAATCAGATTAATCAGTTTCGGGCTGAAAATGGTCTGCCCGCGTTCACCTGGAATGGGGCGCTGGCCTCGGCGGCCCAGGAGCAGGCCGGCTACATGGCCACGTTCAATGTCTATTCGCACACGGGCTACGGTGGGTCCAGCCCGTATGACCGGGCTTCCTCGTACGGCTACGTGGGCTGGGTTGCCGAGAATATCGTCGGTGGGACCAAATTGACGCCGCGGAACGGGTTAATCTGGTGGATCAACTCGCCCGTTCACCTCAATACCTTGCTCACATCGCGCTACATTGAGGCTGGCACCGGCTTTGCCCAGGGCTTTGACCAGAATTTTTATGCCCTGGTCGTGGGTGTACCGGATAGCTATGCCCCGTCGGCCCCGGCGGTGCCGGATGATTCGCCGGCGCCTCTTTATGTGACGCCGATTGAGATCAGCCCGCCCAATGAAGACGGCTCGATAATCCATGTGGTGCAGGAAGGGCAGACGGCCTGGGCAATTGCGGCTGTCTATGAGGTTGACCTTAACTATATCCTGCTCATCAATGGGCTGGAGTCGGGTGGTTTTCTGGTGCCGGGAGATGAGGTGATTGTGCAGCTTGGCGAAGGGCAGGAGCCGCCGCCCACGCCCACGCCGCCATCGACCCATATCGCGCGGGAAGGGGAAACACTCTGGTCAATTGCCGCCCGCTACGATCTGACGCTGACGGAAATCCTTTATTACAACCAGCTGGATATTAATTATCTGTTACGGCCCGGCGATGAGCTGATTGTTCATTGGCAAGAAGGGCAGCCGTTGCCGCCCACGCCGACGCCCCAGCAGACGCATTATGTGCAGAGTGGTGAGACGCTCTGGTCGATTGCCATCCAATACGGGTTAAGCCTGGAGCAGCTGCTCAGCTGGAACAACCTGGCCAGTGATGCGGTCCTGCAAATCAACCAGGAACTGCGCATCCGGCCGCTGCCCAGCCCGACCGAAACGCCGATTCCGCCCACGCCGGCCGCTACGGCAACGCCGACACTGGCTCCGGCCAGTCCGACGCCACAGGCTGTCGCCCAGGTGACTGTGGCGCCGCCTACAGCTCGGCCGATTTCGGGTGGCGAGCGGGTGGCCCCTTCGCCGACACCGGCTGAGGCAACTGAAGCCGGAACGGACGCGGGTGTGTCGCCTTTGAACTGGGTGATTGGCGGGCTGGTGCTGCTGGGTCTGTTCGGTGTCCTGGCGGTGCGACGCGGTCTTTAGCCCCGTTTGTGTCCTGCGGCCATGAATTGGCTACAATTGGTCCCAGTTGGCTGGTGGCAGTGTGCTATTTGAAATGATCTGGCTGCCGGGACCGGCCGGTGGAAGTAGGAGACGAAATGGCTGATAAATCCCTGGACAAAAAGTCCGGCAAACTTGATAACACCGTCTATGATCATCGCTGGGGCTTTGCTGATTCGCGCATGGTCCTGCAAGAGGATGGCTCCGTCCTGATGACGGGCGCGCGCTATGCGCTCTCCGGTACGGAAATGCCGGGTCTGATGCCCTTTGCCGAGGAAATCCTCGACATCAAGGTTGATCCCAAAAACATGAAGCCGGAGCGGGAGAACAAACCGGTCCATCCCCCGCACATCAATGAGCCATTCCTGGCTGCTCTCAAGGCGAACTTTGCCGAAAGCAAGTACACCCTTGACGATCGCCAACGGCGTATCCACAGCCATGGCCAGACGACGGCGGATGAAGTTTACAAGGTGCTTTACGGCGAGCTGGAGCGGTATGCCGACCTGGTGTTCTTCCTGGAAGAAGAAGAGGATGCGGTCAAGTTGATTAAGCTGGCCGACGAGCATGATGTCTGCCTCGTTCCCTACGGCGGCGGCACCAGCGTGAGTTGCGCCCTGAAGCTGCCGGTCCACGAGAAGCGCATGATCGTCATGGTCAACACCCTGCGCCTGAACAAGATCCTCTGGATCGACCGCGAAAATTTCCGCGCCTGTGTGCAGGCCGGCATCACCGGCTCGGATCTGGAAGAAGCGCTGGCGGTGGAAGGATTTATCTCCGGTCATGAGCCGGACAGCATGGAACTGTCTACGCTGGGCGGCTGGATCGCCACCAACGCCAGCGGCATGAAGAAAAACCGTTACGGCAACATTGAAGATATCGTCGAGAACGTGACGATGGTGACGCCAAATGGAGTGATTGAGCAGCAGGTGTCGATGCCGCGTATCTCGGTTGGGATGCGGCCGCAGAACATCCTGTTTGGCAGCGAGGGCAACCTGGGCCTCATCACTAAGGCCGTCATTCGCATTCACAAATTGCCGGACGTGACCCGTTACGGGTCCATTGTGTTTCCGGACTTTGAAACTGGGGTGAAATTCCTGTATGAGCTGGCCCAGACTGGTGTTTTCCCGGCCAGCATCCGGCTCCTGGACAATGTCCAGTTCCGCTTTGGCTCCGCGTTGAAGCCCAAGCCGACAACTTCGGACAAGATCATGTCCGAAATTCAGAAGTTAGTGGTGGTTAATCTGAAGGGGTTTGACCCGCACGAACTATGTGCGGCAACCGTGTTGATGGAAGGGACGAAGGACGAGGTCGCTTTCCAGGAAAAAACCGTCTACAAGATCGCCAAAAAATACCGGGGCATGGCCGGCGGCGAGGGCAACGGCAAGCGGGGCTACATGCTCACCTACGCCATCGCCTATATTCGCGATTTTTTTGCCGAGTACAACATCATTGGCGAGACGTATGAGACGACGGTGCCCTGGAGCAAGGTCATGGATGTTTGCAACGCCGTGGCGGTTGAAGTGGACCGGCAGCATAAAGCGTTTGGCTTACCGGGCAAGCCGTATATTTCACCGCGGGTGACGCAGCTTTACCACACGGGCGTCTGCATCTACTTCACCCATGGCTTCTCGACCCTTGGCGTTGAGCATCCGGATGAGATTTTTGCCAAGATTGAGAAGTCGCTGCGCCAGACGATTCTGGACGCGGGCGGCTCTATCTCGCACCATCACGGCGTGGGCAAGCTACGCAGCGACTTCATGGAACAGACGTTGTCAGACGCCAGTATCGAGATGATCAAGAGCATCAAGCAGGCGAATGACCCGAAGAATATCTTCGGCATACGCAACAATGTTTTTGCGGAAAACGGCAATTAATCCGCCGGGCGAAATGTAACGTGAGATCGGCCGGTAGCGCTTACCGATCCAGCCAGAGCATTACCATTAACCCAAGTTCAATGGCTTTGGTGAGCAGCCCCAGCGGGCTGGTAAATGCATCCGGATTGATGACGAAGTAGAGAATAAAGGTCAGGGCGGTATAGCCAAGTAACGCCCACCTGATTTGCGGACGCAGGCTTTTTGTTTGGGGCAGAATGTATAGTGCTGCGATAAGCCCTAGAAAACCAAGCCCATTGAGAATAAAGATGATGTCCGTGCCGGCGGCGGTAAGTCCCAGAATGAGGTGAATCACACCAGTAGCGACGGCCAGGCCAAATGTAATCCATTGTTTTTGTGACAATTTGGTATTCATGTTTCCTCCAGACAGGGTTTCACTCAATGGGATCATGTTATGATCACTAGTTCCATCCGGCAAGGAATTGTCTGAGCAAAAACCGGCGCTGAGGCAGTAATCATCAAAATCCGGCGCAAAAAAAGAGGGGTGCTGTCGCCAATCTGACCCCAGCACCCCTTTTCCCGTTACGGTTTGCCGCTGTAACGGTAGCCCCTACGGGTTTTCAGGTAATCAGGTCACCGGCCGGTCCGGCTACAATGTTGGGGACAACGGTGGACCGGCTGATGAACTGCTACAGCATATACAACGAGACAGGCGCTAAAAACGACGCGTTATTTTCACTACGGTCTGGCCAATATCGGCAAATACAGCCTGTCTGTCACATTGATCGGCTGGCAATTCGGATAGGTGAAGGCGCCGATGTAGGTGCCCCAGCGCGAAGCTGTGGCGATATCCTTGCTATATTCGCCAATGTACCAGAAGCGGAGACCATCCGGGTCAATTGTCATGCCGGTGTAGTCGCCCCAGCGATGAGGGGAGGGGTCTGAGGCGAAGGAGGTGTAGGCAATTTCGCCGGCTTTGAGCTGGGCCTCCGCCTGGAGCGTGCCGGCCGAATCCAGCTGTTTCCGGCCGGTAAACCAGATGCCCGGAAAACTGCTCGTCGAAGACTTCGTGTAGCCAATCACTAGATCGTTGCAGCGGTTGATCGCCAGATCCGGGTAGATGCGGTGTTCGCTGCTGGAGCCGTAGGTGCCGCTACCGGCCGGTCCCAGCTGACCATTCACCAGCAGGATCTGGGCCCAGCGCAGGCAATTGCTGGTGCCGCCGCCAGGATTGCAGGAGACGGTCTGTGTCAGCCAGCCATAATTGTTGCGGTATTCAAAGTCCAGGAGCCGGTAATCGTTGGCCCGCAATAAGCCGGGGCCGTTCTGCGGCACATTGATGGGGAAGCCACCCTGACCGAGATTGATCTCGTTGACCAGGACCGGCACGTTGCCCGGTTCCCAGACAAACAGCGAGTAATGAGCGCCGTCAAATTGGTCAGCCAGGAAGTAGATGCGCTGGCCGTGGCGTGGCCAGCTGCTTTCGGCGACGCCATGAAGGTGCAGCGGCTGCATGGTGAAATAGTCGTCACCCAGGGTGGCGGATTGCGGCACCACGGCGCCGCCCGCGTACAGCTGGCTCTTGTTGAAGGCCCAGATTTTGGCGCCCATGTAATTGGTGCTGGGGCTGGGCACATAGTCAAACAGGTTGCCGGTGACCGTGATGTAGCTGTCGGTGACGGCGGCCTGGGGAAAATCGACCCAGGTCGAATTGTTGTTCAAGTGGAAGAAGTAGAGGAACCAGGCGCCCGTTGGGTTGCTGGTCTGGGAGACGGCCAGGCAGTAGCCGCCATCGGTGGAAAACGGCCCCATGTCAAAACCGATCAGGTAACGCCCAATCTCTTCGTCAAAGACGACATTGGGATCATAAAGCAACCCTTCGTCGCAATCCGGATGGGTGCCAAAAAAGTTGTTGGCTGGAATAACCGCCGTCGCGTCGCTGCCGGTTTTGCTGTAAATCTGGATGGCCACGTTGACGACGGCGACGATATGGTTGGGGCCGACGGCAATCTCAGGGTCGGGTGGGGCGTTGGTGGCGGTTTCAGCATAGTCGAGGGCGGCAAAATTGACGCCCAGGATGGGGGCGTCTGGCTCGGGACCGGCGCTGGCGATCTGAATTTGCGGGTCGGGCGGTAGGTCCAGGGCCGCCTGCTGCCGCTCGGCTTGCTCGGCCAGGCTCAGGGGGGAGTCCAACTCTTGTTCTACGGACAGTTCAGCGGCCCTGGGTTCGAGGCTGAGTTCGCTGACGTACATGGTGACCGGGATGGCGGCGGCAAATTCGTCGCCGGCGTCTGACTGGCTACTGGTCAGGATGGCGTTGAGGCGGGAACCGGCCGGTGCCGCCACCCCCAGCGCCTCACCGCGCTCGGCCAATTCCGGCCCAACCTGGACCTGGCGCGTCAGGAGAATGACGCCGGTCAAGGCGATAACAAATAGGATGGTGATGCGAAACAGTCTCATGCCTTTCATTGCTCCCGAATTGGATATCGGTTTATACTGCTGCGGGGAATTTTAGCCAATATTCATGTTGGAGGTCTTCATGAAACAGGGGAAAGCGCTCTTTTTAGCTGGTTTACTCATGATTCTGGCCTGGTGCCTGGCGCCGCAGCCGGTGGCTGCCTGTGGGGGTCTGTTCTGCCAGAATTCACCGGTTGACCAGAACGCGGAACGCATCATTTTCAGTGACAATGGCGATGGCACCATCACCGCCCTCATTCAGATTCAGTACACCGGCTCCGCACCGGATTTTTCCTGGATTCTGCCCATGCCCTCAGCCATTACGAATGACGATATTGCCGTGCCGGAGGGGGCGGACGCAGCGTTTACGGAGATCGAAATCGCCACCAACCCGCGTTACATTGCCCCGCCACTGCCGGAGTGCGCTGAGATGGTCATGGCCGACATGGTCTTTGAGTCGGCTGAAGGGGGTGGTGTGGAGATCTTTGCCGAGGGTGAAGTGGGGCCGTTTGGCTTTGTCGTGATTGGCTCGGAGGACCCGGATGCGCTGATTACCTGGCTGCGCGAAAATGAGTACCGGGTGGAGCCGGCCATGGAACCGCTGATCGATGTCTATGTGGAAGAGCAGATGGTTTTCCTGGCCATGCGCCTGCTGCCCGGCGAAGGCGCTGATTCGATTACGCCAATTGAAGTCACCTACCGCTCAGAACAGCCGATGATCCCGCTACGGCTGACGGCGGTGGCCGCCCTGCCGGATATGGCGGTACTGGTCTGGTTTTTTGGCGACGCCCCGGTCCGGCCGGAAAATTACGCTCACATGGAGATTCCCGACGAGGCGATTACTTTCTCGGATTTTGGCGGCAATAATTACCGCGGCCTGGTCAGCCGTTATGCCAACGAGAACAATGGCCAGGCGTTTGTGACCGAATATGCCCAGCCGACGGCTAATCTAACCTTCAACGAACCGTTGCTGAACGAGCTAGCTCAGAAACATCGTTACCTGACCCGGCTCAACACGGTCATCTCGCCAGAGGAAATGACCCTGGACCCGATCTTTGCGTTTGATAGTTCTTTACCTGATGTCAGCAACGTCCATGATCTTTCGGAAACGACAGGTCAATTTCAGTGTGAGCGCGATGCCGCGACCAGCGGCGTTGTCGCGGCTGTGGATGAGGCGCTGCGCGGTGAAGAGGCTGTAGCGGAGCAGAATGATGTGTTGCCCTATCAGCCCAGCCTGGCGGCGCGGCTGGTGACAGGTGGCGCGGTTTTGCTTTGTGTGGGGCTGGTGCTGGGTGTAGCCGTGGTTGGTGCTTTTATGCTGGGCAGACGTTCACGGCAGGCTTGATGCTTCGCTGCGCTCAGCATGACAGGGTAGGGCCGTGCCCAGCCTGAAAGAAGCATAGCCGCAAATGGCGCTAATTTTCGCGAATCTGGTTAGCGAAAATTAGCGCCATTCGCGGCCAAATTCCTAATAAATGCGGATCTGGTCGTCACCCACAAGGTCAACTTTGGCCAGGGTGACGATGGGGATGTTGAGGTCGGTCAGGAGGGACCGGCCGGTTTCAAACACCTTCTCCACCACGCAGCCGATACCCAACAACTCGGCGCCGCTTTGCAGGATCAGCTCGGCCAGCGCCTTGATGGTCAGGCCGGTGGCCAGGAAATCGTCGATGAGCAGGACGCGGTCGGCCGGGCCCAGGTATTCCGGTGAGATCATGAGGTGGACGACGCCCCCTTTGGTGCGGCTGGGCGCCTCGGCGTGAAATACCCCTTCAGCCATGGTGATCGGTTTATGCTTGCGGGCGTAAACCATCGGCACATCGAGGGCGCAGGCGGTGGCAAAAGCGGGTGAAATCCCGCTGACCTCCGCCGTGACGATTTTGTTGACGTTCGTAACGCCTAACTCGGCAAACTGGGCGGCGAATTGCCGGCCCATTTCCATGGTCAACCCCGGGATGAGCTGATGGTTGATGAAGCCATCCGCCTTGATGATGCCGCGCCCCAGGTAGAGCGCTTCCTGCCGTAATCGGGCAACCAGATCTTCCATCTTAATCCTTTAACTCCAGCCAGTTGTGACCAGTGCTGGCTTCGACTTTCAGCGGGACAGCCAACTCAAAGGCGCCGGACATCGTGTCAACGACGATTTCGCGCACGGCGGTGACTTCGGCATCCGGCACTTCCAGGACGAGTTCGTCATGAACCTGGAGCAGCATCTTGGCCTGGTAGTTACCGGTCAACGCCTTGTGCAGGCGCACCATGGCGATCTTGACGATATCGGCCGCGGTGCCCTGAATCGGATGGTTGACGGCTTCGCGTTCAGCCCGGTTGACGGCCTGGCGATTGGCGCGACCGGCCGGTACCTGGAACACCGGGAAGTAACGGCGCCGCCCAAACAACGTCTCGACGTAGCCCTGGGTGCGCGCCAGCTCCTTGGTCTTTTCCAGGTATTCATTGATGCCCGGGAAACGTTCAAAGTAGGTCTTGATGAAGTTTTCCGCTTCCGCCAGCGTCAGTTCCGAATCCCGGGCCAGCCGGAACGGCCCCATCCCGTAGATCAGACCGAAATTGACCGCCTTGGCAAAGCGGCGCTGGTTGTAGGTCACGTCGTCCAGGCCGATGCTGTAGACGGCGGCAGCGGTGGTGCGGTGAATGTCCTGGTCGTGGCGGAAAGCATCCAGCAGGGCCTCGTCCTGGCTGATATGGGCCAGGATGCGCAGCTCCACCTGGGAGTAGTCCGCCGCCAGGAATTGCCAGCCGGGCCGGGCTACAAAACCGCGCCGGATCTGCTGGCCCATCTCGGTGCGGATGGGGATGTTTTGCAGGTTGGGATTGCTCGAAGCGATCCGGCCGGTAATGGCGCCGGTCTGATTGAAGCTGGTGTGGATCCGGCCGGTCTCTTCGTTGACCATCTCCGGCAGCGCATCCACGTAGGTGCTCTTGAGCTTCTGCATTTCCCGGTAGTTGAGAATGGATTTGACGATGCCCTGCTCATCAGCCGGCTTCAAGCCTTCCAAAACGTCTGAAGCGGTCGAATAATGGCCGCTGGAGGTGCGGCGCAGCCGCTCGTGGGGCAGATTGAGTTCTTTGAATAGGACGTCGCTGAGCTGCTGGGTCGAATTGACATTAAAGGGATGGCCGGCAATCTCAAAGATGCGGGCTTCTTCCTCGTTGATCTGCGTTTCCAGCTCTCCCGACATCTCCTTGAGGAAGGGCACATCGACGCCGATGCCCGCCTGTTCCATGTCTGCCAGGATCGGGATCAGATCCAGCTCAAGCTGCTGTAGCTCAAGCATCGCCTTTTCCTTGACCTCTGCCTGCAACGGTTCATACAGCCGAAGCGTCATGTCCGCATCGGCCGCCGCGTATGGGGCGGCATCCTCGATGGGCACTTCGGCAAAGGTAATCTGGTTGCGCCCCTTGCCGATCAGCTCCGTGATTTCGGTCATCTCGATGCCGAGCCTTTGCAGGGCCAAATCTTTCAGCCCCTTAAACTTGGTGCCCGGGTCCGAGAGCCATTCCGCAATCATGGTGTCGCCACCGATCGGGCTGATGGTCAGGCCGTGGCGTTGCAGGATGATGTAATCAAATTTGGCGTTGTGAGCGATCTTGGGAATGTCCGGGTTGGTCAGCGCCGGCCGGATCGCCGTCAGGACCTTGTCCATTGGCAACTGGTTCTCGGCCAGTTTGGCCTCGCTGGCAAACAGCATCATCTGGCCCGACTTGGCCTGTTCCTGATTCTCGATGTGGCCCACCGGGATGTAGTAGCCAAAAGGCGGCTCCACAGCCAGGGAGATGCCGACCAGTCTGGCGGTCAGCTTGTCCAGGCTGGTTGTCTCACAGTCAAAGGCGATCAGTTTTGCCTTTTCCAGCGCCTTGACCATCTTCGCCAGCTCTGCCTCGGTCTGGACCAGGATGGTTTCGGTCCCCTTGGGCGCTTCAATGGTTTCGCCCACAAAAACGTCGGCGCCCTCGCCGCTGGCGACTTCCAGCAGCCGGTTGGTCAGCGAGCGGAATTCCAGCTCCTGGAACAGGGCCAGGACGCCGTTGGCATCAAAATCATGAGCCAGGCAGGCTTCGATATCCAGGGTGATGGGGGCATCGGTGACGATGCGGGCCAGTTTCTGGCTGAGATAGGCGCTATCCTTGCCATCGGCCAGCTTGTTGCGGAAGCGGGTCTGGACCTCTTCAAGGTTGGCGTAGATGTTGTCCAGGGTGCCGTATGTTTGCAGCAGGTTGACGGCTGTTTTGTCGCCCACACCGGCAACGCCAGGGATGTTGTCGCTGGTGTCGCCGGTCAGCGCTTTCCAGTCGACGATTTGATCCGGCCGGATCCCATATTTCGCAATCACCGCATCTTCATCATACAGCTGCGGGTCTGACGAGAAGCGGCCGGGCGGCAGCTCGACGATGGTGTTGTCATTGACCAGTTGGAGCAAATCCCGGTCGCCCGTGATGATCTGGACGGGCACGCCCAATGGCGCCGCCTGCCGGGCGACGGTGCCGAGCACGTCATCCGCCTCAAAGCCATCCAACTCCAGGATGGGGATGTTAAAGGCGCGCACGACCTCACGGATGCGGTCAATCTGGACGCGCAGTTCGTCCGGCATTTTTTCCCGGGTGCCTTTGTACTCGGCAAACATCTCATCGCGGAAGGTTTTGCCGACGTCAAAGCTGACCGCCAGATATTGCGGCGGATTGTCAGCGAACAGCTGATCCATCAACGTCCGGGTAAAACCGTACGTCGCATTGGTGGGTTCGCCGCTTTTAGTGGTAAACGCTTCCAGGGGAAGGCCGAAGAAGACACGGTAGGCCAGCGCATGGCCGTCTATGAGGACAAGTTTCTTTTGTGGCATATTGCGGCCAATTATACCAGCGAACCGGCCGGGACTCGAACGAATGTACTTTTTTTAAGCGTGGGCTGATGCGATGGACCAGTTTTCTCGCTAGAATAGGTGGGACTGAACTTCGTGCCCAACAGCAACATCACAAGAGGGAGATGCCATGAGAGTAACCTGTGACCGATGCGGCGAGTCGATGGACCCGGCTGAGGCGGTGACTGCCCGGCGCAAGAGCGGGGCTGATGCCTTGCTTTGCCCAACTTGTGCGGCCATCGTGCGGGGCAAGGCAGCCGTCGACCCGCCACAAACCCGAATCAGCCAGCCTGAAGAGGCCGCTAAAAGACCCGCTCGCAATACGTCTACCGAGAAGAAAGATGGGTCCAAATGGTACCATATGCTGGGTTATTCGGCGCTGGCCCTCTTGTTTGCCGGCCTTGTCTTTTATCAGCTCTACCAATTGGAAACTGGCGCCGTTGACTCTGTTCGGCTTTGGCTGCCAGTAGGCCTCCTGTACAGAACAGTGGGGTTCTGGGGCGCCATTGGCTGCCCCTGTTCCTTGGCGCTCATTTTCTTTGGGACCGCAGTCGTGCAATTGATGCGGTCGCGTCAGGACCCCGCGAAATAGACTGGTAATGGCAGTCCAGATTGTCTTTGAGACTCATTCGCTGAGCGAGGATAATGAGCGCGGGCTGGCGACAGGCTGGCATCCGGGGCGGCTCTCCCCGGCCGGGCGTCAGCTGGCGGCCGAGTTGGGCCAGCGGCGCGCGGCGGATAACATAGCGGCCGTGTTCACCTCGGATCTGCATCGGGCGGTGGAAACGGTGACGATTGCTTTCGGCCAGACGGAGATCCCCATTTTGTTCGATTGGCGTCTGCGCGAATGTGATTATGGCCAGTTGAACAGCACCCCCTCCGCTCAACTGCACCAGAACAAGAGCCGCTATCTGGATGAAGCATATCCAGGTGGCGAAAGCTGGCGGCAGGCCGTGGCTCGCGTCGGGCGTTTCTTGCCAGATCTGGCATTGCGCTGGCAAGGCGTCCGGGTCCTGGTTATTGGCCATGTGGCCACGCGTTGGGCGCTGGACCATTACCTGAATGGTCAACCGCTGGCGGAGCTGATACGGCAGGATTTTGCCTGGCGGGAAGGCTGGGAATATCAGCTCGGCGAAATCGGATAGATTTTCTGGCTGAAAGCGGCGATGGCGGCCTCGTGTTCGCTGAGGTCGAGAGACCGGCCGGAATCAGTCGGGCAATACAACAGGCCGTCGTAACTCATCCCCATGAACTGAAAACTGTGCATAAAGCACTCGGCAAAGCTCCGTTCCGGCCGGACGTCACCACCTGTCGAGATGACCAGGCCGCTTTTGCCGCGCAGCGTCCGGCCCAGATCCTTTTCAATGGTGAGCAAATCATTCCAGCGGTCCACAAACACCTTGAGCTGGCTGCTCATGGTATACCAGTAAACGGGTGAGGCGAGAATAATCTGGGAATAGCTGGCGACCTCGCGCATGAGCGGCAGGAAATCGTCATCCCGATTCCGTTGCTCATAATCGTAGGGGGTCATCTGGTAATCGCTGACGTCGACGATGCGGAGTTGGTGGCGCCGGGCGACTTCATCGACCAGCTGGCCGGTGTAACCGTGGCGGCGCGAGCTGCCAAAGACGATAATTGCGTTGTTGTTCATGGCGGCTATTGTACAAGCTGGCCGTCAGAGGAAACAGGCTTTAGCTAACGTCGACACCGGCGAGACCGGCAATGAATTGCAGGTCTGAGATAGAAAAAGTGCCTGAGGGCACTCAGCCTGACTCAGCCAGGGCTCAGAGCATTGCTGAAGGGGCCATTCCTGGCTCAAGTTGGCCGGCTTGGGCCAAAGCCTGTCAGAGGAAAAGAATAATGCTTAAACAACACCCATTTGGCTGGATTACCCCGCGTGCGCGCCCCTGGCTGTTGCTGATACTGTTGATTCTGACAGTAATTTTGTCGCAGGTGCTGGGCCGATTGGGCGAACCCCTGAAGACATCGGCGGCACCGGCCGGTATCGTCTCCTTTGAGCTGGCCCGGACCGTCACGGCCACCGAACAGGTCCTCACCTCCTGGCCGTCCGGGGCCTGGGAGAATGCTTTCCTGCTGCAAGGGCTGGATTTTCTCTACTTATTTGTTTACCCACTGTGGTTTTCCCTGAGCGCTGTGTTGTTGGGAGCCCGGCTGCCAGCCGGCTGGCAACGTGCGGCTAACCTGGTTGCCTGGGTTGTTTTGTTGACCGGGCCATTGGATGCTATCGAGAATATCGCCCTGATTCAGGAGCTGTTACATGGGCCGGCCACTAACCTGGCGCAGCTGGCCTGGTTGTGTGCCAGCCTCAAGTTTGGGTTGCTGGGCGTGGCGGCGCTGTTTCTGCTGGTAGGGCTGGTTGTTTGGGGCGGTCGGCGTTTGTTGTCTAGATAAAGGCCACGCGGGGACCGCGTTCAATAAGGCAAGAAACAGGGCTACCTGAAAGAGTAGGGCGCAGAGCGCCCAGTTTCTTAGCAGCCTGATCAGGAGCCGTCAGCGACGAAGACCCGTTTGAGTTCGTCGGCCGGGAAGGGGACTTTGGCTTCACTGGCGTAATAGCCAGGTCGCCAGAGCGGGGTGTTGCTGCCGTTTTGCTGCTGCAGACCCTGTTCGGAGCCGCTCTTGAGCAGGTGGGCCGCCCAGGCGCTGCTGCGGCCCGGCGGGCAGGCCACCAACACCTGGATATAGCCGGCATCGACACCGAGATGGTGGAGCTGGCAGCCGTTGCTTTCGGCCAGCTGGGTGAGGCTATGCTGCAGCGTTTGGTGTTGGGAGGCGGGCAGAGGGCGCAGCGGCTGCCAGACGATGGCATAGACAGCATCTTTGGTGCCGTTAACCGGCCGGTGCAGCAGCACTTCCTCCGGCCCACTCCGGCCAGAGTGCGCTTGCAGGTAAAGCTGGGCAATTATATCCGCCTGCTGGCGCAGCCTCGCGATGCTAGTCTCCGTCATTGCCCCGATTGTTAGCAGCAGTTCCTTCTCCAGTTCCCGGGTATAGAAGATCAGCTCATTAGCCGGTAAGCTGGCCTGCAAAAACTGCACCTGGACGTTAGCCGAATTGCCAGACCAGGTCCGCTCCAACCGAAAGGCAATTCGCTCCAGGCTGGAAACGGCCACATCCTGATTGCGCTGGGCGATAATTTCGCCCTGGCGCGAAATCAGAAACGCCCGGAACGGAAGCTCCAGTGTCGCCGTCTGCAGGATTTCTTTGAGCTTTTCCTGTGCCATCTTGTCCGGTTACCGTTGCCTCTTGCCTGAGACCAGGCCGTTGCCACTGCCTTCCCTGGCAACATTCTACCCGAGAAACGACGGTGGGGGAATAGATGTATAGCCGCGCAGGTGACCGGCGAGGGGTACTGCCCAACCCGTCGGGTTACCGCTAACCCGTCGGGTTGGGCGGTACCCGTTTGCATGTTTGTCATTCTGCGCCATCATTGGGCTCTTATGGTTTCGCTTCAGACGCTCACGCTAACCCAGCTCCAACAGATTTTTGCCGCCCGTACCCTGCCGGACCTTACCTTGCTGCCGGACAAACGCTGCTCAGCAGTTGCCATGTTGTTTACGGTGATTGGGGGCGAATTATGTCTTTGCGTTGGCCGGCGGGCGGCTTACCCGGGTGATCCCTGGTCGGGCGATATGGCATTTCCCGGCGGCAAGGGCGAACCCGAAGATCGGACGTTTCACGATATCGCCATTCGTGAGGCGGAAGAAGAGACAGGGCTGCCGCTGGGGAATCTGCAGCCCTTTGGCGCCCTTGAGCTGTTACAAACCTTTGGCACGGCCACGCGGCCGCCACTCTTTGTCCGGCCGGTTCTCTACAGCCTCCCCGCCCCGCCACCTCCATTTCACCTCAACGGCGAACTGGACGCCGCCTTCTGGATCCCGCTTAACCACCTCTGGGACCCGGCCAACGCCACCACCCTCCAATACGGCGACCCGCCCCGAACCTTCCCCGGCATTCAGTTCGGCGAGGATGTGATTTGGGGATTTACGTTGCGGATGATGGGGTTTTTGCGGGAGGCGGTTGGCTGATAGCTGTTAGCACGGGCCGGTGGCCCTTTAGCTGTTGTACGCTGCGCTTTCGGTACGCTGCGCTTTCGGTACGCTGCGCTTTCGGTACGCTGCGCTTTCAGTATTCAGTTTCTGATTACCGAAAGGGCGCAGCCCGTACTGACAGCTAAAAGGGCGAAGCCCGTACTGACAGCTAACAGCTACATTTCCACTCGGCTAATACTCACCACCGGCTCCACATTCGTGAAATTCGGGATGTCGCCGAGGATTTCGCGGGCGTGGGCTTTCATGCCGGTTTGGAACCCTTCGAGGCTTTCCAGGGTGAGATAGCCGATGGCGGCGTAGACGGGCGCAGCACCGGGGGTGCCGTTGGCGATCACTTTGTCGACGCCGATATCGGTCAGGCCGAATTCGGTGAGCCGGTCGCGACAGAGCGGCATGTGGGTGGCCAGGTAGTAGGCCATGTCAAAATGGCTGTCGTCGGTTTTGGGATAGCAAATCGAAACGCGGATCATGGCTGCTCCTTAATGGACAGTGAGGGGGATCGCCTTGACCGGCCGGTCCACCGCCACCCCAGACATACTCCAGACGCCCGCATGCTTGATGCGCACTTTGACCATCTCCCCCTTGAGCTCGCGCTCATCCGGGAAGAAGACCAGCCGCCCCTGCGGCGAACGGCCGAACCAGCGGTCATCCCGCCTGTCCTCGACCAGGACATCGACCAGCTCGCCATGCCAGCGGCGCATCTTTTCCCGCGAAACCTCGGCCTGAAGTTCTTCAATGACCTGGTAACGGCGTCGCTTTTCCTCTTCGGGTACGTCATCTTCCATGCGCCGGGCGCTGACGGTGCCCGGGCGCGGGCTGTAGCGGGCCAGATGGATCTTGTCCAGCTTCAGCTCAGCCAGCAGGTCAGCTGTTTCCTGGAACTGGGCGTCACTCTCGCCGGGGAAGCCGACGATGATGTCACAATGAATGGAGACATCCGGGATGATGGCGCGGATGCGCTCAATCAAGGCGCGATACTCAGCCTGGGTGTAGCCTCGCTTCATGTTGGCCAGTACCTCGTCGTTGCCGGCCTGCACCGGCACTTCGATGACCGGCATCACTTTGGGCAAGTCGCGCACCGCTTCCAGGATCTTGTCTGTCATGTAATTGGGATGGCTGGTCAGGAAGCGGATGCGCTCCAGCCCGTCCACCCGGTTGACCTCGCGCAGCAGGTCGGCCAGGTCCGGCCCATCGGGTACGTCGTAACCGTAACGGTCGACGATCTGGCCCAGCAGGACCACTTCTTTCACCCCCTGGCGCACCAGGGAGCGAACTTCGGCGACGATACTGCCGACCGGCCGGCTGCGCTCAATGCCGCGCCGCTGCGGGATAATGCAAAAGCTACAGGCGTGGGAGCAGCCTTCGACGATGGAAACCGGCGCACTGATCACATTGTTCTGCTCGTGCGACGGCAAAATGACCTCGCCATCCAGCAGCTGGTGCTGCCGTTGGGTGCTCTGCAGTTCCAGCATCAGGTCCTGGTTTTGGCTCAGATGAGAGATTAGCGGGTCACCGCTGGTCGCCGGCTCCATGAAGACGTCGACAAAGGGGAACTCCTTCTCCAGCGCCTCGTTGCCGCGGACGCCGACGACGCAGCCCATGACGGCCACCGTCAGGTCCGGATTGTGCTTTTTGAGCGGACCGATGTTGGTCAGCTTATTGTAAGCCTTGTCTTCCGACTGCTGGCGCACGGTGCAGGTTTCCAGCAGGATGACATCGGCTTCATCGATGCGTGGGGTTGCTTCGTAGCCGAGCGCTTCCAACCGGGTGGTGACCCGGCGGGCGTCGGCGTAGTTCATTTGACAGCCTGTAATCCAGACGTGATAACGTTTACTCATGAGCTTTCAATCGACAAATAATGGTAGCTTGATAGACGTGAAAGAGGATTCTAGCGTCCGCCACAGTGGGCGTCAAGCGCTGCCTCGCTGGCGCGGGGGCTTGCTGGAGGAGGGCACGCAGGCGGAGCTGGTCGGCCGGGGTGTGTTCCGGCCGGTAGCCCAGCTCTGTTTCGATGTCTTCTGTCGCGAAGGAGGCAATTTCCAAACCGGCCGCCGCCAGCCACTTCTCCCAGACCGGTTGGCCAACCGCTGGCGCTGCGCCCGGTTCCAGCAGGGCGTGAAAGGCGTTGAGATAATCCGCCGCTGCCTGCGTTTCACGGGCGGGGCGACCGCGCAGCCGGGTGGAGGGGCTGAGGCGGGTTTGGATGGTGAGGCTGCCGGCTGGCGCCAGTCGCGCCGCCAGCGCCGCGCATACTGCTTTGCGGTCGCCCCGGAAATAGCCAGGTTCCTGCCAATAGATCCGGTCGAAACTACCAACTGTTCGATCAGGTAGGGCGGTCCACTCCAGGCAGAGTTCGACGTTAGGCGGAACAGGGCCTGGCGTCAGCCAGGGGCGCAGCCAGAGGCCACGGCTGGTGTCGGTCAATTCCGGGAAGATCATGGGACGGCCCAGAAGCCCAGCGGGCAGCTCAGCCCATCATCCGGGAAGAAGTAACCGGCTTCGTCCGTCACCGGATTGATTAGTCGGACAAACTCCTGGCCGCTGAGCAGGATCCAATCGCCAAAGGTTGGGACCTGCTGTAAGAAAAATGTGCTACTAGGCTGGCCATTGTAGGTGAACAGCTGGAGGGTGGGGTAATGATAGAGGTAAATCCCGACCGTATTTTCATTTTGTGCCATTAGGGAAAAGTCATAAATAGTTAGCCATTGACCATTGGCGCCGGCATCCAGAGGGAGGGCCCGGGAACTATTTGGCTCCAGGACCAGCGAGAATTGCTGCGTTGGACCATCATAACGTACGATGAAACTTTCCTCGCTGTTGATAGCCCCAACTAGCTGGCCGCGTATGATAAAGCGATCCCGTGTACCTGGTACAGCGACAAGTTCCGTGGCCACAATCTGCTGGAAATCACTCAGCGGGCCCAGAAGGCCGCTGTCAAGTAAATCATCCAGGCTCGCCAGCCTCTCCCGAACTCCACTGGCCACGCCATAGCGGATCAGATCGTTGCCCAAAAAGAAGACAATTGTCTCCTCGTCGACCCATATGGGCGTTGTACCATAACCATCCCCAACTTCCTCAATGCGAATTTCATCATCTGTCTCGTTGTTGGTCACGATATAGACTGATTTCTCAGTCGAACTGGTGTCGAGGTAGCTATAGAGCTGGCTATCGGTCGACCAGCTTCCGTAAGCGACCGCCGTGCTGCGACAAACCTCATCCGGGCAATTAGCCAGATCATAGATGCCAAAGGCTGTGTCGGGCGAGAAAGGGCCCGTCACGAAGAAAAACAGTAGTTGTTGATGATCGGGGCTGGAGCGACCCACATAATAAGCCTGAACAATTTCTTCACTCGGCAATTCCAGCTTTAATTCACGCCCGTCAAAGTAGCGAATGAGAAATTCACCCTGTTCAACATCCGTATCGTTGCCGCGCTGCAGGATGACGCCGTCGCCGGAAGGCAGTGGAGCCAGAAGGGGTTGTCTGAGAGGAATCTCGTTTGGCTCGATCAGCGCCAGTTGGCCCGAAACCGGATCCAGGCGATAGCGGCGCAGTCCCACGGCATCGGATTCTCGGCAATACAACTGGGGTTCTTGGCCTGTGGGCCAGTTAATCGCTGTCCTTGGCGTGGCGACTTTGCCGGCGAGGAATTGAAACCAGGCGCGATCCAGGGCCGGACCATCCGTTTCCGGCAAGCCAAGGCCGGACTGAAGCCAACGGCGGTCGCCTTCGCTGGCCAGCAACGAACTGAGCAGTTCGACCGGTTCGCTATTGACCCGTTCCGAGAGCATGAATTCGACCAACCCATAAGCGTAGGGCCATTGGCCATCTTGGAGGTAAAGATCGACGGAGCCGACCGGCCGGTCGCCAGTAAATCTGATGTCATACAATTGATTCAGCAGCTCTTCGTATTCAGCCACTGGTTGCGGGTAGGCCAGCAGTCCTTGTTCAGCCAGCAGATAATCCGCGGCGGCTTGCAGAAAAATTGCGCGCTGGCAGCAATCATAACCGAGCTGCTCGGCCAGAAAGCCCATCAGGATCAGCCGGGTATAGCCCCGCAGCAAAACCTGCTCGGCCGCCGCGTCGGTAGGCAGGCCGACGAGCGAAGGGGTGGGTAGACGAATGGCGTTGTCGCCGTTGATCAGCATTGATAGGCCGGTGGCGCTTTCAATGGCGGATGGCCGGGTGCTGAGGTTGATGATGTATGGCGTGTCAGCGTCGCAAGCCAGCGTGGGGCTGGTCGCGCAAACGGTTAGCAACGCATCATTGACAGCCTGGCCCAGTATCTCCGCATATTGCTCGTCGCGGGCCGGGTATTGAATTTCGATAAACTGGCCGCTGTAAGTCCGCGTTTCACCCCAGTATTCTTCCAGTGGCGGCGCCAGCAACCAGCGGCTCTGGCTGCTCAGCCGATACACTTGCGGGAGCAACAACTCAATCTCAGTCGTACTGCCATCGATTTGCCGGGCCGCATAGCGCGCAGTTGCCGTTAACTCTGCGCCCAGCAGATCTTCATCCATGAGGACGGCGGTGGGTGTGACTGGCTGCGCTGTGCCCAGCCAGGTCAGGCCAAAGGCGCGCCGGTCATACAGATTAGCCTGCTCCAGCAGATTGACCTGGGCGTTGGTCCAATCATCATCGGCGCCGGACAGGACGGAGATAAAAATCTCCCGGTCATTGGCCCGAGCGGCCCGCTCGATGAGGTCATAGCTGCTGATCACGTCCTCGGCCAGCCGGGCCGTTGTTTCGTCCACGCGCCCCTGGAGCTGATAGTAAATGAGGTAGCCGATGCCGCTCAGCAGGGCCAGGATCAGCAGGGGCGGCAGCCAGCGGCTGAAAGGGCGGCGCGGCGGCTTTTCGTCTGTTGCTTCCGGCCGGTCCCAATCCAGATCGTCATCTTTTTGCCAGTTGTATTGGGTCATACACTCATTCGGTCGTTATGGTCTGCCAGGCGAGCTGGTTGCATTGCAGGTGGGGTCCCAGCGGGATAATCCATTGCTCAGCCGCAGACAGGGATACTAACTCTATAGTTATACCCCGGTTAATGGCTAACCACGCACCATCAGCGGACCAATCATGGCCGAGATAGCTGGCTTCGGGGAGATCGAAGATAAGCGCGTCGCCGCGGGCGACCGGCCGGTCGTGCAGGTACAGCATATTGGGGGCGGCGCCATCGCTCAAGACATATTTCAGCCAGCGCCCATCCCCGGAGAAGGCCAGGGATTCCGGCAGCACATACGTGTCCGGGGCAAAGGTGCTGTCGAAGAGAAGCTCTTGCTCGCCACTGGCCGCATCGAACCAGAGCAGAAAATGGCGCCCGCGCGAGACTTCGGCCCACAAAATAAGCAGTTCATTAGGGGCGATGGGATTTTGCGCCAGGGCCAGCACTTCCAGCGGCAGCGGGCTGCTGTCGATGATAGTGTCAGGGCGCTGAATCTCAATCAGGCTCCGACCACTGGCGCCGGCCGGATCCAGATCGTGAACAAACAGCTCCTGACCCTGGAAATAGCCGTACCGGTCTGCAGACAGCCAGAAAGGTTGATAACCTTCGGCCAGGGGTTCGCCGTTATTGAGCTGACCGTCGGCCAGCCAGATGTTCTGGCGCTCGTTGCTGTTGCCGTCGAGAAAGCGGACGCCTTGCAGCGCCCACTGCCCGTCCGGCGACCAGCGCACAGCATAGGTATTAAAATCCTCCAGGAAATTGTCAGCCAGACAGCCATTTTCGCACTGGTTGAGGTCAACTCGGCGAAAGCCCTGAGTCGAGCCGCTTTGCCGCATCAGGTAGATTTGACCGGCCGGATCCACCAACCCGCTAAACGTCAGCCGTGGCGCCGCCAGCCCCAGCTGATTCAGCTGCCGCTCCAGCCCGCTCTGCCACAACGTTGTGCGGCTGGCGATGGGTACGGCTTGCAGGTTTTGCCAGCCAGACAGCGGCGTGACATTTTCATGGAGGACGAGCCCATCGTCATTCGGCAGCGGTACCATGAACATTGGGCTGTTATAGAAGCTCCAATCTGTGAACTGGCCGGTCGCTGGTGACCAACTTGTGAGCACGGTGGCCGACGCCGACTCTCGGCGAGCGTCCAGGCAGTTGAGCACCAGCTCCTGCGTCGTATTAATGATTGGTACGGTGTTGCTGCCCAGACTGGTCTGGGCAAAAAGGAAGCGGCGCCAGCTCTCATAAAAGGCTGGGCTGAATGGTTCCGGCCCGCTGACGGGCGCCAGCCATTGGCCCAACGTGCCGGCAGCGCTCAGACGCTGGATCAGCGTTGTCGGCGCAAGGCCCTCCTGTGATGCCTGGTACTGGACCAGCGCATAAATCCAATCCAGCTGTTGGCTGGCCAATGAGGCGTCCGCAAAGCCGACAGTTGCATCGTAGTAGCTGGCCAGGTCCGGGAGCGGCATCTGGCGCAAGAGCTGATTGTAGGCGGCCTCCCCTAGCGGCCAGGGCTGCAGGCCGACCTGGTTGAGCTGCAGCTGTAGAATGGCCTCAAAAAAGAGCTGATGTTCACAACAAGGATAGCCAGCCGCGTCCTGAATCATTTGGCCAAACAGGAGCGCTGCGTACCCTCGATAGAGCGCCTGATAGCCAGGTTCATCCAGGGGAATACCGATGAGGGAAGGGGCCGGCAACAGGTAGAGGCCGTCCAGGTCCGGTTGCGGTGTCCGGTCAAAACGGGCGCTCTTTAACTCCAGCAGATAGCGGCTGCTGGTACTGAAAGAGATGTCGGCCAGCGGTTCTGCCGGCAAGCATTGCTCTGTGGCCAGGCCAAGCCAGCCCAGATGACATAGTTCAATCGCTTTACCGGTCAAGTCGTTGACCAGCCGTTCTACAAGGGCCTGATCGCGGGTTGGATAGAGCACCTGGAAAAATGGGGTTGCATACGTCTGCCCATCGCCCCAGAATTCGGCTTCCGGTGGCGCCAGCAGCCAGCTTGATTCGCCCTGGCGGTAGATAAGGGTCTGTTGCAGCCGGACCTCTTCGGTCAGGCCGTTGCCTATCGGGCTCTGGTAGGTGTGGGTCAGGTTAATCTCGGCGCTGCTTAGGGCCGGTTGCAGCGTGACATCGGCTTCAGAAAGAGGCACACCATTTTCGCTGCCGGCTGCTGCGACCAGCGTTAGGCCGAGTTGGGGCCGGTCCAGCCAGATCCCGCCGCGGACCAGATCCTTTTGCTCCTCACTCCAGTTTAGATCCCGGCCCGATAAAACAGAAGTAAACAGGTCGATGTCGCCGCTCGAGGCTGCCTGTTGGCTCAGTGCAACAGCGTCCAGCACGGTGAAGGAGACGTCGTCGGTGACCTCGGCGACCTGGCGATTGACAGCCCGGGCGACAAGGAAGCCGATGACGGCCACCAGCGCCAGCACAAGCCCGCCCGTCAGGAGCCAGCGCGGCGGTCGCCAGCGCTGAGTTTCATGGATGACTGCTTCGTCAACATCGTCCCAGGATTGTTCTTCGTCTGTGTTCCAGTTGAAATTGGTCGGCATGAGGCTTTATCAGGGATTGGCACTGTCCGGATCCGTGATCCAGGCCGCGTCGTAGCAGAGAAACTCGGAGGGGATGTGCGGCGTGGCCAGGACGACGCCGGTCCGCGGCGACCAGATGCGCAGCCCCTCGACAAAGGAGACGATCCAATCGCCAGAAGGTGACCAGACAACGCCGGTATGGTGGCCAAAGCGCTGGCCCAGGGTGTTCAGCTCTTCATCCTGCCAGACGGCGGGCGTGGTTTCGCCGCTGGTGATGTCATGATAGTAAATCCGGCCGATGTGGTAGAACAACCGGCCGGTCAAATAGTTAGCCCGGCTGGTGTAAAGCGTGAGGAAATCACCGGCCGGTGAAATCGTCAGATCATAGTCGGCCACACTGACGCTGAACAGATGGGTTGCCACGGCTGACGCCCGATTAAGCGAGACGATATGCAGCCGCCGGCCTTCGCCCTGCCACCAGCCATCGCCGCGCCGGCCCACCACAAAAAAGTACTGGTCGGGGTCAGCCTGGTTGGGATGGACGCTGATAAGTTCGTAACCAGAAATGTCCTCAAGGCCATCTGGCGCCACAAGCGGTTCCAGCGCCGCCGCCAGATCGTTGACGGTGATGGCTGCCCGCGTGAAGGCGGCTGTGTCCATTCTGACATCCATAACCGTGCTCTTGCCCGATTGGTCAAAAATGTAAACGTAATGCCGGTCCCCAACCCAGGCCGGCGAGCGGCCGACGCCGATCAGCGCCGGGATGCGCCCATGGATACGGGCCAGGTAGATCGGGTAGTTCTGGTAAGGCAAGGGCTGGACCTGGCCCGCCAGAATACGTTCATTCTCCAGGTTGCTCAGATCTGTGTCGGCGAACAGTGCCCAGCGGCCATCCGGCGACCAGAGCGGGACGCCGCGGGCCGGCTCGTGCAAGCAGCCGTCTGCGGTGCAGCTGTCGAGATAGTAGAGGTAACCGGCCGGTTCTTCTCCATCGGCCGGGAACTCCACCACATAACCGATCGCCTCATCCACGCCGCCGACAGAGAGCAGGAGCTGATTGTTGACGGCAGGCGGGAGCAAACTGGCCAATTCGCCAGCCAGATAGCGCCAGCTGCCAAAGGGCAAGTTGCTGTCTGGCGTGGTCAGGCTGCTGACATAGGTGGCGCCGCTGCTGCTGGACATCAGGTGAAAGGCGTTGCCCTGGGGTGGGGCTGCTGCAACTGCCGCCAGTTCGTTACTGTGCGGGTTAAACTGGAATAATTCCAGGCTGCTACTCTGCTGGTCGATGCAGCTCAACAGCAATGTCTCCTGCTGGTTAAGCGGCTGTTGTTGCTGGGCATATTCAGCGTACAGACGTTGCAGGCCGTCGGCTGTGTGGCGGCCATCTTCCAGACTCCAGAGCCAGTTCCAGAATGATTGGTCAGGGTTAAGCAGCGAGCGTTGCAGGGCGGTATGGCTGGTGCGGCCCTCGCGCGTCAGGAAGCTGAAAAGGGGGATGAGCAGGCTGCGGATGTTGTCTGAATCCGCTGGTTCTGTCTCGTCCCAGGCTTTTTCCAGCGTTTCGAGGTCCAGCTGGGTGGGCACAGGCTGATACAACCCATTCTGCCCCGGCAGCTCGCGGGGCAGGTGGCCCGGCCCCAGGCTGAGCCGCCGCAACTGTTCCTGCAGCAGCCATTCGTAAAAGACGATATGCTGGCAACAGTCGTAGTCGGCGTAGGCGCCGATGAGGCCCTGGGCGATGATGCGCAGGTAGGTTTCGCGTAGCCGAGTTTGGCCCAGGAGGGTGGTTGGCTGGCCGAAGAGCGAAGGGGTGGGCAGGACAAAATCGAACCGGCCGGTCAGGCTATCCTGCCAATCCACCAGACTGGTCAGGCTGGCCGGATCGGTCGAAAGGTCGACATGGATGATAATATCCGGCACGCAATCCATCTCCGCCAGCACGTTGCAGACCCGGTCGACCAACCGCTCCACTTCCTGGGCAAATGGATAACCAAAGCCGGCGTCAATTTCGGGGAAGGTGGTCTCGACCGCATTGTTGGCCCTTTGCCGTGTTGGTCCCCAGTAATCAGCATCGGGCGGCGTGAGCAACCAGCGGCCGTCCGTACCCTGGCGGAAGCGGGCAGTGTGGTTTAAGGTGAGTGGCTCGAGGGCGCCGGTGCGTACAGCGACTTGATAATCGAGGGCAAACTGCACCACGTATTCAGTTAAATCGACAGTACCTGTTTGGGTGATGATGCGGGGTTCACTATTAAGCTGCCAACCAAAGCTCTCGCGCTGGTACAGGCTGCCCATTTCCGCGCTGAGTTCGGCAGCCGCCGCCCAGTTGTCATCCCGGCCCGACAGAACATTACGCAGCAGTTCAGGATCCTGCTCCTGATCGGCGCGCACCACCTGCTGCAAGCTGGCTTGCAGATTGGCCTGGGCGGCGTCCAGAGCGGCGCTGGTGCGGCTATCAACTTCGCGGATGGTCAGGTAGCTGATGAGGCCAAAGGCGATGGCGACAATCAGGACGATGAGCGGCCAGCGTCGTGCGGGTGAGGGACCGGCCGGTATCGTCTCCTCTGTTGGCGCCTCGTCCCATTCCTCCTCATCAGTGCGCCAGTCAAACTTGGATGACACGGTTTTCCTCGGGGCGGGCACATCTGCTCAACGTGCCCGCCCCGAAGACTAGTTTGCCATACCGTGATGGGTTTGCAAGCTACGAATGCTATACGCTTCCTTGCGCCTCATAATCATCCCGTTGACGGCGGCCTGGGCGGCGGAAAGGGTGGTCAGCAGCAGTACCTTGTGCTTGATGGCGGCCTGGCGCAGGCTGTTGCCGTCACTCTGGGCTGATTCGCCCAACGGCGTGTTGATGATCATCTGCACCCGGCCATCTTCGATGATGTCGAGGGTATCGGCTTGTTCGCCGCTGCCTTCGCTGGCCTTGGCGACGCGGATGGCGGTTATCCCCATCCGTTCCAGCGCCGCTGCCGTGCCGGCGGTTGCGTAGAGGGTGAAGCCCATTTTGTCCAGATCCCGGGCCAGTTTCAGCGCCGCTGCTTTGTCAAAATCGTTAACCGTGATCAGGACGCCGCCTTTCTCGGGTAGGGCGGTGCCGGCGGCCATCTGGGATTTGGCAAAAGCGTGGCCGAAGCGGGCAGCATGGCCCATTACCTCGCCCGTGCTGCGCATCTCGGGCCCCAGCCGCGGGTCGCTGCCCGGTAGCTTATTGAAGGGTAAGACCACTTCCTTGACGAAAAAGCCGTCCACCCGCGGCGTCTCGGTGAAGCCAAGGTCAGCCAGCAGGGCGCCGGCCTGGACTTTGGCTGCCAGTTTGGCTACTGGCACTCCGGTCGCCTTGCTGACAAACGGCACCGTCCGGCTGGCCCGCGGGTTTACCTCAATCACGTAGACAATGTCGTCTTTGATGGCGTATTGGATGTTCATCAGGCCGCGCACATTCAGCGCCTTGCCCAGCCGTTCCGTGAACTCTTCGATGATGCTCATGTGGTACAGGCTGATCTTGTAGGGCGGCAGCACACAGGCGGAGTCGCCGGAATGGATGCCGGCCTCTTCGATGTGCTGCATCACGCCGGCGATGACGACCCGTTCTTCGTCAACCAGCGCATCCACGTCCACCTCAAAGGCGTCTTCGATGAACTGGTCGACCAGGATGTCGTTGCCGCCGGCGACGGCAGTCGCTTTGGTGAGGAAATGGCGCAGCGACTCATCCCGGTAGGCGATGGCCATGGCCCGGCCACCGAGCACAAAGGAGGGGCGCACCAGCACCGGGTAGCCGATGCGGTTGGCCAGTGCCAGCGCCTCAGCCTCGGTTTTGGCCAGCCCCCAGTCGGGGTGGTCGATGTTCAGTTGTTGTAGCAATTCGCCGAAGCGGCCGCGGTCCTCGGCCAGGTCGATGGAATCGGGCGAGGTGCCCCAGATGGGGGCGCCGGCTGCCTGCAACCCCTTGGTCAGGTTGATGGGGGTCTGCCCGCCAAACTGGACGATGATGCCATCCGGCTTCTCCAGGTCGACGATGTTGAGCACATCTTCCAGCGTCAGCGGTTCGAAATAGAGCCGGTCGGCGGTGTCATAGTCGGTGCTGACCGTTTCCGGGTTGCAATTGACCATGATCGTCTCAAAGCCCATTTCGCTGAGCGCCCAGCAAGCCTGGACACAGCAATAATCAAACTCGATGCCCTGGCCGATCCGGTTGGGGCCGCCGCCCAGGATCATCACTTTCGGCCGGTCGGTTGGCTCGGCCTCGCAGTGTGTTTCGTAGGTGGCGTAGAGGTAAGGCGTGTGGGCGACAAACTCGGCGGCACAGGTGTCGACGCGGTAGTAGACCGGCGCGACGTCGAGCGCCTTGCGCCGGGCGCGCACCGTCATCTCGGCGCTGCCGACGGCGTTGGCGATCATCAGGTCGGAGATGCCCAGCCGCTTGGCGGCCAGGAACTCGGCGGCGGTCAGCGATTCCAGCTTGCGGCCTACCAGCGCTGCTTCGGCATCCAGGATCATCCGCAGATGCTCGACAAACCAGATGTCATAGCCGGTTTCGCGGGCGATCTGTTCGTCGGGGATGCCGGCAACCATGGCGCCGGCAACCTGGAAGAGCCGTTCGGCGGTGGGTACCTGGAGGATATTGTCTGAATAAGGTTCGGCAATCGTACGGCTGAAGCCGGGCAGCCCCACATCCAACCCGCGCAGCGCTTTGTTAAGCGCCTCGGGGAAGGTCCGGCCGATCGCCATTACCTCGCCCACGCTTTTCATCTGCGGGCCCAGGGTAGCATCGGAGCCGGGGAACTTCTCGAAGTTCCAGCGCGGCACTTTGACGACGGAGTAGTCGATGCTGGGCTCAAAGCTGGCCGGGGTTTCCTGGGTGATATCGTTGGGTATCTCATCCAGCGAGTAACCGACGGCCAGTAGCGCCGCCATCTTGGCGATCGGGAAGCCGGTCGCCTTGCTGGCCAGCGCCGAGGAGCGGGAGACGCGCGGGTTCATCTCGATGATGATGGTTTCGCCGGTTTCAGGATTAACAGCAAACTGGACGTTGCTGCCGCCGGTTTCCACGCCAACCACTTCCATGACCCGGCGGGCCAGGTCGCGCAGATGCTGGTACTCCTTGTCGGTCAGCGTGTAGGCCGGGGCCACCGTGATGCTGTCGCCCGTGTGGACCCCCATCGGATCCACATTTTCGATAGAGCAGATGACGACAAAATTGTTACTGTTGTCGCGCATCACCTCGAGCTCATACTCTTTCCAGCCGAGGAGGGATTTTTCGATGAGCACTTCGTTGACCGGGCTATTTTCCAGGCCGTGGGTGATGACGCGGGCAAAATCCTCCGGCCCATGGGAGACGCCGCCGCCGGTGCCGCCGAGGGTGAAGCTGGCCCGCACCAGGGCCGGGTAGCCAATCTCCTCAATCGCCACCCACGCTTCTTCCAGCGTGTTGACGAAGCGGCTGTCGGTGACCGGCAGGCCCGATTCGATCATGGCGTTGCGGAACTTGGAGCGGTCTTCGGCCAGGCGAATGGCGCGCAGGTCGGCGCCGATCAGTTTGACGCCGTATTTTTCCAGCAGGCCGGACTCGGCAATTTCGACCGCCAGATTGAGGCCGGTCTGGCCGCCGACAGTGGGCAGGATGGCATCCGGCCGTTCTTTGGCCAGGATCTGTTCAGCAAACTCGACGGTTAACGGCTCGACGTAGGTGGCGTCGGCGATGTCTGGGTCGGTCATGATAGTGGCCGGGTTGGAGTTGACCAGGACGATGCGGTAGCCCTCCTGGCGCAGCGCCTTGCAGGCCTGCACGCCGGAGTAATCAAACTCACACGCCTGCCCGATAACAATCGGGCCGGAGCCGAGGATCATGATGGTCTTGATGTCGTTATTCTTAGGCATGTTGTTTTGCCACGGATTGGCACGGATTTGGCACGGATTCTTTTTTTGAAAAAGCGCGATGTGTCAGAGTGCGCAATCCAAAAAGAAAAATCCGTGTTTAATCCGTGCTAATCCGTGGCCTTCTCCTTCTGAGCCATCATTTGGGCGAATTTGTCGAAGAGGGCGTCGGAATCGTGGGGGCCGGGGGAGCTTTCCGGGTGGTATTGGACGGAGAAAGCGCGGTGAGCCGGCGCGTCGAGCCCTTCGCAGGTGTGGTCGTTGAGGTTGGTATGGCTGGAGGTGACACCGGCCGGTAAACTCTCCGGCCGCACCGCAAAACCATGATTATGGCTGGAGATCTGCACCTCGCCGGTCGCTTCTACCTTTACCGGCTGGTTGCCGCCGCGGTGACCAAATTTCAATTTGTAGGTCTCCGCCCCCAGGGCCAGCCCCAGAATCTGGTGGCCCAGGCAGATGCCGAAAAGCGGCTTTTGCCCGAGCAGCGTCTGCACGGTGTTGATGGCCTCAGTGCAGGCGGCCGGGTCGCCGGGGCCATTGGAGAGAAAAATGCCATCCGGCTCTAGCGCCAGTGCTTCCTCGGCCGTAGTGTGGGCCGGGACAACCGTGATGCGGCAGCCGCGCGACGCCAGCAGGCGCAGGATGTTGCGCTTGATACCAAAATCGTAGGCGACGACATGGAAGCCATCGGCCGGGGCATCGGCGGCGACGGTGCCGGGCTGCCACCATTGCTGCGCTTCGGCCCAGCGATACGGCTCGTCACAGGTGACCTCATCAGCCAGGTTGAGGCCGTTCATGTCCCGGCTGGCACGGGCCAGGGCGACCAGCCGTTCCGGGTCGGGATCACCCGTCGAAAGGGCGGAGCGCATGGCGCCATGGGTACGGATGTGGCGCACCAGGGCGCGGGTGTTGACGTCGGTGATGGCCACAACGCCGCGTTCGGCCAGGTAATCCGGCAGGCTCTGGCGCGAGCGCCAGTTGCTGACCACGGGGCTGAGGCTGCGGATGACAAAGCCGGCTGCCCAGACACGGCCACTTTCTTCATCTTCCGGGGTCACCCCGTAGTTGCCGATATGCGGCTGGGTCATGGTGATGATCTGGCCGTGATAGGAGGGGTCCGTCAGGATCTCCTGGTAGCCGGTCATACTGGTATTGAAGACGATTTCGCCGGTGGTGTCGCCCACGGCGCCGAAGCCGAGGCCGGGCCATAGGCTGCCATCTTCCAGAGCCAGCAAGGCGGGAGCAAATTGGGGCATGAATCTCTCCAGGATCATGGTTACAGGTAAAAAAAGGCCCGCCCAGATGGGCACCATCCGACGGGTCTAGACCTGCATTGGCAATGTTCGCTTGTGGGGCAGTTATTCGCCCGCAGGTGAAGCATATCCACCCGGTGATAAGGGTAGCCGGGGTTACTTGCGCCGCGCCTTACGCCGGGGCGGCTTGTTGTTCCGGCTGCCAAACGATTTCTATTATTCTTGAGTTATAAATAAGCGTCAATTGTAGGAAATAGACAAAGCAGACCCGGGTACCTGTTGTATACTGTGGCCATGTTCATCATATTTGGCACACGGACACGCGAGAAGGTGACGGGCGAACGTCAATTTTATTGCAGCAAATGTGGCACCAAGCGCGACGGCAAGCAAAAACAGATCGGCAAATGGTTCACCCTATTTTTCATTCCGATTTTTCAATACGAGAAAATGGGCGAGTTTGTTGAGTGTGAGGTCTGCCACCGGGCCTATAAATCGTTTGAGGGAGGCTGAAATGGCGGCAAAAGCAGGGTGTCAACTCATCAAGGCGGGTGAGGCGGTCGTCAGCAAACAGGCGTTCACCAATTTCCCCGGCATTTCAGCGGAGAACACGGGGGCGCAGGCCATTTGCATGCACCTGATTGTCATTCCGCCGGGCGGCCGGGCCAAAGCCCATTTGCATGATGGTCATGAGACGACTTTATATGTCATCAGCGGTCAGGCCGGCATGTGGTATGGGGATGATCTGGCGGAGCACATGGTGTGCGGGCCGGGGGATTTTCTGTATATACCGGCCGGTGCCCCCCATCTCCCCTACAACCTCAGTGACAGCGAACCCTGCGTCGCCGTCGGCGCCCGCACCGACCCCAACGAGCAGGAAAGCGTCGTGCTCAGGCCCGACCTGGATGCGCTGCGGCCGGCGGGTTAGTTGATATCAAATACAATCCTTGGTGTCGTTCGATGCAGGGAGAATTACTCTGGCCAATCTGCAGCTGCCTGGTCAGTTAATTCCTGCAATTCCTCGTCAGATGCATAGATCTGCGCGTAGAGTTCAGCGGATTTCACTAAAGACGAATCACCATCCCCAATGGCCATATTCGATGCATGCAAATGCAACAAATACCATTCACCGGCCCGCTTCTGGAAGATGGCCGTGCGACGCGAGAGCGTGACACCGTTGTCCAGGTGGAAGGTGACCAGGGCGCTGTCACCCAGCAGGTGAATGTCGAGGTCGACCGGCCGGATATCCAGGTACGATGGCCCCGAACGCTCCTGACGCACCCGCGCGAAAAAATCAGCAAACACCGCCTCAATTGCGGCTTTCCCCTCCAGTCGCCGCTGCACGTTGGCAAATGGCATAAACACCGTCGCGTCCGGCGCGATAAAGCGGCTGAATGGCTCCCAATCCAGCTGATCAAAAGCGGTCAGAAACGCGGTAGCGGCCGCGGTCACTTCCTCGGTTGTGATGATTTCGCTCATAAAGCTGCCAACTGCGTCAGCTGCTCCTGCCACTTCTCGTAGTTGGCGACGATCTCGCTTGATTCCACCATTTCCAGGGCAAAAAGATAACTTTCCACGGTCCGGGCGTGGGCCTCCGGTTCGTCGGCGCTGCAATCAGCGACCAGGGCGGTCAGGTAGCCGCGCTGGGCGGCGGCGATGCCGGTCAGCAGGACACAGGTTGAGGTGACCAGACCGGCGACCATGACAAACTGTTTGCCCTGGCTTTGCAGATAAGCGTCCAGTTCCGGATTGAGGAAGCCGTCGAAGGTCTGTTTGTGCAGGACCTTCTCGCCGGGCAGGGCGGCGGCGCAGGGCAAAAGCTCAGCGCCGGCTGTGCCGCTGATGCAGGGGATCCAGTCCCGCAGCTTGTAGCGCACCATCCAATCGGCCTGATCCGGCCGGAACAACGCCCGCAGATGGACAACTTCCAGACCCTCTTCGCGGCAGGTTGCCAGCAGCTTCTCGACATTAGTGGGGAAGTCAGGAAAGGCCGCCGCCAGGGCCGGCGGCCAGAAATCTTCCTGAACATCAATGAGCAGCAGGGCAAACGCCCCCCAGTCACGTGTTGTCATCTGTCTCGCACCTAGAAGGGATAACCCTTCAGGCCGTGATTGCCTTTCAGGCAGGCGATTTCGCCGGTGTGCCAGGCGCAATTGGTCAGGACGAAGGTTGACAGTACCCAGCTTCGTTTCTGCGTACCAAAGCCAAAGCTGGAGAGGTCCTGCTCTTCAGCCAGTTTCTCATCGGTCAGGCTCGCCATGTAAGCATCCGTGGCCGCGTAGACCGCCTGGGCGTACTCACGTGACGAACTGACGTCACTGCCGGCGCTGCTCGCGTATGCCATCCATTGGGAGGGATCGGCCGGGACTGGCTCGTCAAAACCGGTCTTGCCGGCGAATGTGGAGACAAACAGCGGCGCTTTTCCTTGCAGGACGGCCTGTACAGCCAGATCCTCGGACAGCAGGATGTGGGCATAGTAGCTGCCAATTGAGCGGGCCAGACCAGCGGATGGCGCGTTGGCAACCTCCGGGCTGACATCATTCAGCATCTGTTCCAGGGTGCCGTGGACAAAGCCGATCTGCTCGCCGAGCATGGCGGCCGCGGTACGGCCCATATCATCTGACATAATTTCCTCCAATGGGACTAAACTGGGTTACAACTGGGCAGAATTATAACAACAACCTGACAGGTTACCCCAACCTGTCAGGTTGTCTGATGTGTTCGCTACGCTAGCCGATTTCAATCAGGCGCAAGGGAAAGCGGAGTGCCAGCCGATCCATTGCTCTAATCCAACACTTGATGCCTTCCTCGCCTGGAAATGCGGTCATGAAGTCAACGTGGAGATGGTAGTAGCCATTACCGGCCGGATCCAGATCGCTCGAATACTTCGCGTAGCCAGCAACGACTCCCCAGGCGGCCATTTCCAGCTCCCAGCGTCGTGCATCTGGCAGTCTGGCGAAGAGTTCTTCAAGCTTCTCGTGATATTGTGCCGCTCGTGTTTCACCTGTTACGCCAGCATCAAGCATGCTCTGATAATGCGCAAAAGCATCTGCCAGGTCTTTGCTGTCTTCTGCTGCAAGTAACTCCGGCAACCTGGTCAGGGAGATAGCGGCCAGTTCATCGTAAAGGACAGCTTCGACTTCACTGGTCACTGGCTCCGGCTCGTCTGTGTCAAACGAGAGCTTAAAAGTCAGGTCCGGCGCTGTAGCTGCCCACCATTTGCCCCATTTCACAGGGATAGATAGGTCAGGGAGTGCCAAAGGCGGAACGCCTGTCGCACCAGGACCATACCTTTCTGCCAAACCTAGCCCTTCAATCTGAGCTGTCCAACCGAAACGTTGCGCCACATTTTCTGCCAATGGTTTGAGATCAGAAAGGGCATATGGTGTAGTGGAACCTGGGAGGGGCCAGAAGAGGAAATAGGTGAGCCAGGTTGTCCCGTCAGGACCCAGGAGATCGCCCATGACATAGCCATGGCCGCTATCCATATATGCGAGCTCAGGATTTTCCCGGCGCAAGAATATAAACTGGTTGGCATCATCAAGTGGAACGCCCACAATTCTTTCCAGACTGTCCGAAAGCTCCACCCTGAGTCTGATCAATGCGTCTGGGGAAAACGATTTCTCAATGAGACTATCTCGTAGCAAGTCACGGCACCAGTTGTGGCGAATGTCAGGATCTAGGTCTTCGTTCATAGGTTTTACTCAGGTAACCTATTGCCCATACAAATGCCGGTATATTGCATGCCCTAGATAGATCCGCTCAACATACAGCCTCGTCTCCGTGAAATCAATCGTCTCCACGAACAGGTCGATGTCGTCGCCGGCGACCTCGTACCAGCGGGCGGCGTTGCCGGGGCCGGCGTTGTAGGCGGCGAGGGCGGCGTGGACGCTGCCGTCAAAGCCGTCGAGCTGCTGGTCCAGGTAGAAGGCGCCGAAGTTGAGCCCCACGTATGGGTCCAGCAGGCGGGCGGTGCTGTAATCGGGCCAGCCGAGCTGCCCGGCGATGTAGTCGCCCGTGGCCGGCATCACCTGGCTGAGCCCCTGGGCGCCGACCGGCGAACTGATGAAGGTTTCATACAACGATTCCTGGCGTACCAGGGCAAATTGCAGCAAGGGATCATAACCGTAGCGGGCGCTGAGCGGCACGATCAGGTCGGCATAATGAATCGGATAGAGCAGCGCGCCCAGGAACCGGGGGGCGCTGAAGATGCCGGCGCCGGTCAGGTCGAACAGGTTGGCCGCCGCCAGAATGGAGGAACGATAGAGGCCGATGTCGCGGAAGAAAAGGGCCAGCTGGTAGGTGGCGACCGCGTCGGTGTTGTAGGCGACGCGGACCGCTTCCAGCTCTTGCCGCGCCAGTTCCCATCGACCCAGCTCCCACAATTTCCAACCGCGCACCAGCCGGGCATCGCCCAGCAACGTTGGCCCCAGGGCGGCGATTTCCGTATCGGCCGCCAGGCCCAGCTGTTCACGCAGCCAATTCTCCGCTTCGGCCTGCTCGGTGGCGGTGGTCACCAGGTTGAGGTTGCGGACCGGGGTGAATGGTTGGGCGCCGGTGGCCAGGTCTTCAGCCCGGAAATGGTAGTAGCTGAAGCCGGCCAGCTCTTCAGCGCCGTCCAGGGCGGCCTCGTCCAGGCCGCTGCGGACCAGCCAGATGCGGGCAGCAGCGCCAAACTCACTCTGGGGATAATTGGTCATCAACGTTTCCCAGGCGGTCAGGGCGGCCGTCTCATCACCTTCATTGACCAGCAAGAAGCCGGCGCGGAAGAGCGCTTTAGGCGCGTCCGGGCTGGCCGGATACCGTTCGGCCAGGCCGAGATAGCGGCTGGCGGCTTCGTCCGGGGTCCCGAACAGCTCGGTCAGGCGAGCGGCCCACCAGGTTGCTTCGGCGGCCACGCTGGTCTGGGTGTAGGTGTCGCTGTATTGGATGTAAGCCAGGCGAGATTGTTCCCATTGGTTGTTGCGGAAGTAGAGCTGGGCCTGCTCCAGGTTGGCCCCGGCCGGATCCGTTTCCCCATAAGCCGTCAACGCCCCAATTGCCGCCTCCACGTTCCCCAAACCCTCAAACGAATACGCTTGCCAGCGATAAACATCAGCATCGACTGTCGCTGATACCGCCGTTTGGGCGCTGATGTAGCGGTCAAACGCATCCAGAGCCGGTTGGTAAGCGCCGGCATAGAAATCAACCAGGCCGCGCTGGTATTCATCCACTACAATGCCGGCATCAACTAACTCGACGAGGCCTAAATAGCTTGTGTAAGCAGTGGGATATTCGTCGAAGGCGCGTTCGAACAGCGCATAGGCGGTCTCGGTGTTGCCGGCCAGCTGCTCAGCCAGACCCGCCTGGTACAACGCATCACCTCGTGTTGTGTCGGTGACAGCAACGTCGAGGATGGCCAGGTAATGCTCGCTGGCCAGACTGTACTCACCATTGGCCAGGTAATATTCGGCCAGGGCGTATTGCACGCCGACATACTCATTTTTGTGGGCCTCAGCTGCCAGCGCTTCCGTTCGGGCGGCAGCGGCTAATTCTAGCTCGCCGGCCGCTTCATAACTGTTGGCGATGGCGGATTGGATGTAGAAGGCCATGTCGGGGTTGGCCAGGAGGTAGGTCTCGTAGGCGGTGCGGGCGGCGGCGCCGTCGCCGGAGGCCTGATAGGCCTGGGCCAGTAACGCATAGGCGGCGGCCGGGTGGGCCAGCGTCCGGCTGCCCAATGGCGCTGACGGCTGTGGGCCGGCGCTGGCCGCCAGGAACTGATTCAGCATTTCGATGGCCGCTTCATTCTGACCGACCGCCAGGTAAGCCTGACCGAGGGCGTAGCGAATCTGCTGCTCCTGGTCGTCTGACAGTCCCTGGTCCAAAGCGCGGCTGAGCTGCTCGATGGCCGCGGCGAAGTTGCCGTTTTCCAGGTAGCGCAACCCGAGGGCCAGCCGATCGGCCGGTTGGGGCGTGGCGGTGGGCAACGGGGTATTGGTGGGAAGGGCGGTGGCTGTCGCCGGGGCGGCAGCCTGGGCATCCCCATCGCTTTCCTCGCCGGGGCGTGGCGTGACCGGTGACGTTGGCGGGATGATAAATTCGGTCTCATTCAGCGCCGTCGATTCTGCCGTCACGACCGGCGTAACGGCGGGATCGGCGGCAGGCCCCTCACCACAGGCGAAGAGCCAAATCAGGCAGAGGATTGCTGCCAGAGGGTAAGCGAAAGTTCTAGCTCGTATCACGCCGTCCTGTCAGTAATTCATATCCCAGATACAGCGGCGCTAGCTGGAAACTACCCAGCCAGATGGCAAAAATCAGAATGCCCTGTTTAATGTCAGCAAACTGGGTAGGCAGGCCGGTGCGGATGCCGCGTATCTGGTCGGTGGTATTGATCAGCGACCCATTGATCTGGTCAAGCGAAGCCGGTAATGCGCTGATGCTGGCGTTGACATTGGCCAGGTCGGCGGCGATCTGCTCGAGATCATCGCTGACCAACTGCAAGTTACCGGCGGTGACGTCGATTTCGACGCCGAGATCGCGCATTTGTTCCGGTACCCCATTTAGGCTGTCGCCGACCTGTTGCACAGACACGTCAAAAGGGATGGCTGGCTGGTATTCGACGCCCAGACCAAACTCAATGTCGATGCCGAGAATGCGGCGGGAATATTGGAAGCTGGCCAGCGTCTCCAGGGTATCGTCAATGACCCCGGCTACCTGAACCATGTCCGGGATGGTGTTTTGAACGGTATCCAGGCTATCCGGCACCGTTTCTGTGGTAATCGTTTTGACCCCATCCAGCAAGGGCTGCGTGTCGCTGAGGGTCTGCGAGACGCGTAACGAGGCCACTTCAGCCGTACCCAGGGTATCACCCAGGGCGGTCAACGTGTCGCTGGTAGCCGACAGCCCGGCCTGCGCCCCTTCCAGGGCGACGACGGTGTCATTCAGGGCGACATCAGCGCCGGCAGCCAGATCGTCCATCCAGTTGATGACGGCCTGGTAGATAATGACGGCCACAACGATGCCCAGGGCAGCGACCAGCACCAGGGCGATGCCAAAAATGCGCCGGATGATATTGCCGGTAATGGTTGGTTTTTCTTCCGCCTCAATCGCTTCCTGGACCCTGGCTACCAGTTCGTCGACCGCTTCTTCGTTGTCCAGGATATCCTCTGCCTCAACGCCATTCTTTTCCTCATTCTCGCTCATCTCAAGATCCTCCAGGCAAGATGATGGTGCCCGTCAATCCTTCTATCGTTGTCCGGGCCAATGCCTCCCTGATTGTAGCGCGATTTGGGTCTGTCGCCTCTGTGGCCCTGGAAATGGCGGCCAGGGCCAGCTGCAGGCTGTCATAGGCGGGGCCGGCGTAGGGGCCAGCCGTTTCGGCAAATGGCGTGACGCCGGCATAGCGGCTGAGGAAGTCGGCTGGCAGCAGTTCTGGGGCAAAGCTGGTGAGAGGCGGTTCACCGGCCGGTAAAAACGCCAACCCGCCCGCCGCGTACAGCGGTCCAGCTACCGCATTGGTCTCCGGCAGCCAATGGCCAATCACCAATATCACTTCGGGATCGATGAGCAGGCTCTCGGCCACCTGGCGCGCCAGTGCCGGGTCCCCGCCATCGTCCAGGACGACCAGCTCCAGCCGGTAGCCATTGAGCCCCCCGGCAGCGTTGATCTCGCGGATGGCCAGGCGGGCGCTGTAGAGGGCGTCATAGCCAACCGGCCGGTAACGCCCCTCAAACGGCGCCACAAAGCCAATTTTCAGGACTGGATCAACCTGCCGGCAGCCGCCCAGTATGACAAGCAGCAGCGCCAGGCCCAGCCAGCTACTGGCACGCCTGAACGTAAACAAGATGCTGCTCATAGGTTTCCGAAAAGTTGTGCGCGCCCGGGTTGTCGCCGGAACAATCGGCCACAAAGAAAATGTATTGTGTCTGGGCTGGTTCGGCGACCGCTTGCAGGGATGAGAGGCCAGGGTTGGCGATGGGGCCGGGCGGCAGTCCTTCGTACAAATAAGTGTTGTAGGGCGAGTCCATATCCAGGTCGGTCTGGAACAGGGGTGACTTCCACCAGGAGTTGTTCACTGCATCGTAGCCGACGGCGTATTGTACGGTCGGGTCCGCGTCCAGCTTCATGCCCAGCGTCAGCCGGTTGTAGAAGACGCTGGCAATCGTCGGGCGCTCCCCATTGAGGACCCCTTCCCGCTCGACAATGCTGGCCAGTGTCACCGCCTCGCGCAAGGATAGGCCCTGGGCGCCGATGAGTTGCCGCATCGTCGGGTTCACGCGTTCGCCGAAGTTTTTCAGCATCAGATCGACGAGGTAGGTGGCGTCGGCGTCCAAAGGCAGGTGGTAGGTGTCCGGGAAGAGGAACCCTTCCAGGGAGGCCTCGGCTGGATGAGAGGCCAGGAAACTGTAAGGTTGCAGGTCGAAGGGCGCCTCACGTTGGACGATGGCCAGGAACGCCTGGCTATCCACGGCGGCTGGGCGGGTGGTGGCCAGGTAGTTGGCCATCTCCTCGCTGCGCCAGCCTTCCAGGAAGCGGACCACGATCTCCTGCGCTACCGCGTGCGTGAGCTGGGCAGCCATGTCTGGCACCGTCATCTGTGGGTCCAGTTCGTAGCTGCCGGCTTCCAGTTGGGCATCCAGGCCGTAATATTGGACGTAGTTGAGGAACAAGGTTGGGTCGTTAAGCAGACCGGCGGCCTGCAGGTTGGCGGCAATCTGGTTGGCGCTTTCGCCCGTGTCGACGATGAAGGTGAGGGGTTGGCTGCCGGAACCGGCCGGTTCTTCCAGCCGCCCGGCCCGCGTGGCCAGGTAAGTCTGTAGGTAGGCCCGTTCCACCAGCCCCAGATTGGGATCGCCCCCTTCGATGGTGATACGCCCACCGGCCTGCGCCTGCTGGTAACGCCAGAACAGCAACAGGGAAGCGGCAGCGCAAAGGGTCAAGGCCACAAAAAAGAGCAGTAGCCGGCCCACCCATTTGGCTGTTCCCCCTTTACCCTTCTTCTCTTCGTATGGATTGCGGCGCTGAGGCTGGCGCTGGGCCGCCCCGGCCCGCGTTTTAGGCGGCGCCTGATTCATCGTACTCCTTTTGCTGCGCATCCAGGTAACCTTGCAGGATAAAGGCGGCGGCGACCGCATCAACCTGCTCCTTGCGCTTCTGCCACTGGGTCACGCCCCGCTCCTGCAACAGCTCGTGCGCTTGCTGCGTCGTGTAGCTTTCGTCCCAGTAAACAAGCGGGACGGTCAAATTTTCGACCAGTTCGGCGCTGTAATGGCGTACCCAGCGGGTCATACTGCTCTCGCTCCCATCCAGTCTGATCGGCAGCCCCATGACGACCAGCACCACTCCCTGTTCGGCGATGATGCGGCCCAACCGCTGAAAATCTTCCCGGCGTGAGCGCCGCTTCAACACGCAATAAGAGCGGGCCAATTTCTGCTGCGGGTCGCTCAGCGCCACCCCAATACGCTTCTCGCCCAGGTCAATGGCCAGGATGCGGCCGGAGGGGGGATGTTGGTTGGTAATAAGCGTTGTCCTTTTTGGTTGTCAGTACGCTGCGCTTTCGGTACGCTGTGCTTTCGGTACGCTGCGCTTTCGGTACGCTGCGCTTTCGGTACGCTGCGCTTTCGGTACGCTGCGCTTTCGGTACGCTGCGCTTTCGGTATAGTTTCCAGCATTCTGAAAGGCCGAAGGCCGTACCGAAAGGGCCATCGGCCCGTACTGACCGCTGAAAGGCCGCAGGCCGTACCGCTCCCTACCCCCCCGTATCAATCTCCGCCTCAATCCTCACCGGCAAATAAGGCATCCGCTCAAACCAGCTGGGCCAGATGTCGGTTGTGGGATAGGCGCGGAGGGGCAGTTGTTGGTTGAGATAGGCCATGGCGACGGCCGGTTGCTGGCCGGTGATGGCACTGATCGGTTCGCTGACATTCAGCACAGCCGCCATGCGCCCCTCGCCAATCATGATAAATGAGACGCGACCATCGGCATCCACGCCGACGACATCGCCACTGTAAAGATTCAGGCTGCTGGGCACCAATTCATAGCCCGGCAAGACATTGCCGATCATCTCCTGGTAAATCAGGTCATTGGCCTGGCTGGCGTCGACGGCGGTGCCGTGGATTTCGGCGCGGATTTCCAGCGTTAGCCGATCGGTCTGTTCGCCCAGGAAGTGTGAATAGGTTTCCTGGTAAATTGCGATGACCCGTAAGCTGTCATTGGCCAGGAACTCTGCTTCGGTGAGTTGGAGTTCCATGTTGCCGTAGGCGAGCGCCTGCAGGTATTGCAGCACCTGGGCCCGCAGCCGGTCGCGATCGTCCTGGGTGACGGCCTGGCTGACGCGCACGCCGCCGCCGGTGGTCGGTTCCACATTGCGCACTTCCAGCTGCAAGGCCAGCGAGCCTTCCACCCGGTTGATCAGGTCTGGCTCGACATTGCCCTGCGGCCCGGGCTGAACCGCGACAACATCCACTTCAGCGGTAGCCCCGACGGTATCGGCCATTTCGACGTCGCGCAGGGTTTGGAAGACGATATTCTGGCCGGCTGAGGTGGAGACGCGGGTACCGGCCGGTATCGTCAAGCCCTGTTCCACCGTGTTGATAAAAATCACCGTGCCCCGCGCCGGCGCATCCGGCACCTCGATGGTGCCGGTCGTATCCACCGTTGCCTGCCATTCCTCCGTCACCACCAGCGTCCGGGCCGGCACAGAGACGCCGCTAAAATTAACCGACTCGAGCAAAGGGTCGGCCACAATCTGCTTCGTCGCCCTAATCGGCTCCACCAGCGGTTGAATTTGGACGGTCGCCGTCGGAATGGCGTAGAGAAAGGCGATAATGCTGATGGCGCAGGTCAGGAAAAAGGCCATGATGCCGACATAGCGCCACAGCCACTGTTGCCAGCCAGGCCGGGGCTCCAGGCGGCGACTCGCCTCCCGTTTATCGAACATATCCATCAGGCGACGCGGGGTGTTGCGGGTGACCAGGTAGCGCTTGCGCCGGTATTTGCGCCAGAGCCTCTCGGTGCTGTTTTGCCCCTGGTGTACCGTGTTGAAGACCGGAAAGCCCAGCGGTCGCGCTTGCCAGCGCACGCGGCCATGCACGGTGACCAGACCAATCTCCAGCGATAGTTCATCGGCCCGCCGGCGCAGGCGCATCAGATCCAGCTTCTCCGTCAGATGGTTGCCTTCTGACGGCAGGACGAGCAGCACCCGCTCCTCGCCCGCCCATTGGAGCCGATCTTGAATGGAGACAATATCATCTTCGCTATCGAGATAGATGAGCTGCATGAAGAACCGGAAAGTTGTGACCTGATTGACGGTTTACGAATTACGATTGACGATAAGGTACCACAAAACAACCGGCCGGCTGCAAATTACTTAGCAACGATTGAGCTGCGATTTGAGTACGGAAGAGCTGTTAGCTGTTAGCTCGGCCTGTGGCCTTTTAGCTGTTAGTGGTCAGTACGGGCCGATGGCCCTTTCAGCGGTCAGTACGCTGCGCTTTCAGTGATCGGTACGCTACGCTTTCAGTTATTCATGGTGCCAATAAACACCGAAAGGCCGCAGGCCGTACTGACCGCCGAAAGCGCAGCGTACTGATCACTAACAGCTATCAGCTATCAGCCAAAAGCTCCCTCACAATCGCCAACGCCTCACCCACCTTACTCGCGTCGCGGCCGCCGGCCTGGGCCAGGTTGGGGCGACCGCCGCCGCCGCCGCCGACCACTTTGGCAACCTCGCGGACGATGTTGCCGGCGTGGACCCCTTTCTTGACCAGCGCCTCGCTGACACCGGCGACGAAGACCGGCCGGTCGCCATTAACCGTCGCCAGGACAGCCACCCCATTCGGCACCTTGTCGCGGAAGCGGTCGATGAGTTCGCGCAGGCTATCAGGCTCGGCGTCCGGGATCAGCGCCGTGAGCAGGGCGATGTCGCCGACGGTCTCGGTTTGAGCCAGCAGCGCCTCAAAGTCGCCCAGGAGCGCTTCTTTCTGGACCGATTCCAGCTGTTTCTGCAACTGGCGATTGTCCTGTTGCAGCGCCGTGACGCGCGCCTCCAGCTCATGGGTGGGCGCATTGAGCTGGCTGGCCAGCCGCTCCAATGTATCCAATCGCTCGGCGACGTATTGGTAAGCGGATGTGCCCGTTACCGCTTCGATGCGGCGAATGCCCGCCGCGACGGCGCCTTCGCCAGTGAAGCGGAATAGGCCGATTTCGCCTGTTTCGCCGACGTGGAGACCGCCACAAAGCTCCAGGCTGTAGGGCTCTGAGCGGTCGCCAATGGCGATGGTGCGGACGATGTCGCCGTACTTTTCGCCGAACAGGGCCATAGCGCCGCTGGCGATGGCGTCATCTTTGGGCATGAGCTCGGCGCTGACCGGCCGGTTGGCCAATATCGCCTCGTTAATCGCCTTTTCAATCTGGCCCAACGTCTCTTTGCCTACCGCTTCGCCATGCGAAAAGTCAAAGCGCAGCCGCTCCGGGGCGACGAGGGAACCCTGCTGGGTCACATGTTTGCCCAGGCGGCGGCGCAGCTCTTCATGCAGGATATGGGTGGCTGTGTGGTTGCGGCGGATATCATGGCGGCGCCCGTTGTCAACGGCCAGGCGCACCATGTCGTTTAATTTGAAACTGCCTTTGTCTACCGTGACGACATGGTAGATAAGGCCAGGCACCAATTTGTGTTTGCGCACATCGGTGACCCGACCCGCGCTTTCACCATCGTGCCCGCTGAGGGAGCCGGTGTCGCTGACCTCGCCACCCGATTCGACGTAGAAAGGGGTTGCTTCCGTCAGGATTTCGACTTCGTCGCCAGCCACCGCTTCGTCGACGGACAGGCCTTCCTTAACGATGGCCAGGATGTAGCTCTCCTGGACCGGATCGC
>JACKBM010000089.1 GCA_020634575.1 Ardenticatenales bacterium | reverse complement strand
ACGCTGCGCTTTTTGTAGTTTCTTGACGGCCCAGGTTCGTGAATCTCCTACATTTTCTGAACAACGCAGGCTGCCCTGCCACGCCCTGACGGCCGAAAGCGGCTCCGCCGCGTACTGACAGCTGATAGCGTAGCGTGCTAACAGCTAAGAGCTAACAGCTATCTGATCCGCAATCACTGGCGCCTCCAGCCGAATACTCCGCAGCACGCCGCCGATGGCATAGCCGTCGAAGCCGATGAAATAGAGGCCGGCGAACCGGCCGGTGCCGATAGGGCCGCTGGGATGGCCGTGTTCGTTGAGCAGACCGTCGTGGTCTGGGATGAATTCGGCGACGGCTGAGCGGTAACCAGTCGCCAGAATGACCTGGTCGAATGGGTATGTCTCGTTGTTGACGAAGGTGACGCTGCTCTCGCCGAATTCCTGGATGGCCGGCAGCACCTTGACTGCCCCCTGCTTAAGCAATTTGATGGTGCCAACGTCGATCACTGGCGTCTGGCCCAGCTCCCGAAGCTGCGCTGCCGGCGGCATGTCCGGCGTGGGAATGCCGTAGCGGTTCAAATCCCCCACCGTAACCGTGCGCAGCAAGGTGCCAATCGGGTCGCCGATGCGGGGAGGGAGCTTGCTTAACATCAGCGCCGTCCGGGCCGTCGGCTGGCCGAAGATGTCCCGCGGCACGATGTTGACCGGGCCACGAATGGAGATGAATGGCCGGGCGCCATGCTCATGCAGGTCGATGGCCAGCTCCGCCCCTGTATTGCCCATACCTACAAGCAGAACATTTTGTCCCTTAAAGGGTGCGCCGTTCTGATAATGCCGGCTGTGGGTGATGGGGTTCTGGAATTGATCCATGCCGGGCCATTGCGGGATAACCGGCTGGCGGTTGAAGCCAGTCGCCACGACAACCTGGTGGCAGTTGTATTGTTTACCGCCCGCAGCCGTCACCAGCCAGCGCTCACCCTGCCGTTGGATCGCGTTGATCTCGACGCCCAGTTCCGGGTTCAGGTCAAAATGATGGGCATATTGGTCCAGGTAAGCGACATATTGCGCCCGGGGGATGTAGCGGGGGTAATTGTTCGTGAAAACGGCACCAGGCAGGTGGGATTCTTCTTTGGTCGTGTGCAGATGGAGCCGGTCATAATGGTGGCGCCAGGAATGGCCAATTTCCCGGCTTTTTTCCACCATGTGAAAGGGCAAATTGCGCTGCCGCAACGTGCCGCCGATGGCCAGACCGGCCGGTCCCGCCCCAATAATTAACGTGGTTACATCCATGTTTTGGATTGTACGACCCGGTCCAGCGCCCCGCAACCAGGATAAACCCTAGTGCGGCCCAAAGATCTTCTGGTTGACTTGCTCTGCCTGCAACTCAAGTTCCGGCCGGCCTTCGCCATCGACCCAGACGCCGCAGGTGCCGCCAACCTCGCTTTCACCCATCTCGATGGGCGTGCCATCCATGCGCAGTACCGGCTTATACCAGCGATAAACCTGCTCCGCCTCACCGACAATGTAATGACCGATCAGGGCGCGCCGGAAGCGGTCGTCTGTGGTGTTGGGCAGGCTGCCATGGACCAGCTGACCGTTGAAGAAGAGAACATCGCCGGCCTGCATCACCACATCGACGATTTCCGTTTCCTCGGGCAGATCCACCGTCACATCGGTGAAGCTCTGGCTGGTGTCAGCGTCAACCAGGCAGAGTAGCGGCCAATCGTGGCTGCCCGGCACCACGCGCAGGCAACCGTTGTCAGCGTCGCAATCATCAACCGCCAGCCAGGCGGCCATGCAGGTGCCCGGTTGGACGCGCAGGTAATACTGGTCCTGGTGCAGCGCCTGGCCGCGGGCGCCGGGTGGTTTGAAATAGAACATCGTTTGCACCGCATAGGGCTCCCGCCCGAGCAATGCCGACATGACTTCGTTCAAGCGAGCGTCGATCAGCCATTGCAGGCTGGCCTCGTCGCGCCGGTGCGGCTGCATGATGCGGGGGTAGGTGAGCAGCGGATCAGCGGTCGCGAAGCTGGCATCGTTCAGGTCGGGATGGGGTTGGGCCACTTCACGGCGTCGTATCGCCTCGTAATGATCTTTGAAAAAGACGATTTCCGCCGGCGAAAACAGCTGGCGGACGACCAGGTAACCTTTCTCTTCGTAAAACTCAATTTCTCGGGCAGATGTCATGGGAACCTCCGGGGCCGGGCAACCGGCCGGTGCTGTGCCCCTATTTTAGCAGCGATGGCCGGGAATAGGTCCCCCCAACCTGTCAGGTTATGGGGACCTGACAGGTTGGGGGGACCTGACAGGTTGACGCTGGGCGACCGCTGGTTGCTGGCCCGGCTGGCCCGCCTTATCGAGCGCACCACGGCGCTCATGGAAGCGTATGATTACGCCGCCGCCAAGAGTGAGATCGAGCTCTTTTTCTGGCACGACCTGGCCGACAACTACCTGGAGATGGCCAAACAACGCCTGTATGAGCAAGCGGACGCGGCCGCTGCCTGGACGCTGCAAATGGCGCTGCTAACTATCATCAAGTTATTCGCGCCGTTTTTGCCTTTTATTACAGAACAGATTTACCAGGGTCTGTTTGCTAAGTCTGAAAATGATTCCATCCATCTGGCCCAGTGGCCGGTGTTGGCACCGGGCTGGCTGGATGAGGCGGCAGAACGGCAGGGCGAACTGCTGTTGGCCATCGCCGCAGCCGTGCGCCGTTACAAGAGCGAGCAGAGCCTGGCGCTGGGCAGTGAATTGGGGACCTTGCTGCTGTCTGGCCCGGCCGAATTTGCCAGTCTACCCGAAGATGGCGCGGCGGATCTGCTGAGTATCACGCGGGCACAAACGATCGTGTGGACCGAAAGCCTACCGGCCGGTTCCCCCATGGCCACGCTCGACAATGGCCTGCAAATCGGCCTGGCGTCGCTGGTCGAGAGCTAGCGTCAATCTGCCTGTTCCGTGGCGGCGATTCGTTCGCGGATCGCCGCCACGATAGCGGCAACCGGCCGGTCAATATCCACCACCCAGACCTGGGCCGGGTCCGGCGGCTCCAGCGTGGCAAACTGGCTGCGCAGCATTTCCGGCGACATAAAATGTTGCCGCTGCTCCATCCGCCCGTAAATCAGCTCAAAGCTGCCGCTCAGGTGAATGATCTGGGCGCCGGCGTTGCCCGCCAGTAACTGCCGGCGATACTTCTCCTTTAGGGCTGACGAGGCCACAACGGCTTGCTCGCCCCGTGCCAGATGCTCGGCGATGAGATCGTGCAGCCGGGCCAGCCAGGGGTAGCGGTCGTCGTCATTGAGCGGGATGCCCTGGCTCATCTTGGCCACGTTTTCCGGCGGATGAAAGTCGTCGCCGTCAAAAAAGTGGCAGCCCAACGCGTCAGCCAGCGCCTGACCAACGCTGCTTTTGCCACTGCCCGATACGCCCATCACGATAAAAACCGTTGGCATCAGCGCACCCGATAGAGCATTTCGCCTGCTTTGGGCACGTAGAGGACACCTTCGTCTGCGCGATCAGCCCATTCAGCCGGATCGATGCTGGCCGGGTCGACGTAGCCGAGGTTGAGCCGGGCGCATTCGGCCGGTCCCAGCCGGGTGGCCAGTTTGACGGTTGCGTTGGGCTGCTCCTGCCCGTCGACCATGCGACCGCCGCCGCGGACGTGGGTGCTGTGGGCCAGCACGCCGAGCGGCACATGTTTGAAGCGGTCCCAGTCGTGCAGGAAATAGGGCAAAACGTGGTAGCCGATCTCGTAGATGTAGCGGCCATGGACCAGGCTGACTTCACTTAAATGAGGTGCGTAGATGATCAGCTCGCCGCCCTCGGCCAGGGCCGGTTCCAGCTTGTACATCGCCTTGCCGGCGGTCCAGAGCTCATCGTACATGGGCGGGGCGCAGGAGAGGATGCGCTGGTACGGTTTGTCACACCAGGTGATATGGCGCTGTGAGGAGACGGCAGCGGCGGCTTCCCAGGCGTCGTTCAGGTCGCCGATGGCGATGTGGGCCAGACCGGCCGGATCGTCGTTTGTCGCCACCACCACCAGCGCCGCCAGCGTCACCGGCACCGTCAGCCGGGCCGCCGCCGCTTCAATCATGGCGCGCGTCGGCGTCCGGGCGATGCCGATGGTGCCGACCACACCAACCAGGGCTCCCAACCAGTGAGACACGTTTATCATCTCTGGGCCGGAGATGCCTGGAAAAAGATATTTGGCCCCACCGGAAAAGCCGGCAACCTCGTGCGGAAAAGTCGGCCCCAGGATCAAAATGTGGTCGTAGTTGAAGACCTGCCGGTTAATTCGCACCGGCACATCCCCACCCAACGTCTCGTGCCAGGCGGCGCCGGCGATGGCCCGGATTTCATCCTGGCTCAACGTGCCGATTTGCTGCAAGGCATCGGCGCTGTCCCAACTATGGTTGAGCAGGCCGATGTGACCGTAGCTGCCGGTTCGCTCCTCGGCACTGATGCCAACAAGCCGGTTCAGCTCGGCCGTTGTCAGCGGTGGATGGGTGCCGAGCGCGACCATAAAATCCAGCTTTCGGGTATCTGCCAGGATGCGGACCAGCTCCCGGAAAAGGAAGGCCAGCGGGATCGTGCGGGTGTGGTCGGGGATGAGCACCAGCAGCCGCTGGTTGCGGAATTGGCCCGCCAGACCTCGCTCAAGGGTGTCACGAATCACGGCGGCCGTAAGGATTTCGCTTCCAGC
>JACKBM010000088.1 GCA_020634575.1 Ardenticatenales bacterium | reverse complement strand
CATTTCCCAGGCGCCTGGCCCCTACGGCCCGTTTCCTGCCCTTTTGAATGCGGTCCGCCGCGTGGCTACTTTGTTGACAGCGAGACTGTTAGCCCACGTTGGGCACTCGCTCCATCACCGGTAGTGGCTGCACGATCTTGCGCCGCCGCTCAGTCAACCGCGCCAGCAGCTCCGGGGATGGCCGGTAACCGAAGCGGAAATTGCCCCAGGAAGGCCCATACCGGTACACGACGAAGCGTCGCTCTCCCTCATTTACTCGTTTGGCTGAACCATGTGACAGCGCATCGACAAACAGGATTGCATCGCCGGCCTTCATGTGCACTTCGATGGCGCCTGCGACCCCGTCAACTGAAGCGCCGTCGCTTACACGCTGCGTCTTAAACTGGGGGTGCTCAAAATTGGCTTTATGACTGCCAGGAATCACCATCGTGCCCCCATCGCCTGGCCCGATGTCGGTCAGCGCCAGCAGGATATTGACCTGGCCGCACATAAAGTGGCCGTTGCGGTACAGATATTGCGTCCGCTTGACACACTCATGCCCCCCCGAGTGCAGCCCAATCGCCCCGCCAGGCCCCCGTATACTGGCGAAGTTTTCATCAATAAACAGCGAGCCATTCAGCCAATCAAACGAATCTTTGCCGCCGACAAAATGTTCCACATGCTCAATCCAGGACGGATGATCGATCAACGCTTCAAAGGGCTCGCCCGCCTCATAAATTTGCTGATAGGCAATGCCGCGGCTGGCCTCAAACTTCTCCCGGTGCACATAGCCGTACCATTCCCCCGGCTCCATGGGCGGCAGGGCATCCAGGCAGGCGTTGAGCGACGCCACATGCTCAGTTGTGATCGCACCCTCCAACAGCAAATACCCCCGCAAATCAAAAAAGTACTCATCCAATGCTGATACCATCATGCAACTCCTTGGCAAAATTTCCATTCATGATACCCTCCCATTCTGCGCAAATATGTGGCGTTTGACGCAATAATTCCAGGATAGTAAGACACGGTATGCCCGGTAACCCATTCATCGTCGATCACGCCATGGCCTTTGGCTTCCGCATCTGGCAAGGCTCCTTTTTCAATATGCCTCGGGCCCACGTTCACAGTGACATTGAGATCAATTATCTTTTCGAAGGGTACGCTCATTACCTGCATGGTGGTCACGTTTATCACCTGGAGGCCAATCAGTGGGCCATCTTTTGGGGTGGCATCCCGCATCGTGTCATTGAAAAAAGCCAACGAAACCACGGCGTCTGGCTCACCCTTCCCCTGGCCTGGGTGCTTCATTGGGATTTACCCGACAATACGTTGTCCCGACTTCTGGCGGGTGACATGTTATTGAATGTTGCTACTCAGCCGGCGCAAATAATTTATGATCATTACCGGCTCAAGTTATGGCAAAAGGAGTTTCGCACAGGCGACAAAGAGCAACTCAGAAATGTTATCCTGGATATCGAGGTGCAGCTGCGTCGTATGCAATCAACAGAGTCAGGCGCTTTATTGGAAATGTCGAGATCACCTACGGCTGTTTCCTCTCACCAACTCGCAAGCATCCTTACCCAAATCACCCAAAACTATATGACTCTGGCCAACGTCAACGCTATCGCCGCCGCCGTCCAGCTTCACCCAAAGTACCTTATGCAATTATTCAAAAAGGCCACCGGCCTCAATCTTTGGGAATATGTCATCTGGCTGCGCGTCGCCCATGCGCAGCGCCTTCTCCTGACAAGTGACGATACCATCATCGATATCGCCCTTGCCTCCGGCTTTAACGCACCCAGCACCTTCTATCAGGCTTTCAGAAAATATACCGATGGCGCCACGCCACGGGAGTTTCGCAGGCAAAAATCATTTACTCCCCAGCAAAATGGCTCAACTCAAGACACCCACACTTTGCCTTCAGCCGTGCCTGCCATTAGCTGATCACCCACGACCTGCAAGGACACTACCGCCTCGCCCGGTAGATTATTCTCCAGGGCGGACCAGACCTTCCCATCTTCTGAATGGAGCAAGTTATCTGTCACCGCGGCTAACCAGCCGCCGGTGGGCAGGGCGCAGAGGGCGGTGACCGGCCGGTCCACACTACCTACCCGCTCCCGCCGCCAGCCGTCCGCCGTCAGCCGATACACATGCATCCCCAGCCCCACCAGGATGTCTGTCTCGCTCACAGCCACCTGGGGCAACACGGCCCCCGCTTTCTGGCTAAAGCCCAGCTGCCAGGCAGCCTCGCCATCGAACCGCCATAACTCACAACTTTGACTCGTCGCCGACCAGACCGCGGCAAACAGCACCGTCTCATCGCCGAGGAAGCCCAACAGCTGCTGGCCGGCAAACGGCACTTCGACAGCCTCCCAGTTCTCGTCGACCTGGCGCCATACCTGCCCCTGGCCGTTGCCAATCCAGACCGCGCCCGCCAACACAGCCAGGGCCACCAGCGCCTCTTCTTCCTGCGCCAATCCCCAGGTCTGGCCTCTATCTGCCGAAACGATCAGCCCGTCGAGTGTGTTGACCCACAGCTTCTGCGCGTCGCTGGCCACGGCCAGGACGGGGGTGTTCTCCCACACGGCCGTCCACGTTTGGCCGCCGTCTTCGCTCAACCAGACACCCTCTTCCGGCCCGGCCATCCACCAGCAATCAGCTGATTGGGCCCCAAACCACACCATCCGTCGGGCCGACAACGCTTCATCGGCTTGCCAGGTACGGCCCTGGTCCGTTGACAGCCATAAGCCGTCGACCAGGCCGGCGTATAGGGTGTCGTTTGCTGCCGCCAGGCTGAGCAAGGGGGCTTGGAGCTCAGTGGACACCGTTTTTACGCCGTTTTCCAGGTATTGGATGTCCGACTCTGTTCCCACCAGCAAACGCCCATCCGGCGTGAACAGCAGCCCATTCACCCCGTCAAACGCATCCGCCAGCAACTGCCACGACAGACCGGCATCACAGGAAACGAACAACTCGCCATCTTCCGTGCCCAGGTAGAGCGTGCGATCATCGCTGAAGTTGGGACTGAGCGTCAGGGCAACCGGCCGGATCGCTCCCATCTCTACCAACCGCCAGGCCCGGCCGCCATTGGGCGACTGGTAAAAGCTGTTCTCCGTGATGGCAAAGGCAAATTCGTAACGGCCGGCCTTTGGCGCCAACACGACGTCCAGGACCGCAAACTCGCGCAGGCCGAAATTGGACAGATCCCAATGGCGCCCGCCGTCGGTAGAACGCAAAATGCCGTCGCCGTCCGTGCCCGCCAGCAACACCCGGTCGCGCTGGAAATCCGGCGATGGCGCAATGGCGACGACTGGCGCATCGGTCTGCTCTATCCAGCAGTCATGCCATGTTTGGCCGCCGTTGGTCGAGCGAATCATGCCGCCCGGCATGCCCGCCAGCCAGAGATGCCGGCCACTGGCCGCCACCGTCGTCACCCGCCAGAAGGAGACGCCGCGCCGCACGGCCCGCCAGGCGCCATCCTGCCGGCAGAATAAACCGGCCGGTGACGCCAGCCACAACCGGCCTTCCGTATCCGCCACGACCTTCAGGACCGTGCCGCCGGCTGCTCCCTTGCCTTTCAATTCCCACGCCGAAACTTGCTCGTCTATACCCATTAGCTACCTGAAACATGTCAACCGAGATCCGCGAGGAATCCCGCCAAATCTGCAAAATTAGGGACTGGTGCCCGTTAACCTACGGCTCGTAATTCACCGTTGACACCGGCCGTTTCTTCAACACAGTAACATCCACACTCAGCGCCATCTCGGCCCCGCTGGCGGCGGTAATCAGTACGCGCCGCAATACCTGCACTGCATCCATGATGCCCGCTTCCTGGGCGGGTACAATCCGCTCTTGCACGACATCGTAGGCATAGCCGTCACCCGCCGCCAGCGTATCCTGTAAGGCAACGGCGGCCGCCGGCTTCTGCGCGTTGGTAAAAATGCGATTAAACGGGGCGGCCAACGCGCGCTTCGTGGCGATCATGCCCATGCGCTCATCTTCGTTCGCGGCCATGTTCAGATCAATCGCCTCACCAGCGCGGACAAAGGCAATGCCGCCACCCGGCAGGATCCCTTCCGTCAGCGCCATCACGGCCACTTTGACACCCTGTTCCGCCTTCTGTCGCAGGACATCCCGCTGCGGCTTCGTCAACGCCCCGATCTTCAGCACACCTGAGCTGCCGGACAAACGGCCCAACCGCTTCTGCAAACTCTCTCGTTCCGAAGCCTCCAGGTCGACCTGCCCCAGGCGGGCTTGCAGGCTCTCAATTTCGTCACGAATGGCCCGTTTATCACCGGCCCCCTGCACCACAAACATGCCATCCTTATCCGATTCCACCCGTTTTGCCTGGCCGAGATGAGCCAGCTCAACCCGGGCCAGCGGGTGGCCGCCCATGCCTCCCAGCAACGACGCGCCAGTCAACAAGGCCAGATCATTCAGCTCGGTCCGACCACTCTCGCCGCCTAATTTGATGGCTGTCGCTACCACTTTTAGCTTGTTCTTGGGATGTTGATGGGTCCCGACCAGGAGATTAACGACCTCGTTGCCCATCTCGTGAGCCACAAAGAGCAGGTGCGGTATTTCCTGTTGGGCGACCAGGTCCAGCAGGGGCTTGAGCGCCTCCGCGTCCTGCAAATGGCCGTCATAAAGGGCCACCCAGCAATCTTGCTGGACCGCCTTTTGCGTGGCGGGCGCCGTGATCAGGTAAGGGGAGGACAATTTGCCCGACCAATGGCCCCCTTCCAGGTAGGCGCGTTCCAGGTAAGGCGCCACATAATTTTCGACTGAAATATAGGCATTGACCCCCAACAGGCTGACCATCTCACCAATGACCCAGGACAAATCCTCTTCGCCCGTCGCCGCCTGGGCCACGGCGGCCAACGCTTCCTGTCCGGCCACGGGCTGGGCCATGGTCTGCAAAGCCGCCAGGGTTGCTGCGACTGCCTTGCGCATCCCATTCAATAGCAGCGTGGAATTGGCTCCGGCAGCGACCATTCTGGTGCCCTCATGGAGAAGCGCCTGGGCCAGCACGGCTGTTGTCGCTGAGCCATCACCTAACTGCTGGTGGACCTGCCACACCAGATGGCGCAACAGCATCGCCCCTACATCCTCACGCCGATCGGGCAGGGCAATCATGCGCCGGGCCGCCGTCGCCGCATCGTGCAGCAACTGCGGCGCTTTACGTATGGCCGAATCGTTAATGATGACACCCTGGGTCGGCCCCAGGGTTAGCGCCAATAAATCAGCCAGTTGATCAAAACCTTGCTTCAAATGCGCAGCGGCATCTGGCTGCAAGATAACGGAGGGTTTGGGCATTGACTCTGTTCTCCTTCTAGGTGGCGTGTAAGGTAGCAAAGTTTGGACGGTTGTCAACCTGCCCAGCAATTCACGATTTGCAAAGGCGGTTGCTGGAAGGAGCAGCAAAAACCCGTCAAAATGTCGGGATGTTTCCAGACCCTTCTTGCGA
>JACKBM010000087.1 GCA_020634575.1 Ardenticatenales bacterium | reverse complement strand
TCCGTGCTAATCCGTGGCTCCTCCTTCTCTTCAAATACGCCGCGCACGATCTGGCGGCGGGTGGCTTCGTCGTGGGCGCCGTCGGTTTGGAGTTCGATGAGCTGGTGGGCGCCGCTGGCCAGGGCGGCGTCCAGGGCGGCGGTGAATTCGGACCGGCCGGTCACTCGTGCAAACGGCAGCCCGTACAGCGCCGCCGCGTGGCTGAAATCCAGACCGTGCGGTGTCAGGAACCAGGGGGTGAACTCCGGCTCGTAGGCGGCGATCGGCAGGCGGCGGAAGATGCCGCCGCCATTGTTATTCAGCAGCACGATGATCACTGGCGTCTCCACCTCGCGCAAGCCAAACAACCCGTTCATGTCATGATAAAAGGTGATGTCGCCGATGACCAGCACCGTGGGCCGGCCGCTGCCGGCAGCGACGCCCAGCGCCGTCGAGATATTGCCATCGATGCCGCTGGCGCCCCGGTTGCCGTACACGTGCAGCCGCCGGGCCGACGCCGCGCCAAACTGGTCCAGGTGGCGAACCGGCAGGCTGTTGCCCATCACCAGGTTCCAGCCCTCCGGCAACGCGTCCAGTACGGCCCCGACCGCGGCGCCATCGAACCAGTGCGTCTGCCGCCCCTCAGCTAATGCCTTGACGGCGTGCGCCTCAGTGGCCATAAGGCATTGCTGCCAGTTGGTTGGCCGCGGATAGAGCCGCTCGCTAAGTGCCTGACAGAGCAACACCTCATCGAGTTGCCAGAAATGCTGGACGAGGTGGCTGTCGTCAGCCCAGATGCCGTTGGCGCGAATGTGGTAGCGTTCGGCTGCCGTCTGTCGCTCCAGGTAGCTGTTGAGCCATTTGGAAATGGGTACCGCGCCAAAGCGGATGATCAGCTCTGGGGCGCCCCAGCCGGGTTCACGGTCGCCGGCCAGGAATGATTCGTAACTGGCGATGACCGGGCTATCCGCCAGGGCGGGGTGGAAGCGGAGGCCGCTGAGCGGGTCGGCGCAGATCGGGTAGCCGCTGCGCCGGGCCAGCCGGGCCAGGGCGGCCGGGAATTCGCCGCCGGGGCAACCGGGGCCACAGACGATGAGGCCGCGCTCATGGGCCAGGATCTGCTGGTGTAGTTCGTTAATCTGCTCGGCGGAGGGGGCGATCCGGCCGGTTTGAATCTCCGTGCGAATCCCGTCAGAGGGCGGCGGCGCGCTCTCAGGCGCCAGGGCTGGTTCCAGCGGTTTACGGAACGGCAGGTTGAGATGAACCGGGCCAGGCCGTTGGCCGCGCGCGATAGCCAGGGCGCGGGCCGCCATCGTCTGCAGGTTGCGGCGGGCCACGGCGGGCGCGGCAGCTTCCGGCAGGGCCAGGTCGGCTGACCAGAGCACATGATTCGCGAACATTTTGACCTGGTCGATGGTCTGGTTGGCGCCGCTGTGGCGTAGCTCTGGCGGCCGGTCGGTCGTCAGGATCAGCAGCGGTACGGCCGACATGTAGGCCTCGACGATGGCCGGGTGGAAGTTGGCGGCGGCGGAGCCGGAGGTGCAGACGAGGGCGACCGGCCGGTCCGTGGCCAGGGCCAGCCCCAGGGCAAAGAAGCCGGCGCTGCGCTCGTCCAGGTGCAGGTGGGGCTGAATGCCCGCCTGCCGAACAAAGGCCATCGTCAACGGCGTGGAGCGGGAGCCGGGGGCGATGCAGACGTCGGTTAGCCCCCCGTGGGCGAGGGCGGCGACGAACAGCTCAGCCCATTGGCTGGTGGGATTGGCGCCGTCAGCCATTGACCACCTCCTGAGCACCCAGCGCCGCCAGCATCGGCCGGAATTTGAGCGCGGCTTCAGCCCATTCCTTATCTGCCTCGGATTGAGCGACGATGCCGCCGCCAGCGTAGAGCCAGGCGCGGCGGCGCTGGCAGACAGCGGAGCGGATAGCGACGCCAAACTGGCCGTCGCCGCGGTAATCCAGCCAGCCGATGGGGGCGGCGTACCAGCCGCGCGGCACCGGCTCGGTGGCGGCGATCAGCTCCATGGCCAGCTCACGCGGCACCCCGCCCAGCGCCGGCGTCGGGTGCAGCAAATCAACCAGCGGCAGGACGCCGGCGGGCTCTTTGAGCCGGCCACTGACCGGCGTGTAGAGATGCTGGATGTTGCCCAGCTTGAGCAGGATCGGCGTCTCGGGTACAGATAGCTCGGTCGTGACCGGGGTCAGACGCTGGCGCAACATCTGCACAACCACATCATGTTCAAAGCGGTCCTTGGCGCTATCCAGCAACGCCTGACCGAGCGCGACGTCGCTCGCCTCATCCGCGCCCCGGCCGATGCTGCCAGCCAGCCCCATGGTACGAAGGGCGGCGCCATCGACCCTGACCAGCAACTCTGGCGTTGCGCCGAGAAAAGCATGGTAGGGGCGCGGCTCGAAGAGGAAGCGGTAACAATCCGGGTAGCGGGCATCCAGGTGGGCCAGGACGGCGGGGATGGGGATGTCATCGTGAAAGCGGAGTTCGCAGACGCGGGAGAGGACGACCTTTTCCAGCTCCGTGGTACGCATTCGATCAGTGGTAGTCGCGATGATCTCTTCCCAGGCGGCCATCGTCAGCGGGTAATTAACCTCGGCAACGGCCGCAGCGGCCCCGGTCGCGGCGCCATCCAGCCCGGCCAGTTGTTCAATCCGGGCCGACAGCGCCTCACGTAATTGCGGTAGGATAGCGGCCGGATCGTCGTCCGGGGCGATAAAGGCGTTGATGGTGAGCCAGCGCTCAGCACCCTGCTCCAGATATTGGTAATGGGGCAGGACGAAGTGGGCGGGGCCGAACGCGGTCCAGATATTATCGGGCACAAAATCCGGCCGGAACGCGAAGCCGCCAAATAGGCGCGGGGCGGCCAGGGCCGGTGTGTCCGCCAGTAGCCGGGCGCTGGCAAAGAGCTGCTGGGCCTGCGCCTGAATCTGGCTCACCCGCTCCGAGCCGTAGGCGATCAGGTTGGTGGCCGTGCCGAAGCCGGCCAGGGTGACGCCATCCGGGTCGCGCCACAGAAAGCGGGAAGAGCCGGCGGCGGCGGCCAGGATGGCGGCAAAATCAACCTCCGGGCAGGGCAAGCTGAAAGAAATGAGCCGGCCGGCGTCATGCTGATTCAACCATTGTGAACGGACTGACGTGGTTTCCCAGCCGTTGGATGGCGCGCTCTCAGGCTTCATCGACATACCCCACACTTTGCAGCAGAAGGGGGACCAGACCAGTAACAATCCGGCTCTGCTCTGGTTCGCCCGTGTAGACCCAGCGAATCACCAGCTGGTAAATCGCCCCCATCCAGGCGTGGGCCACCACCTCCGTGTCCGTCGCCTCAATGTCGCCGACGATAATGGCTTCCTTGATGTAGGTTTCGATGAGCGAGGCAAAACGATCGTTGATCTCGAGCCGCTTTTCTTCGAAGGGTTGGCCCAGGCCGACGGCCTGCACCAGCAGGATTTTGGCCGGCCGGCGGTAGCGGGCAAAGGTGTCCAGCACCGTCACCAGGGCGACGCGCACCCGGGCCATGCCCATTTCCTTGTCCTGGATGGACTCGGTGACGCGCCGTTCCAGGAGGTCGGCAAATTGATCCACCAGGGCCAGGAAGAGGCGCTCTTTGTTGGGGAAATGGAAGTAGATGGAGCCTTTAGACGTATGCGATTCGTCGACAATCTCATCCAGCTTCGCTTCATAATAGCCTTTGCGGGCAAATACATTGAGGGCGGCATCGAGGATGCGGCCGCGAGTCTTTTCCGGGTCACGCAGGGAGGCTTTGGTCTGATTACTATCCATGATTACTCCGCTTCATCATTGACAAACCGACTGGTCAGTCTAGTCCAGCATTGTAACATAAGCAGGGGCAACGTCCAGCAAAAAGCTGAAAGGTTTATGAGCAAAAGGTGACCAAATACCTAGAGGAGACGTCTATGACAACAGAAGCTGCGTATGAATAAACAGACGCAGATTGGCCAGGCAGCATCGGCCCTATTCCCAACCAGATCGCCGCATTGTAGGAGCAGGACCATGAAAAGCATTCTGATTGTTTCCAGCGATTATCGAATTGGCCAGCTGCTAAGTCGTTTTAGCCAGATCTTGTTGCCCGGCGTGAACATCTTGCGTAGCGAAGAGTGTGCCAGCGCCGTGGCCGTGGCGATGCGGCTGCAACCGGACCTGATTATCCTGGATCCGCAGAATGAGGGATTGCCCCTGGCTGAAGTAGCGACCCATTTGCGCGCTGCGGCTCCGCAGGCCCCTTTGATCAGCACCGGATCGGCCGGGCCAGACGGCCACCCGCTCTGGGCTGCCGGTTTGATCGATGGTTGGCTCCCCCGCCCCACGCCGCTTTGGGCCCTCAGCAGTGTCATTGAACGGGTGATGACGCATCGTCAGCCAGAAAATTGGGCGCCGGCAGCCAAAGATTGGCTACGCCTGCCAGCGCAGCCCACCCTCTCATCCCATTATGCGTAACCGTAAGACGAGCCGTAATTTCATTTCCGTATAGTGAAAGTGGTCACAAAGCTCAGGTCAGCCAGAGGTAGCCAGCCTGAGATAGACCAGGTGTCAGCACTAAAACTGCATAATCAGCCCAACCTAAACGGTTGGTATTCTGAGGTTTCCGGAGGAGTAAATGTGGTGGTCCCACAATGCGAGTGAGGAACTGTCGTTCGGTTCAGCCCAGGAGATTTGGGCCGACTTGCGCCAGCGTATTGGTAAAGAAAGAACACGGTGGGATAGCTCGTTCAGCACAGCCAAGTCAGAAATAAAAAGATTACAGCTCTGCCTCAACAAGCTTCTGAATGATCCAGCGGCTCTCCTGACTCCGGACAAGTTGACGCAGGCGCACCGTGAGGCGCTTTTACTGGTTGATCAGGGTCACCAGATGATTAGCGAATCACGTCGCTGCCTGGAACAGATGAATGTCGCTCGCCAGCAGATCAGCGCTGAACTGGAGATGGCGCGTGAGCAGAAGAAGCATGCCTGGCCCTGGGCTGTCAGTGAACTGCGGCGGGAAATCAAAGCACTCACATTTCTCGACGAGAAGCAACTAGCCCCAGATTACAATCAGCTAAGCCTGGAACGGGATCGGTTGATCAGCGAAGTCTGGATGCTCAATAAAGAGATCACGGTCCTGCAAAATTACATTCGGACCAACCTGGGACAGAAAGGGGAAGTCTGGTATCAAACCGTTGTGGGCAAGATCAACGTCCATCAACAGAATTGGCAGAACGCTCGCCAGGGCTTGCCGACCACACCCATTCCCCAGACCCAGCAATTGACGATGGACCAGCGCATGACCGGCATCGTGAAGTGGTACGATGCCTCCCGGCGCCAGGGTGTAATCAACCCGATTGGCGGCGGCGAGGAAGTCAACGTTGTCCGGGAAAGTCTGAATGGCGTCCCCTATCTGCAAAAAGGGCAGCGGGTCGGCTTCACCCTGAAACAAGGCGTCAACGGCAACTGGGCGCAAGACGTCATCCGCCTCCG
>JACKBM010000086.1 GCA_020634575.1 Ardenticatenales bacterium | reverse complement strand
TTAACAACCTGTTTACAAAACGATTGCCCTGTGTTAACGGCACTTACATTTGTTGTTAAAGGCTGATTGCTAAATTTGCCATGTATCGGCTGGACCAGACTATTTGGGTCGGAGCCGGACGGGCAGCGGCTTTAACCGAATGGCCCTTTTGTTAACAGGGTAAATGGGAAGTACGGCCAGGGTCGTACTTTCTTTGTTTACCAGCACCTAACTCCCAGGGAAAAGGATTCCCAAGCTACATTGCGGAGGAGAAAAATGAGATTGAAGACGATTATCTTTTTGCTGCTGCTGGCCCTTGTCATGGTGGCCTGTGGCGGTGAAACAACTGAACCGGAAGTGATCCGGGAGACAGTTGAAACCGTTGTTCAGGAAGAGGTGACGCGCGTTGTCACCGAAACTGAGACAGTGACGGAAACGGTGACAGAAACAGTTACCGAAACAGTGACTGAGATCGTGGAAGTTGTGCCGCTGCCGGCGGTCGACCCGGGCCAGTATGATGGCGACATCGCCGCGGCTGGTAGCTCGACGGTATTCCCGTTGGCCGAGCGGATGGCGGAGCGGTTCACCGAAGAAGGTTACAGCGGCACGATTGCCCTGGACAGCATCGGTTCTGGCGCCGGCTTTGAGCGGTTCTGTGTGGAAGGCGAGAGTGATATCGCTAACGCCAGCCGGCCGATTCGTGACAGCGAGGTTGAGAGCTGCCGGGCCATTGGCCGCGAGCCGATTGAGTTCCGCGTTGGTACCGACGCTCTGGCCGTGGTCGTGAGCGCTGAGAATGACTTTGTGACCGATGTCACCACCGAAGAGCTGGCCCTGATCTTCTCGACGGCAGCGACCTGGGCGGATGTCCGGCCGGAGTGGCCGGCGGAGCCAATCCTGCGCTTCAGCCCGGGGACGGACAGCGGTACGTTCGACTACTTCGTGGAAGAGATCTTTGACGAAGACGAGGGGCCGCTGCTGAGCGCCGCTGACCTGCAGCTAAGCGAGGACGACAACGTCCTGGTGCAGGGTGTGTTGGGCAGCCCGTACGCCATTGGCTACTTCGGCTACGCCTACTACCAGGAGAATGCGGATGCACTGACAGTGCTGAGCATCAATGGTATCGAGGCGAATGCGGACAACGTGGATAACAACAGCTATCCGCTGGCGCGCCCGCTCTTTATGTACACCACGGCAGAGATTATGCAGGACAAGCCCCAGGTGGCTGCATTCCTGAACTTTGTCCTGACCTACGTCAATGAAGAAGTTGTGGATGTGGGCTACTTCCCGGCAAGCGAAGATGCCCTTAACCTGGCCAAACTGGCCTGGCTAAACGCGAATAACTAATCGTCCAATCGGGGCAGGCGCCTGGCTAGAGCGGTCATTGACCGAAATCTGGCTGGGCGCTTTGCCCATTTCGCAAGACGGGACAAGGAAGAGGATATGGCTGCAGATGCGCGGGCCACAACATTGATGAACGAGAGAACAGCAGAAAACCTGGCCAAACGCCCACGGGTTGGGGAATCGATCATACAGGCGCTGCTATTTCTGTGCGGCGCCTTGTCGATCCTGACGACGCTGGGCATTGTTTATATTCTGGGCACGGAATCGCTTCACTTTTTCACCAACACCAATTGGGAGAACACCAATAAGCGGACGGTGGTGGAATTGAGTCCGGCCGGTACCAGTTTTGAAGTCGGCAGCGGCGGCGCAGCCCTGAACGTGGGAGACACCATCCGTTTAGAAGAGGAGTGGATGGAGGTTACCGCGATTCAGGACAACGTCGTGACGGTCATTCGCGGGATAGAGGATTCCCCGATTGTGGCCCACAACGCCGGCAAGGAGATCCTGCGGGCCAACAAAGTGCGCCCCTGGGACCTGATTTCCAGCACTTCCTGGACGCCCCAATTGGGCGAGTTTGGTATCTGGCCGCTGTTGACGGCCACGTTGATGACCAGCACCATCGCCATGCTGGTCGCCCTGCCGCTGGGGCTGGCGTCGGCGATTTATCTGAGCGAGTACGCCAGCGAGAAGGCGCGCAACGTGCTCAAGCCGGTGCTGGAAGTGCTGGCCGGCATCCCGACGGTGGTTTACGGGTACTTTGCCCTGACTTTTGTGACGCCGGTGTTGCGTTCCATTTTCGGGGTGGAGCGGGTGCAGATTTTTAACACGGCATCGGCCGGGATTGTGGTCGGCATCCTGATTATCCCGCTGGTGACTTCCATGAGTGAAGACGCCCTGCATGCGGTGCCACGGGCGTTGCGTGAAGCGGCCTATGGGCTGGGGGCAACTCGATTGGAGACCTCGCTGCGGGTGGTTTTGCCCGGCGCCCTGTCCGGCATCACGGCGGCCTTTGTGGTGGCCATCTCGCGCGCCATCGGCGAGACGATGATTGTGGCCATTGCCGCCGGCGCCGGCCCCAATTTTACCTTTAACCCCTTCAACTCTGCGGAGACAATGACGGGCCATATTGTCCGTATCAGCGGCGGCGACATCAGCTATGACTCGATCGACTACAACAGCCTGTTTGCTATTGGTCTGATTCTGTTCATGCTGACACTCACCTTGAATATCTTCAGCCGCCGCTTTGTCGCCCGCTTCCGTGAGGTATACGAATAATGGCCAGGGCACAGAATTCATTCCCGGAAGGCAATGAGCTGACGGCACAGATCCATAGCCGGCACCGGCGCGGCAACATCTGGCGGGTCTTGTTTCAAATTGCGACGGTGGTGGGGATTGTGGCGCTGGCGCTGTTGCTCTACAACATCGTTAACAGCTCCTTCGGTTATACGGCCGTGCAGAACGCCATCGAACCGGCTGCGCTGACGCTGGCCTACGACGAAGATCAGCTGTTGCGGCTGGCCAACACCGTTTCCTCGGAAGATGACAATCAGCTGGCGGCCGAGATCATGGCTGATCCGTACGCGATTGGCTTCTTCGGCTACGCTTATTACCAGGAAAACGAGGCGACGCTGCGCGCCCTGGCCGTCGATGGCGTCCAGCCTGGGGCGGCGGCGGTCGAGGATGGCAGCTATCCGCTGGCCCGGCCGCTTTACATCTACACGGCAGAGTCGGTGCTGGCGGAGAAGCCGGAAGTGGCCGCTTTTGTCGATTTTTATCTCAGCCATGTGGATGAGTCCATTGACGAGATAGGCTATTTCGCGGCGGCGCCGGCCACCCTGGCAGCCGCCGAAAACGCGTTTTTGGCGGCTGCGGGCCAGACTGCATTGGCTGGCCCGGTCGCTGAGAGCGGCAGCATTGCGATTGCTGGTAGCTCGACAGTCTATCCGCTCACGCAAGCGCTGGCCGATGGTTTTGTGGCGGCCGGTTATGGCGGCCAGATTGAGGTGGCCAGCATCGGCAGCACGGCGGGGTTGAACCAGTTGTGCGTGGACGAAGATGTTGACATCGCCAACGCCAGCCGGCCGATCAACGAAGCAGAGTTTGAAGCGTGCCGGCGTAATGGGCGTGACCCGCTGGAACTGCGGATCGGCACGGATGCGCTGGCGGTCGTTGTCAGCCAGGAGAACAGCTTCGTCAACGAGCTGACCCAGGCCCAGTTGCTGGCCATCTTCACGACCGCGCAGACCTGGGCGGACGTGGACCCGAACTGGCCGGCCGAGCCGATCAAACGGTATGTGCCCGGCATTAACAGCGGCACGCTGGATTTCTTTACCGAGACGATTTTTGATCGCTCGCTGGAGGATTTGAACGAAGTTGCTCTGACGCGTATCCTGCTGGCCAACATCTCCGCCGGTCTGGGACGCAACCTGGAGCGGGAGCAGCGCTTCTTCGCGGGCCAGCTGATCTGGAACAGCGAAGAGGAATACGCGGCGGTTTGTGCGGTGGAGGAGCCACCGGCCGGTTGCAGCGCCCCCGTCCGCGACCAGGAAAACATCTACAACCTGGTGGTGGCCGAAGTGGTCGAGCCGGAAGTGGTGCAGGCCTGGTCCCTGGTTGATTCGCTGTTCCGGCGCGGCGCCATCCAAGAAGCGATGGCGCTGGATTATCCGAATGCTCACCTGGAGTTCCGCTCCTGGATCACGGCCCGTTTTATCACCTCGCCCCAATCCAGCCAGCCAGAAGAGGCCGGCGTACGGACGGCCCTGTTTGGCACGCTCTGGGTCGTGATGATCACCATCCTGTTCTCCTTCCCCGTCGGGGTGGGGGCGGCCATTTACCTGGAGGAGTACGCCACCGACAACTGGATGAACCGGTTGCTGCAAACGAACATCTCCAACCTGGCCGGGGTGCCATCGATCATCTACGGGATGCTGGGGTTGACGATTTTTGTGCGGGTGATGGAGCCGATTACCAGCGGCGCGCTGTTCGGCGCGGTGCAGGAAGGGACGACGGCCAACGGGCGGACGGTCCTGGCAGCCGGGCTTACCCTGGGGTTGCTCATCCTGCCGGTCATCATCATCAACGCGCAGGAAGCGATCCGGGCGGTGCCCAATTCGATGCGCCAGGCCGGTATGGCCCTGGGCGCGACGCAATGGCAGACGATCTGGGCTCACGTATTGCCCAGCGCCCTGTCCGGCATCCTGACCGGCACCATCCTGTCAATTTCCCGGGCGATTGGGGAGACGGCGCCGCTGGTTGTGGTCGGCGCGTCCACCTTCATTCTGGTGGACCCGAACAGCCCGTTTGCCAAATTCACAACGTTACCCATTCAAATTTACCAGTGGACCTCACGGCCCCAGGCTGAATTCCGCAATATCGCGGCGGCGGCCATTCTGGTCTTGCTGGTCTTGCTGTTATCGCTGAACGCATCAGCGATCATTCTGCGGAATCGCGCTGCCCAAAGGAGAGTAGGCGGATGAGTGAGAAAAATGGACAGCTGGCCATTGAAGCCAATGGCATGAGCGTGTTTTACGGTGATTTTCGGGCGGTGAAGGATATCGATCTGCAGGTGCAGCGACACAAGATTACCGCCCTGATCGGCCCTTCGGGCTGTGGCAAAAGCACGGTGCTGCGCTCCTTTAACCGGATGAACGACCTGGTGCCGACGGCCCGGGTCGATGGGACCATTCGCTTTCAGGGGCGCAACATCTACGACAAAGGGGTGGACCCGGTGGAAGTGCGCCGCCGCATCGGCATGGTGTTCCAGAAGCCCAATCCGTTCCCCAAGAGCATCTACGACAACGTGGCCTGGGGCGCCCGCATCAACGGGTATAAGGGGAACATGGACGAGCTGGTGGAAGGTTCCCTGCGCCAGGCGGCGATCTGGGATGAGGTGAAGGACAAGCTGGACCAGAGCGGCTATTCGCTGTCCGGCGGGCAGCAGCAGCGGCTCTGTATCGCCCGGACGATCGCGGTGAAGCCGGAGATCATCCTGATGGACGAGCCGACCTCAGCGCTGGACCCGGTGGCGACCTTGCGCATCGAAGAGTTGATTCAGGATTTGAAGCAGAACTACACCATCATCATCGTGACCCACAACATGCAGCAGGCGGCCCGCGCCTCCGACTTTACGGCGTTTTTCAACATGGATACGGATCGGGCCGGCTACCTGGTGGAGTACAGCGAGACGAATGCCTTGTTTACAAATCCGAAGCATGAGTTGACCGAGCAGTATATTACCGGCCGGTTTGGGTAGG
>JACKBM010000085.1 GCA_020634575.1 Ardenticatenales bacterium | reverse complement strand
TAGCAAAGCGCTCGGGAAAAATCTGGTACATTACCGCCCCCTGCATCCAGGCCGGCGTCGCAAATGGGACATGAGCAGCAGCTGCAAAATGCCAGGGCGTTTCAACCACATGGGTCAACCCATGGCGGCCGTAGTAGGCGACCTGACCATCGTCGTGTTTTAAGGCCAGCGAATAGCGGAAATCCGGCGTGACCGGCCGGATCGTCACTTCCCAATATTGAAAACGGCTATCCCGTGCTCTACAGGAGAAAGATGCCGCCCGGACCTCATCATCACGATAAACCAGCTGCACCTCGGCAAAACCCGGTTCGGTCTGGACCCGAAACTGGATTTGCCCGTCCGGCAGCGGGTTAAGGCAAGCCCGTTCAGCCGGGTTAAAACGGACATCAAAGCAAAATAGTGAGCCCAATTGCTCATAGAATCTCATTTCGTTTATCACACTCATCAGCCCATTGTACCGTTCCCATTCTGCCGATGGTAACCGCCAACCTTCCGGCCTCCCACGATAGAGGTATAATCGCCTCTGAGCCGCCCTGTTGACCAGCAGTGTTTGCTGGCCTGAGTGAGACTAATCACCTATCACCGCCGCACGTAACTTCACGTAACATAAAGGGCATGTTGTTGACGGATGGAGCTTCGCCATGAAAAAAGCACACCTTCTGATTCTGCCGCTCTTGTTCCTGCTGGCCGGCTGTAGCATGGCTCCGGAATTCCTGAGCCTGACCCTGACACCGCCCCCCGTCGCCACAGCTACCAACTCTGCGCCGACAGCGACCCTGGCGCCAACCTCAACAGCAACCGCCGTCGAATTGATGCAGCCGCAAATGGCCGTTGCCGCGCCCGACAGCGACCTTAATCTGGTGGTCGTGCAGCATAGTAGCTGCGCCGAGGACATCTTCTGGTGCGAAATTGAAGCCGGGCTGGCAGACGCTGCTAACCTGCTCAACGTCAACCTGACCATCCTGACGCCCAACTCCTTCAACATGGAACAATCCGCTGTGCTGATCGACCAGGCTATTGCCCTGCAGCCGGATGGCATTGCCTTCACCGTGCCTGACCCCGCTCTCTTTGCCGACCCGATTCGGCGGGCAGCGGCTGCCGGCATCCCCCTGATCGCCTTTAACGCCGGGGGCAGCCCGGAACGCGACCAGCTACCCTACTTCACCTTCCTCGGCCAGGACGAATATCAGAGCGGCTACTTGAGCGGCATCCGCATCGCCAATGCGGGCGCCAAAACTGCCGTCTGCGTCAACCATCAGCCGGGTAGTATTGCCATGAACAACCGCTGCCGCGGTTTTGTCGATGCGATGGCTGATTATGGCGGCACAACGGAAGTGTTGACTGTTCCCGCCAACGAAGTCGAGGCAGCCCGGCTGATTACTGACTATTTCACCCAGCACCCGGAAACCAACGGCATACTGACACTCAACACCACCTCCGCCCACGGTTACTACATCTTTCTGGACCAGACTCGTCGACCGGCGGACAGCATTTTCCATGGCAGTTACGATATGAGCGACGCGGTGAAGACCGCCATCATGGACGGAGAAACGCTCTTCGCCGTGGACCAGCAGCCCTACTGGCAGGGCTATTCGGTTATCTACTGGCTGAGTCTCATCAACCGGCTGGGAATTGTGCCGGGTACGCCGGTCCAGGCAACCGGCCCCAACTTCGTTACAAACGCCTCCCTAACCAACACGGAACTGATTACCGACCGGCCGAATATCATCGCCGTCCAGCACGGCCGCTGTACCTGGGACAGTGACTGGTGCGTGGTGGAGAATGGCATCATGGACGCCGCTGCCGCCCTGGACGTACACGTGACCATCATGGGCCCGGAGTCCGAGGACCTTGAGGAGATGGAGCAGCTCCTGCAATTCGCCGTCGAGGCGCAGCCGGATGCGATCTTGCTGACGGTGCCCGACGCCCGCCTCCTGGAAGGCCCAATTGAGCGAGCCGCTGCTGCCGGCATCCCGATCATCGCCTACAACATGGGCGCAGGTCCGGTCATGGATGATCTGCCCTATCTGACTTACGTCGGACAGGACGAATACCAGAGCGGCTTCCAGGCCGCGCTGCATCTGATTAACGATGGCGGTACCGTCGGTGTGTGCATCAACCATGACCCGGGCAATCGCGTCATGGATGCCCGCTGCCAGGGCTTTGTCGATGCCTTTTTTGAGCGCGGGCTCTTCGCCGAGAAGCTGGCCACCAATGAGGATCATGTCTTCACCCAGGGGCTGCTGGAAACCTATTTCGCCGAACACCCGGAGACGAACGCCGTTCTAACCCTGAATGATAAGGCAACCGAGCCGTTGTACCTGTTCATGGCCACCTCCGGCCGGTCCAATCTGCGCCACGCCACCTTTGGCCTGAGCGACTCCAGCATCAACGCGCTGCGAGCGGGCCGCGCTGATATCGTCGTCGACGCGCAGCCTTATCTCCAGGGTTACGCCAGCGTCACATTGCTCAATCTGTTGCTGCGGCACGGCATCCGGCCGGTTGAGCCGATTACCGCCACCGGGCCTGGCTTTGTCGATTTGCACAATCTGGAGTTCACGGCCTCCCTCTTTGGCACCTTCCGCTAGGCTGGCAGCCGCCGGACAATCATGAGGGTGATATCGTCCGCCTGGGGCGCGGCGCCGGCGAAGGCCTGGACGTCGGCAATGATGGCATTGAGCAGGGCACCGGCCGGTGCCGCACACCCCGCCTGGCAGACCGCCTGCAGGCGCATCTCTTCGTACAATGCTTGCTGCTCATTCTGAGCTTCCGTCACCCCGTCAGTATATAGCACCAGCAAATCGTCGGCGTTGAGCTGAACTGTGCGCGCTTCCCAGGCCATGCCGGGAAACATACCCAGCGGAATACCAGTGTTGCCCAGCGGCACGGGGCTGGCGCCATTCTGCCACCAGAAAGCGGGGTTGTGACCGGCATTACAGTAGGTGAACTGCCCACTTGCCCGATCCAGAACCCCGTAGAAAACGGTAACAAACTGGTCAGAAACCGTATCCTGCAGGATGCGTTCATTGGCCTGCGCCAGCGCCTGAGCCGGCGCCTCCGGCTGCGCCAGCGCGTAGGTGCGAATAAGGGTGCGGCTGAGCGCCATGTAGAGTGCGGCGCCCGTCCCCTTGTCGGCCACATCCGCGACAAGCAAGCCCAGGCGGTCGCCGGGCAGGGGAATGAAATCATAAAAGTCGCCAGAGGTCTGCCGGGCCGGCACCAGAGCTGCCGCGATATCCCAACCGGGCAGCGCGGGCACGGCGGCTGGCAGAAAGCTGCCCTGAATGCGGCCGGCAATGGCCAGCTCCTGGCTCATCCGCTCATTGGCCAGCGCCTGCGAATGCGCCGTCACCCGGGCCCAGGCTGCGGCCACTTCCGCCGCCAGGGAATGGGCCACGGGTTCATAGCGGGCCGGCGCCAACGCGTCATCAAAAAACGTGAGGCAGACGGCGCCCAGTGGTTCGCCCTCCTCAGCCTGAATGGGCACGATGAGGGCCGGCTGGCCATTTTCGGGGAATGACGGGTCGGCGGGTAGCTGGATATGGCGATGATGGGGTGAACCGGCCGGATCCGCCAGCGCGGTCTGAATCGCCTCAAGGTATCGCTCGCTCAGCTCAGGCGGCGCCACCGCCAGCACCTCCCCTGATGTGAGCCAGATGAGGTAACCCAGATTGGGCAACATGCCTGGTAGCCGCTCCGCCAACAGTGCCGGGAGCTGGCTGATATCAGGCGGCGCCGCCAGGATAGCCCGGCTCAGCCCTTCCAGGCCGGCCATTTCCCGGGCTTGCTGCCGGGCCCGGGCTGACGAATCACTCAGAAAACGGGCCAGCACCGTGGCGCCCACCGCCCCGAGGATGAGGAAGAGGTACCAGCCAGCCCCCAGGCGCGTGTAGATCACGGCTGCCAGGATGGCAAAGGGTGATGCGATCCGGGTCAGCCCAATGGTGGACAGAAACTGGCGGGCAAACCCGACCGAAGGACGGCCGCTGGTCGCCCCAGCGCCAAACACGGCCGGGACCAACCAGAACATGGGAACACCGGCCAGAAATGAGGAAAAGGCGCCCACAACCAACGCCGCCAATGGGGGTAGCAAATCGGCCGGGCGATTGAGTTGCAGCGGGTAGATTCCACCCAGCAGCTCATAAACCTGGAGGCCAACCAGGGTCAGCAGCACCGGCACACCCAGATTTAACGCGGCCACACAAAGAATGCCCCAGCGGTTGAGCGGCACGGTGTTCCGCCGGTAATCGTAGCCATTGTCCAGCAGCGAAGCGCCGACGATAAGCCAGATCGCCGTTGGGCCAAATAGAAACAGCAAAGACCAGTTCAGGATGGAGCTGAGGGTGCCCCCAACCGTCGCCAGAGAACCGGGCGCGATCTCATATTCGAGCGTGAAGGTGTTCAGGGCAAACAGCAGACCCAACCCCAGGGCGATCAGGAAAAGCCAGCCATGCGCGGCCAGCACCGTCAGGTCGGTCCGCCAGACCAGCCAGACGGCCGCAAGCAAAATTGCGGGCAGGCTGTACAGGAGAATCAGGGCGTTGAGCAGCGTCGCCTGGTAGGCATTTCCCTGCAAATCTTTCAGAGATGGCTTGATGAATGTGGCCAGGCGCACCAGCAGATGGTTCTCATCCATGACCGGATTCTACGCGAAACGGGCGATTGCGGCAGGGCTGCCTGTCAAACTACAATTGAGAAGAGATTGCCCGTATGCAGGGAGGAATCAACCGATGAGCCAGCAACTGTATCAATTCTCCGCCTTTAACCGCCTGGTGCACCGGGTCGGTTCCTCAGCCTGGGGTGCGCGGCTGTTTTCGCGCCTGCAACATCGGTTCGATGGGGCCGTCTTCCGCTTAAGCGGCGGGCGCCAGACGTTGACGGGCATCCTGGCCGGCCTGCCCGTCATCATTCTGGAGACTGTGGGCGCCAAAACCGGCCGGTCGCGCACCAGCCCGCTGGTCTATCTCCATGATCCGGCGGAAAGCGGCCAATTGGGCTTGATCGCGTCCAACTGGGGTGGACAGCGCAATCCTGGCTGGTATTACAACCTCAAAGCCCATCCCGCCGCCTTCGGCATCATCAACGGCCAGCGCCGCTCATTCGAGGCCCATGAAGCAGGTTCGGCCGAATATGAGCGCATCTGGGCGCAGGCGGTCGCTCTCTATCCTGGCTTTGCCCTGTACAAAGTGCGGGCCGCCCACCGCCATATCCCGATCATGATGCTCCGGCCGGTGGAACGCTAAATGTCGCCGCCAAAGGTACACCAGAAATGGCTCTGGCTGGCCCTGCCACTGCTGCTGGTTACCCTCCTGCCAGGTTGCATCCGCCTGCTTAATGGTGCCGAGCTCCTTACGGCGCCCTACGTTTACGATCTGCCGGACGCACCCGACCACGTGGTGATCCCCCTGGCCACCGTCGGCGATGAGATGCCCCTGCTCACGGGCACCCCCCTGAGCTACACCGTCAGCCTGACCCAGACCTTCGCCCTGACCGGCTGGCCCGATGGTTTGGGACTGTTTTCTACGCCTGATGCCCATTTTGTCTATGTGAACCATGAAATTGTGGCGACGAGCAGCAGTCTGCTGACGGTGAATGGGACCGGCCGGATCAACGGCGCTCGTGTCTCTCTGCTCCAGTTCAGTCCAGACTGGCAACTGATTAGCGGTCGCAACCTGATCGAGCGGGTGCGCGAGAGCAATGGCACCGTTTATACGCTGGATCCTGTCAGCGGCGATTACCGCGACACAAATGGCCAGGTTTTTATGCAAGGCGACTTCGCCAATTTTTCCCGTTTCTGCTCAGGCTATCTGGCCGAGACAGGCTTTCTCGACCTGGCCGGGCAGCCTGGGCCGCTCTGGTTTGCGCCGCAGGAGGCGGGGGCAGAGGCGCGCGGCTGGGTTGTGTATCCCGACGGCACCGCGACCCCGCTAGATGGACTCGGCCGCTTCTCCAAGGAACAGATCTACGCCGCCGGACAATACCGCGCCGGCAATGGTAGCGGCCAGACCGTTCTCCTGGCAACGGAAGACAATGCCGATGGCGAGCTTTATCTCTTCGTTGGCCAGCAAACTGGGGCCGACCCAAACGGCTTTGCTGATGGCCAGCTCTACGTCCTGCGCGTGCACGATGGCGCCGGCACCGCTTACGATTATGAAACGATGCCGCTGGGCGTCACCCTGGTGGGCGAATGGACCCCTGTGACTACCGGGGTAGCCCTGGGCAGCGGCGCCGGACTGAGTGACTGGGTTAATGAGCCGGGCCGCTCCACCAATTTCCGCCGACTCGAGGATATCCATGAGGACCCAACCGAGCCGGGCAGCTTCTACCTGGCCAGCACCGGCCACACGGATGTCCCCCCGGGCGGCAGCGAGCCGGACAACGACACCGGCCGGTTACACCATTTCAGCCTCAATCCGGCCGATCCGGCCGGTCCCATGACCTTCACGACCGTTCTGGCCGGAGGCCCCACAACCGGCGTCAGCTACGACAACCTGGTCGTGGACGGCCTGGGTCGCGTCACCATCCAGGAGGACCGGGCCGCTCGCGGCGCCGACATCATGGCCGCCCAGCAGCGCTACAGCCGCATCCTGCGCTTTGACCCGAGCAATGGCCAGCTCCTGTTTCTCTGGGAAGTCAGCCAGGCGATCATTGACCCGGCATCGGCCGGTGACTACGGCAACTGGGAAAGCTCCGGCGTCATCACCGCCCCGACCGGCTACCTGCTCACCGTCCAGGCCCACACCCTGCCCGACCCAAACTTCGTGCAGGGTGGTCAACTCCTGCTAATCAAACCAGGCGGAAACCGAAACTATTTGCCTGTCATTGCCGCACATTC
>JACKBM010000084.1 GCA_020634575.1 Ardenticatenales bacterium | reverse complement strand
AGGCGAGGAACTGTTTGCCTCCAGGAGAGCCTCTTAAGCCTTCAGAACAAGCGTGCATCTTGTGAGGCTAGTACTAGGGAACGGTTGTTGCCAGGACCGTTCCTTGTTACGCTTCCCCTGAGCTATGAGTATAAGACGCCTGTTTCAGACCTTGCTGGCCATTGCCCTCTTCGCCATGGGGGTGCGGGAGACCCTGGATCCGGACCTCTGGTGGCATTTGCGCACCGGTGAGCTGGTCCTGACGACCGGCATTCCCCACAGCGACCCCTTTTCTTACACCTTTGCCGGGCAGCCCTGGATCGCCCATGAATGGCTCGCCGATCTGTTCATGTGGCTGATTTACAGCGCTGCCGGCCTGACAGCGCTGTCGCTGGTTTTTGCCCTGATTATTGCCGGGACATCCTGGCTGTTGTACCGGCGCTGCGCGGGGCAACCGTACCTGGCCGCATTTGTCGTGTTGCTCGGGGCGGTGGTGGCCGCGCCAACCTGGGGTGCCCGGCCGCAGATGTTTAACCTGCTCCTGGCTGCCGCCTTTGTTTTCCTGATCGAAGGTTGGCAGCAAGGCCGCTACACCGTGCGAGTTCTCTGGCTCCTGCCTTTATTGACGGTGCTGTGGGCCAACTTGCACAGCGGTTACCTGTTTGGCATCGTCATCATCGGTGTGTATGTAGCCGGCAGCTGGTTGCAGGGGCATTTTAGCCGCCACCCGGCCGAAGTGGGCCAGCTCAACCCGTACTGGCTGGCCGCCGCCGGCGCCGGCAGTTTCCTGGCCGCCCTTCTCAATCCCAATGGCTACAAGCTGTGGCTCTACCCGTTCGAGACCCTGGGCAGCGAGGCGATGCAGAAATTCATCGTCGAATGGCATGCGCCGGATCTCAACCTGAGCCTGTTTCAGCCTTTTGCCGTGATGTTAGGGCTAACGGTGCTGGTCTGGCTGTTCAGCAACCGGCCGGTCACCTGGATCGACGCCCTCTTTTTCTTCGGCGGCGCCGCGGCTGGTCTCACCTCCGCCCGCAACATTCCCCTCTTCGCCGTCATGAACACGACGATGCTTTCCCGCCATCTGCTCTCAGCCCTGGCCGATACCCGTGCTTACCCGTTGCTCAGCGGCGACCGGCCGGATCCCAAAATCAGCCCCATGTTGAAAGTTGCCAACTGGTTTGTTCTGGCGGTGGCCTTGCTGGGCTGTTTTGTCTGGTCGTTCCAGCGGGTCAGCAACACCCAGACGGCTATCGGCGCTCTCTACCCCGTAGCTGCGGTCGACTTCATCCTCGATTCGCCGCTCGCCGAAGCCAATGTGCTCAACAGCTATGGCTGGGGCGGCTATCTCATCTGGCGTGACCTGCCTGTTTTTGTCGATGGTCGGGCGGATGTCTACGGCGATTTTCTCTTTACCTTTCAGCAGACCAACCTGGGCCAGGCGAGCTGGCGCGAACCGCTGGAGACCTACGACGTCGACTACATCCTCCTCGAACAGGGGCACCAGATCATCGCCTTGCTGACCGAGAGCCCGGAATGGAGCCTGGTCTATGAGGATGGCGTCGCCCTGATTTTTGTTCGTGAGGGCGTGGCGTGGCAATAGCCCGGCGCCTCCCGGATTGGGGCTGGCTGCTGCTGATCGGGCTGCTGGCCCAGTTCTTCTGGTTCTGGCGCCTGCCCGAGCCGACCCACATGGACGCCTACTATTATTTGACCAACGGCATTCGTCTGGCTGAAGGGCACGGTTTTACGGAAGAGGTCATCTGGCAATTTTTGGATGAACCGGCCGGTTTACCCACGCCCAGCCATTCTTACTGGATGCCGCTGCCCTCCATGCTGGCCGCCCTCGGCTGGCTCATTTCCCCGACCTACCGCGCCGCCCAGCTGCCTTTCTACCTCCTGACCGCGACCCTGCCGCTGCTCAGCTTTGCCATCGCCAACTGGCTCTGGCGCGACCGGCAGCTGGCCTGGCTGGCCGGCCTGTTGACCGCGGCCGGCGGCTTCTACGCCTCCGTCTGGAACCAGCCGGAGACGTTTGCTCCCTTTGCCTGGGCCGGCGGCCTGGCCCTCTGGTATCTGGCCCTGGCCCGGACGGGCGACCAGCGCCGCCACTGGTTCGGCGCCGGTTTGCTGGCTGCCCTCGCTCATCTCAGCCGGGCTGATGGGCTGCTTTTTCTCGGCATTGGCGGGCTGCTACTCTGGCCGCGCCGCTGGGACCGGCAGACGCTGCTGGCCCAAGTCCAATCCGGTCTCTTTTTACTGGTTGGCTACTTATTGCTGATGGGGCCCTGGCTGCTGCGCAACTGGCGCGCTCTGGGCCGGCCGCTCACAACCGCCGGTTCCCAGACCCTGTTCCTGACCAACTACGATGATCTGTTTGCCTATGGACGGCAGTTCAGCCTGGCTGAATATCTTGCCTGGGGTGGCGGCAACATCCTGAGCTCCAAACTGGCCGGGTTGTCGACTGCTCTGCAAACCTTTATCGCCATCTGTGGTCTGGTTTTCCTGACGCCCCTGATTATCGTCGCCTGGCGCCAGTTGTGGCGTAATGCTGAAACACGGGTCCGAATCTTACCGTTGACGCTTTATACGGTCCTGCTCTTTGTGGCGATGTCACTTTTCTTTACTTTCCCTGGTATGCGCGGCGGTCTATTTCACTCCACGACTGCCATCTGGCCCTGGTTGATGGCGTTGGCACCGGCCGGTCTCCGGCAAAGCATCCAGTGGATTGCCGCCCGCCGCCCCAGCTGGCAACCGGCCACGGCCTGGCGCGTTTTTGCGCCGGCCCTGGTGGTGCTGGCGTTGGCCCTGACGGTCGCCGCCGGCGGCCTGCGCGGGCAGCAGGATGAGGTTGTCAGCGACATCTACCCGCAGCTGGTTGAATGGCTACCGGCTGGGGCAACAGTCCTGGTGCGCGACCCGCCCGGCTTTTATTACCACACCGGCCACCCGGCCATTTCTGTCCCCAACGAACCGCTGGCTGTTACTCTCGCCGCCGCCCGGCAGTATGGGGCCACCTATCTGATCCTGGACGAAAACCATCCAGAGCCCCTGACTGAGCTTTACCAGGCACCTGACTCTACCGCCGCTGTGACCCATATTGCCGACCTGGCAACTGTCAAGGTATTCCTGATTGGGGCTGAATGATGCTTGCCTTGCCACGCAAAAATCGTCTTGAGCTGCTGCAATTGTCGCTTTGGTTCCTGGTTTTCAGTGACATCCTGCTGTTGGATTCCTGGAACATCCTGGTGCCGGCGGCGACGCTGCTGTTGCTGATCCTGTTTACGCTCACCGGCCTGGTCTGGTTGGCTCTATTGCGCCAACATGGTTTCAAACTCCTGGGCTCCTCATTCGACCAGGGTTTGCTCCTGTTGCTGCTGGTGCTGGTTATCGCCAGCCTGCGCTCCATTGATCCGTCACGGAGCTGGCGGATGAGCTGGCAATGGATCGCCTCGATTTTGCTTTTCTACATCAGCCTGACTGTGTTTCGGGCCGGTTTTTCTCGGTCGGCATTCAGCAAGGCGCTGCTCCTGACCCTGGCTGTGGTGCTGATCGGCGCCTATTATCAGCTTTATAACTGGCTGGCGCCCTGGTATGCCGCCGGCCCCTGGCCAGATCTGCTGCCGCTGGCTATGCCCCGCATTTGGGGAACGACGGTTGGCCCCAACGTGCTGGCGGTCATGCTGAACGTGGGCACGATGGTCGCCCTGGGGCTTTGGTACGGTCATCGCGGCCACCGGCCGGTCCCCCTGTGGGGCTGGTTTGTCCTGGTCGCCCCCATGCTGATTTTCCCCGCCTCACGCAGTGGCTGGCTGGGGCTGGCGGCCGGCTTTGTTGTGTTTCATGCCTGCCGCCTGTTAACCGACCCGGTGCGCCGGGGCAACCGGCAAACCTATGTGCGCCTTGGCCTATTAATGGGCGCCGTCGGCCTGATATTGGTGACCCTGGTTATCGCCCTGCGCGGCGAAACGCTTGCCCTCAGCCGGCTTGATTCAGCCCTCTACCGGACAAATTTCTGGCAGGTCGCCCTGGCGATGTGGCGCGCCTCGCCAATCTGGGGCCAGGGGCTTAACACGTATGCCAGCTTCTATATGCAGGCCCATCCCACACCGCCGGCAACTTTGTATGTCACGGCGCACAGCATTTATTTCCAGGTATTGGCTGAACTGGGGCTGGCCGGTCTGGTTGCCGTTCTCTGGCTGACTGTTGCCGGCTTGCGCCTGGTGGCCAGATTGTGGCAAGGTGAGGTCGCGGCGCCTTTGCTGGGACTCCTGGCTGCCCTGGTCACCTATCAGGTCCATTCGCTCTTTGATACGCCCAAAACCTGGCTGATGGCGCTGGCCGCCCTCATCATGGGCGCGCTGGTGGCCCAGTTGGAACCGATACGAGAGCCAAAACGGGGTTGGCTGGCCTGGCCTACCGTCTGGCCCGCGGTCTGGCTCATCATCATCGCCACCGGAGTTTGGGGCTATCTGATCGGTCAACAATATTTCCTGGCCAACACCGCCCTGGCGCAAGGGTCCTGGCAAGAAGCTCGCCAACATCTGGCGCAAGCTGAAGCGCTGGCGCCTTATAACGAGACGTCGGTTATTGCCCTGCAGGCCCTGGTTGATGGTGCCCTGGCCAGCCAGAATCCGGACCTGTTGCCGGCAGCCATACAGAAATATGAACGTCTGATTCAACTGGAGCCAGGCTGGAGTGCCCACCGAGCCAATCTGGCGGCGCTTTATTGGCAGGCGGGAGATACGGCGGCGGCCATCAGCATGATGGAATCGGCCGCTGCCATGTCGCCGGATGTGGTTATCTATTCGCTAAACCTCATCGTGTGGCGGGAGTCGCTGGGCCAGGCCGCCGAGCCGCTGATCGCCCAGCTGGCCAACGACGACACCGTCTGGCACCAGGCGCCATTCCTCACTGAAAGGATGGCGACGCCTGCGGCTGCCAATAACACCAGCCTGGTTTATCTCGGCCCCACTGCCGCAGAGGCAGCCGGGCTGACGGAACAGGCGTGGACGGCTTTATATGATCAATATCGTTTGCAGAGTGAACGGGACCCGTATGACAGCCGGGCCTATCTGACAGCAGGCATTGCCGCACTGTTCCTGAACCAGCCCGACGAGGCCGGCCGATTATGGCGCCGGGCCGATATTATCGATGGGATAACGAGTTCGGTGGGCCAGGGCGGCCAGATCGGTACCGAGCTAAACTTATGGCGGCTGTTGCAGCGCGAAGCATCTGCGGCGGAGATACAGCGCTTCCAACTCAGATTGGGCGAACAGTCGCCCTATGGGACCGGCCGGGGCGGCCAGGGTAGCTATACCAACATCGTATTGCTGCGGCTGCCGCCACCCGCCGATTTGCTGCCCCAGCTCCGCTGCTTCACCGTGCGCGGCCGCTGGGTGGAACCATTGCTTTTGGCGCGTGTCTGGTATGAAAACCAGGGCCAGGCGGCCGGGGTGACCTGGATTGATCAGAGCCTCCTGGGTGACGGCGATGGCACGATTTCTTGTTGGGGCGACCAGCCCTGAGGATTGTTATGACGCGATTGAAGCTCATCTGGGCAGATAAGGCGCTGCGTTGGGTTGTTCTGGCGGCGCTTGTGGCGACGTTTCTATACCTGTTGCCGACCATCATTGCCGGCGGCGCGGTTTTCCGCTGGACGATGGCTGGATTCACAGGCTACCTATCTGAAATCAAACCTTGTTGTTAACTTGCTGAAAACGTAATGCTTTTTTTTTTTTTTTGTCGTCGTCAGCGCCGGTTCGACGGCGCCGCTCTGGACCATCTGGTTGGCGCTGGGCTACCTCCTGCACCTGCCCTATTTTTTCTGGGTTTTCCTCTCCGGTGCCGTCAGCCTGGCCTGGATCGGGCTGGTGAGCGCCCGCCTCTGGCAGACGCTTTGGCCGGCTGAAGCAGACCGGGGCTGGCAGATTGGCCTGTTGGTTGTGCTCATCTGGCCCCTGATCTGGGCCGCCGACAGCGGCATGGAGACACTGCTGTTCATCGCCCTCGGCCTGCAGGCGATCCTGGCCTACTACCAGGTTGGCCCGAGCCGCTGGGGGGCGGCCCGGGTGGGGCTATTGGCCGGGATGATGATCCTGGTCCGGCCGGATGGCTTGCCGCTGCTGCTACTCCTGGCCCTTGCCCTGCTGGTTGGCACGCCCGGGTTGACCTGGCGGCAGCGACTGACGAATGTCCTGCTGACCCTGGCTGCGGCGGCGTTGCCGTTGATACCCTATTTTCTGTTCAACCGCTGGGCCAGTGACCAATGGTGGCCCAACACCTTTTATGCCAAACAATCGGAATATGCCATGCTCCTGGCCGAACCGCTCTGGCAGCGCTTTCTACGTTTGCTTTATTTCAGCCTGGGCGGGCCGGAGTCCGGTTGGCGCGGCATCAGCGGCGCTCATCTGCTGCTGCTGCCCGGTTTGATTGCTGCCGGCCTGAATGGGCTCCGCGCCGACCTGCGCCAGCGTCGCCTCCACTTCACGTTGCCTCTGCTTTGGGCGGGCGGCCATGTGCTGCTGTATGCCTGGCGCCTGCCCGTCACCTTCCAGCACGGCCGCTACCTGATGGCGGCGCTGCCCGTCTGGACGTTGTATGGCGTGGCCGGCTGGCTGCCGCTGCTGGCGGGGCTAAAGAGCAAGCTCAGCGACCTGTGGCTGCGCGCCATCCCGCTGGTGTACGTGGCCATGGTCCTGGTCTTTTTCCTGCTGGGGCTGACGGCTTATCTCAACGACGTGGCCTTTATCAATGGGGAAATGGTGCAGGTGGCCCATTGGCTGAATGACAACACGCCTGAAGACGCGATCATCGCCGCCCATGACATCGGCGCCATCGGCTATTTCACGGAGCGGCAACTGGTGGATATGGCCGGCCTGATCACCCCCGACCTGGTGCCGTTCCTGGCCCACGAGCCCTCCCTGTTCGCCTACCTGCGCAACTTCGGCGCCCAATACCTGGTCACCGCGCCCGGTTGGCCCTATGAGGAAATCGTCGGCATCTCCGGCGCCCAGGTTGTCTACAGCACCAACTACGCCTGGACCATTGAGCAGGGGCTGAACAACATGACGGTCTATGAGTTCGTGCCGATTGGGCCGTAGGGGGGACATTAGGTGGTATTGCTTCAGCTGAAGCGTGAGTTTCACTCAGTTTCACCACGGTAGCACCGCAGGCCACGGAGTAAGACTCC
>JACKBM010000083.1 GCA_020634575.1 Ardenticatenales bacterium | reverse complement strand
CTGCGGATCGGCTGGATTCTGCATCCCCATCTCAATTTGTTGATGCATGGCGCCTGGGCGATGGGTTGGGCCCGTTTTTTGCCGGCTGAGAGCTGGGCCAGGCTTATTCAGATGGTTAGCGCCGCCAATGTGCCCCTGATGCTTTTTGCCCTGATTGTGGAAGCGGGCGCGATTCTGGCGCTGTGGCGGCGCCGTTGGCTACCCTGGTTCCTCTTTGGCTGGATGACGCTGCACGGCGGCATCTTCCTCTATTCCGGCTTTTTCTTCTGGAAATGGATGGGACTGGAGCTGATCCTGCTCCTGACGCTATTTTGGCGCAAACAGCCGGTGGAGCTACCGATCTTCAGCCGGCCCTACTTTCTATTCTCCCTCTTGTTGATCAGTCTGGGACGGATTTTATTTGGCGCACCCAACCTGAGCTGGTTTGATACGCCGCTGGCCTATGACTACGAGTTTGAGGTTGTCGGCGCCAGTGGCGCTGTCTACGATCTGCCGCCGTCGCAGCTTTCCTACTATAACGATGGCTTTGTGCTGGGCATTTTTGATCAGTTGACGGCGGAACCGCAGCTCACCAACGCCTATGCCGTGACCAATGATCCGCAGATGGCCGCCGATCTCATCGCCGCCCACTCTGTGGCCGACATCCTGACCCTGGAAGCCCAATTTCCCGCCTCCACCTATGATGAGGCCAGGGTGGCGGCGATGGATGATTTTCTGCGCCGCTACCTGGGCCATTGGAATGAGCCGGCCGCGCCGACGCTGCTGCTCTGCCAGATCCCCTCACCGCCACACCTGTGGAGTTTTGCCGAGCATACCGTCTTCAGCGAGCAGGAGCCGGCCGCCCGCGTTGACATTTACCAGACCGTTTCCTTTTACTATGACGGTGAAATCCGGCCGGTCCGCCGCACACTCATTCACTCTGTGGCGATTCCCTGACATTTGTGTTCGTTCTGAGGCGCTGGATTCTGCCGGCTTCTTTCTGACTACCAACCTGAACATCCGACATTTCCTGAGCCTCCGCTATGGGGATTAGCGTTCATAAGGAGCAGGCGAAGGACCCCTCTCCATGATGCAAACCTCACCCGGCCAGCGGCAGGAAAGCCTGGTCAGCTTAGGGGGAGAGGGGTCCTTCGCCTGCTCTTGAGGGTCGTAATAACCCATGGCGGAGGCTCAGGAAATGCCGGATTTCCGCCGCTCGCGCCAGCCGCCCCATCCGCTCGTAAGCCTGCGCCTCGTGGGCCAGGCTCATGACGGGGATAGTGAGGTCACCATGGCGGATCCAGCGACGGGTCGCCATGATGTCCGGCGGTGTTGACCAGCCACCGTCCGCCAGCTGATGTTCCACATCCCCGATAATTTCCACCTGGATGTCGCTCAGGCGCAGGCTGCCGTAATGAGAGCGGATCCGGCCGGTGCTTGAGTAGCTCACCGGCCGCTCGACAAATTCGGCCAGCACCGCCTCAATCTTGTACGCCCCCACCGCATCCGTCTGCAGATCGATATCCTTGATGGGCAACTGCATGCCCTGCAAGGCAAAACTGGCGCTACCCGTGAGTACCCAGAGGATGTTGTGGAGCCGCAGGGTCGTGCAGATAGTCTCAATGACGGCCAGGAAGCCAGATGGCAGCGGGTCTGAGAGCATAAATTGATGGTATCACAAACGCCGGCAGCCCCGTATAATGCCCGGCCTATGCAAACAAACAACTCAGCCTGGCAACTCCCTGATTTTCGCCGCCTCTGGTGGGGCCAAACGATTTCCGAAATGGGCTCCCAGTTGGGCGCGATGTCTTTGCTGGCGGTGCTCGTCCTGGACGCGACCCCGGCCCAAATGGGGTTGCTGGGGACGATGGCGACGGCGCCAGCCCTGTTGTTGGGGTTACCGGCCGGTGTCTGGCTCGATCGGGTCCGCCGCCGCCGCATCCTGATCGCCGCCGACCTCCTGCGCCTGGTCGTCCTCGTCTTGATCGCCGTTCTGGCCCTGCTCGGCCAGCTGACGATGCCAATCTTGCTCAGTCTGGCCTTTCTGGGTGGCTGTGGGATGGTGCTCTTCCGGCTGGCGCATGAAGCGTATGTGCCCGTCCTGGTGCCGGCTGAGGCGCTGGTTGACGCCAACAGCCGGTTGGGCGCCAGCAGCGCCGTGGCTGAGAGCGTGGCGCCGGCGCTGGGCGGCATCCTGGTTGATCTGCTGACGGCGCCGGTCACGTTGTTGCTGGATGGACTCAGTTATTTGCTGTCGGCGCTTTTTCTCAGCCGGATTGAGGCGCCGGAAATGTTGCCTGAAGTAGAGGCGGGCGCGGCGCCATCGTTCTGGGGGGAGATACGGAGTGGCTTTCGGGCGGTGCTGGACCGGCCGGTGTTGCGCGCCCTGGCCGGCTTTGCTGCTACCTGGCATTTCTTCGGCAATTTTATCGGCGCCACCTACACCCTGTTTGTCATCCGCGAACTGGGGCTGAGCCCGACCTGGCTGGGCATTATCGTCGGCAGCGGCGGGATTGGCGCGGTGGCCGGGGCGCTGCTGGTGGGGCGGCTGGCCGGCCGTTTCCATCTGGGCCGTTTTCTGTTGGTATCGGCCGGTGTTCACGCCCTGCTTGTCGCCCTGATCCCGCTGGCGAGTGGCCCCGCCTGGCGAGCGGCGCTCATCTTGATTATCGGCCAGATTGGTGGCGATGTTTTTCATACGTTGTTTGAGATCAACAGCCTGACGCTGCGCCAGCGGGTGACGCCGGCCCAGCTGCTGGGGCGCACGGGATCGGTTTTTCAGTTCAGCGCCAATGTGGCCATGATGTTGGGGCTACTGGTGGGTGGCGGGCTGGCGACCTGGCTGTCGCTGCGGGCGGCGCTCTGGCTTGCTTTTGGCGGGATGGCCCTTGGTCTGCTCTGGCTGCTGCCGCTGCGTCGCCTGGCCGGCTTCGGCGCTACCAGGTAACGGGGTGCCTGCGGATCCAGCGGCGTAAAAAAATTGATGGCCAGGCTATAGTTCTGTGTTTGAGGCAAGCTGCCAGAGTCGCTCAAAGGTCTGAACCCCAAGCAGTTTTCTGGCCTGAGATAGCATCTGGTCGAGCAGGTCGCAATCTGTTGTCAAGAGCCGTTGACGCAAAAAGGCGTATTGCGCTTCTGCGGCGGCGCAAAGGGTAACCCCTTCCTCAAACCGTTTCTGCTGCATGTTGGCGATGCCAAGCAAGCATTGGGCCTGGGCTTCGTAAGATGGCGTGTTGGTGGTCCGCGCCAGCCCCCAGGCCGTTTCCAGCGCTGTGGCCGCTTGGGATGATTGACCAGCCTGTAGGTAAAGACCGCCTAACCGTAACTGACAGAACGACTGGCCAGGTAGATCGCCAACTTCGGCGAAAAGCAGTTGACCTTCTTCAAGCATCCGTCGACTGTGTTCAAATTGACCCGCCTCTGCCTGCAGATCAGCGCCGATACTCAACATCCAGGCAAGATGTCGCGGCTCGCCGGCGGCGCGGGCCAGTCGTATCGACTCGGCCATCAATTCATTGGCCTTGTGCACATCATGATCGCGCTGATGCACGATATCGGCGATTCCGCCGAGTGCCCACGAGATGGTCCGACTATCGTTAGCCGCGGTAAACAGCTCGTAGGCATTTTCATAAAAATCCAGCGCTTCATCCAGCCGCCCCAGGGCGTTTACACAATCGCCCAAACCCATCAAGGCAGCGCCGCTGCGGTATGAGTCATCGAGAGTATGAGCCATTGCCAAACTGCTCTGTAAGTAGGGGATGGCCTGTTCAAATTGAGCAATTCGGGCCAGGAGTATGCCAAGGCCGCATAAGGCCCGGCACCTGGCCTGATTTGGCGGGGATTCAACGAGAAGGAATCGCTGTAACCACTCGATTCCCGTCCGATAGTTACCCCAGATGTACCAGAGGCGCCACAGATCGGCGGCCAGATCCAGGCCGGCGGCAGGGGCGTGCGCGTCAAACCAGGCCAGGGCGAGCTCGAGATTGTCCTGTTCCGGCGCCAATTGTTTTTGCCAATGGGTCAAAGCAGCTGTTATTAGGTGGGGGCGAACCGTCGCTGCCAGATTACGATAATAATGGGCGTGCGCCGCAGCGGCCACGTCCATCGCCTCAGATTCAGCCAGCATTTCCAGGGCAAAATCTCGCACCGTGTTGAGCAAAAAATAGCGATCATCTTTGCCCAGTTGGATCAGACTGGCATCTAGCAGCCGTTCGATGATGGCTGGTGCAGTAAGGGCTTGCGCTGCGCTGGCGGAAAAACTGCCGGCAAACAGGGCCAAGCGGGCAAAATGCTGTTTCTCTTCCGCTGATAGCAGGGCGACGCTCCACTGAATGGCGGCACGGAACGTGTGATGGTGAGGCTGCCAGTCAACTGGTCCTTGACGCAATAAATCAAGTCGCTGCTCGATCTGCTGGTCAATCTCGCTGAGCGTCCGATAGCGGAGCTGACGGGCGACCAGCTCAATAGCTAGAGGCAAGCCATCCAGCTCACGGCAGATCGTTGTGATCTGGCGGTAATTATCTGGCGACAGCTCAAAGGTTGGCTGCACCGCCCTGACTCGCTCAACGAATAGAGACTGAGCTGGTTGTGGCGTCTCGGACCGGGCGTCATTTTCTGCTGCCTGGTAGGCCAAAGGTGCCAGCGGATAAAGCTTCTCACCATAAACGTCGGTAGGAATGCGGCTCGTTAAGAGCAGCTTGAGCCGGGGTGCGGTGTCTAGCAAACGGCTGAGCAGAGGCGCCGGTCGCTCCAGCTGTTCGACATTGTCCAGAACAAGTAGAAGGTGCCGTCCATGGAGCCACTCTGCGACCTGATCCCAGGGTTCCGCCGCCACCTGGGCAAGCCCAATGACACGTGCCAGGAGCGTCGTGATGGCCGTGGCTGAACGGTACGGTGTGAGGTCAAGCCAATAGGCGCCATCGGCAAAGGTGTTTTGTGTGGCCCAGGCCAGCTGCAAGGCCAGCCTGGTCTTGCCTACGCCGGGTGGACCCACGAGCGTAATCAGCCTGGGCACCGCTGGTTGCATTAGCCTGACCAGTTCCTGCTGTTCCCGTTGGCGCCCGATGAAGCTGTTGCGCGGAGGAGGCAGGTTGATCGGCGGGCGCTGGGCTGCCGGTAGCTGCGGGACATGGCCCTGGCGGGCCGCCTGCAAAAACGGTTCTTGTGCCGAGCGCGGTATATTCAGATAGTTGGCCAGCGCACCGGCAAATTCGGCCGAAGGCTTTCTTTCTTCGCTCTCGATTTTGCGGATGGTGACAGTAGCGTAGCCAATCAACTCGCCCAAGGCTGCCTGGGTCAGATCGCGCTGGCGGCGCTGCTGACGGAGCCAGGTACCGAAGGAATGCGGCTTGCTCATCGATTCATTGTAGCGCGTTTTGTATCGATCACCGATACCACAAGCTGTCATCAATCTGATTCAATGTCTGTAATCAATTTCCAAACTGGAGGACAACAATGAGTGAAGCAGAAAAAATGGCACTTGTGCGTGACCTGTTGACAAAACGCGATGTGGATGAAGCCAGGCGCCATCCGGGCCTGGTTGAGACCATATCAACGGTGCAGATGCTGTCTGCTGCCTTTTCTGATGTCGAGGCCAGCTTTCCTCTGCAATTTTGCCAGGGTGATTGGGTGGCGACGCGGGCGGTATTTAAGCAGACCCATACCGGGACCTTCTTTGGTATCCCGGCGACGAACAAAAGGATTGAGAACGAGGTGCTGTTTCTGCACCGGGTAGTGGACGGTCAAATCATCCAGCAATATTCCCAGGCCGATGCGCCAGGAATGTTGGCGCAAATGGGCGTTCGCACCGTGCCGGGATCTGAATAGTAGGTGATAACAAGATGGCAAAGTCACATGGGAGGATCATATGAGCTACGTTCCGGCTGGGAGTGGGGAAGCCTATTGGTTTTTCGGCGACCGGTTTAACTATTTGCTTACTGGCCAACAGTCGGAGGGGCGGTTGTTCATCCTGAAAGCTGATGTCAGCCCAGGAAATGGACCGCTGCCCCACCTGCATCATCATGAAGACGAAACGTTTTATGTAATTTCGGGGGAACTGCTGTTTCAGGTCGGTGATGAAAGCATCGCGGCTGGCCCCGGGGACTTTGTACATGTGCCGCGCAAGGTGGTTCACTCATTCAAGAATGGGCCGGCGGCGGCACAGTTGTTGATCACATTCACACCGGCCGGTGTCGAAACCTTCTTTGCCACCGCCGGCACACCCGCTGGACCTGACACCTCGGCGCCACCTCTGAATCATGAAATGATTGCTCAAGCTCAGGCACTAGAAGGGCAGTACGGTGTGGAGACGATCCTGCCGCCTGAATCTGGCGGGTCCTGATTGTTGGCGTACCCTGGGCAGCCCTTGGTTGGTGCAAAGCGCGCTGCCGCGCTAAACTGGCCTAAAGCGCCGGGACCTGACAGGTTGGCCAACCTGTGGTCCAGTCACAATCGCGAGGCAGCCGATGAAACAGCAGCAAACCGATCAGGCCGCAGGCTTTGATATTCAAGCCGATTTCCAACCGTTCGAGCAGAAAAATGACGTCTTCCGCCGCTCCTGGTGGGATGAGCGCATCCGCAGCGCCAAATCAAAGCTGTTCTACGAAACGTATCGTGAACCGCTCAAGAGCTGGCGCAAGGCGGAGGGGTTTACGCAGAAGGATTACGCCCTGCGTAACGCTTCCTGGCATGTCAGCGACATCTTCACTGAGATGAACGAGGCGGCTGACCGGCGCGAAGGCTTTTCCGACGCCTTTACCCTGCAACGTGATCCCGCTGCGGCTCGAATAGAGCTGGGCACACCTGAAGAGGCGGCCGAGGAGATCAAGCGGGTGGCCCTGGCTATCGGCGCCGGCCTGGTCGGCATCACCGGTTACGACGAGCGCTGGCAATATGTGCATAAGTTCAGCGACATGAGCAGCACGGCCCGCCCCAACGATGTCGGCCCGGACACGCCGCATGTCATCGTCGTGGCCCAGCCGATGGATTACGAGATGATCCGCACGGTGCCGTCCGCCTTGAGCGGTTCGGCGACCGGGTTGGGCTATTCTCATGACGCGCTCGTGGTTTTGTCCATCGCTCAATACATTCGCAACCTCGGCTACAACGCCGTCGCCAGCATGAACGACACGGCGCTGGCGATCCCGTACGCCATCAAGGCCGGGCTGGGCGAGTATGGGCGCAATGGCTTGCTGATTACGAAAGGTTTTGGCCCGCGGGTGCGCCTGGGCAAGATTTACACGGATCTGCCGCTGGCGCATGACCAGCCGATCAGCCTGGGGGTGAAAGAATTTTGCCAGGGATGCCAGCGTTGCAGCAGTGGCTGTCCGGTGAAGGCGATACCGGCCGGTCCGCCCACCACCGAGCCCTTTAACCAGTCCAACATCATCGGCATCCGCAAATGGACCGTCGACGGCGAAAAATGTTTTGGTTACTGGGCGGCTCAGAATACGGAGTGCTCCATCTGCATCCGCGTCTGCCCCTACAATAAGGATTACCGGAAATGGTACCATCGCCTCGGCCAGCGGCTGGCCGGCACAAGCCTGCGCGGCTTCATGCTCTGGCTGGATGGGCGGCTGGGTTATGGCGAACGGGTTGAGCCGGAGCGCTGGTGGCAGGGGGAGCGGGAGCGCTTTGGGCAGCGCCTGCGGCACTTCGTCAGCCCGCCGAAGAAGCGGCGGGGCCGGCGCTAGACAGCTTCTTCAAAGCGGCCGGCAAACTGAGCAAAAAACTGCTTTGCCTGGGCTGGTGTGCCGGCGATGATGGTTAGCTCGTCGTTGGCCAGTAGCGTCGCCACCTCCAGATAGCCGACGACGAGACCCATAAAGGCGTCGGTGGTGCCCTGCAGGATTAGCTCAGCGTCCGGCAACAGGCCAAAGCCAAGTTCGGTCATAACCCCATCCTCAATGGCGCAATGAAAAACATCCTCTGCCAGGCGGAACTCAACGCGGGCGCTGAAGCCGGCTGCCCTCTCGCGCTGGAAGAATTTGGCCAGGGCACCCATCGTGGCCGAGGCGGGCACGAAGTAGCCGGGCTGGGGTGGGTATTGCAGGTAGATGACGCCGAACTCGGTCAGGGCGCGGATGAGGGGGGTGAGCTGCTGCCGGCCGATTGGGGTGAGGGCGTAGACGGTGGTACCGGCCGGTGGCGGCAACTTCTGCCTCTCGATGAAGCCCGCCCCTTCCAGCTCTTTCAGCCGCCGCGCCAGCAGGTTGGTGCCGATGCCGGGCAGGTAACGCAGGATGTCGGAGTAGCGGCGGGCGCCAAAAAGCAGCTCACGGGCGATCAGCAGGCTCCAGCGATCCCCCAGAATATCCAGCGCCGTGGCCAGGGCGCAGACCTGTTCATAACTGCGTTTGCTCATAGCCGTTCTATTGTGGCTTACTTTTGCCACAAAACAAGCACTTGACTAATTTATTTTAAATATTACACTTTAATTTTATATAGTAAACCAATTTCGTCAACCTGTGAGGTGTCCTGATGCGTTACGAGTATGAAGATCTGTCCCTGTACTACGAGGTTCATGGCACGGGCCGGCCGGTGCTGCTGTTGCACGGCCGGCCGATGGATAGCCGGGCGATGCGGGCGATTTTTGAGCCAATCCTGGCTAAACGTCCCGGCTACCAGCGGGTTTACGTTGACCTGCCCGGCATGGGGCGCACCGGCGCCAGCGAAGCAATCCAGAGCAACGACGATGTCGCCGCACTGATGGCCCGTTTTATGGCGGATTGTTTTCCGGGTGAACCGTTTCTTCTGGCCGGCCTGTCATATGGTGGCTACATTTCCCGAGGCATCCTGTACCATGCGGCTGAGCGAGTCGCGGGGATGTTGCTGCTGGTGCCGGCGGTGCAGGGGGCGGGGGAGCGTCAGCTGCCGCCGCCACTGGTTGTCGCCCCGGATCCGCAGGCAGTAAATCTGCTGCCGGCGCCCTTCAACGAATTCTTCAACCAGTTCCTGGTGGTGCAAAATGAAGCGATCGTGGCCCACATTCGAGACGAGATCCTGCCGGGCATGCAGGCGGCGGATCAGGCGATGATGGCGCGGCTGTCTGAGAATTATGATTACAGTTTTGCCGTGGATGAGCTGGTTGAGCTGTTTGACCGGCCGGTCCTAATTCTCTGTGGCAAACATGACACCGTCACCGGCTACCAGGCCGCCGTCAACCTGTTGCCGCTCTATCCCCGGGCCACCCTGGCCGTCCTCGACCGCGCCGGCCACGGCCTCAACCTCGAGCAACCCGCCCTGTTTACCCACCTCGTCGACGAATGGCTGGACCGCGTCGAAGAGTACCAGCGCCAACCCGTCGGGTTGGCCGACCTGACGGGTTAGCCAACCTGACAGGTCCCCCCGACCTGTCAGGTTGGGGGAACCTGTCAGGTCCTACCAACCTCTCGCCTTGGTGTCGCCGCCGCTTTGTGGTTGAATTGCCGGGTCCATTATGGAACTGGCTATCAACAAAGGGGAGGCGACCTTGCTGAATCTGGACCTGGCTGGCGACCGGCTCAACCTTAATCCACGTGATCCTGCCTTTTACCAGGATCCGTATCCGGTCTATCAGCAGCTACATGAGCGAGCACCGCTCTTTTACTGGGAGCAGTTTGAACGCTACTGCTTTGTGCGCCAGGCTGATGTCTCCGCCATCCTGCGGGACCGCCGCTTTGGCCGCAGCCTGGCGCCGGTTTATGGCACCAATGCGCCCCGACCATTTCTGGAGGTCGACAACTTCAGCCTGCTGGACCTGGAACCACCGGCGCACACGCGGCTGCGTGGCCTGGTGCAGAAGGCGTTTATGGCCCGCCAGATCGAACGGCTGCGCCCCCGCATTGAGGCCTTGAGCCATGAATTGATTGACCGGATGCAAGCTGCTACCCAGACCGATCTGCTGCCCGCCTTCGCCACGCCGATCCCGGTTCTTGTCATTGCCGAGATGCTGGGCGTGCCGGCGGAGATGAGCCAACAACTGTTGGATTGGTCCCATGCGATGGTGGGCGTATACGAGCTGGCCCCGAGCGAGGCTCAGAAGCAGGCCGCAACCCGCGCTGCCGACGAGTTTGTTGCCTTTCTGCGCGGCTACGTCCGCCAGCGTCGCCAGCAACCACGAGACGACCTCATTACCCTGCTGATTGAGGCGGAAGAGGATGGCGATCGATTGTCGGAGATGGAGCTAATCGCCACCTGCATTCTGCTTCTGAACGCGGGCCATGAGGCGACGGTCAACGTCATTGGCAACGGCGTTCTGGCGCTACTGCAGAACCCGGCGCAGTTGGCCCGCTGGCGGGCCGATCCGGCACTCACGCCAGCCGCCATCGAGGAACTGTTGCGTTACGACACGCCGCTGCATCTGTTTAATCGCTGGGTGTTGCAGGATCTGGCGTTTGGCGGCTTGGAGCTGCAGCAGGGGATGCAGGTGTCGCTACTGTTGGGCGCGGCCAATCGGGATGGGACGGTGTTTGACCGGCCGGATCAGCTCGACCTCAGCCGCTCGCCCAACCCCCATGTCTCCCTCGGCGGCGGCATCCATTACTGCCTCGGCGCGCCCCTGGCCCGCTTGGAGTTACAGACTGCCCTGCCAATTCTGCTCGAGCGGCTGCCGCAGTTAGCCCTGGTTGAGCCGCCCCGCTTCAAGAACAGCTATCATTTCCGCGGGTTGGAGCGGTTATTGGTGAGTTATTGAGGGGTTC
>JACKBM010000082.1 GCA_020634575.1 Ardenticatenales bacterium | reverse complement strand
CTTTTAAAAAAAGAATCCGTGATAAATCCGTGTCAATCCGTGGCTTCTCTTTTTCTTACATGCTGCGGCGATACTGGCCGCCGACCTGGAAGAGGGCGCGGGTGATCTGGCCCAAAGAGCAGAATTTAACCGCGGCCATCAGCGCCTCGAACAAGTTGCCCTGTTGCATGGCGACTGTCTGTAGTCGGGCCAGGGCCGCGGCGGCTTCGTCCGGCCGGTGCGCCTGCAGCGCCTGTAGCCGCTCGATCTGATACGCTTTCTCCTCAGGCGTGGCCCGAATCACTTCGCCCGGCACTACCGTGGGCGAGCCCTCGTCCGACAAAAAGGTGTTGACGCCGATAATCGGCAGCTCGCCGCTGTGCTTCAGGTGCTCATAGTGGAGCGACTCTTCCTGGATTTTGCCGCGCTGGTACATCGTCTCCATCGCCCCCAGGACGCCGCCTCGTTCAGTGAGGCGGTCAAACTCGATGAGCACCGCCTCTTCGACCAGGTCCGTCAATTCCTCGATGACAAAGGAGCCTTGCAGCGGGTTTTCGTTTTTGGCCAGCCCCAGCTCCCGGTTGATGATGAGCTGGATCGCCATCGCCCGGCGTACCGATTCCTCGGTGGGGGTGGTGATCGCCTCGTCGTAGGCGTTGGTGTGCAGGGAGTTGCAGTTGTCGTAGATGGCGTAGAGCGCCTGCAAGGTTGTGCGGATATCGTTGAAGCCGATTTCCTGGGCGTGGAGCGACCGGCCGGATGTCTGAATGTGATATTTCAGCTTCTGCGCCCGCTCGCCAGCCCCATATTTCAGCTTCAACGCTTTGGCCCAAATGCGCCGCGCCACCCGGCCGATGACCGCATACTCCGGATCAATCCCATTCGAGAAGAAGTAGGAAAAGTTCGGCGCAAAGTCGTCGATGTCCATCCCCCGCGCCGCGTAATACTCAAGGAAGGTGAAACCGTTGGCCAGGGTGAAGGCCAACTGCGTGATCGGGTTAGCGCCGGCCTCGGCCATGTGGTAGCCGGAGATGGAGACGGAGTAGAAGTTGCGCACATCGTGGTCGATGAAATATTGCTGGACGTCGCCCATCAGCCGCAGCGAAAACTCGGTCGAGAAGATGCAGGTGTTCTGGGCCTGGTCTTCCTTCAGGATGTCCGCCTGGACGGTGCCGCGCACCTGGCGCAGCGTCGCCGCCTTGATCGGCGCATAGACGTCGGCCGGCAGGATCTCGTCGCCGGTGACGCCCAGCAGCATCAATCCCAGGCCGTCGTTGCCTTCGGGCAGCTCAGCGTTGTAGCGGGGGCGCTCCAGACCGCGATTGTCATATTTGGCGCGCAACCGGGCCTCAACCTCGTCCTCCAGCCCGTGTTCCAGGATGTATTTCTCACACTGCTGGTCGATGGCGGCGTTGAGGAAGAAGGCAAGGATGGTGGCCGCCGGGCCGTTGATGGTCATGGAGACCGAGGTGGCCGGGTCGCACAGGTCGAAGCCGCTGTAGAGCTTCTTGGCGTCGTCGAGGGTGGGCACGGAGACGCCGGAGTTGCCGACTTTGCCGTAGATATCCGGCCGGTAATCCGGGTCCTGACCGTACAACGTCACCGAATCAAACGCTGTCGACAGGCGCCGCGCCGGCATGCCCAGGGAGACGTAATGGAAGCGCTTGTTGGTCCGTTCCGGGCCGCCTTCGCCGGCAAACATACGTGTCGGGTCCTCATTCTGCCGTTTGAAGGGGAAGACGCCGGCTGTAAAGGGGAATTCACCCGGCACATTCTCCTGCAAATTCCACTTCAGAATATCCCCCCAGGCAGAATATTTCGGCAGGCTGACCCGGCGAATTTCGTTGCCGGACAACGTTTTAACCCGGGTGGGGATGCGGATTTCCCGACCGCGTACCGTGTAGGTGTACATCTCGGCTTCATAGTTGGCGGCTTTTTCAGCCCAATCGTCCAGCAACTTCTGGTTTTGACGGTCCAGCGCCAGCGCAAGCCCTTCGTATAGCCCCGCAAGTGTCAGCGCCACCTCAGCCGGCGCGTCCCCGGCATCGCTCAGAGCCGCTTCGGTCTGGCGGATGCTGTAGAGCTGGTTGGCCAGCTGCGCCTGCTCGTCTGTCCAGCGGTTGTAGCCGCGGATGGTATCAGCAATTTCGGCCAGGTAACGGACCCGCCGGGGCGGGATGATATGGACTTTAGCTGATTCCCCTTCGACTAGTTCGAGGTCCGGCAGCAGCTCGGCGCCGGTCTTGCGGCTGATCGTACCCATCAGCACCCGGTAAAGCTGATTGGTGCCGGGGTCGTTGAACTGGGAAGCGATGGTGCCGACGATGGGCAATGTTTCTTCGGCGGCGTCCCACAGCTGATGATTGCGCCGGTACTGCTTTTTAACGTCGCGCACGGCATCGGGGCCACCCCGCTTATCAAATTTGTTGATGGCGATGACGTCGGCATAATCCAGCATGTCGATTTTCTCGAGCTGGGAGGCCGCGCCATATTCCGGCGTCATCACATAGAGGGCCACGTCGGAAAAATCGATGATCTCCGTGTCAGATTGGCCGATGCCGGAGGTTTCCAGGATGACAAGGTCAAACTGGGCCACTTTGAGGACGTTGAGCACCTCAGGCAGATGGCGCGAGAGGGCCAGGTTGGCCTGGCGGGTGGCCAGTGAGCGCATGTAGACGCGCTCGTTGTAGACCGCGTTCATACGGATCCGGTCGCCGAGCAGGGCGCCGCCGGTCCGCCGTTTGGAGGGGTCGATGGAGATGATGGCGATCTGGTGCTCGGGAAAATCCAGCAGGAAGCGGCGCACGATCTCGTCGACCAGCGACGATTTGCCAGCGCCGCCGGTACCGGTGATGCCGAGGATGGGGGGCAGGGCGAGGCCGGCCATACGCCGGTGGACCTCGTCCATGATGGGTTGGACCAGGTCCGGCTCATTTTCCACGGCGGAGATGAGCCGGCCGAGGGCGCGGGCTTCGATCCGTCCCTTGATCTCGTGGCTGACGGCGACTTCGGTGGGGGAACCGGCCGGTGCGCTCAACGGCGGATACACCTCGTCGATCGCCTGCAGCCAGCGATCCGCGTTGAGTTGGCCCGTCGGGAAATCCGCCTTCGCCAGCAGATCATTGATCATCCCCTGCAGCCCCATGGCCCGGCCATCATCCGGCGAGTAGATGCGGGCGATGCCATAATCATGCAGCGCTTGCTGCTCCTCCGGCAGGATGGTGCCGCCCCCGCCGCCAAAGATGCGGATGTGGCCGCAACCTTTCTCTTCCAGCAGATCATACATGTACTGGAAGAACTCCATGTGGCCACCCTGATAAGAGGTCACCGCTATCGCCTGGGCATCTTCCTGGATGGCCGTATCGACAATCTCCTGGACCGAGCGGTCATGCCCCAAATGGATCACCTCCGCCCCCGACGCCTGCAGAATGCGCCGCATGATGTTAATGGCCGCATCATGGCCATCAAACAAAGAAGCCGCCGTCACAATGCGGATTTTATTTTTCGGTTGGTAGACAGAAGGGTTGGTCATGGTGTTTCCTGGGAATGTGGTTCACTGGGGACATTATAGCAGCAGTCAGTACACTCGCTGTGCTCGTTTTCAGTACGCTGCACTTTCAGCACGTTCGCTACGCTCACTGTCAGCCGTCAGTACGCTGCGCTTTCAGTCAGTCACCGAAAAGTCCCACTCCATACTGACCGCTCGTCACAGCTTGGTGACCTGCAATGCCCATTAGCCCACGCCACGACCTAATCTTTGCCATTACGGATGATTGGTCCAGACACTTACGCTAATTTTGAGTGGAGAAGCGATTGCAGGTGAAACTGCGAAGGGGTACGGGCGCACCTGTTGGTACCCCGTTTGCGATTTAGTTAGTCACGCCCAAACAGCCGACGATACCAGGGCAGCACAATTAGTTGCGGCCAAAACCATAGCCAGCAGGCGATGGCTTCTTAAAATAGGCAATTGCCGCCGCAACAAATCCTGCCAGGAGCATGGGCAATAAAAATACCACCGGCCCTACACCCATAAGCGCATCACTTGCACCGGGAGTCAAAGCCAAAAACAGGTAAAAAATGACAAAGCAGAGTGAAGCAGTGAAAATGCCCCAAAGCAGACTCCTGCCAATACGCCTGAGTTGCCTCATAACACGACCTCCTAACTGAAACGTCATAGATTCTTGACTTAAAAGCCCTTCAAGGCCGTATACACAATGGACCCAAGAAAAACCAGAATCGCCACTCCTGGAACCATGAAAGCGGAAATAAAAAATAGCCATATGGCTGCTTCTTGGGTATTAATCTGGTCCGCCGCGACAATCGCAACAATCAGAGTAAGTACGCCCACGATGATGCTATGCATCAAGGAGCGTCCAATATATTTGAGAGCTCTCATATGATCCCTCCCAACTGGCTGAAACGCGATATTGGGAGTGTTCCGCCGAGGCTAGTGCGCGTCAGCTGCCATGTGGTTGGATGCATACCTGTCACGCCCAAACAGGTTGTGGTGCTGGAGCGAGCAGGCAGTCCAACAGCCGCAGGCGTGAGCAGAGCAGGTTTTGGCGGGGTTTGGCTGGTTTTCAGGTGGCATGTGGTAGCTTCACGTATACCAGCCTGCCTACGATAGACGCGATGAGGAGCAGCACCGACAGTGCGACGACCGGATATAGCCATCCCCACGCGGCACCTTCACTCAAAGCCCACGCCAGGACGCCCAGACCAAATACCAACACTGGTGCCAGCAATATGTTGTAGGCGGTCCAACTTCCATCTATGGCAAATAGGGTGAGGATGGACGCTAACCACATCGCGATAACGCCGGCAGCGATAGCGATAAAAATACGACTTACGCGATTCATTCGACACTACCTCCCGAGTAAATACAAAACGATTGCAGCATCTTTCCAGCCAAGCCAGGGAATGAGTTGTGTCTTGTGGCATGTACAGGGATGAGGGCCAGTCACAGCCAAATAGCTTGCGACACTAAGGGTAGCGAGCGTCACTCTCTTCAGTCGCATTCACTTTGTCACGGTTTGTAAGGCGATAGTACCAATAGCTGTCAAACAACACCGTGGAAATTGCCCAAGTTGCAAGCAAAGTAGTGACTTCTGCACAGGTGCACACTAGCCCATCACCTAAATGGTCTTCAAGGTTTAGCAAAGTCGACGCCACAAGGACAACAACCGTGATCAGGCAAAAAATAAGAGCGACAACGACCCAGTCGATGACCTTTTTGCCGGACATCCTGTCCAGCAGATTCTGCCATAGACGAAACAAGAAATAATCCGCCACGACTACCTCCCAACTGACTACGACGCGATAACGTCAATATTCCATTTGGGCTGGACCGTGTCAGGTGTCGGTTGTCACTCGTGGAGAATAGGTCAGTCACCTCTGAATAGCCGGCGCGGTAACGGCCGTTGAGCCACAATTTCCTGCTTGCTCAAGCCTGAGGACAAGTTGAGAATCTGCCGGCATGTCAGTTGGCAACCGAATGGCCTTTGTCCCTATCGAGCCCCGAAAAGCCGCAAGCAGTACTGACCGCTGAACGGGCCGTAGGCCCATCCTGACAGCTGAAAGGGCGCAAGCCCGTACCAATAGCTAACAGCTAAATAACCTCTTGCCATCCCCCCCGCCATTCGCTATAATGCTCCGGCTCGTAAAAGAGTAAGCCCCACTTTGAAAGGCTTAATAATCAAACACACGTTGGGACGCTGCTGAGCGTGCTTGTACCAGGGGATGGCGCCCGCCGACCCCAGGCCAGTGCAAGCCTCGGTGGCGGCAGAACAACGTGGAGGGCGGCGGCCCGAGCGGCAGCCGCATAAAACTTGTACAAAGGAGTCTCTCTAATGGCCGTCATTTCCATGAAAGCCCTTCTGGAAACCGGTGTCCACTTCGGGCACCGCACCCGTCGCTGGAATCCGAAGATGAAAAGCTTCATCTTCACCGAGCGCAACGGGATCCATATCCTTGACCTGCAACAGACCCTGGCGATGATGCTGGAAGTCTATGACCTGGTTCGCGACACCGTCGCTGAAGGGGGCACTGTCCTCTTCGTCGGCACCAAGCGGCAGGCGCAGGAAACCATCCAAAAAGAAGCTGAGCGCGCTGCGCTGCCCTACGTCAACCAGCGCTGGCTGGGCGGCACCCTGACCAACTGGTCCACCATCCGGCAGCGGATTAAATATCTGGATGAACTGGAAAATCGCAGCAACGCTGGCGAGTTGGAAGGTCTGAAGAAGAAAGAGCGTCTGAGCTTTGAGCGCGAAATCGAGAAGCTGAACAGCCGTCTGGGCGGTATCCGCAAGATGGACAACCTGCCTGACCTGCTCTTCGTCGTCGACATCATCAGTGAGGAAACGGCTGTGCGCGAAGCCAACAAGCTCGGCATTCCGATCATCGCCATGGTCGACACCAACTGCAACCCGGACCCGATCGACTACGTGATTCCGTCCAATGATGATGCCATCCGGGCCATCAAGCTGGTCGCTTCTGCCCTGGCTGATGCTGCCATCGAGGGCCGCAACCTGCGCAAGGATAGCGGCGACGAAGCCGACGACGATATCATCGAAGAGGGCGCGGACCCGTACGCCGAGCCGGCCGAAATCGCCGACGACCAGCTCCTGGGTGAATCCACCCTGGCCAAGATTCGGGCCGAGCAGGACGATGACGACGACGCTGACAGCGACGACGAATAAGCAGAATTAACCGGCCGGTCACCCGGCCGTTCAGGAGAATAGCAAATCATGCAAGTTACAGCACAAATGGTAAAAGAGCTTCGTGAAGCAACCGGCGCCGGCATCCTGGAAGCCAAAAAAGCGCTGGAAGCCCACGATGGGGATTTTGACAAATCCGTAGACTTCCTGCGGGAAAAAGGGCTGGCCAAAGCGGCCAAGAAAGCGGACCGGGAAGCGAATGAAGGGCGTATTGAGCTTTATTCCCACACCGGCAATCGCGTCGGCGTCATGCTTGAGCTCAACTGCGAGACCGATTTTGTGGCCCGCAACGATCAATTCGTCGATCTGGCCCACGATATTGCCCTGCACATCGCCGCCGCCGGCCCAACCTACCTGGCCAAGGAAGATGTGCCGCAAGAGGTCCTGGATCGTGAGCTGGCCGTTTTGACCGCCCAGGCTGAGGCTGAGGGGCGTCCGGCCAACATCATTGAGAAGATCGTCGCCGGCCGGATCAGCAAGTTCTACGAAGAGAACTGTCTGCTGGAGCAGAAGTTCATCAAAGATGAGAGCATGACCATCCAGCAGCTCATCGTCGATTCAATTCGAACACTCGGTGAAAATATTCAGATTCGCCGCTTTGCCCGCTATGAGCTGGGCGAAGCGCTCTAAAAATTGCCGCTGAGATAAGAAAGGGCGAGCCAGAAGGCTCGCCCTTTTCATATCTGGTAAAATGCGGCACCGGCCGGTGCCTGACCGGCCCCAGTAAACAGGAATGCTGCCATGTCAAAGATTAAATATGAACGGATTCTCCTCAAATTGAGTGGAGAAGCGTTGGCTGAACCGCATGGTTCTGGTATGGATCCCGAAAAGGCAGCGCAGGTTGCCCAGACCATTAAGGAAGTTTATGATCTGGGCGTCCAGGTCGCCGTTGTGATCGGCGCCGGCAATCTCTGGCGGGGCAGCGTCGGCACCAGCCTGGGCATGGATCGGGCCGCTGCTGACCACATCGGCATGATCGGCACTGTCATGAACTCGCTCATGTTGCAGGATGCCCTGGAGCGGATCGGCATCGTCACCCGTGTCCAGACGGCCATTGAGATGAAAGCGGTCGCTGAACCATATATTCGCTTGCGCGCCATCCGGCACCTGGAAAAAGGACGCGTCGTCATCTTTGGCGGGGGCACCGGCAACCCCTACTTCACCACGGACACCGCCGGCGCCCTGCGCGCGATGGAGATCGATGCGAACATCCTGATTAAGGCGACCAAGGTAGACGCCATTTATGATTCGGATCCGGTCAAAAACCCGAACGCCAAACGGTACGAAAGCCTGACCTTCACCGAAGCCTTGACGCAGCGGCTCCAGGTCATGGACAGCACGGCCTTTTCCTTATGCATGGAAAACAACCTGCCAATCGTCGTTTTGAATCTGTGGCAGGCCGGCAGCGTGCGCCGATTGGTACTCGGGGAGCCTGTCGGTACAATAGTAGAGAATTAAGTTACAGCCAACATGACGCCAGCAAGCCAGCGTCAGGGTAAAGTGGGGACATACGAGGAGTAAGCTCATGATCAGGGAACTTTTCGAGGATGCAAATCAACGAATGCACGGAGCCATCAATTCTCTGGAGGATGATCTGGCTGCTTTCCGTACGGGCCGCGCTTCACCCCGCCTGCTGGACAGACTGGTCGTTGAGGTCTATGGGGTCGAAACATCCCTGAAGCAGTTAGCCTCCGTTTCCGTACCGGAACCGCAGCAGCTGGCCATCCGCCCCTTTGATCCGAACTCGGTTGGCGCCATCGAACGCGCCATCCTCAAATCAGACCTGGGCCTGACCCCCAATAACGACGGCAAAATAATTCGCCTGAACATCCCGCCACTTACCGAAGAAAGACGGCGTGATTTGAGCCGGCTGGTCGGTAGCCGTGTAGAAGATGCGAAGGTCGCCATACGCAATGTCCGGCGCGATATTCGCGACATGCTGGATCTCTACAAAGAGGAAGGCGAAATCTCTGAAGACGAATATTTTCGTCAGCAGGATAATCTGCAAGAGCTGACCGACACGTACGGTAAGAAAATCGACGAAGTGGGTAAGCAGAAACAAGACGAGATTATGGAAGTCTAGCCTTCTCGTCGTGCGGCAGTAAACTAAATGTAGCAAAGGTGAGCTATGGCCAAGGAAAAAATGCCACTGGATATGACCGATCTGAATGTGCCGCAGCACGTGGCGGTCATTATGGACGGCAATGGCCGCTGGGCTACTCGCCGCGGCCTGCCCCGCCAGGCCGGCCACCGCGCCGGTGTCGAAAATCTGCGTCCAATCCTGGATGCTTGTATCGAGTTCGGCATCAAGATCCTGACCATATACGCCTTCTCAACGGAGAATTGGGGCCGGCCGGAAAGTGAGATCCGCGGCCTGATGCGCATTTTTGCCCGGGTACTGGACCAGGAAGTCCATGAACTCCACGCCCAGGGCGTCTGCCTGCATCACCTCGGCGACCTCACTGGTATTGCCGTGCCCCTGCAGGAAAAGGTCCGCCGGGCCATCGACCTGACGCAAGATAACAACAAACTTATTCTCAATGTTGCTTTCAACTACGGCGGTCGCGCCGAAATCCTGCACGCCGTCAAACAAATGCTGCAGGATGAGATAGATCCCAATACTTTAACTGAGGAGCTGTTTAGCTCTTATCTCTTCACCAAGGGGCTGCCGGACCCCGACCTGGTCATTCGCACCAGCGGCGAACTGCGTATCAGCAACTTCCTGATCTGGCAGGCGGCATACGCTGAATATTATCCGGCACCGGAACTGTGGCCCGATTTCGGGCGGGAGGCCTTATATCGGGCGCTTGAGGTTTATTCAAAGCGGGAACGACGTTACGGTCTGGTTCCTGACCAGGCATAGACCAGCCTTCGATGTTTCTACAACGAGCCGCCATTTCTCTCACCCTCGGCCCCCTGCTTATCTACCTGATTCTTTTGGGCGGCTGGTTTTATTTCATCCCCGTCTTTATCTTTCTGATCATCGCCACCATTGAATATGTCCGGTTGACGGGCGCGTTGGGACGCCAGGTTCCTATCTGGCTGCTGCTGCCCGCCACCATCGCCCTCTGGTTCGATGGCCAACTTAGCCTGGACCTGATGGCCCCAATCCTGGGCCTCTCCCTCTTTGCCGCTCTCTGCTATGCCCTTTACCTCTATGAAAGGCAAAAGAGCGGCGCCGCCACAACGGATTGGTTTGCCCTGGTCGCCGGCATCATGTTGCTGGGCTGGGTCGCCAGCTACTTCTTTCGCCTCCCCAGCCTGGACGTTGAGTGGCCCCGGCGCTGGACGGTGTTAGCCATGGTCGCTACCTGGCTGGCCGATTCCGGTGCCTATGTCTTCGGTAAACGCTTCGGCCGGCGCAAACTGTCGCCCCGCCTGAGTCCTAACAAAACGATTGAAGGCTATGTTTCGGGCATCATCGTCAGTTTAATCGGCTCCTATATCGCCTTTCGGCTGCTGCAACTGGATAACCTGACGTTGGCCCTGACTCTAAGTCTGCTGGTCAGCGTCTTTGCGACGGCTGGCGATCTGGGCATTTCCATGTTGAAGCGGGAAGCGGGGGTTAAGGACAGCGGCAACATTCTACCCGGTCATGGTGGCGCCCTTGACCGGATTGACAGTCTGGCCTGGGCCATGGTGCTGGCCTATTTTTTGGTGAGCTATCTGGCTTAGCCTGATAACGCGTAATTCGCGTCGCAAGCTTGGTCAGTTTTGATATTCGATACGCCTATCCCACTTAGGCAAACCGTATCTTGCCGTTTACCGAATTCTCGGAGTTTCCCATGAAAAAGATTGTCACCATTGAGAGACATATTCTGGACAGCCAGCCAGATTATGCCCGCGGCACTTTCACCAACCTGCTCTACGACATCGCCATGGCCGCCAAAATGATCGCCCACAAAACCAACCGGGCCGGCCTGACCGACATCCTGGGCCGGGCCGGGGCCACCAACATCCAGGGCGAGGAACAGCAGAAGCTGGATGTTTATGCGGATGATGTGATTTTCAGGTTGTGCGACCATACCGGCCGGTTATGCGCCATGGCCTCCGAAGAACACGAAGAGATCATCCCCATCCCCGAACCGTACAAAAAAGGCAGCTACGTCCTCGTCTATGATCCGCTGGACGGCTCCTCCAACATCGACGTCAACGTCAGCATCGGCACCATTTTTGGCATTTACCGC
>JACKBM010000081.1 GCA_020634575.1 Ardenticatenales bacterium | reverse complement strand
GGGTCAGGCAGCGATTGGCCAGCGGGATATCACCCTCGGCCAGCGCCTGGCGGATGCGGCTGCTGCTGACCGGCTCTCCAGCAACTTCCGCCTTGATCTCCAGCCGGCGCACCACAAAATCAAAGGCTTCGCCCTGTTGGCGGAGGAAGTCGTAATCCCCCTTGCCCTGGTAGCCCAGGGAGAAATCACTACCCCAGAGCTGACGCAGATCGAGGTGTTGGCGCAGGAGCTGGACAAAATCAGCGGCCCGAATCTGGCGAAAGGCGTCATCAAAGGTTTGCAGGACGATGAGGCGAATACCCAGTTCGGCCAGGTAGGTGGTCCGTTCGTGGGGGCGGTTGAGGTAATACCGGCCGGTTGCCCCGCGAATCACCCGCGCCGGATGAGGAAAAAAGGTCAGCACCGCCGGCACACAACCGGCCGCCTCCGCCTCCGCCACCATCTGTCGCAGAAGCTGCTGGTGCCCCAGATGAACGCCATCAAAAACGCCCACTGCCAGGTAAACCGGCAACCGCTCCGGGATTTCCGCCAATGATTCAACCAGTATCTGCCTTTCAGCCATAAGTAAAGCTAGTCCTGTCCGTTTTAATTTTTCCGGACCCGATCGCCTATTGTACCCGAATCGGCACAGAAAACGGGGTCTACTCAGTAGAGTAAACCCCGTCACTTACAAACTATCATGCTGCCTGACGGCAACAAAGATTTGCGATTATTGCAGCCCTTTCATGAGCTTTTCCAGCGCCGCTTTTGGCGGGCGAAGGTGCGCGTCATCCAGGTGGGCCAGCACCGTGTTCTGGGGCAGATTGCTATCTTCCGCCAGCGACTCCCGATCCGGGTTGAAGTAGATCAGGCCGGTGATGAACTCCCGCTGCTGCTCGGCCCATTGCAGCCGGTGCAGCGCGCCCATTTTGTCCTGCGGGTCATAGTCGTTGTCCAGCTTGCGCAGCTGAATCTGCGAACCGTCATGCAGCTCAACAACCTGCATCTCGCCCGGCTCATAATCCTCAATCATGATCTCTTCGGCCGGCGCCACCCAGCCGATGTCATGCAGCGGCTCTTCATGATCCTTGCCATAGTTGTAGCTCTTGGTCGAGGAGTCATGGTTGTTGAACGCCACACAGGGGCTGATGATGTCCAGCACGGCCGTGCCGCGATGGCTCAGCGCCGCCTTCAGCAGCTCACGCACCTGCTTCGGATCGCCGGAGAAGGAGCGGGCCACGAAGCCGCAGCCGGCCAGAATCGCTTCCATACAGATGTCGATGGGCGGCAACTCGTTGGTGCCGGCATATTTCAGCTTCTGGCCCTCATCTGCCGTCGCCGAGAACTGGCCTTTGGTCAGGCCGTAAACACCATTGTTTTCGACGATGTAGACCATGCGCACGTTCCGCCGCATCATATGCTTGAACTGGCCCATGCCGATGCTGGCCGTGTCGCCGTCGCCCGATACGCCGATGGCGCGCAGGCTGTGATTGGCCATCAGCGCGCCCGTAGCGATCGAAGGCATACGCCCGTGCAGCGCGTTGAACCCATGGGTCCGGCCCAGGAAATAGGCCGGCGATTTGCTGGAGCAGCCGATACCGCTCAGTTTGACGATCTCATACGGCTTGATGCTCAACTCGTAAGCAACCTGGATAATCTGGCTGGAAATCGAGTTGTGGCCACAGCCCTGGCAGAGCGTGGTTGGCCGTCCGTTGTAGTCGGCCTTGCTCAGGCCAATATCATTTACGCTAATTCTACGACTACCCATTTTTTTCCTCCGCCGCCTCAAACGTTTCCACTAACCAGCGCGCGGTCAGCGGCATACCATCCATGAAGGCAATTGAATGGAGCTTGGTTGCCATTTCCGGAACTTCGACCTGCAGGATTTTATGCAGCTGACCATCCCGGTTCATCTCGATTACATACACCCGGTCATGATCGGCGATAAACTGCTTCACCTCATCGTTGATGGGCAGAGCCCGCAACCGCATGAAGTCGGGCCGCATGTCATTGGCCTCCAAGCGATCCAGCGCTTCTTCGATGGCGTACTGGGTTGTGCCCAGGGAGATGATGCCCACATTGGTGGTGCCCCGATTGTCAACAACCGGGCCGGGCACGAGGTTCCGGGCGGTTTCAAATTTACGCCGCAACCGGTCCATGTTATCCAGCCAATCGTCACCACGCTCGCTGTACACCGCATCGGCATTGTGGCCGGTACCGCGGGTGAAGTAAACGCTCTTGGGATGTTCGTTGCCGGGCAACGTCCGGTAGCCAACACCATCGCCGTCCAGGTCGCGGTAACGGGCAAACCCCTTGGCCTCGACCTCTTCAGCGGTCAGCACCTTACCCCGATTGATCGGCTCCGTCGGATACTCGAACGGGTCGGACATCCAGTTGTTCATGCCCAGGTCCAGGTCGCTCAGGACCAGCACCAACGTTTGCAGCTGGTCCGCCAGGTTCAGGGCAGTGGTGCCGAACTCAAAACATTCAGCAATGCTGGCCGGGAAGAGCAGGACGTTGTTGGTGTCACCGTGGCCCAGGTAGTAGGAGAAGATAATGTCACCCTGGCCGGTACGCGTGGGCAGACCAGTGCTGGGGCCGACGCGCTGGATGTCCCAGATGACCGACGGGATCTCAGCGAAGTAGGCCAGACCGGCAAACTCAGCCATCAGGGAAACACCAGGGCCGGAGGTTGCGGTCATCGCCCGGGCGCCGGCCCAGCCGGCCCCGAGGACCATGCCGATGGCCGCCAGCTCATCTTCCGCCTGCACAACAGCATAGCTGTTGGTACCCGTTTCTTCATCCCGCCGCATCTGGGGCAGATAGTAGTTCAGGGCATCGACCAGGCTGGTAGACGGGGTGATGGGGTACCAGGCGCAGAAGGTCATGCCACCGAAGACAGCGCCCAGGGCGGCCGCTTCATTACCGGTCATGATGATCTTGCCGGCGGTCGCATCCATCGGCTCAACCCGATACGGGTCACGCTTGGTCCAGTTCTCGCTGGCCCATTCGTACGCCTCGCGCACCACAGCCATGTTGCTATCAACCAGCTTGCGGCGGGAGCCGAAATGATTGTCCAGCGCCTCGTCAATAGCCTCCAGCGGGATACCGAGCAGCCAGGAAATACCGCCAACATAAACCATGTTGGAGATGTAGTCGCGCAGCTTGCCCCTGGTGTCCGTGTCACGCACAAACTGGCGTACCGGCAGGCCGTAGAAGATGACATCGCTCCGCTCCGGCACCGAGCGCCAGTCCGCATTGTAGATGCAGACGCCACCGGCCGGTAACTCAGCAATGTCCGCCTCTGCCGTCACCTCGTTAAAGGCGACCAGCAGCTCAGAGGTATGCCGGCGGGCGATATAGCCGTCTTTGCTCAGACGGATATGGTACCAGGTCGGCAAGCCCTGAATATTGGAAGGAAAAATATTTTTACCATTGACGGGAATACCCATCTTGAAACAGGCACGCAAAATAGCCATGTTGGAAGTCTGGCTACCCGTACCATTTGCAGTTGCTACCACCAGGGAGAAATCATTGACAATCGGTGGGCGATCGTCGTTCAGTTCACCTGACGGCGCAACATCAGCCATGACGCTCATACGCGGTCTCCTTAATCATTCTCGAACGGTTGTCCGATTTGTTACGATTATTTGTTGGGCATTTCCCCAGGGGAAACACCGCGAATCTTCGGTTTGGAAGAGGGCTAATCTAGCGGAAAAGAGGGGTCCTGTCCACCTGCTTTCCTGTTTAGAATAACACCCTTACAAAACGCATTAACCTTCCAGCAAAAGCAGCTCCGGATCCTCGATCAGCTCCTTGATCCTGACGAGGAACTGGACCGCTTCCCGGCCATCGACGATGCGATGGTCATAACTCAGGGCCAGGTACATGATCGGCCGGATTTCCACCTGGCCATTCACGGCCACCGGCCGGTCCACAATGTTATGCAACCCCAGTATACCAACCTGGGGCGGATTTAAGATCGGCGTACTCAGCATCGAGCCAAACACGCCGCCATTGGTAATGGTGAACGTCCCGCCGCGCAAATCGTCCAGGCTCAGGCTGCCGTCCGCCGCCTTGCGGGCAAACTCGCCGATCCCCCGGCCGATATCGGCAAATGACAGGCGATCAGCATCCCGCAGCACCGGCACAACCAGCCCTTCCTCAGCGCCAATCGCCATGCCGATGTCGTAATAATGCTTCAGGATCATTTCGTCGCCCTGAATCTCCGCATTCAGGCGCGGAAACGCCTTCAACGCCCCCACCGCCGCCTTGACAAAGAAGGCCGACATGCCCAGGCTGACGCCGTGGCGCTCTTTGAATGAAGCCTTGCGGGCGTCACGCAGCGCGTTGACCGCGCTCATGTCCACTTCGTTGAAGGTGGTCAGCATGGCCGCAGTCTGCTGCGCCTCCACCAGGCGCCGGGCGATGGTGCGGCGGCGGCGGCTCATCTTCTCGCGCGTTTCCGGCCGGTCGCTACCAGTTGTTACCGGCGCTGGCTCAGCCGGCGCCGTGCTCGGAACTGCGGTGGGCGCCGACGGCGCTGCTTCAGCCGGGCTGGCCTGTGTCAGGTGGGATTGCACATCCTGTTTTGTCACCCGCCCCTGGCTGCCGGTCCCTTTCACTTCGGCCAGCGAAACGCCTTCCGAGGCGGCTAAGCGGCGTGCCACCGGGGTTGCTGCGGTGGTCGGCTCAGTCGACGGGCTTTCTGATTGCGTGTCGACCGTTGTCCTGGCTGGTTCAGCCTCGGCGGCGGCCGCCGGCTTGGCCACAGGCGCATCGCCGCCAGGCTCGATCAGAGCGATCACCTGACCAACCTCTACATCCGCCCCTTCCTGGTGCAAAATCTGCGCCAGAGTGCCGGCCTGTTCCGCGCTGACCTCCAGGTCCACTTTGTCCGTCTGCAGCTCAACCAGGAGCTCGCCGGCCTCGACGTGAGCCCCCGCCTGGACCAACCAGCGGCCCACCGTCGCCTCAATGACCGACTCCCCCAATTCCGGGACCACAACCTCAATCGCCATAAACCCTAATCCTCCGGCCCGGCAAACGCCTGGCGCACGATCTCCTGCTGGTTGACATGGTGCCAGGCAGACGACCCTTCCGCCGGGCTGGCCCGGCGCGCCCGGCCGATGTAGCGCAACGGCCAGCGGCCTGCCAGCAGTTCCTGCAGCAGCGGCTGGGCAAAACTCCAGGCGCCCATGTTAGCCGGTTCTTCCTGCAACCAGACCACCTCAGCCAGGTTCGGATATTCGGCCAGCAACGGCTCGATGTCGATCAGCGGGAAGGGATACAGTTGCTCCACCCGGGTGATGGCCACAAAATCCGCCGTCGCCCGCGCCTCACTGTTTTCCAGGTCAACGTGAACTTTACCGCTGCACAGAATCAACCGGGTCACCTTGTCGCGCCGCTCTGCCGCTGTTGGGTCCGGAATCACCGGCTGCCAATGACCCTGGGCCAGCTCTTCCAGCGAGGAAGCGGCCAGCGGATGGCGCAGCAGGCTCTTGGGCGACATCACAATCAGCGGCAGCGGGTCGCTTTTGAGCAGCAACGCCTGCCGGCGCAGCAAATGGAAATATTGCGCCGCCGTCGTCGGGTTGGCGATGCGCATGTTGGTTTCCGCGGCCAGCTGCAGGAAGCGGCCCAACCGGCCGGTCGAATGATCCGGCCCCTGCCCTTCATACCCGTGCGGCAACAACATCACCAGCGACGGCGTCTGGCCCCATTTGGACCGGCCGGAGACCACAAACTCATCAATCACCGCCTGAGCGCCGTTCACAAAATCGCCGTACTGCGCTTCCCAGAGTACCAGCCGGTCCGGCGCCTGGATGTTGTAGCCATACTCAAAACCCAATGCGGCGTTTTCCGACAATGGGCTGTTACGCACTTCAAAAGCGGCCTGCGCCTGCGGCAGCGCCTGCAACGGCACGTAGGTCCGGCCGGTTTCGCTATCATGCAGCAGCGCATGTCGATGGCTGAAGGTGCCCCGCTCAGCATCCTCGCCGGTCAGGCGGATGGCGGTGCCCTGGGCCAGAATCGAAGCGAAGGCCAGCGCCTCAGCATGGCCCCAATCAATGGCGCGTTCAGCCGGCTCCGTCAGCGCTTCGGCGCGTCGTTTGAGGATGCGCAGCAGGCGCCCGTTCGGCTGGAAACCGGCCGGTAGCGCATAAACCGCTTCGTTATAGGCGACGAGCTTGGACTGGTCGACACGCGTGATGGTGCTGCGCGCGGCGCCTGGCTCGGGGTTATTCAAATCAGGAGCGGGCAGCTCGGCTTCCGGCTCCAGGTCGGCAAAAATCTGCTGTAGATCGGCGATCTGTCCCGCCAGCATCTGTTCTGCTTCATCCCCGTCGAGCAGCCCGGCCCGGGTCAACTTGCCGGCCCATGCTTCCCGCACCGTCGGCAGGCTGTCGATCACCGCATACATCTTCGGCTGGGTGAAACGGGGCTCATCCCCCTCGTTGTGCCCAAAGCGGCGGTAGCCGACCAGGTCAATCATAAAATCTTTGTTGAAATGCTGCCGGTAAGCGATGGCCAGCGCCGCCACTTCCAGACACGCTTCGGGATCATCGGCGTTGACGTGAACGATGGGAATCTCAAACGCCTTAGCCAGATCGCTGGCGTAGCGGGTGCTGCGCGAGCCGTCCGGTAGCGCGGTGAAACCAATCTGGTTGTTGGCGATGATGTGGATGGTGCCGCCGTTGCGCCAGCCGGAAACGTCAGCAAAATTCATCGTCTCGGCGACGATGCCCTGGCCGACAAAGGCGGCATCCCCGTGAATCAACAGCGCCATGGCGGACACGTGATCAAAGCGGGTCTCGCCAGGCTGATCGACGAGAGAGTCGGCCGCACGCACCATCCCCTCGACCACCGGATTCACATGCTCCAGATGGCTCGGGTTAGGCGCCATGATGACGCGCAGTTGCGCCTCACCCTCGGCCAGGTCACGGCGGGCGCCCTCGTGATATTTGACGTCGCCCATCCAGCCCAATTCCTGCCGCGCTGAGCGGTTGCCCAGCACCGGATCCTTGAACTCCGCCATGATCTGGGCATACGGCTTTTGCAGCACGTGGGCCAGCACATTGAGCCGGCCGCGGTGCGCCATGCCCATGACGATCGTCTTGATGCCGCCTTCAAACGCATCCGCCAGGATGAGGTCCAGCATGGGGACCATCATATCCAGCCCTTCAATGGAAAAGCGGGTTTTGCCCAGGAAAGCGCGGTGCAGGAATTTCTCGAAACCCTCCACCTGGGTCAGGCGGCGCAATAGTCGCAGCCGGCTGGCGTTGTCGGTGGCGGGATGATACCGGCCGGTCTCCGCCACATGGCGCAACCAGACCCGCTCCTCCGGCAGACTCAGATGACCATAATCGTAACCAATCGACCCGCAATACACCTCTTTCAGCGCCACAAACGCCTCATACGCATTGGCGGCGCCGGCGCTCAGCGGCCCCTCGACAACGCTGGCCGGCAACTCACGTAAGGTCGCCTCGTCCAGACCATGGGCGGCCAAAGAGAGCAGCGGGTCCCCCGGCGGCTCGCTGCCCAGCGGATCGATCTGGGCGGCCAGATGGCCATACTTGCGGATGGCGGCGGCCAGGCGGACGGCGCCCAGCGCCGTCTGGCTCGCTGTCGCGGCGGCCAACGTCTGGGCCACGGCGGGCGTTTGCCCATTGCTCGATGGCGGGGCTGGGGTAATAGCGGACTCTAGCGGCGGCTGCCAGCGGGCAAACTGAGCCCGAGTCGCCGCATCCACCGAATTCGGATCCTGGCGATAGCGCTCATAAAGCTCCAGCACATAGCCGGCATTGGGGCCGTGGAATTCCCGGTTCAAATCCATCGTCAGTTGGTCCCGTTCGGGCTAAAGCTGGGGATTTCGCGCAGGAGGGCAAAATGAGCCACCAATAGCTCCTGCCCCTTTTGCAGATCGCCTTCAGCCAGGGCATCGACAATTTGCTCGTGATAATGCCAGACATCCAGCCAATACTGGTAGCTGGCAAAGGCCGTGATTTCCACTGCGTCGTAAGCATCCCAGTACGCTTCCAGTAACCCTTTGACAAAAGGATTGTCCAGCCGGGCAAAGAAGCTCAGATGAAATTCACGATGTTCCTGGTTGGGGATGTGGGGCGGATTGCCGCGCAGCTTGGCCCAGGCCCGGCTGACCAGGGCACGCAAGTTTTCAATATCAGCGGGCGTTAACTGGGCCACTGCCTCCAGCCAGAAACCGGTCTCCACCGCCTGGCGCAGCTGGCTGAACTGGCGGAAGGTCGCTTCATCAGTGGCCAGGCCAAAGAGCAGACTGGTCAGCAACGCCGGCCGGAAATCAAATGGCTCGCGCCGGATACCCTTACGCGGCCGCACGGAAACGATGTTGAGATGGCGGGCCACTTCCAACTGCTCGCGCAGCTTGCCCACGCTGATGCCCAGGGCGTCACTGAGCTCGGTCAGCGTCGGCACCCGTTCGCCAACCGGCACCCCATTGGCGACCAGGTATTGCAGCAGCTCGGAATCAAGCTTATCAAAACGCATAAAATCGTTGACCCTACAATCAATTAATCTGATTCATCCAATGAATCAAATCTTTGAACATTATAGCAGAATCCGCGAGGCGCTGGCAATATGAGATCGGTTCGTCTACCGGCCCTAGCTGCGGCGCCAAACTCGCCGGCAACTTCTGTTAGCGGCGGCGCAATAACACGTCGCGATGGTTGCTGGCCAGGCAGTCGTATTGGGGGTGCTGGCTGAGCGCGGTCCAGAGAACCGGCCGGTCCCGCACGGTCTGCAGGCCATATTTGTCAAGATTCAGTCGCAGAAAAAGCCGCCCGCCAGCGGGCAAATGAGCGGCGATATCGGTCAAAAACGCCGTCCATTCCGCTTCAGCCCAGATGACACCCTGCAGCGGTTTCTCATCAAAATCTATAGAAAAGGCAGTAATGAGATCGTACTGCCCAATTTCGGCCGGCAAGGGTGCGCCGGCCCGCACAGCCATTTCATAACGCGGCAGGCTCAGCTCAGCAATAAGCCGGTCGAAAATCTGGTTGCCGGCCACGTCCAACCCCATCACCGTGTGCCCCCAGGCGCAGCAGACGAGCAGGAAATAACCAGGCCCACAGCCGAGATCGAGGATGCGCAGGGGTGAGCTTCCTGCCAGGCGAAGCTGTACCCCGCGCGCCACATTTTCGCGCAGATATGATGGGTAGCGATGCAGATATTTGGCCCCGGGATAGGTGGTAGGTATGCCGGCCCCATAGCGGGCTGCCAGTTGGGCAATGGGCGCAAACAGCCCCTGCCGCCGCAGCCGGCGAAAATGCCACTCCGCTGCTGGTACGTAGGGCAGCAGCGCCAGGCGATTACGCAGTTGTTTGCGCCAGAATCCGCTCATGGCTGGCAGACAAAAAAACCGGTCTGCTTGTGAACCCGGATCACGTCCGTCTCCTGGAAACGCTCCGCCAGGTAAGCAAACATCGCCGCGGCAAACTCGCCGGGACCCACGCCACTGCCGGAGCCACCCAGCCAACCGCTCCACATCGACATCTGATAAGCCACAATTGGCTCCGGCTCCCTGAATTCCAGCGCGTTGCGGAAAATGTGGCGCGTCACGCTGCCAAAATGGGGTGCCAGAAAATCAGCGCCATTCTCCAGCGTAAAATCGATGCGGCCGAAGTAATCCGGCAGCGGAATGTCAGCGCCAAGGCGGGCCGCCGTCGCCAGCAGGATGTCGCGAAACTCAGACATGGTCGTCTGGCTGTTGGTGGCCGCGAGCAGGAAACCTGCGGGCTTGAGTACCCGTCTGATTTCCGCCAGGGCCTGCGGCTTGTCGGGCACATGGTAAAGCATGTGGTTGGCCAGGATGATGTCGGCGCTGTGGGAGCGGCAGGGTAGTTGCTGGGCATCCAGGTTGAGGCGCTGGCTGGGGGGTGGGGTCAGGCTGCGCAGCATACCGAGGGAGTAATCGGCGGCGATGTACCGGCCGGTCCGGGCCAGCACCCCGGCCATGTAAGCGCCGTTGCCACAGCCCACATCCAGCACCAGCTCATCGCCCCGCCAGGGCAGCAGGGCCAGCCCTTCCGCCGGTAAATCCAGGGCGGGCACCGTGTACAAATCATGGGTGCGTATTCGCACCGCCAGATGGTCCTGCGTTTGATATTGCTCGGCCAGCAGGTTGGGATCACTGTACCGGTTGCTCATTTACACGCTCCTCCCAGTCAGCCTCGTTACCGGGCTACCGGACAGCCTATTGTAAATGAGAACAGGGCAAAGGTTAATTCCCCTAAATTGAGGTAAATGCGCGCAGCACGACAATCGCGGGCAATGGTCCCTGGCGGATGTAATGGCAGTTGCCAAAACCCAGCCGCTGATAAAGACGCAGAGCGCCGGCATTGTCAGCCGCCACCGAAATGTCCACGCTTTCGTAGCCCAGGGCACCGGCCTGCGCATGGAGGAAAGTGACGATCGCCGTACCAATGCCCTGCCGGCGCCAGCGAGCGTTAACCGCCACATTGGCGATCTCCAGCCGTTGGCCATAAGGCGCCAGCTGCCCGGCACCGACGATCTCCTCGCCAACAGTCGCCACCAGCCAATAACCACGCCCACGGGCCTGTTGCTCCAGGGAGCGTTCAAAGTGCACGCGCAGGAGTGACGGTTCGTGATCCGGGTAGCAGCAGCTTTGTAGCTGGGTCCAATCCTCGCGGCGGGCGGCGCGGAAGGTGGTACCGGCCGGTCCACCCGCCCCATCCAGGGGCAGCTGAAATTCCAGGTCATCCAGAGTGATTACGTCAGCCATGCTGTTCAACATTGTAGTCCCCTCATCAGCACGCTATTCCAATCTGTCTCCAGTACACAAAAAGCCCCACCGGGAGGTAGGGCTCTTTGCGGGAAGAGGAGAAAAAGGAGGAAAAGAGAATAAAAAAGTTGGCCTTGCTTGGGAAGTTATGACCAACGAAAAAACAAGTTCAAAGACGGGTAAACTTTCTCCCTGAATTCGGTTTTATCTTAGCAATTTACTCCGCGCTTGTATGTTCAGTAGGTTACACCAGGGTACCTCCTGAACAAATGGGATATTGGTACTAAGATGACTGGGCGGCTAGGTGGGGGGAGCTATTAGCCGTTAGCTGTTAGCACGGCCTGCGGCCTTTTAGCTGTCAGTACGGGCCTGGGGCCCTTTCAGCTGTCAGTACGGCCTGCGGCCTTTC
>JACKBM010000080.1 GCA_020634575.1 Ardenticatenales bacterium | reverse complement strand
AACCATACAGTTCGCGCATATCGGCCTGGTATTCACCGCGGAAGAGCGGGTCCAGGTACCAGCGATTCTGGCAACCTTCCCAGCGGGTCGCGGCCGCCTGATCTTCCGGCGAGTCGCTGGCGGCCGAAACTGGGTTGAGGTGAATGACAATACCTGCTTCAGCGTTCGGCACATTGGCCCGGATCGCCTGGATGGCGTGACCGTGGCTGAGGTAGACGTGATGGCTGGCAGCCAGGGCGGCATCGACCCCCAGCCGTAGGCCCGGCGCGTCCTCGCCGGTGTGGTAGCCTTGCCAGGCCAGCTCCCACGGCTCGTTGAACGTCGCCCAATGTTTGACCCGGTCGCCCAGGGCGCGGGTGACGGTATCAGTGTAGGCCTGGAAATCGCGCCAGATCTCGCGGCGCAGCCAGCCACCGCCCTCGTCCTGCAGCCGCTGCGGCAGGTCAAAATGGTTGAGTGTGACGAAGGGGGTGATGCCGGCGGCGAGCAGGGCATCGACCAGCTGGCTATAGAAGTCGAGGCCGCGCCGGTTCAGCTTGGCCCGGCCCTCGGGAAAGATGCGACTCCAGCTCAGGCTGAAGCGATAGGCGTTGAGGCCGATTTCCTGCATGAGCGCCACATCCTCGCGCCAGCGATTGTAATGGTCACAGGCGACAACCCCCGTATCACCATTTTCGATGGCGCCCGGCACCGTCACATACTGGTCCCAGATGCTCGGGCCGCGCCCGTCCTGAGTGACGGCCCCCTCAATCTGGTAGGCGGCGCTGGCGGTGCCGAGGTAGAAGTCAGGCGGGAGTTGAGGGTTGGGTTCGGTCATGAGTTGTCCTTAGGTCCAAACTGTGCCAGCCAATCAAGCGCTGTTTGTCGGATGATGTCGTCAATATTCTCGCGCGTGGCGCCGGGCCATTCATAGGTGACTTTGCCGCGCTGCAGATCATATAAGGCCCAGTGGAGCTGCGAAAAATAGACAAAATCCTCGTGGCCGCTCGAATCTTCGTATAGAAGCTGCATCAGACGCATTGTCTCTGCTTGCAACCGTTGGCCAGCCAGCATCTTTTGTAGAAGTTCGGCACCATAATCATGCAGCACCTTCTCCCGATCATGCCATTCAAGTCCAAGCTCCGCCAGGCAGCGGTCGACCATCTCCCAAAGGGCAAACTGATTGTCCTCATACGGGGCGACGGTTGCGGCCAACTGTCGTAGATGGGGCGTATCATGGCCATCGGCGAGCATGGCGGCAGCCCAGTTTACCCACGCTTCGGTGACTGAATGGTTCAGGGCGCGCTGCACCAGCAGTTCGGCAGTGGTCGACTGTTCGCGCAGGCTGGCCTCAAACAGGCTGATCGGCTCGGCATCCGGCTGCAGGCGAATGGGCCCGGCATAATCGAACCCCAGCTTTTGCAGCAGCCGGATAGAGCGCTCATTGTCCGGGTTGACGATGGCCAGGAGCCGGTCCAGGCCGTGGCGCTGGCGGGCGGTCTGCATGATGAGCCGGGCGGCTTCGCGAGCGTAGCCCCGGCCGGTGTAGGCGGGCAAAAACGCATAGCCGATATCGACAGCCGGCAACGTCGCCCGCCGAATCAGGCCACACATCCCAATCGATTCACCAGACGATTTCTGGACGACCAGATTCAGGCCGAAGCCATGCTGCGCGTAACTGGCGATGGCGCCATTCTGCAGATACGCCTCAGCCTCAGCCAACGTCCGTATGCCACGGTCGCCGATGTTGGCGATAAACGCGGGGTCGTTGAGCAGCGCGACGATGAAAGGAGCATCGGCCAGGGTGAAGTGGCGGATGATCAACCGGCCGGATTCAGCCACAACCATCGCCATCACTCCTGAGCAGGCAACGTCAGCACATCCGCCCCCGAGAACTGGATGGGGGTAAATTTGTCTGGCTGGTGGTTATCGGTGCTGCCGATCGGGTCCCAGGCCCAGCCAGCGTGGACTGTCTCGCCGCCCATGTCAAACTTCTCATAGCGGGCGAAGAAGATGCGCCAGATGTCGCCGGGGTGGGGTGGGACCGGCCGGTCGCCGGCCAGCGCGCCCATGCCGGCCCAGGGAAAGGCCAGTTCCACCGTCCAGCCTTTGTCGACCGCTGTCGGGTCATTGATTGTGCCATCAATCTGGATGCCGACCTGGAGACCGGGGAAATCCCAATCCAGGAAGGCCCAGCGGTTGCCGCGCGGGTGGGTGCCGCGCCAGAAATGGGCATGCTGGCGGTCATGATTGCCGCCAAACGAGACTGCTTCGCGGGTGTGCAGATCAAATTCCGGCACGTCAAAGCGACCGCCGCGCCGGTAGGCATCCTGCCAGATGAAGAGCACTTCGTAGAGTGTGCCGAGGGCGTTCAGTTCCAGTTCATAGTAACAGTCGCCGCCATCGATAAAGACCTCGACATCGTTTTCGCGGAAGATGATGTCGTCGCGCCGGGTCATCCGGGCGGCGACAAACGGTTCCTCGCACCAGAAGGCGATGTAGAGATTGGTCTCATCCCAGAGGGCGGCGGCGCGGCTATCGTAGATGGCGGGCGAGCCGCTGACGACATCGACGAACCGGCCGGAGCGGGGCGCCTGTTGCCAGGCCGATTTGCTGAGGTCGCCGTCGATGGTCAGCGGCGATTTTGTGTAATGACAGAGGTAAGGGGAAGTGGGTTGGCTGGTTGCGCTCATAGCAGTTCCTGTTGCGTTGGGTCGGGATGTACGGAGTATGGCGGCGACGGGGTTGGGCGTCAAGAAAAAAGGTGGGGTCCCCCACCGATTCAGGCGCTGAATCGTCCCCACCCGACGGGTCCCCACCCGACGGGTCCCCCACCCGACGGGTCCCCACCCGACGGGTCCCCACCGACAGGTCCCCCACCCGACGGGTCCCCACCGACGGTCCCCCACCCGACGGGTCCCCACCGACGGTCCCCACCCGACGGGTCCCCACCCGAGGTCCCCACCGAGGGTCCCCACCCGACGGGTCCCCCACCGACGGGTCCCCACCCGACGGGTCCCCACCGACGGGTCCCCACCCGACGGGTCCCCCAACCCGACGGGTCCCCCAACCTGACGGGTCCCCCAACCCGACGGGTCCCCAACCCGACGGGTCCCCCAACCTGTCAGGTTGGCCGACCTGTCGCTATAATAGGGGCCGATTCATTTTTCACGTGGGGTAGCGGATGCGTTTTCTCATTACCGGCGGGGCCGGCTTTATCGGGTCGGCGCTGGCCAATCGGTTGGCCAATGATGGGCACGCCGTGCAGGTGCTGGATGATCTCAGCAATGGCGATCGGGATCTGCTGGAGCCGTCGATTCATTTTATGCGCGGCGATGTCAACAATATCCCGCGCCTCTGGTCGATGTTGCAGGGGGTGGACTGCGTCTATCACCTGGCCGCGCGGGTCTCTGTCGCCCAATCGATCCTTTATCCGGTGGATTACAACACGGCCAATGTCGGTGGCACCGTCAGCCTCATGCAGGCGATTCGGGATGCCGGTGTGCGCCGGATTGTCCTGACCTCGTCGGGGGCGGTCTATGGCCGGCAGGAACGGCAACCGGTCCAGGAGAGAGACGTGCCGCAGCCGGATTCGCCCTATGCCGTCAGCAAATGGGCGGCTGAGCAATACCTGCACACGATTGGCTCCTTTGCCGGCATCGAGACTGTCGCGCTGCGTATTTTTAACGCCTATGGGCCGATGCAGCAGCTGCCGGTCTCCCATGCGCCCGTCGTGCCCCGCTTCCTGCAGCAGGCGTTGACCGGTGGCTCCCTGGTTATCTTTGGCGATGGCAGCCAGACGCGTGACTTCATTTACGTAGGTGATGTGGTCGAAGCGCTGGTCAAGACGGCGACAGCCCCGGCCGATCAGGTTAACCGGCAAGTCCTGAACATCGGTAGCGGCGTGGAGACCAGCATGGATGGGTTGGTGGGCTTGGTGGAGACGGCCACCGGCCGGTCCGTCAATCGCATCTACAATCGCGACAAGGGCGGTGGCGTCCAACGGCTGGTCGCCGACATCCGCCTGGCCCAGGACCGGTTGGATTTTCAGCCCCGGACCTCACTGCTGGCCGGCCTCAAGCTAATCCTGGAAGAGGATCCGCGTTTCCTGCGCTTCCTCGCGCAGCGCCATTGAGCCAGAAGACGCTGGAAACTGATCATTGCCAAGCGGCGGAGGCTGATTATAATAGTGAACGCTTATGCCCAAGTGGCGGAATGGTATACGCAGCAGGTTGAGGGCCTGTGCTCTTATGGGCGTGGAGGTTCGAATCCTCTCTTGGGCACTGATGAGCCGATGCAATTGCATCGGCTTTTTCTTTGCCTACTGGATTTGCACGCGGCAGCCGTTGTTGTCACTGGTCAGGATCCAGCTGCGGCTGCTGATCCCGGCTGCCGCAAAGGCTGCCTGAACATCGTCGGCGATCGGCCGGTGGTTGTCCTGGCTGAAGGCGATCAGGCTGGGACCGGCGCCGCTTAGCGCGGTCGCCACCGCCCCATGGCTCTGCGCCGCCCGCACCGCCGCCTGGAAGCCCGGGATCAACGGCATGCGGTAAGGCTGGTGCAGCCGATCCTGCATCGCCAGGGCCAATTTGGCAAAATCCCCGGCCATCAGCGCGCGAATCAGGAGGCCCATACGGCTGATGTTGAAGATGGCGTCAGCCCGGCTGACCTGGGTCGGCAGAAGAGCGCGTGCATCCCGAGTGAGCAGCGCCACATCGGGCAGGACCAGGACGACGTGGTAGACCGGCGTTGGGATCTGTTCCGTGTGGAACTGGCCGGGTTCGCCCGGTTGGTTCAGGCTGTTGCACAGGACCAGCCCACCCAGAAAGGCGGGCGCGACGTTGTCGGCATGACCTTCCATTTCCGCCGCCATATCCAGCAGGGCTGACTGGCTGAAGCCGGCGTTAATCAAGGCATTGGCGCCGGCGAGGCCGGCCACGACAGCGGAGGCGCTGCTGCCCAGGCCGCTCGAGGCAGGGACGCAGTTGTTCTGCTCGATGATGAGACCGGCCGGTTTCCGCCCTACTACCTGAAATAACTGCTGCGCTGCCCGGTAAACCAGGTTGCTCTCATCCGTCGGGATTGCCTCAGCGCCTTCGCCGGCCACTGAGATTTTCAGGCCTTGTTCGACCGGCCGGAAGGTGACTGTGTTGTGCAGATTCAGGGCTAGACCCAGGCAATCAAAACCAGGTCCGAGATTGGCCGTTGTCGCTGGCACCGTAACCGTGACTTGTTTCATACAACCTTATTAGAATCGAAAGCGGGGGAAAATGCTAATAGCTGTTGGCTGGTAGCTCTTAGCTGTTAGCTCCAGGCTACGTTACAATCCTGCCATGTTTGACCTCGCAAGATTGCCCCGACCGGATTCGCGCCGTCTGGCGATTCGGGTGACGGCCGCGGCGGAGCGGGAACTGCGGCAGGGGCACCCCTGGTTGTTTGATGGTGGGGTGACCTCGGTCAGCTTTGCCGGGCAGCCCGGCGACCTGGGGGTCGTTTTTGATGGCGAGCGCCGTTTTCTGGCGATTGGCCTTTATGATCCGACCTCGCCCATTCGCTTGCGGGTGCTGCAACATCGCGAGCCGGCGCCGATTGATGCGGCCTGGTTTCGCGGCCGGCTGCTGGCAGCGGCTGGCCGCCGGGCTGCTTTGCAGGCCGATGAGTCCGTCACCGGCCTACGGTTGGTCCATGGCGAAAATGATGGTCTGCCGGGCCTGGTCGTCGATGTGTATGCTACGGTGCAGGTGTTACGGCTGGATACGGCTGCCTGGGTGCCCCATCTGACGACGTTGGTGCCGCTGCTGGTCGAGTTGTGGCGACCGGCCGGAATTGTCCTGCGCCTGAGTCGTCGCGCCGCCGCGCAGCCGGAGTTTCTGGCCGGATTAACCGACGGTCAGCTGTTGCACGGCACGCTGCCCGAGCCGCCGCTTTTGTTTCGGGAGAATGGCTTCCTCATGGAAGTGGATCCGGTGGCGGGCCAGAAAACCGGCTATTTCCTCGATCAGCGTGACAACCGGGCCTATGTTGAGACCCTGGCGGCGGGCCGTGACCTGCTGGATGTTTTTGCCTACCATGGTGGCTTTGCCCTTCATGCGGCCCGCGGCGGGGCGCGCGCCCTGGTGACCATCGACCAGAGCCAGCCGGCCACCGCCACCGCCCTACGCAATTTCAAACGGAATGAGAACCTGACCGGCCGGCCGGCTGCTGATTACGAGACGCTTGTCGGCGACGCTTTCCAGACCATGGCGCTGCTGGCTCGCCACGGTCGTCGTTTTGATCTGATTGTGCTGGATCCGCCGTCGTTTGCCCGGCGGCAGGCGGATGTGCCCGGGGCGCTGGTGGCGTATCGGCGCTTGGTGCTGGCAGGGCTGGGGTTGCTGGCACCGGCCGGTATCCTCGTGGCCGCCTCCTGCTCCAGCCGGGTAGCCGCTGAGCCCTTTTTTGCCCTGGTCCAGGAAACGGTGCGCGAGGCTGGCCGGCCCGGCCAGGTTCTGCGCACCAGTCAGCATGCCATCGATCATCCGATTGGTTTCCCCGAAGGGGCCTACCTGAAATGTATCGCCCTGCGAAGCTGATTTTGTGTCGTGAAGGCGGGGACGCATAGCCGGGCATCATTTGGCGGTGGCCAGGTGCGGGCAGACAATACAGATGAAACTAGCTTGATGTGCACCTTCTGGGATGGGGTGAGCTGGTGGCAAGAAGCTGTGGTTGAACTGACGGCGCCTCGACCGGCTGCTGCCATTGCTGTGGGCCCCGATGGCGTGGTTCATGTCGCTTATCACGACCCGGTGGCCCATGCGCCGCAATACGCCCGCCGGCAGAATGGTATCTGGACCATTACTGCGGTTGATGACCAGGATGACACCGGCTGGTATCCCGGCATTGCTGTCGACGAGTTCGGCTTCCTGCACATCGTCTACCAGACTGCGGACCGGCGCGATCTGCTCTATGCCACGCTGATGCCGCCGCTGCACCAGCTCCATTTACCTGTGGTTCGATAATGTAATACAATTCGCCGTTTGTAACTTTGACCTCCCGGCGCCGCTCCTGGCGCTGTGTTATCGCGCATTATGACAACATTGACCCGGCGCATCATGATGGCTTTTGCCGAACCGACCTTTCGCTGGCTCTGGTTGGCTTCGGCCTTCAGTGTCATGAGCATGATGGCCAATGGGCTGACAGGCGGCTGGCTGGTATTGGAACTGACCGACTCGGCCTTCTGGGTGGGGGCAGTCGCCGCCTTTCGGGGCATTGGCCAGGTTGGCTTTGGCATCTTTGCCGGGGTCATGTTGGATCGATTGGAGAAGCGTCGGGTGCTGATCCTGGTTCAGCTGCTGACCGCCTTTTTTCTGGCTCTGTTAGGGGTGTTGGTGTTTACCGGCCGGATCCAGCTCTGGCACCTCCTCGCCGTCAGCCTCCTCCAGGGGATGCTTATCTCCGTCCGCGCACCTGCCTTTAACACCGTTGTCTACCAGCAAGTCGGCATGAAGCGTATCCTCAACGCCAACGCCGCCATTGGCCTGGGCTTTAATGTGGCCATGGTGATCGGTTCCTCGGCCGCCGGGACGCTGATTGAGAAATTTGGTGTGGCCTATGGCTATTTTTTTGCTGCCGGCGCCGGCCTGCTGGCAGCGTTGGTGATGTTCATTGTACGGGGGCAGTTCCGTTCCGTGGCTCGGGCTGAACCGGTGCTGCAGGCGGCCTGGTCTGGCGTTCGCTATGCCCTCACACAGGCGCCCCTGCGCAAATTGCTCACCCTGAGTGTCATCATCGAGATGTTTGGCTTTTCGTATGGCACACTGTTGCCGGTCGTGGCCCGCGACGTCCTGGGCGTGGGTGCTGCTGGTCTGGGTTTGCTCTCCTCGGTCCGCGGTATCGGGGCGATGGGGAGTAACCTGGCCATCGCCAGCCTGGGGGATACGGCTCGGAAAAGCCGGCTGCTGGTTTTCTCGGTCGCCGGCAGTGGCCTCTTCCTGATGTTATTTGGTTTTTCTCCCTGGTATGTCCTATCTCTTGTTCTAATTTTCATTCTGGGGGCGATGCTGACGGCCTATGATGTCACCATCAAGTCGCTTTTCTTGCTGATTGTCAATGATGAGTGGCGTGAGCGTATCCAGAGCATTTATACGCTGACCTATGGGTTTGGCGCGCTTAGCGGCTTTCTGATTGGTTGGCTGGCAACGGTGATCGGCGCCTCTTATACCCTGGCGACCTGCGGCGGCATCATTCTGACCTACATCGGCGTCAACCGGCAATCGCTCAGCCAGGCGGATGAGCCGCTGGAACCCGTGGCGGAAGTTGAATAGGTAAGGGGTTGGGGGAACCCGTCGGGTTAGTATAGACCCGACGGGTTCCCACCAACCCCGCGCACAAAAAAAGAGGCGCGCCATTGGCGCGCCTCTGCGTTATTTGCGGAAAGGGGTCGGGCTTAGTAGCCCAGGACCTCGACAACGGATGCCACCGCATTGGCGGAGTTGTCCAGAAGCGCTTTCTCGTGGTCGTTCAGGTCCATTTCGATGACTTTCTCGAGACCGTTGCGGCCCAGGACAACCGGGAGACCCAGGAACAGGTCGCTGTAGCCATACTCACCCTGCGTGTAGATGGCGCAGGGCAGGACCCGCTTCTTGTCCTTCAGAATTGACTCGACCATGATGGCCGTGCCGGCAGCCGGGGCGTAATAACCACTGTAACCCAGCAGGCCGACGATCTCGCCGCCACCCTTGGCGGTGCGCTGAATGATCGCCTCGATACGCTCAGCGGGCATTAGCTCCGTGAGCGGGATGCCCGCGACCGAGGTGTGACGCGGCAGCGGCACCATCGTGTCACCGTGACCGCCCAGGACGATGCCGTGAACATCGTCGACGCTGACGCCAAGTTCCTTAGCGATGAACGTCTTATAACGGGCCGTGTCCAGAGCGCCAGCCATACCGATCACCCGCTCCCGGGGGAAGCCAGTCTCGTTCAGCATCACATGGCACATCGCATCCAGCGGATTGGTGACCATGATGACGATGGCGTTGGGCGCGTACTGCTTGATGTTGGCAGCTACCTGGGTGGTGACATCCTGGTTGATTTTGACCAGCTCATCGCGGCTGGGGAATTGGCCCGTTTCCGGGTTTTTCTTGCGCGGTACACCTGCGGTGACCACGATGACATCGGCTCCTTCAATGATACCGGGGTCATTGGAACCGGTGATGCGGGCATCAAAGCCGATGGGCGGGCCAGCCTCATACAGGTCCAGCGCCTTGCCGGCGGCAACCTGACCAAAAATATCAAAGAGAACGCAGTCCGCGATCTCCATGCCGGCAAGCCAATGCGCTGCCGTCGCGCCGACATTGCCGGCGCCGTAAAATGCAACTTTATTGATCATGTTAATCCTCGTGAGTAAAGGTTGAGCAGTTCAGACAAACCAGGCCCGTCCCCGGGAGGGGCCTGCTATGCTGCCGGCAGGCTAGCTGCCGTTGTGGAACTGTTTATAAATTTCGTCCAGCTCGTGGGCCGCATCCACCAGTTTATCCAGCGGATTTTCGTCGCCCACGAAATAACGATAGTCGCCCGGCATCAGATCAAGGGTTTTGATGATGATGTCGTACTTTTCTTTCAGGGCCCGTTCCGTGACCCCGTAATGTGCCTCGATCTCCTGGCGAGAGGTCTCCAGCATATTTACCTTAAAGATAGCAAAGGTCAGGGCAGCTGACCAGACTTCTGGTCGCGAAAGTTTCAGCGGCTGCCGCCCCAGGGTAATGCGAAACTCCAGCCACATCTGGATTGTTTTGCCGATGAGCTGCATGGGACATTTGAGCTCGCGTAGCCCAGCGATCAAGGATTCTTCGACCGGATCAAGGGCTGAGGAGAAGAGCTGTTCAAAGCGACCCGCGATCTGTTCATCCTCTTCGACATGCAGGTAGCTGCCGAGGGCTTCGATGGCCTGGTCAAACCGGCCGGATCGCGCATAGCCCCGCGCCAGGTTCATGTGGTAATCCGGGTCCGTATCATCCGCCGCCACCGCATCAGCAAAGGCAATGATTGCCTCTTCCAGCTCCCAGGCCGCCAGATGACGCAGACCTGTCTCATTGTATTGGCTGGCTTTTTTGCGCTGTGCGCTGGCTGGTTTTTTGCTACCCATGTTTGCTCAGACCCGGCTACAACTTAACTGATTTCCGGCGCCGGCGCCGATTCATCTAATGGTAACACTTTTTCGGCCAATGCCGTCTCGTATTCCAGGGCCAAAACTTCATTAAAGGCGGCAATCGCCACCTCCAACATGCTCCGATCCGGTTCCCGCGTCGTCAGCCGTTGCAGCGCCAGGTTGGGCGCCGTCAGCCAGCGGATCAGCCGCCAATGCTGGTATTTGGCCGTGAAACGGATGAATTCGTAGGCGATGCCCGCTACCACCGGCAGGAACAGCAACCGCGACAGCAGCCGCAACGCCCAATGATTTAGGGCCGGCATTAAGATCGTCAAAACGCTAAAGAACAGGATAGAAACAAGAACCACGGTCAGCAGAAAAGCGGTGCCGCAGCGGGGATGCTCCAGGGGGAAGCGGGCCACAGACTCTGGCGTCAGCTCGGCGCCCGCCTCAAAGGCGTTGATTGTTTTGTGTTCGGCGCCATGGTAGCCATAGAGCCGCTTGATATCCGGCATCAGGCCGATAGCCCAGATGTAGCCAACGACCAGGAAGAGCCGCACAAACCCCTCGACGAGGTTGGTGAACAGGCTGATGGCCGCCGTATTGCCTGTGGCCAGGTCTGTATTGAGCAAGCCGACGGAGCCGGCGAGGCGAGTCAGCAGATCGGCAAGGAAGGCGGGAAGCAAGAAGAAGAGGCCGATAGATAGAGCCAGGGAGACGACCACAGTAGCAATCTGAGCGGGCTTGGCGAAGATTTCGCTCGGGTCTTTCTTTCCCTCCTTAGCCGGGTCAGCATTTGGGGCAACCTCGTCCTCTTCGATGGCCACATCGGCAGAGAACATGAGCGCCTTGGTGCCTAGCCCCAGGGCATCCCAGAGAAGGATGACGCCGCGCAGGAATGGGATCTTGCCCAGCCCGCCACCGTAGATGCGCGCGTTAAGCGGTTCAGTGTGGATGACGATTTCGTCTCGCGGGTTGCGCACTGCCACAGAAAGCCCGCGCGAGCCACGCATCATCACCCCTTCAATCACGGCCTGTCCGCCGTAGTTAAATTGCTTTGGTGTGGAAGACATTGGGGAATTTTACCAGTATAGGGGGGAGCTGTCAGCTTTTAGCGGTTAGTTCTTAGCTGTTAGCTG
>JACKBM010000008.1 GCA_020634575.1 Ardenticatenales bacterium | reverse complement strand
CCCTGTCTGGATTCGAACCAGATAATTTCCGTATCAGGGTGGTTGCCCCACCTGGCGCTGGAAACAAAAAACGCGGGTGACCTTTTGAGGTGACCCGCGTCCGTTAGCAGCACTGTGGCTTAGAATCTCGCTAGTTGCGAGATCGCTGACGGGGCGGACCACCCGGATCACTGGTCGGATCCTGCTCGATCAATTGCACACCAAAACCCCAACCATTACCGGAGACACGGATGACGACGGGCACACGCGCTGCGAGGAGCAGGCTGGCGGACAGATTGGCTTTGGCGGTGCATGTTGGCTGATCGAACATTGTCACATCTCTCCTGTCGTCTGGTTTGGGCCCGGAAATAAAAAACGCGGGCACTTGGGCCCGCGTCATCACATGCTTAAGGTTAGAAACTCTAACTCAGGCAGAGATCTCCGCGGGCGACAAACAGGTAGCGATCAGGCCGGACTCCGGCGTGCCAAGACCAACTGGCCTTTGACAACTATGTAATTGATCGCGCTGTTTGTTTATCATCAACATTGTTTCTTTCTCAGGTGTCTTTAATGACGAAGAACACAGTAACATATTTGAAATTCGCTTGTCAACCCTTTTACAGCATCAATTTGAAAATTGGTATTTTGGGCTGCCGCAGCCCAGAAAATCCGGGATAACCTCCCGTCTAACGGGAATATGACACAGGCCACGTAATCTTGCCGTCCATAGGGTGCCCTTCCAGTTTTGGTTGGGCATACTGCACTTATCAGGACAGTCTGGCGGCGCCCATTATGCTTGTTGATTATCGAATTCTGGAACGTGAATATCTGCTGGCGATCAGCCGGGCTCTGACCTCAGAGCTGGAGCTGAACGATGTGCTGCGCATTATTGTGCGTGCCAGCGTGGAATTTATTTCGGCTCGGGCCGGCATCATTGTGCTGGTGGATCCCAACAACGATACCTTTCGGGCCGCGGCTGTCTACGGCATTCCCCAGGCGGTGACGGAGGCTCATTCCAGTCTGCTGCGTGATATCCCCTATGAGCCGGGCATGGAGCGGGAAGTCATTCCCAAATTGACCCAGCGCATGATGCATATCGCCAATGCCGCCGACATAGGCCTGACCGAAGTGCTGCCGCTGCCCATGATCAGCGGCGACACGATGGTGGGCGTGATCTACGTTTTCCGGACCGAGGAATACCGCTTCCGCAAGGACGATGCCCAGCTACTGCACAATTTTGCTAACCAGGCGGCCATCGCTGTGAAGAACGCGCGCCTGTACGAGGCCGTCAATGCCGAGCGGCAGCGTCTCAATGCGATTCTGGAGCAGAGCGCTGATGGCGTCATGATCCTGGATCCAAATCTACATATCACCGATTTCAACCAGGCATTGAGCCGGATGACTGGCTGGCACGCCCAGATGGCCATCGGCGCGACACATGATGAGGTGGTCCGCTGGAAGTCTCTGAAGACGGAGATGGATCTGGAGATGGCGCTGGCTAACAAGTGGCCGCAACCTGGCTCCGCCCATCTGTATGTTGAGGGTGATTTGAGCCGGCGCGATGGTAAAAAGATCTCCCTGGGCATAACCTATGCGCCGCTGACTGACGCTCGCGGCGAGCTACACGCCATCATCGCCAATGTGCGCGACCTGACCCGTTTTCGCGAGCAGGAAGAGCTGCAAAAGACCTTTATCTCTGTGGTGAGCCATGAGCTAAAAACGCCGGTTTCCATCATCAAAGGGTACGCCGGCACCCTGAAACGGCAGGACGCCAACTGGCCCCGCGAGGTCACCGACGAGTATTTGCAGGTTATCGAGGATGAAGCGGATCGGTTGACGGCGCTGATCGACGATTTACTGGAGGCATCACGGCTGCAATCCGGCACCTTCAAGCTGGAAATGAGTGAAGATGTCTCCTTGCCGTTGATCGCTCAGCTGACGGCCAAGAAGTTTTATAAGACTGAGCAGACGCATCGCATTTTGCTGGATTTCCCGGACGATTTCCCGTTGGTTTATGGGGATGAGCGTCGCCTAAACCAGGTGTTTAATAACCTGGTTAGCAACGCAATCAAATATTCGCCTAATGGCGAAGACATCACGATCAAAGGGGATGTCCACCCTCATGAGGTCATGGTGGCGGTGCAGGATAAGGGTATCGGTATCCCTGATCACGAGCGCCATCGGATCTTCCAGAAATTTTCCCGGCTGGATAATGCGTTGAGCCGGAAGACAGAGGGAACCGGACTGGGCCTTTTCCTCACAAAAGCCATCATTGAGGCGCATGGCGGCAAGATATGGTTTAATAGTGAGGGTGAAGGGGCTGGCACCACGTTCACCTTTTCCTTACCAAGAAAAACAGTTGCTGGCGAATCGTAACGTGCTCTGGTCTGCCCATTGAGAGAACCGGCCGGTCATCCTCTCTGACCCCGCGCCCATGACGCGGTAGGCCCGAGCCGAACCAAACCCATTATTCGCCCCAGGAGAGTTCATGCAAACCCAGGTATCATGCCCTCGGTGCCAGACGCCGTTTGTGGCCGAGGTGCACCAGATGATTGACGTCGGCGTCAATCCATCCTTAAAACGCTTATTGCTGAGCGGTCAACTTAACGTCGTCCAATGCCCGAGCTGCAGCACCGTCTTTCCCGTGCTGACGCCGCTCGTTTACCATGATCCAGAGAACCAGATGTTTATGGTTCATGTGCCCATGGAGCTGAACATCCCGACGGCTGATCGCGAGCGCTTGATCGGCCGGATGGTACAGCAAGCGATGACCTCGTTGCCCGAATCTGCGCCCAAAGGCTATCTGTTGCAGCCGGAAACGATTTTAACGCTGCAAACCTTTATGGAGCGGGTCCTGGAGACCGAAGGGATCACCAAAGAGATGATCGAGCGGCAGCGGGCCCAGGTCGAGCTGGTCAATACGCTGGCGACGGCTGATCGGGATGTGGTTGATTATCTGCTCAAAGAGCGGGCCAAAGAGATCGACGAGACGTTTTTCAGCATCCTGCAATCCGTCATCGAAGAGGCCAATCAGACCGGCCAGGAAGAGCGGGCGATCAAGCTGATAAACCTGCGGGTGCGGCTGTTCCAGGAAACGGAAGTTGGCCGGCAGCTGGAAAAGCGCCAGGTCGCCCTGACCGCTTTCCAGAAAGAGGCCCAGAAGGCGGGCGCCCTGACCCCGGAAATTTACCTCAAGCACCTGGTGAAGAATGCGGCTGATGAGGAGATTCTGGACACCGTCATCGCCATGGGCCAGCAGGCGCTTTCCTATGAATTTTTCAGCTTGCTGACTGAGGAAATTGAGAAGAAGCAGCAGCTTGGTGGTGACACGGCCGCCCAGCCGCTAATGAAACTCCGTGAAAAGCTCCTGGCGGTCTACGATGAGCTGCAGCAGCAATCGCAGCAGATCATGGTCAAAGCCGGCGAGACGCTCAATGCCATCCTGACGGCGGACGATTACGTGGCCGAAATCCGTAATCGGCTGGACGAGATCGACGACGCCTTTATGTATGTGTTGTCGGCCAACATCGGCGAGTTTGAGAAAGGCGGCCAGCAACAGCAGGCCGACGCCCTCAAGCAGATTTACCAGACGATCCTGGCGTTGATGGAAGAGCAGGCGCCGGCCGAAGTCCGCTTTGTCAATCAGCTGGTGCGCACCCGCGACCCTGAGGCGCGGCGCCAATTGCTGGACGAAAATCCGGCCATGGTTCAGCCCGAGCTGGTCCAGGTCCTGACGGCAGTTCGTGGTGAAGCGGAAGGGGCCGGCCAGCAGGCGCTCATCGACCATATCGATGAGACGATTCAGATGATTGAGGCGAAGCTGGCGTTGGCCGGCGATTAATAGCTAACTCGGGGCAAAGGTGTTGGAATGAAAATCAGCAAGATTGAGATTTTTCAACTCCAACATGAAATCTCGCCCTCGTTTGGCTGGTCGCAAGGCTGGACCGATACCCGGATCACGGGTCTGGTGCGCATCACGACTGATAGCGGCCTGGTGGGCTGGGGTGAAGGCGCCAGCGGCCCGGCGGCCGCCGTCATCGAGCAATTGTTTGCGCCATTGTTGCTGGGCCAGGACCCGCTGAACCGGCTGGGTCTCTGGCAGCAGCTTTTTAATGCCCTCTACAACAGCAATTTAGCGGCGGGTTTCGGCAGCCTGGCGATCAGTGCGATTGACATCGCCTTGTGGGATATCGCGGGCAAAGCAGTTGACCTTTCGGTTGCTGATTTGTTGGGGGGCCGGATTCGCGACCGGGTCGCTGTTTACGCGACTGGCCTTTACTACACCGAAGGCGAGTTTCCCACCCGTTTGCTGGACGAAGCCCGGTCTTATGTGGACGAAGGGTTCCTGGGGATGAAGACCAAGGTCGGCGGTCTGCCCTGGCGCGAGGATGTGCGCCGGGTGACGGCCCTGCGCGAGGCCATCGGATCGGATGTTTACCTGGCGGTAGACGCCAACCAGGCCTACAACGCCAGCACGGCGATCAGGGTGGGCCGGGCGCTGGCGGATCTGGATATCGCCTGGTTTGAAGAGCCGGTCAACGCGACAGATCTGCCTGCCTACCAGCAAGTCAAAGCTGCCTTGCCGCTGCCGATTGCAGGTGGTGAATGTCTGCATACCCGCTTTGCCTTCAAAGATTTCCTGGCTGCAGGAGCGCTTGATATCGCGCAACCGGATATCATGGTGACCGGCGGCCTGACGGAAATGCGCCGCATCGCCGATATGGCCAGTGCGTTTGGCGTACTTGTTTATCCGCATGTGTGGGCCTCGCCAATCATGATTGCGGCAACGCTGCAGCTGGCGGCGACAATCCCGCCGTGCCCACCGGCGCGCCAGCCTCAGCCGTTTATGCAAGAGCCGGTGATGGAGTTTGACCGGACGCCGAGCCCCATTCGCGAGGCACTGAGCCCGCAGCCATTCACTCAGAAAGATGGCTTCGTCGCGGTGCCGGACGGGCCAGGATTAGGTGTGGTGATCGATGAAGAGGTCCTGGCCCGGCTAACGGTAAACTATTCTAGTTGTGAGTGAGTCGACTGAATGAACATGGAAATGGCAGGCGTGGTGGCCGGGGTATTGTCTTTGCCGGCTCGCCAGGTGACGGCAGCGATTGAGCTGCTGGATGAAGGCAACACGATCCCGTTTATTGCCCGTTACCGGCAGGAGAAAACCGGCCGGTTAGACGAGCAGCAACTGCGCGACATCCAGGCCGAGCTGGGCCGCCAGCGGACTCTGGCAGAACGGCGCCAGACGATCCTCACCACCATCGAAGCGCAGGGGCAGCTCACGCCTGAGCTGCGCCAGGCGCTGCTGGCTGCCAGCGACAAGACAACCCTGGAAGATCTCTACCAACCCTACAAGAAAAAACGCCAGACTCGGGCCGGCAAGGCAGCCGCATTGGGGCTGACGCCGCTGGCCGAGCTGATTCTGTCACAAGACCGAGGCCGGGAACTGCCCGAACAGGCGGCACGCCGCTTCCTGACTGCCGAGGTGCCGGATGTAGAAGCGGCTCTGGCCGGCGCCCGCGACATCGTCGCCGAACGGATCGCCGATCAGCCTGAAGTGCGGCGGCAGACGCGGGACAAAGCGTTGCGCTACGGCACGCTCAGCGCCAGCAAAATTAAAAGCGCTGAAGATCCCAAAGAGCAGTTTGCTCTTTATTACGAATTCAGCCAGAACGTGAACCGGGTGCGGCCCCATCAAACCCTGGCCCTGAATCGGGGCGAGACCGGCGGTGTTCTGCGCGTTAAGGTCGAGGTGGGGGAGCGGGATTGGTTGCTGGCGATACGCTCGGTTTTCCGGCCGGATCGCCGCTCGCCCTGGGAAGAACAGCTCCGCCTGGCGGCCGAGGATGCGGCCGCGCGGCTGCTCCTACCGGCCATCGAGCGCGACGTCCGCCGCGAACTAACGGAGCAGGCTGAGGTTCACGCTATCCAGGTCTTTGCCGATAATCTGCGTGGTTTGCTGGGCCAGCCGCCTCTGGCCGGCCGCACTGTGCTGGGCGTTGACCCTGCCTATCGCACCGGCTGCAAGCTGGCTGTCGTGGACCCGACCGGCAAGCTGCTGGCCACCGACACCATCTACCCGCACCAGCCCCAGCGGCAGGAAGAGAAGTCGCTGGCAACGCTTACCCGGCTCTGCCGCCAACACAACGTCAGCCTGATTGTAATTGGCAATGGCACCGCCTCGCGGGAGACGGAGCAGTTGGTGGCGAAGCTATTGCAGAACTGGTCGGCCCCTGGCGAGAAGCCACAATATCTGATCGTCAATGAGGCCGGCGCCAGCGTATACAGCGCCAGCGAGCTGGCCCGGGCCGAGCTGCCGGAGTTGGATGTGACCCTGCGCGGCGCTGTCTCGATCGCGCGGCGGGCCCAGGACCCACTGGCGGAGCTGGTCAAAATTGACCCGCAGTCGATTGGCGTTGGCTTGTATCAGCATGATTTGAACCAGAAAGCGTTGGGTGAGGCGCTCGGCGGCGTGGTGGAATCGGTGGTGAACCAGGTGGGTGTGGATGTCAACACCGCTTCGGCGGCGCTGCTGACCTATGTGGCCGGCATCGGACCGAAGCTGGCGGAGAATATCGTGGCGCACCGGGACAGCGCGGGGCGTTTTGCCACGCGGGGCGCCTTGTACGAGGTGAGCGGCCTGGGGCCGAAGGCGTTTGAGCAGGCGGCCGGCTTTTTGCGTATCCGCGAGGGTGAGTCGCCTTTTGATAGCAGCGCCATCCATCCGGAAAGCTATGCGGTGGCCGAGGCGGTGTTGGCCCGGGCGCGGACGGGGATGGACCGGCCGGTAACCGAGCGCGAGCAGGCGCTGGCCCGCTTGCAAAGCCGGACGCCGCTGCCAGAACTGGCCCGCCAGCTGGATGCCGGCGAACCGACATTACAGGATATTCTGGAGCAGCTGGTCCGACCGGGCCGCGATCCGCGCGCCGACGCGCCGCCGCCGATCCTGCGTTCTGATGTCCTGCAGATGGCCGATTTGCGGCCGGGGATGATCCTGGCCGGTACCGTACGCAATCGGGTTGATTTTGGTGCGTTTGTCGACATCGGCGTCAAGCAGGACGGTCTGCTACATCGCAGCCAGATACCGCGCTACGCTGACCCGACGGTGGGCGATGTGTTGTCCGTGGAGATTTTGAGCGTGGACAGTGAACGGGGGCGGATTAGCCTGGGCTGGGTTGGCGACCGATGATCGTATCGCTGGTCCAGGCGGAAGATTGGGTTGCCGAGGCCATTGCTGATTTGCCGGCCTTTTTGCGCCAGCATATCGACAACCTGGACTTCCAGGTGCGGCCCTGGCCGACGCCGGCAGAGAAGCGCGCGGCCGGTGTGCCGGAAAACCACGACTTACTCGGGCTGTATCGGGGCATCCCGCTGACGCAGCGCACATCTGGTTACAACCTTGTCCCCCCCGATATAATATTCATCTTTCAAGGGCCAATTGAGGCCCACACTGATGGTTCGCCCGTAGCGATTCGAGAGCTGATTCGCCACACGGTCTGGCATGAAATCGCTCATCATTTTGGGATTAGCGATGATCGCTTGCGTGAGCTGGGGGCATATTAGGAGATGCATCCATGATTGCCCTGGAATTAGCGACGCAGTTGAAGGAGGCTGGCCTGGAATGGCAGCCGGCCCTGCATGATTTTTTCTCTGTCCCATTTCCCGATCTGGAACACCGCGTCTTTGTTCTTAGTGATATGACCATCAACCAGGAAGTATTACGAGGCTGGCCCGCCCTGACCTTTTCCGGGGCGATGGAATGGGCGCTGGACTACGTACTGACTATGGAAGTGGTCTGGTTACCAACCGAAGCGCAGCTGCGCCAGCAGCTCATTGCGCGTAGCCAACCGGATGAAATGACGATGACCTACAACGGCGGTGGCTATGAACTCGTGCTCAGCGAAGAAGGCTACCGCGAGCATTTTAGTGCCGAGACGGCCGAGGCCGTGTACGGGCAAGCGTTGTTGGCGGTGCTGCAGCGCGCGGGGTAAGCTCTACTCGCCCGGCTCGCTTAGCTGGCAGAATTCCATTGCCAGCTCTTCCCAGTGTTGGCGGGGCGTTAACTGGGGGACGGCTGCCAGGTAATGGGGCAGGTAGGCGGCATAGTAGATGGCGATGCGGGCCATCAAATGGTTTTGCCAGGCCTGGCTCCATTTTTCTGGCGGCAAGCCATAGCCCTGAAAAAACGCCTGCAATGCATCCCGATCACCCTGATAATCATGCACCAGGGGTGAGATAAACTCGTGGGCCGCCTGGCCCAACGTCGTGTCGCCAAAATCCACCTGACCGGTAATCTGATACTGCCCATGAACTTGCATGGCCAGGAGGTTGACGTGGGAGAGGTCGCCTTGCAGGAGGACGTCGGGTTCATCCGGCCGGTGCAACGGCGCCGTCTTGTCCAGGAAGCGGGCTAGATCAGCGATGAGCGCCGGCGCGACGCCGGCGTTACGCATCTCTTCAGCGGCCTCAGCCTGCTGCTCGGCCAGGCGTCCGGGCCAGTCGAAGCGCAGCGCCGCCGGCCGGGCGGGGACCTCGTGTAACGCTCTCACCATGGCGCCATGCTGGCTCGCCAGCCGTAGTTGGTCCTCTCTGCCTAACTGGGGCCAGAGCCGGCTCAACATGTCTCCGGGAATGAAGCTGGTGAGGAGATAGGGCCAGCCGTCTAGCTCGCCTCCAGCCAAAATCCGGGGCGTGGCCGTCGGCAGCTGTTCAGCCAGAACTCCCAGAGCCGTGCGCTCGCGAACATTATCCATGGCCCAGATGGGCGGCGTGATCTTGAGGACGGCCTGGCCTGGCAGGAGGAAAACGACATTGCGCCCGCGCGGTGATCGTTCCCAGCCATCTGCAGGCAGATCATGACGCGTGGCAATCGCCTGAATGGCGGGCTGCCAGGGCGCAGCCGGGTTTTGATGCCATTGTTGCCAGTAAGTGGCGTAGTCCGGGTTTGCCGGCAGAATAGTTTTGGCCATGGAGAAGCTTAGCAGGCTTTGCCAGCAGGGGCTATGGCTGCTTGATCGAGCTTTTGCCGAAGTAGGCCAGCCAGAGCCAAGGATTAAAATCCAAGGCTTAGTTAGAAAAAGTGCCCTCAGGCACTCGGTCTAACTAAGCCCTACTATTCATTGCTGGGCTTTGCTGCAGCCGACTTTGGCAAAAGTCTGGCTGATTGATTAATTCAGGAAAGCTGCTTGCTGCGCTGGGGGGCGCCGCTCATGTGGGCCGGCAAAGCGCTACTGCGATGGGTAGGTTCCGGGGATTCTGTGCCTTCCGGCTCCTCAGTACCCTCCGGTTCTTCGGTGGGTTCCGGGGATTCTGTGCCTTCGGGCTCCTCGGTACCCTCTGGTTCTTCTGTACCCTCTGGCTCCTCCGTGCCCTCCGGTTCTTCGGTGCCTTCAGGCTCTTCCGTGGGTTCGGGGTCGCCGGTAGGGGCGGGCGTTGCCGATGGCGGTGGTGGCGGCGGCATGGGGGTAGACGTCGCTGTTGGCAGAACGGTCGGCGTTGCGGTAGATGTCGGTTGCAACGTAGGTGATGGACGCGGCGTCCTTGTGGCCGTAGCCGACGACCGCTCGGTGGCGGTGGCTGAAGGCGGCACTGGGGTCACTGTATCGGTGCCGGCTGGCGTCGCTGGCACTGTTGAGGTCAGAACCGGGCCGCCGAAACGCTCCAGCAGGGCCGGATCGGCCGGCACAAATTGCCCCGTCAGGTTGTCAGCATACAGGAAGGCCTGACCGGACTGGATCTGCTGCTTGGCCTCACCGGCGCTGATTTGCAGATCGCCAATGACCGCTGTCAGCCGCCGATCCGTAGCGCCGATTTCCACCAGGAAGGTACCGGTATTGCCTTCCAGCAGGTAGGTGGGTATTTGCAGATGGTAAGCGGGTGTTGCCTGACGAGCGCGAACCTGATGCAGGGAGCGGCCGCGGTTCTGCTCCAGCAACGGCGAGCCGGTGTCATCGTTGCTGTCCAGGAGGCCCAGTTCGCTGTCGCTGTAGAGGGTGATGTCGGCCAGATCCTGCAACGAGATGAGCGCTTCGGCCCCGTCTCGGGTACGAATGCGCTGGTTATCTTTAAGTTCGATGGTGCCTGAGACGGGTTGCCAGCTGCCGCCGGCCTCGCTCAGTTCGACGATGCCTTGCAGGACTTCGACCTGAATCAGCCCGGGCGCACCGGCCGGTTCCCGCAACAAGCGCCAGCCAAAGAAGACGAGTAGTGCCACAGACGCCAGAGCACCGACCAGAGCAGGGGCTGCCCACGGCTGTTGCCGGAAGCGTGGCCAATTGAACCAGCCAGCGAGGAGAGGGATGAGACCGGCCGGTTTGGCCGGCGCCTGGAACAGACCGATGGCTTGTTGTGTCAGCGCCGCCGGCGCCACATCCCATTGGTCCGCTTGCAGCAGGGCAATGGCATCCTGAATGGCATTAAATTCTGCCAGACATTGCGAGCAGCTCGCCAGATGCAGCTCCAGCTGCTCTGCCTGTGCCTTATCCAATTCACCCAGACTGTAATCAGTCAGGGCCTGTTCATCCCAATGCTGGCTCAACGTTTACTATCATCCAATTCCTGGCGCAGTTTGCCCAGGCAACGGGCCCGGTTGGGGCCAATGGCGCCTACCGGGATGGAAAGCGCCGCCGCGATTGTTTCGTAAGAAGGCTTTTCGGGATCGTAGAAGAGCAGGTGAAGCAGTTTTCGGCAACGTTCGTTGAGCTTTTCCAGCACGGTGTGCAGCCGTAGATGCTGCTCATATTGGGCCACAACCTGTTCCGTTGATGCTTCACTGGTTGACCATTGGCCCATATCAGCCATCTCTTCCTCTTCGGCCGTGGGTAGACGCCGGCGTGAGACCCGCCAACTCTCCCGGCGCGCTGTGATGACCAGCCAGCCCCCCAGCCTTTCGGGATCGCGGATACTGCTCAAATTGGCGTACAACTGCATCCAGACAGCCTGAAATACGTCTTCAACGTCAGTCGCGTTGAGACCCAGGCGGCGGGGGATCGTGTAGACCAGATTCTGATAGCGGTTTACCAGCGCTTCCCAGGCTGGCTGCTCGCCTTCAATACAGAATTTGACCAGGGTGGAATCAGATTGATCCCGATATTGCTTCATTGGGCCGCATCACCTTTAAAAAGTTGATGCTGCTTCATTCTGCCGCTACGCATACTCCTGAAAAATACCTTTTTGACACGATTTGGTTAACTGATAGGGAGCCCAGTATATCCAAATCTACTGTAAAGAGTGTGAAGGCACGGAAAAAATACAAACAAATCCGGCGAATCGGGGGAAATTGTATTTTTAGGCCGCCTGCCGCTCTCTTTATAACTGTTTGGCCCAGCCATCAAGCTATCATCAGCCAAGGCAAAAACGGGCCATGTAAAGAAAGCGTGAAGGAATTGTCGATGTTAATTAAGCAACAGCTGTCAAAAAATAGGCTCTCTATAATGCCGGCCATAGGGACCCAGTTAAATATCCGCAAAAAATCTGTTTTAGTTGAATAGCGAGCAACAGTAGGCTGAGGTTATGGTGCAGTCCAATCGGGCGCATCCTTTGTTCTCCCGGCTTGGTTGTAGCAGTGCATTGCTGTTGGTGCTGATTTTGGGTGGCTACCTTTACTTGAGAGGGGGCGGCCCATTTAGCCCGGGACATCTATCCGGGGCTGAGAAGCCCGGCACCAGCCTGGGAGGCTTTACCTCACACCTGGCGTTTGAGCAGCAGTGCAACAAATGCCACCAGGCCTGGTTGGGAATCGAGGCGACACGCTGCGAGACATGTCATGAAGATGTTAGCGACCAGCGACTGGCAAGTACAGGGCTACACGGCAAATTTTCCGATGTGGTCCATTGCCAGAGCTGCCACACCGAACATGAAGGGGCGGAAGCGGAAATCACCCATTTTGATTTTGCGCTCTTTGATCATGCCCGCCTCACCTCCTTCAGTCTGGCCAAACATGGGCTGGATTATGACGGCAGTCCGCTGGCCTGTGCCGGCTGCCATCTGGAAGGAGATTACACGGCGATCGCTGTCGATTGCGCATCTTGCCATCAACAGGCTGACGGCGCCTTCATGGCGGAACATGACCGCCTCTTTGGCCCGGACTGCCTGGCCTGCCACGACGGGGTGGATGCGATGAGCGACTTTGATCATGACACCCAGTTTGTCCTGGCCGGCCAACATACAACCCTGGATTGCCTGGCCTGTCACGTGGATCAACATTACGGCGACATCGCCACCGAATGTTCTGGTTGTCATGAGGAGCCGGCGCTACATGCCGGTCAATTTGGTCTTGATTGCGCTCGCTGTCACCAGGAAGATGCCTGGCAGCCGGCCCGCCTGCAGCAACACACGTTTCCGCTGGATCATGGGGATGAAGGTGAACAGGATTGCCTGGTCTGCCATGAAGCGGCGTATACCGAAGTCACCTGTTATGGCTGCCACGCCCATCAGGAAGAAGAGATGAGAACGTATCATCTCGCGATCGATATCGTCGAGTTTGAGGATTGTATTGCCTGTCACCCGACCGGGATTCGGGATGAAGTTGAGGTTCGTAATGAGTAGAAAAAACCGGCAGAAACTGTATTGGCTACTGTTTTTGTTTGTCTCTGCCTTTGTTTTGCTGGGCGGGGGGCACCGGCCGGTCCAGGCCCAGGCAACTGCCCCTGCCCTCACCGAGATCCAGCAGCTCCGCGTCCAGGTCATGCCGGAGTTTGATGACCCGCGCGTCCTGGTGATTGTCCAGGGCCGGCTCAATGTCACCGAAGCCGAGCTGCCGGTAACCCTGACCGTGGCTGTGCCGCGCGCCGCCCAGGTCAACCAGATGGCGGTGATGAACCTCGGCACCGGCCAGATGGAACAGCGCACTTACGAGGCGCTGCCCGATCCAGAGTCAGCTGACTGGTCCCTGGTCAGCTATGAGCTGGATGGCGCCCATTTCTTTTACGAGTATTACTACGACCCGTTTGCCGGCGGCGATGAGAAGGCGTTTACCTACACGTTCCATACGATTCACCCGGTCGGCGCGGATCTTTTGATTGAGGTGCTGGAGCCGCGGGCCGCGGGCGACTTTACACTGACGCCACCTTCCACAGTGAGTCGTTTTGACGAGCTATTTGAATTGACATACCACCAGTTTACGGTGGGTGTGTTACCGGCCGGTGAGAGCTATCCCATCGACATCAGTTACGTCCGCTCAGAGACGGAACCGTCGGTGAGCCGTCAGGAATTGGCCGCTGCCCAGCCGTCCACCGGCGAATTACCGTCGCTGGAGACGGGGAGTGTGGGTAGTGGGCTGATCGCGGCACCGCTGGCAACTGCGCCGGCCCAATCCAATTGGTTTGCGGAGAATTGGGTCCCTATCCTTTTCTTTGTAGGCATGACAGCTGCTGTAGCGGCCTTTGCCTGGTCGCGACGCCATTCGTCAGGGGGCTCTGGCTGGTCGCCGGCTGCGGCTCGATCAGCCAGTATGCGCTGCCCGGTCTGTGATCAGCCGCTGCGCAGGGGTGCTCGTTTCTGTGATGAATGTGGCGCGGAGACGGTGCGGCCCACAGCAGCTGTCGCTCTTTCAACTGAGAGCTGCCCGGCCTGCGCGGGCGAACTGCTGGCTGACGCCGCCTTCTGTCACCATTGCGGGGAGCCAGTGCCGGTAGCGGCCGCAGCGGCAATTCACGAGTCTTTGCCGGGACATTGCCGTAACTGCGAGGCAGAAATGGAACCGTCGGCCCGCTTCTGCACCCATTGCGGCACGCCGGCGGCAGCTTCAGCCACCGCCACTACCTCAGAACTTGATTATGAGGACGATGACGACTTAGTGGCCGAGACGGGCTTTGGCGCCCGCTTGCGGGCGGGCCTGGCCAACAAACGGCTGGTCACCGGCGTCATTGTGCTTCTGTTTGTGGGCATCCTGGCGGCGACGTCGTTGCGCCCGGAGGCGATGGGTCTGGCGGATGCGCCACTGGACCGGGAGCTGATGGTGGCCGGGGCCCAGGTTTATGTTGCCTACTGCGGTGAATGTCACGGCAGCCAGGCGGAAGGGAATGTCGGGCCGGCCCTGGGCGGGACGGGCGACACCTTTTTGATGTCAGATGATGAACTGCAGGAAATGGTCAGCAAAGGGTATGGGGAGATGCCCGGTTGGTCTGATCAGCTGTCGCCGCAGCAAATTGATGCGGTGATCTATTTTCTGAAACGGCAATGGTCGCCGGAGCAGCGGCGCCAGCAGGCGAACCTGTCTTAGGGCGTCTGCGGTCACTCTTTTGATGTATCGGAAGCGCTGCGCCAGCGAATTGGGAGGCACCGGCCGGATATGAGACGGATACTGATTCTCCTCACAACCTCAATTGTCACTATCGTGCTGTTGATGGGCGCCTATTTTTACCTGGCGGAATCCCACCCCTATCGGCCCCACGAACAGTTATTCCCGCAGCAGGAACTCGCGGAGCGTATACGGCTGCGCCTGACCCTCGGCGCGGTGCGCCGGGCAGATTGGGCCATCGATCTGCTCGCCATCCGTTATGACGATCTGGAAGCGGCCGGGGCGGATACCGAAATCCGGGCCGCCATCAGCGCCTTCCATCATGCCCTGGATGAGGCGCTTTTGCGCATCGCCGCTGCGCCCGAGGACGAGCAGCAACGGTTGTTTAGCCGCTTGAATGATCTCCTTTTCCTCACCCAGGAATATCTGCAGGAACTGGCGCCGGCCCACGCAGATCTGGACCTGAACAAGCTCCTTCTGGACCGGGTTGATGAATTGCTGGCGCTGGAGAATCTCACTGAGCTACAGGAACTGGTTGAGAGCGAACTGGAGGTTGCGTCACTGCTGAACTTCCAGGGCGTTCCCTTCCTCGATGAGGTTGAGCACGATTTCTTCCCGCTGGTCGGCGAACACGCTGGCCTGGAATGTAACGATTGCCATCAGGAAAGCGATTATGCCGGTACGCCGGCCGAATGTAGCAGCTGCCACGTGCCGCCGGAAGACCATTTCCCCGGCGCCTGTAATGATTGCCATACCATCATGGGGCCGTCCTGGGCGCCGGAGCAGTTTGACCACCGCACCGTAACTGAATGTGCCGCCTGCCATACGCAGGATGCGCCCGAAGAGCATTTCCCGGGTGATTGCGCCACCTGCCATGTCGATACCGATGATTGGGCCGTGGCTAGCTTTGGCCATGAGGCGGTCAGTAGCTGTATGGCCTGTCACATGACAGATGCGCCGCCGGATCATTACCCGAGCGACTGTATTGCCTGCCACACCAATGTCAACGACTGGACAGATTACAGCTTTAGCCATCAGGGGCAGATGAGTTGCCAGGGTTGCCACAGCGCGGACGCACCGGCCAACCATTACCCCGGCGACTGTATCGATTGCCATTTCAGCACGGACGATTGGGCCGCAGTCTCCTTTGATCATACTGGCGTTGCCAGCTGTACCTCTTGCCATAGCGCCGATGCGCCCCCCAATCATTACCCGGGTGACTGCGTCGATTGCCATACCAGCACAGATACCTGGTCGGCTGTTTCCTTCAGCCACGCGGGCCAGACCAATTGCCAGAGCTGCCATCAGCAAGATGCACCGGCCAACCATTATCCCGGCCAATGTTCCACCTGCCACACCAGCACCAGCGATTGGGCCAGCGTCAGCTTTAATCACGCGGGCCAGACCAATTGCCAGAGCTGCCATCAGCAAGATGCGCCGGCCAACCATTACCCCGGCCAATGTTCCACCTGCCATACCAGCACGTCAGACTGGAGCAGCGTGAGCTTCAGCCACAATGGTCAGACCAACTGCACCAGTTGCCATAGCGCTGACGCGCCGGCCAACCATTACCCTGGTCAATGTTCAACTTGCCACACCAGCACCAGCAACTGGGCCAGTGTGAGCTTCAATCACAGTGGGCAAACCAATTGCACCAGCTGCCACAGCGCTGATGCGCCGCCGAACCATTACCCGGGCCAATGCTCGACCTGCCATACCAGCACCAGCAACTGGTCGACGGTGACCTTTAACCACAACGGCCAGACCAACTGCACCAGCTGCCACAGCGGTGATGCGCCGCCGAACCATTACCCGGGCCAATGTTCGACCTGCCATACCAGCACCAGCAACTGGTCTGCCGTGACGTTTAACCACAACGGTCAGACCAACTGCTCCAGCTGCCACAGCGGCGACGCACCGCCAAACCATTACCCGGGCCAATGCTCAACCTGCCACACCAGCACGAGCAACTGGTCTGCCGTGACGTTTAACCATAACGGTCAGACGAACTGCTCCAGTTGCCACAGCGGCGATGCGCCACCAAACCATTACCCGGGCCAATGCTCGACTTGCCACACCAGCACCAGCAACTGGTCGACGGTGACCTTCAACCACAACGGCCAGACGAATTGTCCAGAGCTGCCACAGTGGGGATGCGCCGCCGAACCATTATCCGGGTCAATGTTCGAACTGTCACACCAGCACGAGCAACTGGGCGTCGGTCAACTTCAACCACAACGGCCAGACGAATTGCCAAAGCTGCCATAGTGGGGATGCGCCGCCGAACCATTACCCGGGCCAATGTTCGAACTGTCACACCAGCACGAGCAACTGGGCGTCGGTCAACTTCAACCACAACGGCCAGACCAACTGCCAGAGCTGCCACAGTGGGGACGCGCCGCCGAACCATTACGCCGGCCAATGTTCCACCTGTCACACCAGCACGAGCAACTGGTCCAGCTACACGTTCAATCACAATGGCCAAACGAACTGCTCGAGCTGTCACAGCGGCGACGCACCGCCGAACCATTACGCCGGCCAATGCTCCAACTGCCATACCAGCACGAGCAACTGGTCCAGCTATACGTTCAATCACAATGGCCAAACGAACTGTTCTGGCTGCCACAGCGGTGACGCGCCGCCGAACCATTACGCCGGTCAATGCTCGACCTGCCATACCAGCACGAGCAACTGGTCGACCGTCACGTTTAACCACAACGGCCAGACGAACTGCACTGGTTGTCACAGCGGCGACGCGCCGCCAAACCATTACGCCGGCCAATGTTCGACCTGTCACAACACCAACAGCTGGAGCAACGCCACCTTCAATCACGATGGCCAGACCAACTGCACGGTTGTCATAGCGGCGACGCGCCGCCGAACCATTACGCCGGCCAATGCTCGACCTGTCACAACACCAACAGCTGGAGTAACGCGACCTTCAATCACGCTGGTCAAACGAACTGCACGGGTTGCCATAGTGGGGATGCACCGCCGAACCATTTCCCGGGCCAATGCTCTAACTGCCATACCAGCACCAATGAATGGGGCAATGTTCATTTCAGCCATAATGGGTTGACGGATTGTCGCAGCTGCCACACGCCGCCCAATGACAATCGCCATCAGCCGCCAGTGGCGCAATGTTCGAACTGCCATGACACCAACAACTGGGATGATTAGTTCACGCGACTAGAGTAAATGCACATGCGACAAAACGTTGAGATCAAACTGAGCTTCCTGATTGTGCTGTTTCTGGCAGTGGTCTACATCGGCTACGCGGCGGTGACTAAACCAGATGGCGGCCATCCCTTTGGTCATCTGTTGGGTATCCTGGGCACGATCTTCATGATCATGGCCGAGACGCTTTACAGCATCCGCAAACGGATGGGACTGATTCGCTACGGTCAGGTGCGCCATTGGCTCTCGTTTCATATCTTCACAGGCATTGTGGGGCCGGCTCTGGTTCTGTTGCATACGGGCTTTGAATTCCGCGGGCTGGCCGGTTTCACTTCGTTGCTGACGTTGCTGGTCGTCCTGAGCGGCTTTCTGGGTCGCTACATCTACACCGCTGTGCCACGCACCCTGGCGGGCGTCGAGGTAGATCGGCGGCAGCTCGAGGAAGAGCTGAGGGCGGAACGGAGTAGTTTGGTGCAATGGTCGCGCCAGCAATCTGAACCGCTGCAGCAGTTTGTGGCTCAGGAATTGCAGCGTCTGAGCGCCAGCCAGGAAAGTGGCTTTGCTTCGGTGCTGACGAGATTGTGGACCGAGCGTCGGGAAAATTGGCAATTACGGCGTGCGCTGGGCCAGTTTTCCAGCCTGGAGCGCCAGAAGCTACGCGAGATTGAGCGCTTGATCCGCCAGTATCGTCGTCTGTCCCGTCAGATTCGCTCCCTGCAGGCGGTGCGCCGGCTGATGGGCTTCTGGCATATGGCCCATGTTCCCATTGGGCTGACGCTCTTTTCCGCTATGATTTTTCATGTGATCGCCACCATTTATTTTGGGGCGCTCTTTCAGTAAGAAGACCTGATCAGCTGCGATCAGGCAGGTTTCAGTTTTATGGGTATCTTCTCAAATTGGCGACGTAACAAAACAGAGGTGATCGAGACCGTTGTCTCTGGCCTGAAGCAGGTGAGTGCTGATCAGTCGCGCTGCGTGCAATGTGGGATCTGTGGTTACAACTGCCCGGTCGGGATTGAGGTGCGCGACTACGCCTGGCGTGGCCTCAATGTGACGGATCCGCGCTGCATTAGCTGCGGAACCTGCGTTGAGCGCTGTCCGCGAGGCACCTTGCGTTGGGGCGACCCGATTATCCTGCAAGCTGATCGCGCCCAGGTGATTGACCCCCTGGCGCTGCCGGTGCTGGACTGGGGAGGTGATTGATGCCCTCACAATACGTGATTATCGGTAACGGGGCGGCCGGCGTGAGCGCGGCGGAGGCGATCCGGGGACAGGATGAAACCGGCCGGATCACCATCATCTCCGACGAACCCTATCCGCTCTACTCCCGCCCGGGCATCGCCTATCTGATCCTCGATCAAATCGACGAGAAACAGATTTTCTCGCGCAAACCTGCTTTCTACGAACAGAATCGGTTTGAGCTCCTCTATGGTCGCGTGAGCAAGATTGATCCCTTGGCCCAGCGGCTGGTGATGAGTGACGGGAAGTTAATCCCGTACGATGTCTTGCTCCTGGCGGTAGGCGCCGGGCCGGTGCCCGCGCCATTCCCCGGTGCAGATCTCGAAGGCGTCGTCAGCTTTGATACCCTGCAGGACGTCCACCGGGTCAAGAAGCTGGCCCGCAAGGCTCGCCAGGCGGTTGTCGTCGGCGGCGGCATTACGGCGATGGAGCTGGCTGAAGGGTTCAACCATCACCGGGTCCGCACCCACATTCTCCAGCGCGGTACGCGCATCTGGCCGCGCCTCTTTAATCAAGCTGAATCGGACATCATTGAGCAGCAGATCCGCCATGAGGGGATTCAGGTGCATTACCGGGAAGAGGTTGCCGAAGCAATAGGCCGGCGTGGCAAGGTGGCCGCTGTTCGCCTGAAATCGGGCCAGGAGATGAAATGCCAGTTGATCGGCGTGGCGATCGGTGTACGCCCCAATCTGGCACTGGTTAGGGAGCTGCCCATCGAGACAGATCGGGGCATCCTGGTTGACGAATATATGCAGACAAGCTGTGCCAATATCTTTGCGGCTGGTGACGTGGCCCAGGTTTACGACCGCTGGACGCAGGCGCATCATCTGGACATCCTCTGGCCCAGCGCTATCAGTGAAGGGCGCCAGGCCGGTTACAACATGGTCGCCGTTGCTCGCGGGCAGGGCCAGCCGCAGATGTATCAAAAAGGTAGTCCCTTTAACGCTGCCATGCTTTTTGGTCTGCACGTCACGGTCATTGGCCGGATGGGTGAGGGCGAGGCCGAGGATAACACCGAAGTCGGCTATCTCTCCCGTGGCTCCAGCCATGTCTGGACGGCGCCATTCTCCACCCAATTCCGCTCGGCCTATGATCGCAATGGCCCGGCTTCCCTGCGGCTGGTCATTTCTGATAGCCGCATTGTGGGGGCCTTGCTCATCGGTAACCAGCAGCTGGCTGACACCATCCGTGATCTGGTGGAAAAAGAGGTCAACATCAAGCCGATTGAAGAGCATCTGCTGAGCGGTAATTATCCCCTGCCTGAGTTACTCCAGGCGGTTGCTCGCCAGCGCGAGATGGCGTTTAGCCGTTCATAGATTGGGTTATTGCTCAGGCTGACGCTAAGCGGTACATTACTCTCCTGTCAACCATGCAACAGTTTGCGGGCGCTATTACCGGTACCATAGGCCCGGAATGTCCCCTCAAGGACGTATGGACAAGGCACACAAGGCTCAGTTGTATCCAGGAGCCCGCTGCTTGCATAGACGGGAGCTAGGATGCAGAATCAGCAACATTGGGGCAGTCGTACCGGTCTTTTCTTCGGCCTGTTACTCCTGGTGCTGGGCCTCATTCTGGCGCTGATCTGGATGCAGGTGCCGGTGGATGCGACGGATAATCGGGTTGAGCCGGCCAATGCGACTGGTAGCGGCGGCGGTATCCTCTATTTGCCCATCGCCTTCAGCCCACCCGAACCCATTTTGCCAGCCTGGCTGGATTACCTCAATCTATTCCGCGACCTGGGCAATGTTAACCCGCTGGTTGAAAACAGTGATTGGTCCAATGGCGGCTGGCTGCATGGCCGCTACATGGTCAAGAATGACGTTATCACCCATTCTGAAGACCCCGGCAATCCCTGGTACACGCCCGAAGGGGATGCGGCGGCTCAGAACGGCAATGTGGCTGTGTTCAGCTCGGCTTTCGCCAGCGATGAGATGGCCATTGACCTCTGGATGACGGGGCCGTTCCATGCTATCGGTATTCTCGATCCGCAGCTGCATACGACTGGTTTTGGCAGCTATCGCGAGGCGGATGGCGGCTGGCAGACCGGGGCGACGTTGGATGTGAGCCGGGGGCAGGGTGGGGTACCGGCCGGTACCAACTTCCCGTTGCCCTTCCCGCGCCCCAACGGTGAGACCTGGCTCACCGAATACGGCGGCAACGAATGGCCCGATCCCCTCACCAGCTGCGCCGGCTACTCAGCCCCGTCCGGCCCGCCCATCATGATTCAGCTGGGTAGTGGCAATGTCACCCCCAACGTCACCAACTCCTCCTTCATGCGCGGCAGCACCAACCTCAGCCACTGCGTTTTCGACGAGACGGATTACAACAATCCGGACAGCAACGCGCAATCCGTTGGCCGGCTCGTCCTGAACGCGCGCGACGCCATCGTCATCATCCCGCAGGCACCGCTGACCGCCGGCACCTACACTGCCTCCGTCACTGTCAATGGCAATACCCATACCTGGACGTTCACCGTCATCATGCCGCCCACCGGCTCTGGCAACGATGGCAGCGATGGCACCTTCAACGGTCGCTAGGTGGACAATCTGCCTGATCCGGCGATAATCAGAGCAAGATTTACGAGGGACGATTTACGATTTACGAATCGTCGGCTCCTTCGGAATGGTTCTGATGCCGGCTTGCTTGTGTCCATCAATTTGTAGACTCTCGTAAATCCCAAATCGTAAATCGTAAATCACCCCTGGTGTTTTTTTGAGCGACGAATATCTCGATCCGATTGAAATGGCGGAAGCGCTGGCTGCCGAAATGGCTGAGCGCGCCGATGAAGCTGACCTCGCGGGCGCCATGCCGCCCGAAGATCTACAGTTGCTGCGCGACAGCGGCTATTTGACCCTGACCATCCCCGAAGAGTTCGGCGGCTCCGGTATGTCGCTGGAAGACACAGTCGCCACGCAGCTGGAGCTGGCTCAGGGCAGCACCTCCACCGCCCTGATCGCGGCGATGCAGCTCCATGTGTTTGGCAATGAAAGCGAGCAGCGCATCTGGCCAGAGGCGCGCTTTGCCGAATTTTGCCGCGCTGCGGTGGAAGAGGATGCGCTCTTCAATTCTGTGGCCAGCGAGCCGGTCATGGGCAGCCCTTCCTGGGGCCGCTTCTTCCGAACAATTGCCGAACCCCAGGCCGATGGCACCCTGCGCATCAACGGTCATAAGAACTGGACTACAGGCGGCCCTTATCTAACACACATGCTCGTGGCCCTTTCCCTCGGCGACGGCACGGCCAGTGTGCTCATCCCGGGTGACACGCCTGGTGTGCGCTGGGAACGAACCTGGGGTGACAGCCTGAGCCTGCGGGCCAGTGAAAGCCACGATGTCTATTTTGAGAATGTCATTGTGCCGGCGAGTAACCAGATCGTGCCGCAGAAAGAAGCGGGTGAGAATGTCTGGTTTGGGCCGCTGATGGCCGCAACCTATCTCGGCGCCGCTGTCGCCGCCCGTGACAGCATCATCCGCTACACGTTGGAGCGGACGCCCCCCTCATTGGGCAAACCAATAGCCACCTTACCCAAGATCCAGCGCCAGATCGGCGAGATCGATGTGGCCCTGCAGACGGCAGAGCTGTTGCTGATGCAGGTGGCCTCGGAATGGACTGGCCTGGATGAGCATCGCCAGGAGTTTCTGCCGCGGCTGGCGGTGGCTAAATACCACGCCATCGAAGTGGCCCTTGAGGTGACAGAGAAGGCGCTGCGCATCGCCGGCGGCATCAGCATCAGCAAGGCGCTGCCACTGGAGCGCTACTTCCGCGACGTTCGCGCCGGCCTCATGCACCCGCCCTCCGGCGACATCGCCCTCGAGATCATCGGCCGCGGCGCCTATGACCGGTATGGTGGGATTCCGGGCTAGCCTGGAATCGTAGGGTGTAGAGAATCATTTCGCGCTTATTAGAGACCCGTTGCCTGCAGCCTAAGGCAGCGGCATCGTAAAGATCGCCACAATCGGATCGTGGTCGGAGGAGCGCTGGGCGCTGGGGTCGCCGCTGATGGGGACGGGGAAGTCAGCATTGATGTGAACCGCCTCGACATCGTCCATCAGAGCCAGGAGGCCCGGCGTCACCAGGATGTGGTCCAGCGTTTCCGATTCCCCCAGGTAAATGTAGGAATAGAGCCGATCCTCGTCGACATTGCCCTCAAAGACATGCACCAACCCCGCTTCGCGCAGCGTATCCAGCGGCAGTGAATCATAATACGAGTTGAGATCGCCCATAATGGCCACCAACGCCTCCGGCTCGCGACTCTGGATCTCCTGTAACAGGCTGACATTCCAGGCTGCCTGGGCGGTGCGGCGCGGCTCGGTAGCCTCTTCGCCGCCGGCCAGCGAGCTGAAATGGTTGTTGATGACGAACAGCTTCAACGAATTGCCATTGAGCGTCACCTGCAACTCCAGGACCAGCGGCGGCCGGCTGGTCACCCCTTCCGGCGCCGGGAATGCCTCGGCGCTGACCAGTTCTACTTGATCACCCCTCAGCAGGTAGGCCACATCAATCCCCCGGCTATCATCACCCTCGATGAGCACAGCCTGGTAGTTGAACGAGGCCAGGCTCGGCAGCGCCGCCAGATCTTCCAGCACACCAATATTTTCCACCTCCTGTAGCGCCAGGATGGATGGCGCGCCCATGGTGATGATGGCGTCGCTGATTTTGGCCAGCTTGTTGTCGTACTCTTCCTGCGTGGGCAGCGGCGGGTCATCCGGGTGCGGGCTGGCCGTGTCAAACAGATTCTCCACGTTGAAAGTGGCAATGCTGAACTGGTTTGAGCCCAGCCGCAGCGGCACCGGCAGCGCCTGCTCGGCCGGGATGATGGTCGGCGGCGCCAGCGGCTCGATTTTGAAATCGCCAAAGGTGTAAGCCAATGGGCCAATCAGATCGCTGACTTCGTCGCCGCTATAGATGACGTAGGGCAGAGTGGATTGGTCGTTATGCACCATCGTGCTGCCGTCGTCTACGAAGATCAGGTAGCCAATCTCCTCAGCCCGGTAGATGCGGTCCAGACCGCTCTCTTCGCGCACCAGAGCGTATTCACCGTACTGGGTTGTCGGCGCGACGGCGCGAGCCGGGCTGCTGATCTGGACCAGCATCCCTTCCAGGCTTTCGTAGTAAAGCTGGCTGGCGGCCTCGTCGGCTGGCGGCGACAGTTCGATGGCCGCCGGCAGCGCGTCGGCTATTCCGTCGACGACAACATCTGCTGCGGTGGCGATGTCCAGGGTAGTTTGGCCGGCAACCTCGCGGATCCGGCCGGTCACCAACACCGTCTGCAAAGGTTCCAGAGACAACGCCTCATTCTCAGCCAACACAAAAATACCGTCTGAGGTGGCCGGGTCGCCATCCCCTTCAGCCATCTGCAGCCAGAAGCCATTCAAATCCGGGAAAATGGCGGTGACCACGCCAGATGTCGTGACCGTGGCCCGGTTGTAGGGCGATTCCAGCCCACTGCCCTGCAACGCCCAGATCGGCACACCCTCACCGATAAAAACGGTATGGTCGGCCGGCAGGGCCAGCTGTTCGGCCGGCAGGGAGCTGGCCAGCGGCGTCGGGATGGTGACGGTGCCGGACAGCTCTGCAGCCAGAGTCAGGGAGTAAGTCATGACGACGGTGGCGTCTGGTTCGAGGACCGGGATTGTCCAGCTCTCTTCAACCCCGTCTGGGCTGAGCGGGGCGAAGGTGAAGGTGACATCGGCCAGGGGTTCGCCCGTGTAGTTGGTGGCCCGGTAGCTGTAGTCGATATTGCTACCGGCCGGTGCCGAAAACGGCGCTGTCAACCGCAGCTCCACGACCGGCTCATGCTGAGCCACCAGGTCCGCCTGACGACGCGGCATCAGCCGGAAGTTGCCATCCCACTGCTCAAATATGCCGCTGAATTCATATTGCTGGCCAACCTCAAGGCTTTCGACATCGACTTCCGTCAATTTGTCCAGGTAGATGAAGATGGTCCGGCCGGTCTCATCGACCAGGTCCATCTCATAGCTGAAGCTGAACTCGTCCAGCCGGGTCAGAGTACCCTGCACGGTGACCAGTTCGCCCTGCAATAGGATCGCTTCGTTTGCATCCGGTAGGGCGATGACTTGAGGTGTCGGATCAGCGCCCGCTTCGAGCACGATGACATCATCTGGCTCGTTACAGGGGATCAATTCCAGCGAGGTCCGGTAAATCTCGATATAGCCGGTGATCTGGACCCGGTCGCCGATCTGGACATCGTCGACGGCGCCCGTCGGGCAGTAGACCTGGATGCCGCCAGAATCATCCTCAATGTAAAACTTGGTGCCGCCCCCGGCGAAGAAGCCGCCCGTGTCCATCGTCACCACGCCCTCGACTGTCACCGTGGCGCCATCCAACCCACGAGCCGAGGCAATGGGCAGCGAGCCGCCTTCCAGGGCGATCTGGCCAACCGGGCCGTAGGAGCGCAAGCCGTTGGCCTCGACGTAATAGCCGGGCAGGGTGGTGCTGAAGTAAGTGAAGGGGGTGGCGATGGTGATTGTCTGGCTGGCGCTGGCGCCATTGGCCAGCTCGGCTATGGTGTATTCAACGCGGTCAGCTTTGATGTCGGCACCGGCCGGTGCGTCCACCACCGTAAATTCCGCGTGGATAGGAACGGCGACGAGGAGGTCGGTGGCATACCTGACCGCTCTCTCATTACTGATGGTCACGGTAAACGCAAACTCGGTGCCCGGCGTGACGGTCGCCGGGTTGGTCAGGCTGATCTCCAGGAAGCCTTCAGGCAACGGTGCCGGCGTGTCGCCGGAATTTTGCGGGGTGGGCGTGGCAGCGCTGAAGTCGGCCGCATTGTCCTGGGTATCCTGGCCGTTGCCGCCAGGCCCGCCGGGTTTGCGCTCATAGCTCTGGCCATCCTCAGCGACGGCGACTGGGCTGCCGCTGAAGAAATCGGCCGTTGCCTCATCCCAGCCAACCCTGTCCACGACTTCGCCATCCCGATTCAGCAGCTGCAAGCCACCTCGCTTGAACAGACCCGTCGTGAAAAAATCATCACCCAGGGCGCCAATCGGTTCGCCCTCACGGGCCAAAAGGTAATGGCCCAGGCCCGGGATATCAGCCCGGCGACTCCAGCGGAACAACTCGATGGGCTCCTGGTTAGGTGGCTGATACAGCAACGTCCAGCCGCGCAGGTCAACCGCCTGCGTCGTCGGGTTGTAGAGTTCGATAAATTCCAGGTTATTGTTGCCGGGCGCGCCGACCAGGACTTCGCTGATGACCAGCTTTGTGGCGGTTGCCCCTGTTTCGTCGGCCGCTGCCTCACCAGTGGTGGCCCGCTGGGCCAGCGTGGGTACCGGTGGGGGCGTAGTGTCCTCATCGGCCTGCTCATCATTACAGGCAGCCAGGAGCAGAAGGAGAAGCAAAGCGAACAGAATACTTAAGCCGAGACGTTTCATGAAAAAGAATGACTCCAGAGAATTATCGCGCCATCAGCAGCCAGGCGTAGCCGGAAGCAGGCAAACAACTAAAGTCTAACATATCCGTACCGGGAAGTTGTATAATAGTTTCTTGGCAACGCTTTGCGAATGGCATGGAGGTGGAGCAGCCAGATGCCGGAACTACCGGAATTCAACGAATCCCCAACCTGGAATGCGCCGACCAAAATCATTGTCGTGTTGGTAGCGCTCATCCTGTTTGCCCTGATCACGTACCGTTTTCAATCCCTGATTGGTCTGCTGTCAATTGCTGCCATGATGGCCTATTTGATGCATCCCATCATCTCCTTCATCGACAAGCGGACGCCGATCAAGCGCTCAACAGTTGTGCTGGTCGCCTATCTGCTGTTGCTCGTGCTGTTGATGGGGGCGATGGCGGCGTTGGGGGTGGCGGCCTATAACCAGGTTGTCGCTCTCATCGAGGCTGTGCCGGACTTGATTACGGCGCTGGCCCAACAGATTGATACGCTCTCGCAGCAGACCATCAGCATTGGCAGCTTCAGCTATGACATGGCCGAGCTGCTGGCCGGTTATGATGTCAATTCGCTGGCGGACCAGTTGCTGGGACTGATACAGCCGGCGATTTCCCAGGGCAGCTCCCTCGTGGGCAGCGTGGCCACGACGACTCTGGCGATTCTGGGTAATTTTTTCTTTATCTTTGTCATCTCCATTTACATCGCCAACGATATTCCGCGCCTGGGGGGGATCATCGGCGATTTTGCCCAGCAGCCTGGCTATCGCAAGGACGCCGAGCGGATTACCCGCGAATTTGGCCGTATCTGGAACGCCTATTTGCGCGGCCAGGTCATCCTCGGACTGGTGATTGGCATTGTCGTCGGCGTCAGCCTGGCGATCCTGGGCGTCGAAAATGCGTTGGCGTTGGGGATTTTGTCCGGCCTGCTGGAGTTTGTGCCGGTGATTGGCCCGGTGATTGGCGCCGGTGCGGCCATGCTCGTCGCCTTCTTTCAGCCGATGAATTACATGGGTCTGGCGCCCTGGCAGTTCTCGCTGGTTGTTTTGCTGGTGATGTTCCTGATTCAGCAGCTGGAGAATAACATCCTGGTCCCCGCATCGTGGGCGATGCCCTGGAGCTGCACCCACTAATTGTGATGGTAGCCGTCTTTATGGGCGCCAACCTGGCGGCATCATGGGCGCGATCTGGCGGCGCCTTTTTCGCCTCGGCCAAACTCTGGGCGTCTACACCTGGCGCAAGCTATTTGATCTGGAACCCTTCGCCGGAACCGGAGCGCGACCGGCCCCAGGCGCTCGTCAGCTCCGTGACTCGGCGCAGCCAGGAGCTTGTTGACAGGGTTACAGGCCCACGCCCCGTAAGGTAACCAGCTTCCCGCCCTGGCGGAGAGTCTGCCGCCAGCCTGAAGCGCCAGGATGGCGAGAAGTGGGACGCCGCTCGCAGCCATCGGTCGCGCCGTTAGCCATCGGGTCCCCAGATCTACAGGATGAACATTCGCAGGGACCCGATGGCTCGACGGCGTTCAAATCTTTTCATTACGACACCCGCCAAATAGTCTATCCTCCTCCCATGATTCAGCTTGCCGCCAACAAACCCATCAACTATCGTCGGTTTGATCGTGGCTCCCGGCAGGCGCGTCCATAACGCGCGCCTGTAGCTGAAATTCTATGTAAACTAAAGTTTGCACTGAGAACCGCCGAAGGCGCTCCCGCCCCGGCTTTTTGTTGTCTGTGTCCTGGCCGGTGGTGGGTGTGAGCCAAGGCTGGGGCAGGAAGACAATTCATGGCCAAGTTTTACTGAATCTGACAAAGTCAAAGTCAATCTGGCCGGCAAAGAGATTTTTGCCGACCTGGATTGGGCAATACGGGCAACGGATTGGCCTGGTCGGGCCAAATGGCGCCAGCAAAAGCACGTTGCTTAAGTTAATAGCCGGCGAGTTCGAGACCGAGAGCGGCGCCATCTTCGCACCCTGGTCTGACCTGGGGCCGGCTGGAGCAAGAGCCGGTGATGGATTCGGGTCATTCCATTTTGGAAGAAGCGTTGACCGCTTCGCCCGAACTGGCTGCGCTTGAGGCCGACATGGCCCGCGTCGAGGGCGCGTATGGGTGAGCCGGATGTCTACGGTGATCCGGTGATGCTGGAGCGGGTGATGGCTCAACATGAGCGCCTGATGGTCGCGTTGGAAGCGAAGGATGGCCCGCGCTTTGAGAGCCGGGTGAAGGAAGGATTGACCCGGCTGGGGTTGGGTGAGAGGTCTGGGACCGGCCGGTCCGGTTCCTCTCCGGCGGCCAGAAAAATTGGTCCTGTTGGCCAAACTCGTCGTCAGCCGTCCCCGCCTGCTGCTCCTGGACGAGCCGGACAACCACCTCGACATCCCCGCCAAGCGGCTGCTGGAACGGTTCATCAACCAGTATGAAGGCACCGTTGTCATCATCTCCCACGACCGTTACCTGCTCGATGACGTGGCCACCCACATCGCCGAGCTTGACGGCGGCCGGTTGGAACTCTACCAGGGCAATTATTCCGCCTACAGCAACGAGCGCGAGCTGCGCCGCCTGCGCCAGCAGCAACTCTATGCGGCCCAGCAGAAGGAAATATCCCGCATTGAAGCGGCCATCGCCCGTTTTGAATTGTGGGCCAGCCTCGTCGTTAACGAGCGCCATATTCGCCAGGCACGTTCCCGCCAGAAGATGCTGGACAACATGGACCGCGTGAGAAGGTGACCGAGGCGCGGCGGATGACGCTGGATCTGGCCGGCGGACGCGAGCAACAAGGTGCTGGAGTTCGCCGACGTGCGCAGAACCTTGCCGATGGCACCGTTCTCTGGCGCGGCCTGAACGACATCATCTGGCATAACGAACGGGTTGGTCTGGTCGGCCCCAATGGGGCAGGCAAATCGATGTTGCTCAAACAGATCCTGGACGTGAAGGGATTTCAGGGGCGAGATCAAGGTTGGCCCAAGCAGCCGCATCGGCTACTACCCCAGGAGCACAGACCTGAACTACGACCGCACCCTGCTGGCCGAAATCCGCCAGACAGCACCGCTGCGCGAGGCGGTTGTCGCCTTCCGCACAAGTTCCTCTTCAGCTACGATCAGATCCGCGGCCCGATTCGCACCCTGAGCGGCGGCGAACGCAGCCGCTTGCAGCTCGCCAAACTGGTCCTCTCCCAGCCCAACCTGCTGCTGGACGAGCCCACCAACAACCTGGACATCACCTCCATCGAGGTGCTCGAGGAGACGCTCAACGAGTTTGAGGGCACCGTCCTGGTCATCTCCATGACCGCTACTTCCTCGACAAAGTTGTCGATCGGGTCATCGAACTCCGGGACGGCCACCTCCACCTACGCCGGCGGCTACACCGATTATCTGGCCGAAATCGGCGAATAAGGGAGCGTTCGGGCGCAACCGACAGGTAGGCATTCTCCTGTAGGGTTGCCTGAACCTGGGCGCGCCAGCGCCTGACGTAGAGATCACAGGTATGCCGGATGGCCAACGTAATTCCAGATTGAGTGAAGTGCGCCCTGCGGACGCGGCGCGGCAGCAACCCCAGAGATGCCTACATGTCGGATTGCGCCCTCGCGCCTCAACGAAATAAGTTGACATATTGCCGGGAATTCCCATAACGGCAGCCATGCCGTTGTCGCTATACATCACAATCATTGGGGGTAGGTCCGCCTACGGTGAGCTATAATGAACAAGATGAAAAGATCTGCTAGCGTCGACTGGTAACTTCCTTCCTGGCCGTTGGGGCCGGTTGGCCTTTTAGCCTGGGGGCCATCAACTACATCGTCAACAATTTCTGGCCCATTACGGCCCAGCAACGGCTGGATCTGTGCGCGGGCCGCCAACGACACCGCCAGCGCCGCCCGGTTGCTCGACGCCGCTAGATCGACATCCTCTTTGTCTTTTTGTCCTGGTTATCCGACTATTGCCGGTGTCTTTTGCCGCTGGTTTTACCTGAACAAGCGCTTCCATCATGGAACCTTGCAGCCAACGCCAGTGATCTTGCGTCAGGCGGGCTGGGTGGATCTCTGGGTTGCTTTCGCCTCTGGCTGCAGATGAACCGGACGTTTGGCGTCGCCGTGGCTGTCCTGGTCCTGGGTGTGCTGGTCATGTTTGAGGTGTTGCTGCAGGTGCGGCAGCGGCCGGCACCCATGGGGAGTTTTTCCAGGGAGTGATGGATGAGCCAACAGGCGCTGCTGCGACAGCTGCCGGGTGTCGATTATTTGCTGGGCACCGGCTGGTCACCATCTGCAGCCTTTGCTGGCGATCTCGCCCTCATGGCCTGCCGCGCAGCGTGGCAGCCCGCCGGCAAAGCCATCCTCGGCGGCATCCACCGCCCAATGGCGCCTCACTTGAAGAACTTGTCACCCAGGCCGCTGCTGAATGGCTCGAAGAGTGGCTGGCGCCGACGCTCCGCCGGTCATCAACGCCACCGGCGTCATCATCCACACCAACCTGGGCCGCGCTCCCCTGAGCCGGGATAGCATCGCCGCCATCCGCGCCGTTGCTGCTGGCTACTCTAACCTGGAATTTGACCTGGACAGCGGCAAGCGGGGCTCCCGTACCGTCCACGCCGCCGAAATTCGACCCGTCTGACTGGCGCCGAAGCCGCCCTGGTCGTCAACAATGCCGCCTCTGCGGTCATGCTGATGCTCTCTGCTCTCTGCCTGGGCAAGGAAGTGATCATCAGCCGCGGCCAGCTTGTCGAGATTGGCGGCGGCTTTCGCATCCCGGATGTGATGGCCCAATCGGGCGCGAAGCTGGTTGAAGTGGGCACGACGAACCCGCATCTCCTCCGCGACTACGCCGCGGCTATTAACGAAAACACCGGCGCCATCCTCGTCGCCCATCATTCTAACTACCGGATTATTGGCTTCACCGCTGAGCCGTCGTTGGCCGAACTGGCTGAGCTGGCGCATGCGCACAATCTACCCTTGCTTTACGACCAGGGCAGTGGCGCTCTGTTGGAGACGGCTACGTATGGGTTAACGGGTGAGCCGACGGTACCGGCTGGCCGCCGGCGCAAGACCTGCTCGCGTTCAGCGGCGACAAGCTCCTGGGCGGCCCCCAGGCCGGTATCCTGCTGGGCCGGGCCGACCTGGTCGAAGGCGCGCCGCCATCCGCTGGCCCGGGCTGTCCGCGCTGATAAGCTCTGTCTGGCCGGTTTGACGGCCACATTGCGCCGATACCTCCTGGGTGAAGCGCCCGCCACCGTCCCCATCTGGCAAAATGCTTTCGCGTAGCGAAGCTGATATCGCGGCTGAAGCGGCCAGTTGGCAAGGCGCTTTGGCGACAAGGCATTCAGGTGTCGCTGCAGCCCGGTCAATCCACCGTGGGCGGCGGCAGCCTGCCCGGCAGACGATAGCCAACAACCCTGGTCGTGGCTGACACACCGTCCGTAGAGGTGAGTGCGGCCCGGTTGCGTCAGCTTTCCTGGCCCATCATCGGCCGTATCCAGGCTGATCAACTCCTCTTTGACCCGCGCACTGTGCTGCCCGGCCAGGCCAGCGCCCTTTTGGCTGGCCTCAGCCGCGTTCTGGCCCCAACATGACCCGTATACTCGCGATTGAATCTTCCTGTGACGAGACGGCCGCCGCCGTCATTGCCGACGGCACCCGTATTTTAAGCAATGTGGTGGCCAGCCAGAATGAGCTGCATGCCAAATATGGCGGCGTCTTTCCGGAGGTTGCCTCCCGCCGCCACATTGAGGTCATCTACACGGTTGTGGCTGAGGCGATGGCCCAGGCCGGCCTCACCTTTGCCGACCTGGATTGCCTGGCAGTGACGCAAGGACCGGGCCTGGTCGGCTCCCTGCTCGTGGGCGTCAACATGGCCAAGGGATTAGCGGCAGCGCATGACAAACCGCTCCTGGCCATCAACCATATCGAAGGCCACCTCTATTCACTCTGGCTGACCGAATCCGCGCCGGATATTCAATTCCCGGTATTGACCTTGGTGGTGAGTGGCGGCCACACCGAGTTGTATCTGATGCGCGACCATGGTGTCTACGAACATCTGGGCGGTACGCTGGATGATGCGGCGGGTGAGGCGTTTGACAAGGTTGGCCGGCTGCTCGATCTGCCTTATCCGGGCGGCCCGGCCATCGACAAAGCGGCCCGTACCGGCGATGACAGAGCCTTTGATTTTCCCCGGCTGTCCTCACCGATGGTTACAATTTCAGCTTTAGCGGTTTGAAGACGGCGGTGTTGCGCCAGACGCGTGAGTACGGGGAAGGGCAGGCGATGCCGGTCCCTGACCTGGCGGCCAGCTTCCAGACGGCGGTGGTTGATGTGTTGGTGCAAAAGACGGCCCAGGCGGCGGCGGCGTATGATGTGACGGCGGTCCATCTGGCCGGCGGCGTCTCAGCCAACTCGCAGCTGCGGACGGCGATGGCAGCGGCGTTGGACCGGCAGGTCCGCTACCCACCCCTCTTCCTCTGCACCGACAACGCCGCCATGATCGGCGCCGCTGCCCATTTCCACTTCACCGCCGGCCGCCGTGACGCTCTCGACTTTGACGTGATCCCCAGCCTGCGCCTGGTGAGGCGAGGGTTGCCCAACCTGTCGGGTCGTAACCCGTCGTGGCTAACCCGTCGGTTGGCAACCCTCGATTCTAGTCGCTCAACGCCGTTAACTGGTTCACATGCATCTGGTGGTGGCCGACGAGGAAGCGGCCGATAAAGCCCGCCAGTCGCAAATCCTCAAATCCGGGCCGGGCCAGAGTGACCTGCCGGTCCAGATCCGCCTCCTGTATCCCCATCCAGTACCCGCATCATCCGGCGAAACTGTCGCGCAAGCGCCCTCAATTGCTCCGCTGTGGCCACGCCGGTAGCGGCAGCGGCGATTTCGGTCATGCGCTGGGGATCGTCGGTAGCACGCCCAACCGGGCTTTGAAGTCAGACGCCAATAGGCGCCCCATCAGCGAGTGTAATGTTCGCGGGCTTCGCACATATGCAGCAAGATGACGGCCGGCGTCCAGGGTTCGTTGTCTATCTGCTGATGGAGCGTTTCCGGCTGGAAACGGGCCAGCAAGGCCAGGAATTCCGCCTGTGAGACCATCAGCGCCTGCCGGATTTCAACTAAGGGTGTGCTCATTCAGCGCCCTCCCCGGTTGAAGTGCTGCCGGAAGGCCGCCCTCATCTCTTGTCGTCACCTTGCGGAAGGAGGGCGATAGCCGTAGTAGATCGCCAGCCCGTAAAACAGCAGATCCATGGGTGAGAAAGTATCCATCATGATTTCCAGGGTCAAGCCAGGTTTGAGGAGCATGATGAAGCCAACTTCCAGATGGGCATTTCTTCAGCCTGGGTGATGTACGGCGACCGTAAACAGATTGCCGGCAATGACACCCAGCAGCGAGAAGCCGCCGCCCATCCAGCCATGAATCTTGTCGATGCCCCGACCCAGGCTGGCGATGGCGTAGCCAACAAGCATGCCGATGGCGATGGCCAGGAAGCCGATCTGGTAACCGGAAATATACAGAGATACCGGCCCACATGATGGCGCCGAGGAAGGCAGCGCCAGCACCGGCGAGAGCACCCAGGATCAAGCTCTGCTGGCCGCGCAAATGTTCGCGAAACAGCCGCAAATATTCTGGATCGAGTGTTTGTCCTTGCTGAAGTGGGCCGCCTGGTTGAGTGGTGGGTTCCACGGGTCCCTCCGTCTGCTCAAGCTGGGGGGCGGGCAGGTCAGGCGAACCGGCCGGTATCCTCAGGTGAGCTATTTCTGCTGTTCTGGCAGTTCTGGCGTGACTGGCAGCCTCGGGCCAACTACCAGGCGCCGACGCTGAATGGTCGAATTATAGATTCAGGCTTCTATTGGGGCAAAGGACCTCAGTTGGGCCGGGCAAAGACCTGAACCCAATAATGGCGGTAAGTGACCTGGCCCGGGTCCGGGTTCCGGTAGTAATAGCCGACCCCGATATCCTGAAAAGCGCAGTTCAGGATATTGGCCCGGTGGCCGGGGCTGTTCATCCAGCCATTCATGGCTGCCTGGGGCGTGCTGTAGCCGGCGGCAATGTTCTCGCCGGCCGAAGCAAACTGATAGCCGGTGGCGTTGATCCGGTTCCAGGGTGAAGAGCCGTTGGAACCGGTGTGCGAGAAGAAATCGTTGAGCGCCATGTCAGCGGCGTGGCCCTGGGCGGCCTGGGTCAGCTGCGCATTCAGACGGAGTGGCGGGCAGCCGGCGTTGGCGCGCTCGCTGTTGGTCAGGTTGAAGATGTCCAGGGCAAAACCAACGGCAATGGGGCGCCGGATGATAATGGGGAAAAAGCGCTGAATGTTGCCGGCCGGTATGGCTGGTGGAACGGCCGGAACTGCCGACGGCTCATTGGCGACCGGCCCGGAAACCACGCTGGAAGCAGCCTGATCGTCCTGGGCCAGGCTAATTGGGGCCAGGGCACCCAGCAACGAAAATAGAAATAGGGCAATGAGCCAGCCGGCACGTTTCATCATCTGAACTCCTGCTAAAACGAGTAACAGATGTCAGTATACGGTTCGATGGTTTGGACTCTAGCAACTGCTTTACAGCGACATTTACTCGGGTACCAGCGACATCCGGCCCGACAATTCCACCGTGGCTGTCAGGTCATCATCCTCAATGGCCGCCACCGCCCGTTGCAACTCCGCCAGCTGGGCCAGGCTGAATTCAAAGGCGTTGTGGCTGGGGAAGATGCGCTGCAGGTCAGGTAATGCCGTCATCTGGCTGACTGAGCGGCGGTATTTGGCCCAGCCATCGCCCCCTTCGATGTAGATTGGCCCGTCATAAAACAGGTCGCCCGGGAACAGAATGCCGCGGCTCGCATCGTAGAAGCTGACGGAGTCTTCGCTGTGGCCCGGCGTGTGCAGGATTTCCAGGGTGTATGGCGCCAGATTAATGGTGTCGCCAGCCTGGAAATAGCGGGCGTGTGGGAAGGGTTGAATGGTGTATGGCTCGGGCAGCGGCGGGCGCGGCACGGTGAACTGTTTGGGCGTAATCCAGTAGGCCAACTCATCCGCGCCAACCCCTTCGTGAGCGTATTTGTGGCTCAGGGGATGGTCAAACAGGGCCACCTCGGCAAACTCGGCGTTGCTGCCAATGTGGTCAAAATGGGAATGGGTGTTGATGACGCGGCAGGGCAGGTCAGTCAGCTCCTGAACCAGCGCCTTCATGCTGAAGAAGCCGAGGCCCGTGTCGATGAGTACGGCCTCGTCGTCGCCGGTGAGCAGGAAAGAGAGAACTTCCTCGTAATGGCCAAATTCGCCGATGCCCCAGACGCCGGGCGCCAGCTCTGCGACGCGGAACCAGTCGGCGGGGGCTTTATTCAGCATGATCAGCCTGGAAAAGGGTGAGGCTATGGTAATAGTCACCGGCCGGTGCGCCGGCCAACAGCCCCATCACCCGTTGAATGTCTTCCGGTCGAATATGTTTCACCGAGGCTTGATGATGCGCTTCACTTGTCCAATGCTCGATGATCATGATCGTATTGGGATCACTCTGGCTGCGCAGGAGTTCACAGCTCAGGCAGCCCTCGGCCATTTGCAGGGCCGGCATGATGATTTCCCGGGCAAAGGCCGCCAGCTCGTCGCCTTTGTCTGGCTGGGCCGTCATTGTCCCGATACGCTTGATAGTCGTTGCTGACACATTTCCTCCGTGCTTATTCTTCATCCAAACGTTGCTGCATCGCCTCTAGGATACGCGCTTTCCACAGACTGTAGCCATCCCGGCTCAGCTCCGCGGTCTGTGTGACCAGCTTCTGCCGGGCTTCGTCATGATGGCCCAGAACGTGCAGCAGGGCGATGTAGCGGGCTGTCCCGATTTTGAGTTCGTCCTCTTCCACGGCACTGAGCACCGCCTGGCCATCCGACCAGCGGGCAAAAAACGGCATCGCTTCTTGCGCCAGGATGGTGTGGGCGGCATTGGCGATATCCTGGCGCGTCGCTTCCAGCGGGGGCAGATAGCCATCGGCCCCACCCAGACGTGCTTCAACCAGCTTGCCTTCAAATTTCTCCCACAGCGGTTGCCAGCCTCTCAGGCCGGTGACCAGCCAGCCCACTTCCGTCTGCATGATGCCGACGCGCATGTGGAGCCGGCAATGCCAGCGCCAGCCCAATTCAACCAGGTGCAGCAAATCCGCCGTCTGGCGCAGGAAAAAGACGCGCTCATCGTCCAGATCCTGCCGGGCGAAGCCGGCGGTAATGAGCTGGCCGCTGACCGACGTCACAAAAGCGCGAAACTGTTCCAGGAAGTTGGCGCGATAGGCGGTGACTGTGCTTTTGAAAGAGAGGGGCGCGCCGGCTTTAACCGGGCCTTGCCAGGGACAAAGCCCGGCGTCTGCTATGGCTGCCTGCATGGCCAGGCGGGCGGCCATGCGGAAAGAGAATGGGTTGGAGTCGACCTCGTGGTAGACGCCGTCGATAATCAGAATACGCAGGCCGACCAGGGTGCGTGGTTCGTCATCTGGGCCGCGAATGATGTCTGACAGGCCCTGGAAGATGGCCGGCAGGTATTCGGCTGGCAAACTGGCCTTGTCTGTGCCATTTTCGATGACGATGACCGGGCTTAGTTCGTGAGGCTCAACGATAATCGTGACCAGGCCAAAATGGCCAATGCCGCCGGTCTGTTTCTTGTATTGCCCGAATTGTCGCGTGGGCCGGGCAAACGTTTGCCAATCGGCCGGTGGGCCCTCGGGCGCCGGGATTTCGTAATTATCCATAAATCTGCAGGTGCCTCGGCCTTGTGCTGAGGTGATTTCTATCGCCTGACCTGCCGGAAAAATCTCTGGCGGGCGCCGGTCAATTTCTCCGGTACCGCTGGAGTTGGCATCATCATAGTGGACCTCGGCGCTGCTGTCTAGAAGTTGGCCGGGCCGGGGCGAAATTGCTCACGAATGATAAACTGTTGCGCGGAAGGCCGGTTCGGGTTACCCTGCCGGCTGAGATTTTTGTGGAGATGAGGAAATTTATGACTGAGGCAACCGGCCGGTCCCATATCGCGACCGCCTTTCAGCAGGCCAAAGCTGCCCAGCGGGCGGCCCTGATGCCCTACTACACCCTGGGCTACCCCGACCGCGCCACGTCGCTGGACGTGGTGGCGGCCATCGCCCCCTATGCTGATTTGTTTGAACTGGGCGTGCCCTTCAGTGATCCGCTCGCCGACGGCCCGACCATCCAGCACAGCACTCAGAAAGCGCTGGAAAACGGGACCACCAGCCGGGATTGTCTGGCGATGGTCCGCGAGCTGCGCGGCCGCGGTGTCACGGCGCCCTTTCTGTTGATGGGCTATTACAACCCCATCATGGCCTACGGCCTGGACGCCTATGTCAAAGATGTGGCAGCAGCCGGAGCGGATGGCCTGCTGGTGCCCGACCTGCCGCCGGAAGAGGCAGACGAGCTGGAGGCGGCGGCAGCCGCTGCGGGCCTGGCCCTGATCCATTTCCTGGCCCCAACCAGCCACCCCGCCCGCATCAGCAAAGTCGTGGCGCGGGCGCAGGGCTTCATCTACGCCGTCAGCGTCACCGGCATCACCGGGGCGCGCCAGGCTGTCAGCACACGGCTGCCCGAGTTTGTGGGCAGCATCAAAGCGAGACGAATGTGCCGGTGGCCGTTGGCTTCGGCATCAGCACCCCGGCCCAGGCCGCCGACGTCGGTACATTCGCGGATGGCGTCATCGTCGGCAGCGCCCTCATCAACGCCGTCGACGCCGCTGAAGACAAACCCGCCGCTGCGGCCCAATTCATGGGCGCTTTGAAGGCAGGAATGGAGAAGGCCACGGATTAGCACGGATTCAACACGGATTTCTTTTTGGGATTGGACAGTTAACCAATCGCAGCTACTTTCAATCCACCAGAAGAAATCCGTGCCAAATCCGTGTCAATCCGTGGCAAAAAAATTCTTATGAATCGACTGGCCCAGGAAACGAGTCCATATCTTTTACAGCACGCTGATAACCCGGTGGATTGGTATCCCTGGGGCGAGGAGGCGCTGGCGCTGGCGCGTGAGCTGGACAAGCCGATTTTGCTCAGCGTGGGTTATGCCGCCTGCCATTGGTGCCATGTGATGGCCCATGAATCGTTTGAAGATCCGGCCACGGCCGCCTACATGAATGAGCATTTTGTCAATGTCAAGGTTGACCGTGAGGAGCGGCCCGACATCGACAACATCTACATGACGGCGGTGCAGGCGATGACCGGGCAGGGCGGCTGGCCGATGACGGTGGTGATGACACCGGCCGGTGAACCATTCTACGGCGGCACCTACTTCCCGCCCGTCCCGCGCCACGGCATGCCCAGCTTTCGCCAGGTGCTGGAGGCAGTCATCAACGCCTGGCAGACCAAGCGGGACGATATTCTCACCAACGCCGCCCAGATGAAAGAGCACATCAGCCGCACCTTCGGTATGGAAGGCGGCGAGGCGGAGCTGAACCAGGAGTTGCTCGACCAGGCCGTGGCTGGCCTGGCCCGTCGTTTTGACAGCCAGCGTGGCGGTTTTGGTGGCGCGCCCAAGTTCCCCCAGCCGATGATCCTGGAATTCCTGCTCCGCTATCATCACCTGACCGGCTCACCCGATGCTTTGCACATGGCCGAAACCACCCTGCGGCGCATGGCCGATGGCGGCATGTACGACCATCTTGGCGGCGGCTTTGCCCGCTACTCGACCGATAACGAATGGCTGGTCCCCCATTTTGAGAAAATGCTCTACGACAACGCCCAGCTGGCCCGCGTCTACCTGCACGCCTACCAGGCCACCGGCGATGCCTATTACCGCCGGGTGGTCGAGGAAACGCTCGATTACGTGGTGCAGGAAATGCGCCACGAAGAGGGTGGTTTCTACAGCAGCCAGGATGCCGACAGCGAAGGCGTGGAGGGCAAATTCTATGTCTGGCAGCCGGCTGAGATTCGCGCTGTCCTGGGTGATGAGGCCGAGCTGTTCATGGCCTATTACGATGTGACGGCGGGCGGCAACTGGGAAGGCCAGAATATCCTCAATGTGAAGCGGCCCATCCATGCCGTTGCTTTGGAGCAGCAGATCCCGGTTGCTGAACTCCAGGCCCGCCTGGCCGCAGCGCGGGCAAAGCTGTATGCCGTGCGGGCCGAGCGGATCTGGCCGGGGCTGGATGACAAGATCCTGACCGCCTGGAACGGTTTGATGCTGGCCGCTTTTGCCGAGGCGGGCCGGGTTTTGAACCGGCCGGATTACACCACCGTCGCCGCTGAAAACGCCCTGTTCCTGCAGCGCGTCATGCGCCGCGACAACGGCCGCTTGCTGCGCACCTGGAAAGCGGGCCACGAACCCAAGCTGAACGGCTACCTGGAAGATTACGCCTACCTGGCTGACGGGCTGCTGGCCCTCTATCAGACCACCTTCGACGAACGCTGGTACAGCTGGGCCATCGAGCTCATTGAAATCGCCCGGACCCATTTCCGCGACGAAGCGGCTGGTGGCTTTTTTGATACCTCAGACGACCACGAGGCGCTGATTTTCCGGCCCAAAGATGTCCAGGACAACGCCGTGCCCAGCGGCAACGCCATGATGGCCCACAATCTGTTGCTGGCCAATCTCTACACGGGCGAGGGCGGCTATGTTGACGCGGCCGCCGACGCCCTGCGTGCTCTGCATGAGGCGCTGGCCCAATACGCTCAAGGTTTTGCCCAATGGCTCTGCGCCGCGACGCTTTACCTGGGCCAACCGGTCGAAATCGCCATCAACGGCGACCCCGGTTTGCCGGAGACTGAAGCGCTGGTCAAAGCCGCCCAGAGCGGCTACCGGCCGCTCCAAGTCCTCGCCGTCGGTGGCGAGCGCAGCCCCATCCCCCTCCTGGCCGACCGTCCCCGCCTGGAAGGCCAGGCGACGGCGTATGTCTGCCGCGGGTTTGTTTGTAACCGGCCGGTCACCACCCCCGAGGCGTTGCGGGAACAGCTGGGGCGCTAGGCCAGCGCAGGTTCAATCCAGATCCCATTCCCCCCCGCATCACCGTCATTCCGACCGCTTCTAGTTGGCCCATCTGTTCATCCAGCCGGAGGGAGGAATCTCAGCGGCTGACCGGCCTTATGTTGGCAACGACGAGTCCTGAGCGTTGACACGGATTAGCGTAGAGATCTCTCGCTTCGTCACGATGGCCGTAGCGGATGGTTGGCGGCGCTCGAGATGACAAAGGTGATGGGAGGCGGGGCGGGCGCAACCCGACAGGTAGGCATTCTCCTGTAGGGTTGCCGCCCGCCCCGCCGGCGCGCTTGCGCGCCACCCTACGCTGGCCAACCGCTCTGCTCTGCTTGCGTCAGACGCGCCCAGGGGCACCCAACGGGTTGCGCCCCGCCGCCAGTATTACCCATTTTTTAAGTCAACTCCCATAGGCGAAACGATTGAAATTGCCTACAATAGATTGGGCGGTCGTTGTCATCACAATTAGCGCCGGCCGCCGGGCAAGCAAGTATGAGTGAAGAGCGAATTCGGGTCCTGGTGGCCAAACCGGGCCTGGATGGACATGATCGAGGCGCGAAGGTGATCGCGCGGGCATTGCGGGATGCTGGTATGGAGGTGGTCTACACCGGCCTGCGCCAGACACCGCAGATGGTGGCTGAAGCCGCCTTGCAGGAAGATGTCGACGTTGTGGGCATCAGCATCCTCTCGGGGGCACATATGGCTCTGATTCCCCAGATCCTGGAGCTGATGGCGGCCAATGAAATGGGCGATGTGCCGGTATTTGTCGGTGGCATCATCCCGGATGAGGATGTGGCTGCCCTGAAGGCGCTGGGGGTTGCCGACGTGTTCGGCCCAGGCACTTCCATGAGCCATATCGTGGAGGCCGTGCGAGGAGCCGTCGGCAGTGGATGAGCTGATCGAAGGGGTACGCCGCGGCCGTCGACGGGCCATCGCGCGCATCTTGACGCGAGTGGAAAATGACGAGTTGGCGGCCCGGGAGATCATTCAGCAGTTACACGGTGGGACCGGCCGGTCCCACATCATCGGCCTGACAGGTCCCCCGGGGTCAGGCAAGAGCACCTTAACCACCCAGATTGCCGGCGAATTGCGCCGGCGTGACAAAACAGTCGGCATCATCGCCGTGGATCCCAGTAGCCCGTTCAGCGGCGGCGCCCTTCTGGGCGACCGGATTCGCATGCGTGACCTGTCTGGCGACAGCGGTGTCTTTATCCGCAGCCTGGCTTCACGGGGGCAACTCGGTGGGCTGTCCGCGGCGACGCGCGGCATGGCTCGCGTGCTGGATGCGGCCGGTTTTGATGCCATCCTGATTGAAACGGTCGGCGCCGGCCAGGCTGAGGTAGACATCGCCGCCCTGGCGCACACCACCCTGGTGATTGAGGCGCCCGGCATGGGGGATGACATCCAGACCAGTAAGGCAGGCATCCTCGAGATTGCTGACCTGCTGGTGGTGAACAAGGCGGATCGGCCGACGGCCCGGCAGACGGTCCAGGCGCTGCAGATGATGCTGGACCTGGGCCACCGCCACAACGACAATCGGGCTGGGGCGAGCTGGCAAGTGCCTGTGTTGTCCACTGTGGCCACGACAGGTGAAGGGGTGCCGGCCCTGGTCGATCGGATTGAAGCACATTTTGATTACCTGCAGCGCAGCGGCCGCCTGCAGGAACGCGAACAGGAAAGAGCCGCCCGGGAGCTGGAACAGCTGGCCCGGCAGATGTTATGGCGCCGGATTTTGGCTGAGGTACCGGCGGCGACGCGAGAGACACTGACCGCAGCAGTCGCCAATCGAGAAATGGATCCGTACAGCGCTGCCGCCGAACTGGTGGCCGCGGTACTACCCCAGCGCTCTGATTTTGCAGGGGATGACACTTGAAGTCAGAGTGGTGCGGTACTGGATTTGCAGGAGAGAAGGAGACAAACTATGTCCAATTACGGTTTTGGCAACATCAAACTGTTTGCCGGGTCTGGTTGCCCGGAATTGGCCCAGAAAATCTCGGATTACATGGGTGTGCCGCTCAGTAATTGGGATATCATCAATTTCCCCAATGAGAATATCTGGATTCGGCTGGGGGGCAGTGTCCGGGGCAAAGATGTTTACATCATCCAGAGCCATGCCCGGCCGGTGCATCGTTCCATTATGGAGATGCTGATCGCCATTGATTGCCTCAAGCGGGATTCGGCCGGGCGCATCACCGTGGTGGTGCCCTACATGGCATATTCTCAAAGCGACCAGAAGACGGAGCCCCGTGTGCCCATCACGGCGCGCTTGCTGGCTGACATGATTGAAACGGCCGGGGCTGACCGTTGGATCACATTAGATTTGCATGCCGGCCAGATCCAGGGTTTTTACAAAATCCCGGGTGATTCGCTAACGGCGCGTCATATCATCGTCGATTATTTCAAGACCAAGGACCTATCCAACACCACGGTGGTGACGACCGATCTGGGTTTTGCCAAGGGTGGTCGCAAATATGCGGATCAGCTGGGGCTGCCGCTGGCCTTTGTAGAGAAGCGGCGTTTTGGTTCCGGCGAGGATGCCGGACGCGAGGCGCTCACCCTGATCGGCGAGGTGAGCGGGCGCAATGTCATCATCGTGGATGACCTGGTGGATACGGCCGGTTCCATCTTGCAGGCGGTGAATGTGGTCAAGGAAAACGGGGCCCAGGAGGTCCGGGTTGCCTTTACCCATCCCGTCCTCTCAGACCCGGCGACGGAGCGGTTGCAGAGCCTGCCCATCACTGAAATTGTCACTACGGATACGTTGCCGTTGCCGGAGCGTAAGATCCTGAGCAATATGACCATTCTCAGTGTATGTGGGTTACTGGGTGAGGTGATCTTGCGCACCCACGAAGGGCGTAGCGTCGGCGAACTGTTTGACGAGTGATCGCGGTTGCTAACCTGTTGCTAAGATAATAGAGTTATACTCTTCGGGTTCCGGGCCGAGTTTCCCCCGGTTTTTGTTGATCAAGTAGAAATCATTATGTTTAAAAAACTGGTGCGCCGGGTCCTGGGTGACCCAAACAAGAAAGTTATCGATAGTCTCGAACCGATGGTAGTTGCCGTCACTGAAGCGGAAGAGCGTTTCCATGAGTTAAGTGATGAGGAACTGCGCAACGAGACAGTTAAGCTGCGTGAACGGGTCCAGGCCGGCGAGACGCTGGAAGATGTCCTGGTCGAGGCGTTTGCGTTGGTGCGGGTGGCATCGCAGCGGACAACCGGGTTGCGCCATTACGAAGTGCAGCTGATGGGCGGCAATCTCCTCCATCGCGGCGAAGTTATCGAAATGCGCACCGGTGAAGGTAAAACGCTGGTAGCCACGCTGCCGCTATTCCTCAACGCCCTGGCGGGCCGCGGTGTTCACCTGGTGACGGTGAACGAATACCTGGTCCGGCGTGACGGCGGCTGGATGGGCAAGATTTTCCACCACCTTGGCCTGACCGTCGGTTGTATCGGGCCACAGCAGTTTTCCGCGTTGTACGATCCGGAGTATGTGAATCCCGGCGCCGAACTGGAAGATGAGCGGCTGGTTCATTGGCGGCCCTGTGAGCGGGCTGAGGCCTATGCCGCCGATATTACCTACGGGACTGCTTCCGAGTTTGGCTTTGATTATCTGCGCGACAACCGTGTTCGTGAACCGGAGATGCTCGTGCAGCGGGAACTGTACTTCGCGGTTATCGACGAGGTTGACAACGTCCTGATCGACGACGCCAAGACGCCGTTGATTATCTCCGGCAATGCGGCCCGGACGGGCAAGGATTACGCTCGTTTTGCTCAATATGTACGCGGTCTGCGGCGCAATACGGTTGAGGATGAAGATGCGGAACCGAACGGGCATTATGACCTGGATGAGAAGTCCCGCTCCGTCAGCCTGACCGACATGGGTATTCAGGAGATTGAAAAGCGGATCGAGGAGATCAACCTGGATGCCGGCGACAGTCTCTATGACCCGACGTTTTACCACCTGACCTATTATCTGGACAATGCGCTCAAGGCAGAATACCTGTTTAAGCGGGACGTGCAGTACGTGGTGCAGGGGGATGAAGTGCTGATCGTCGATGATTCGACCGGCCGGTTAATGCACGGCCGGCGCTACTCAGACGGTTTGCATGAGGCCATCGAGGCCAAAGAGGGTGTCCAGGTCAAGCGAGAATCGGTCACTATCGCGACCATCACCCTGCAGAACTACTTCCGCATGTACGAGAAGCTGGCCGGTATGACCGGTACCGCCATGACGGACTCTGAGGAGTTCTTCGAAATCTACAAGTTGCCGGTTACGCCGCTGCCGACCAATGTTGAGTACATCGTCGAGGCCGGCAACTGGAACCTGGAAGAGCGGAAGGAGAAGATCGAAAACGGCCAGCACATTTACTGGGTCAAACCCGGTGAAGGTGACCCCGTTTTTCATAAGCGTGTTGACTTCCCCGATCAGGTTTACACCACATCGGGCTCCAAAGATGAGGCCATTATCGAGGAGATTGAGCGCGTGCGCGAAGCGGGCCGGCCGGTGCTGGTGGGTACAACCTCCGTCGAGCATTCCGAGGTCATCAGTAATCTGCTGAAACGGCGCCGGGTGCCACACACCGTCCTGAACGCCAAGATGCACCAATCTGAAGCGCTGGTGGTTGCCCAGGCCGGGCGACCGGGCGCGGTGACCATTTCCACCAACATGGCCGGTCGTGGTACCGACATCTTGCTGGGCGGTAACCCGGAAGGGATGGCCGCTGAAGCGATGGAAAAAGAGATGTTTGACCGTCGCATGCTGGATGAGCTGGCGATCGCCCTGGTCCAGGATGGTGAGGATGCGGCCCTGAACCTGGCCCAGCGGAATGGTAAGCTGACGACTGACCTGGTGCCCGCGCTCCTGGCCGTCAAAGCAGAGTTTGACGCCGCCCTGGTGGAGATCGAGGAGCTCCAGGTGCTGGGCTATCTGTCCCGCAAGCTGCAGAAGCAGTACGGTCTGGATTTCAGCGAGGTACGCGAGGCGCTGCGCCTCGTTCGCGAAGGTAATTTGCATGGCGCCCGCGCTTTTCTTGATGACCATGGGCATGACGTTGCTTTTGTAGAAGATGCCAGCCGCCAGCTGAATCTTTACCAGCGCTATGTGGCCGCCCAGGGCGACCCGCGCAAGATCGCCCAATTTATTTCCGGCGAACTGTTTGAGTTTAACTACAATGGCCGGGCTGCCCTGATTCGGGCGGTGGCTAATGATGAAGTTGAAGAGGCACGTGAGGTCATCAGCCAGGTGCCCGGTTTGGAAGAGGCGCAGCTAGAGCGGATCCTGGGCATCTTCAAGGATACTCAGGAGGTTTCGCACCAGGTGCGCCAGGCTGGCGGTTTGCATGTGGTGGGTTCAGAACGGCATGAATCCCGCCGTATCGACAACCAGTTGCGCGGTCGTGCCGCCCGCCAGGGCGACCCCGGCTCCTCCCGTTTCTTCCTCTCGTTTGAAGACGAACTGATGCTGCGCTTCGGCGGTGAACGGCTGAAGCGCTTTACCAATTCCAACATCCTGCCGGATGATGTGCCGATTGATTTTGCCATGGTTGGCCGCATCATCGAGAGCGCCCAGGAGCGTATCGAAGGGTACAACTTCGACATCCGCAAGAATGTCGTCGAGTACGACGACGTGATGGACAAGCAGCGCAAGGCGGTTTATGCGGAGCGCAAGCAGATTGTCATGGGCAATACCGATGCGCTGGACGAGAAGATCGACCAGGCTTTTGCCCAGAACATCAGTGAGCTGGTTCATAACTACCGCGAAAACTACGTCGGCTTCATCCGGGCCGAGGTGGAACGCGCGGTGATGCAATTCACCACCGATGCGACGGATGAGGTTTTGTTGCCGCCGGTTCTGCGCCGTCTGCGGGGCTTTTTGCCCGGCATCGCTGAGCTGGATCCGGATGAACTGGCCGAACTCCGGCCGGATCGGCTCATCGAACGGCTCAGCAAACTGGCCCACGAAAATATCGAGGACGGCACCAACCTTTATCAGCTGCTGCGGGCGACCAGCCGGTTCATTCCGCTGATGCCCTCAGTACCCAATATTGCCGTTCAGCTGGCCAGCCGCCGCTCTGGCCACTTGCAGGCCAAGGAAAACATCAAACTGGAGTTTGTCACCGGCGTCCGGGCCGTATTTGATAAATTCCTGTCGAATTTCGCCGAAGATGCGGATCTGGAATCAATCTGGCAACACGCTGAGAATCAGATTGACCAGGCGTTCGCCGAATTCAACGCTGAACGGCAATCTTCGGAAGGGCTGCGGCGGCAGCAGGAAGAGTTCCGGCAGACGGTTGCCGGTGCGCTGAATGATCTGCTGCAGGACAGCCTTTCGGCCCTGCCCAGCGATAGTCTGGTTGAGGCGCTTCAGACATACGTGGCCAGTGAACGCGAGGTCTGGCGCGAACGGATGGGTGAGGAGAAGTTCCAGCGCATCCAGCGTTTGATTCTGCTCACGGCGATTGACCGCGAGTGGCAGGATTATCTGACGGCAATGGATGACCTGCGCCGGGAAATTCGGTTGGAAGCGGTTGCCCAGCGAGACCCGAAGGTTGAATACAAGCGCCGCTCGTTCCAGATGTTCCAGAATATGCGGGCCAACATCGACGAGGCCGTGGCGCAACGGTATTTTGTCGATCTCCAGAACCACCAGACGGTATTGGCCCGTGAAGAATCCTTTGCTGCCGTTCGGGAGCAGCTGAGCCAGGCCGGCTATCAGGTTGTGCAGCGGCAGAATGGCAAAGGGGCGGAACTGCGTCGGGATGCGCCCAAAGTGGGCCGCAATGATCCCTGTCCGTGTGGCAGTGGCAAAAAATATAAGCATTGTCACATGAAGCAGGACGAAGCAGCCCGGCGCGGTCGGGCGCCTGGCGCCGCTGGTCGTCAGAAGGCGGCCACAGGCAAGAAGAAGGGGCGTCGCAAATAACCGACTAGTACCATGGTACGATATGCGGGGTTGCATCAGCCGCCCATTATGTTTCATAATGGGGAGGCTAGTTCGATACGTATCTCATTCGGTCAATCATTCATGAGCGAATGAACCAGGGTGGCTACCTCACGCTCACTCTTCTGATTGTGGCAAGCGGGAAATGGAAAAAAAGATTACTGACCTCCAGCAGTTTCAGGCTGAACTTGATCAACATCGCTCCCTGGCTGAAGTTGCCATCTGTGTAACCTCCTTCTTTGATAAACAACTGGGTTGGCGTGCTCGTCTGATCAGCCGCGGCCTGTCTGGTATCTCCGCGCAGGTACGCAATAATCCCCGGTTGCTTGCTTATCCGGTCTCTTCCCATTACATGTTGTTTGTGCAGACACCGGCCGCTCCGGCTGCCGACGACGTGGCTTTTGCCAGGCTCGTTGCTGGTCTGCTGGCAGGGGTGCTGCCCGGTATTCAGGAGGAGCAGGGGCCAGCCGAGTTACTGGTCCAAACCAGCGCCTTGATTTCCGGTGAAGTCAGCCTGGAAGGGCTGTTTGTACGGCTGCAGGAAGGGTTTGCGGCCGCCTTCCCAGGCATGTCGGCGCAGGTTCTGACCTTGGAAGCCGTTGATAACGAGCTGAATTTGCTGGCTTCTCTGGGGGATAATGCTCCCTACTCACCGCCGCGCCTCAATGATTTGCAGCCTATCCTGGCGGAACTGCTGCAGAGTGGCAACATCGTCACCCTTGGCCCGCGCCATGAGTTGACCAATGGCAATCATGTGGCCCGTTACGTGGTGCCCATTCATATCGGTTCGACGATTGAAGGGGCGCTCACCGTCTACATGGAAGTGGACAATGTGCATATTACGGCGGTTGAGCTGACGCTGCTGAGCGCGCTGGCCAATCAGATCGGTATTGCCATCCGCATGTCCAAGTTGCGGGCCCACCTGGGGCGGCAGAATGAACAGCTGGAGACGATATACCGGATCACGGAATCCGTGCGGACGCTCAAGCCATTGGAGCCCACGCTTCATGAGATCCTGGAGCAGATCAACAATGCCTTTGACGCGCCGACCAGTTATGTAGCGATTCTTGATGAGGCGACGCGGCAGATCACTTTCCCCTGCTACATTCAGAATGGGGAAATGGTGACGCGGGCAGCGACTTCCATTGACGATACCTCCAGCCTGACGGCCTGGGTTATTCGCAACGACAAGCCGTATGCGACCACGGACTGGCAGATTGCGGACCGGCCGGTTCTCGGCCTCGCCTCCCACTCGCCGGATCATTCCATCCTCTGCTTCCCCATGCGCGTCCGGGACAATCTCGTCGGCGCCATCGGCATTCAGAGTCCCGTCGTCGGCGCCTACACTGAATCAGATTACTATTTGCTGGCCTCGCTGGCCGGCCATGTTGGCATTATTGTGCGTAATGCCCAGCTGCATGAGAAGACCAACCGCCAGCTCACTGAGCTGACCACGCTCTACCAGGCCAACGCCACCATGACCTCGGATCTGGACCAGGAAGCGGTGATGGAAAACGTCGTCCGCTCCATGTCGCGAGCCCTGGATGTGCCCTGTGTGGCCCTCATCCTCTGGGATACCAACTATCGCTCCCTGATGTTGCGGGCCTTTGAATGCAGCCAGCCTGACCTCGCCGAGGACGCCGGCCAGAAACTGGCCCAGCATCCGCTGATGCGTCTCCTGTACGAGACCCAGCAGAGCACAACCCTCATCGAAGGGCAGGACCTGGCCGAGGAAGAAGAGTCGCTGATGGCCATTGTTGGCTTCAAATCAGTGCATCTTTCGCCCTTGAGCTGGATTCACCAGCACCTCGGCATGGTGCTCGTTGGCGATCTAAAGAACCCGCGCACCTTCTCTGACAGCGACAAGCGGCTGATGCGCAACCTGGCCAGCCAGGCGGCGGTTTCTCTGGAGCATGCGCGCCTGTATAGCCAGTCGCAGCGCCGGCTGGAAGAGTTGGAGCTGTTCCAGCATATCGCGCTGCAAATTAACTCCCGGCTTGACCTGCGCGTGGTGTTGGAGACGATTTCTGAGTCCGCTTTGCGGCTCATGCCAATCAATAACCTGCATATTTATCTTTATGATTCAGCCCAGGAGAAGTTTGACCTGGGTATGGCGCTCTGGCGGGACGGCCGGCGGGACCCGGCGGTCAAGATGCCGCGCAAGAATGGTATTACCGCCACGGTCGCCAAAACTGGCAAGCCGTTGATTTTGAACGATGCGGCCAGCCACGCGCTCTACCAGTCCAATACTTCTTCCAGCTGGGGGGTGGCGGCGATTGCCGGTTTCCCGCTCAAACATGAGGATCGGGTCATTGGTGTTTTCACCGTGACCTTCCTGGATGAGCATTCCTTCGGCGATGATGAAGTCCTGTTGCTGATGCTTCTGGCGGACCAGGCGTCAGTCGCCATCGAAAATGCGCGCATTTTCAACGTGCTTACGCGCCAGGTTGACCAGATGAGTTCACTGGTCAATATGGCCCAACAGGTAACCGGCAACCTCAAAGTTGATTTGGTGCTGAATACCACTGTTCAGATGGTGCAGCAGTTGCTTAATGCCCGCGCCAGCACAGTGACCCTCGTTGATGGTGATGAGCTGGTCGTTGAGGCGACGGCCGGGACGAAGCCAGAGTTCATCAAAGTGCGTCTGAAGATGGATGAGGGTGGTTCCGCCAAGGCGGTGCGCGAGCGCCGGCCGCAATACGTGCGTGACACCCGTGAGGACCCGAATTTCCGCTTCTTTGATCCGGCTGTCCGCAGCATGGTTGCTGTGCCGCTCATCAGCCGCGGCGTCGTTCTGGGCACGCTGACGGTTGACCAGGAACAACCGGAAGCATTTAGTGATGCGGATGTTCAGTTCCTGACCATCGCAGCCTCACAGGTCAGCGTCGCGCTGGCCAACGCGCGTCTATTCGAGGAATTACAGCAACGAGCTGAGCAGCTGGCCATGGCCATCGAGGAGTTGCGGGATAACGAGCGCCTCAAGGACGAAATGCTGCAGAACCTTTCCCATGAATTGCGCACACCGCTGACATTTGTCAAAGGCTACGTTGATCTGCTGCTGGATGACGGCATGGGGGTCCTTTCTGATGCCCAGCGGGAAGCGCTGGAGATCGTGACGGACCGGACCAACGTTATCACCCGGTTAATTTCCGACATTGTGGTGCCGCAGCGGATTGAAAAATCGAATCTGAGCCTGCAGGCGCTGTCGATTGGTGATTTGCTGCAGGCGGCTGTGTCCGGGCACCAGTTAACCGAACATTCTCATGATTTTTCGATGGTGTATAACCGGCCGGATAGCTCCCCCATGGTCCTGGCTGACCAGGAACGGCTCACGCAGGCGGTGGACAACCTTATCAACAATGCCATCAAATTCAGCCCCGAAGGCGGCACCATCGTCGTTGGTCTCCAGGAGCTGGATTTTGAGGTCCAGGTCGAAGTCTCCGATCAGGGCATCGGCGTGGAGAAGGATAAGCAGGAACGGATTTTTGACCGCTTCTTCCAGGCGGATGGATCTCCGACCCGTTCGTACGGCGGTATCGGCATTGGCCTGGCCATTGTTAAGCGCATCGTCGAGGCGCATGGTGGGCGTATTTGGGTGGAGAGCGAACCCAACGAAGGGAGCTCATTCTTCTTTACCCTGCCGAAGATTGTTTCAGCCGCTCAGGTTATGATTGATTAACTGTAAACAGCAACAAGTTGTTTAAGAAAGCGCTCCTAACGGGGCGCTTTTTTGTTTGGCCGGGCAGGGTTTTGGCCGGCAGGAATTTAGTCAGGGTCCCACATACCATAGTACGTGGGGGATATATGTACCGCTCTTTTTCCGCAGGATATCTCATAAAATGAGGCAAGATTCTTGTGAAGAAGGAAACGGTATTTTTATGTTCTCAGCTCAGGCACTGCATGCAATGCCGAAAATTGACCTGCACCGGCATCTTGAGGGCTCGCTCCGGCTGGAGACCCTCTCTGAGATGGCCCGGACCCACGGGATCAATGTTGGGAATCTTCCCACCAAGAATACAGATATGCTGCGCCCCCACGTGCAAATTATCGACGATCCCCAGGACCATGAGGTCTTTTTGGCCAAATTTGGCGTTCTGCGCCATTTCTACCACAGCCCCGAAGCGGTAGCGCGACTGACCTACGAGGCGATTGTCGATGCGGCTGCAGACAATGTGCGCTATCTGGAGCTGCGCTTTAGCCCGCAAGCGCTGTCGCGCGTCCAGGGCTTTTGCCTGGCGGAGGTAACCGACTGGGTGATTGAGGCGACGCAGCAGGCGCGCCGGGTCTGCCAGATTGACGTGGGTCTTATCGTGACGCTGCTGCGCCATGAATCGTTGGATCTGGCCGAGCAAGTAGCCCGCGTGGCATTTGATCGAGCCGAGAAAGGGATTGTGGGACTGGATCTGGCCGGCGATGAAGTTAAATTCAGTGCCTTTCCCTTCCGAGATCTTTTCCAGGAAGCTGCCCGGCGCGGTCTGGGTGTCACGATTCACGCCGGTGAATGGACCAATGCAGCCTCAGTGCGGGTGGCTGTTGAGGAGCTGGGCGCCGTCCGTATTGGCCACGGCGTGCGCGTGATTGATGATCCTGAGGTGATGGAGCTGGTGCGGCAGGAGGCGGTTGCGCTGGAACTGTGCCTGACGAGCAATGTGCAGACCGGCGCGGTCCCGTACATGGCATCTCATCCCGCCCGTCAATTACTACATCAAGGCGTGGCGGTCACGCTCAATACGGATGACCCCTGTGTCAGCAATTGCACGCTGACGGATGAGTATGTAGCGGCGGTTCAGCAGTTGGGCTTTGATTCGTCTGATCTGGAGCAGGTCAGCCGGCATGCGGCCAGAGCAGCTTTTCTGCCCATGGCGCAGCGGCTGGCTTTGGAAGCGCAAATATTAAACGGGCTGCCCAGCCCGGACCTGGAACCGGCCTAACTCAATTGTCGCCGCCGTTTACTCGGTGCTTTCCCACTTGCGCAGCGCTGTCTTGATGATTTCCTGAACCGCGCGATCCGGAATTTGGCCCGGACGCTGGTAAACCTCATCGTCCACTATGATCTGTAGCCCGCCGCCGACTGCTGAGGCCAGCCGGATGCGACGGTCCCGCAGCTGATCATCCTGTAGCAATAGATCCTGCAAAATGACATTGATCTGTTCAGCCGTAGAGCGCGGTTCCTCTGGCACTTGCTCCTGGTGCTCCGGCTGATTATCAAGCCGATTCAGGATGGTTGCCAGCCGGGTGCTGGTAGAAGGTGGCTCGGGAGCCGGCTGTTCCTTGAGTGACTCCAGGAACTGCGCCTGTTCCGGGGTAAGCTCCCCTTCGCCGCCCGTTTCGCGGCGGTTGCTGCGCACCTGCGAGGGGGGGGCCAGACCCGCATCTTCCAGAACGGCATAGCCACCGGCATAGCTGACCAATTCGCCAATGGCCGCCAGGACGCGCTGGCGTGCTTTCGGGTCCCGAACCTCATCGAGGGTTGTTGTCTGCGAGTCGCCAATTTTGACGATAAGTTTGCCCATCGGGGGTTTGCGCATGATGCGCATGATTTCCAGAAGATTGTCCATGAGCCTACCTAATGCTGGCAATGGGGACAGAAGTGGGTGCTCCGTCCGCCTAATACAATCCGTTCAATAGTTGTGCCACAATCATAGCAGGGAAAGCCGGTCCGACGGAAGACCGCAACGGCGTTTTGCATATCCCCTTTAGTACCATCGGGATGGACATAATTGGAGATGCTGGCTCCTTCCCGGTCAATGCCCAATTGTAGCACTTTCCGGATGGCGCCATGTAGGGCAGTAAGCTCTGGCTGGCTGAGCGTATCCGCCAACCGTTCCGGGTGAATGCCGGCGGCAAACAGCGCCTCGTCCGCATAGATGTTACCGATGCCGGCGATGCGCGTCTGGTCCAGCAAGAGCGTTTTGATGGCCCGGCGGCTGCCGCTGAGACGCTCGGCAGCAACTGCCGGCGTAAACGCATCTTCCAATGGTTCTGGCCCCAGCTGGTGCAGGATTGCGGCGGGATCTTTGACGAGGTAGAGCCGGCCAAATTTGCGCATGTCACGGAAGCGGAGCTGGCGGCCATCGGCCAGGTCGAAGTAGGTGTGGACGAATTTGTCAGGCGGGGTACCGGCCGGTACCACTGCCAGATGCCCCGTCATCTTCAAATGGATGATCAGCGTTTCCCCTTCAGTCAGACTGAACAGGAGGTATTTGGCCCGCCGGTTGATACTTTCGACCCGGCAGCCGTGAATACGGGCCCGAAACTCAGCTTCGGCCGGGGTGACCAGCTGTTTGGGCCAGCTGCAATGCATCTCCACGATAGTGGCGCCGATCAAGGGCTGGCGCAGGGCCCGCACAACAGTTTCAACTTCTGGTAATTCAGGCATAGCTGTAATTGGATGGAAAACTGGCGGCCAAATTCATGGCGGAAAAATGGCGCCAGCTCCGTTGAGTGTATCAGGTCGCGTCCAACCCCTTGATCCCTTCGATGCCCCGGGCGCCGGTCAGGGTGACCTCGGAAAACTCAGCCCCCAGCGTGAGGGCGCCACGGAGGTTGGCACGCGTCAGGTTGGTATTGTGGAAGATGGCGCCGCTCAGGTCAGCGTCCTGCAAGTTGGCCAGAAGCAGGTAGGCATCGCTGAAGTTGCAGGAGGCAAGATTGGCCCCGGTCAGATTGGCGCCGCGCATGTAGGCGCCGCGCAAATCGGCCCCTTTCAGATTGACCAGGGTCAGATTGCAGTCGGTGAAATTGATGCGGCGCACATCTAGCCCGCGCAGGTCAAAGCCGGACCAATCCCGGCTGACTTTGGCCACAGTTTGCTGCATGAAAGTGGGCTGGCCGCGCCAGCCAGGGGCCTGTTTATTGTCCATTCGAGCTGATCCTGCTCCTTCGGCAGCATACTGCCCCGGCTGCCTCTGATTGCGGTCAGCGATGCAGCAGGACAGGGTGGAAATAAGTGCTGTTTTTAACTTACCTCAGCGTATCCGGCAAGTCGATAGGCGGGTTTTGCTGGAGGAGGCAACATGTACCCTGATGATCGCGTGCTGGTGGTCTATATGCCGTCGCCGGCCGATTGGGAACGGCTCCTGGCCGAAGGGTGGTATCGAATACCCTATGATCATGCCCCCAAGGGGTTCCAGGCAGAATATTATGCCTTTTATTTCGGGCGCCAATTTGGCGAGGAGAAATATGGCATCCATTATTTTGCCCCGTACCTGGGGCATGAGCTGGCCCAGCGGCTTGATCTACTGCCCGGGGAACCGGACCACCCGCGGGCAACCGAATGGTATTACAAAATCCAGCTGGACGAGGTGCGGCGTCTGCCCCGGCCGATTACCAGCAAACGTTGGCGGCGGCTCACCTTTGCCCATACGACCTGGGACCGCTTTGTCGTGGCCCGGGAAATGAGCGATCTGTTTGCTGATTCGCCCCAGTTTGTCAGTCGCCAGGAGACCACGTTGCGCGAACGCTGGCGCTGGCCGGTTTTGCCCGAACCTTTGCCCTCACTCAGGGAGATGTGGCAATGGCTTCGCCGTAATAATTGAGCTGCTTTTCCTGGTCGTTGATAATTTCAACAGAGCCGGTGAAGCGGCAGGGCCCTTCAAAGCGGACATCGCCGCGGACCGTGAGCCGCTGGCAGTCGATGAGGGAAGGGGCACCGGCCGGAAAACGGGCCTCCATCTCGTCAATCAGCTTGTAGTAACGGCTGTCCAGATCGACGACAACGCCTTCTCCCGCCCGATCCGGATGCAAGATGACCCGGTAATCCTCGGTCAGCAGATAAGCATCTGAGCGGACAGCCAGCAGGTCGCTGGTTGTCTTTACGGGAGAGAAACGATGGCGCGGCACGCGAATGGCGCCGGCCCCCTTGAAGGTCGCGATGGCGGAGCCCATGGCGGTTTCCAGCTGGAAAACGGGCTCAGAATCGGGGTTGCGTGGGTTGATCGTCTTGCGATTGCGAATCATGGGCAGGCCCAGGATACCGTTACGCTCCTGCAGAACCTGTTGCAGGGCCACCAGGTTGAGCCACAGGTTGTTGGTATTGAAGTAGCGGTGACGGTCGATGTCCTGGAAATAATCCGTATCCTCGTCATCACATTGGGCAGATTCGCGCAGGATGAGCTGGCCGTCTGGCGTCTGGGCCAGGTGGCCGCCTTTTTTGTCCGCTTCAGTCCGGTCGGCCACTTCCATCATGAAGGGGAGCTGCCGCTGGCTAAAGTAGCCCAGAATGCGCGTATCCAGCACAGCGCCGAGATTATCGGCGTTGGAGACGAAGGCGTAGCGGTAGCCGGCCGCCAGCAGTTTGGAGAGCATGCCGCTGGTGACCAGGGCGGTGTAAATGTCACCATGGCCCGGCGGATTCCATTCCTGGCTCGGATCGGCGTCATGGTTGGCCGGGGCCAGGTCTGCCTGCCGAATTTTAGGGACTTTGTGCTGGACGAAATCGCGGGGAATCAGACTGTCCAATTCCTTGTATTTGTTGAGCAGGGTTAACGAATCAGCTTGTGTGTTGAAGCTATTCATTAAAACCAGCGGCACCCGGCTGTGAATGGCCTGGCGGGCGATAATGTCCAGGAATGTGTGCCCGTCTTTGACTTTCAGGAGGGATTTGGCTTTTTCCAGCCCCATGCTGGTGCCCAGGCCGCCATTCAACTTGATGACGATTGTCTGGTCCAGGGCGTCGACGCCGTGATCGCCAAGGTTGTTAGCGAAGGTTTCGGCGTCGGGCAGATCCTGAACCGGCCGGATTTCATGCTCCCTGATTAGCCCGGTGCCGCCATCATGAAGTTGGCGGTAATAATGGCGAAATGTGTCGATGACAATTTCGGGCAGGGACTCCGCCCGCATTTTTTGGGCAAAAGGTTGAAACCGGTCATCAAAGGATGGCATGTTTGACTCCTGTGTTACTCATAAGGCCATGGCACCGTGCTCCAGAGCGAAGCGTTTCCATTGTGAAATGGCATTCTTATGATTCATCTTTCTTAATGTTGTTCAGCCGCAATAAGGGAGGAAATCTCAGGCTATTGGGTAGGTGAGAAAGAGATTTTCCAGCACAAGACGACTATTGGCATTGTGCTCCAGCTGCCAAAGCGCCTCTTTTGTTTGGTTGAGCCCGCGCAGGATCTGGTCCGTTGTCCAGCTCTCGGCCACGCGCTGCAAATGCTCCTGATGGTCCAGGTGCATAATCATCACGCGCTCGTCGCCCAGGGCGACCAGCATCAGGTCCCGCCACCAGCTCAGCCACGTTTGCAGCAACTCTGGCAAAGCATCCGAAGAGCGGGTCAGCTTGTCGGCCATTTGGAAGCGTAACACCCGGCCGCCACCCAGTGCTTCGTGCAATGTCTGGATGCCGGCGTTGATCTGGTCGGGACCGGCCGGATCTGCGGCCGCCTGCAGGGCCCAGCCCAGGCGACCATCCGCCATGTGCGCCAGCCGTTGGGCCGCCGCTTCGTCAAGCCCTGCCCGCGCCATCAGCGCAGCCTGCACGGTAGGGCGCGCCAGCGGCCGCAGCGCCACCGTCCGGCAGCGCGAGGTGATGGTGGGCAGCATGTTGTCGCCATCATGCGCCGTCAACAACAGCACCACCCGGCTGGGCGGCTCTTCCAATGTCTTGAGAAACGCATTGGCAGCGCCAATGGTCGCCGTGTCAAAGTTGCGCAGGATGGCGACTTTGTAGCGAGCTTCATAGGCCGCCAGGCTCAACTGCGCCTGCAGTTCCCGAATTTGCTCGATCTTCAGGCTGACCTTGCGCCCGCTGCTCTCGCCCTCCACAAGACGCACATCCGGGTGCCGGTCAGCGGCTATGAGCTGGCAGCTACGGCATTGGCCGCAGGGCCGGTCGTTGACATCAGGTGCCGTGCAGTTAATTGCCTGGGCCAATAGCCGGGCCAGGGTTGTTTTGCCGATCTGGGGTGGCCCCGTGAACAGGTAAGCATGGCCAATACGCCCGGAGCTGATGTTATGCTTCAGCAGGTCGACGGCCCATTCATGCCCGACTATGGCGTCCCATTGGCTCATAAGCCCTATTTTAGGGGTGGCAGCAGAGGTGGGCAAGGGGTCAGGGTAGATATTCAGATACGGTTCAGATACAGAGCCACCTAGCCAAATGGGTAGGTGCCGCTTACCAGGATGGCTGGTGTGACCGGCCGGTTCCCGCGCTAAACTGAAGCCAGATTCGTGCAAAGGAGCAGAACGATGAGTGATATTTTGCAACAATTATCAGTAGGTATGGCCGGCGCCGTGGAAACAGCTGGCCCGAGTGTGGTGCGCGTCGAGGCGCGGCGGCGGCTGCCGGCGACCGGCATTGTCTGGTCAGCCGATGGGTTGATCGTGACCGCCAACCATATCGTGCGTCGCGACGACAAAATCAAAGTGGGTCTGGCCGACGGCAACACCGTCGAGGCTGAGTTAGTGGGGCGTGACCCGACGACCGATCTGGCGGTGCTGCGCGTCAGCGATGTCGCCCTGACGCCGCTGAAGCCGGCTGATCTGGACAAGGCCGCGGTTGGTAACCTGGTGCTGGCGCTGGGCCGGCCAGGGCGCACGGTGCAGGCGACGCTGGGCATCATCAGCGCCCTGGGCGACCAATGGCGGACCCCGCACGGCGGCGAACTGGACCGCTATCTGCAAACGGATGTGGTGATGTACCCTGGCTTCTCCGGCGGGCCACTGTTGTCGGCCAATGGGGAGCTGTTGGGCCTGAACTCTTCCACGCTTGTGAATGGGTTGAGTCTGGCGGTACCGGCCGGTACCCTCGCCCGTGTCGTCGACACGCTGGCGACCCACGGGCGGGTTCGCCGCGGCTACCTCGGTGTTTCCACCCAACAGGTGGCTCTGCCGGCGGCGCTGCGCGAGCAGATGGGCCAGAAGCATGGCCTGCTGGTCGTCGCCGTTGAGCCAGATAGCCCGGCCGATAAAGGTGGGTTGCTCCTGGGCGACACCATCGTCCAGTTTGCCGACCAGGCTGTGGGTGACCACCAGGCCCTGCTGGCCCTGCTGAGCGGTGACCGCGTTGGCCAGGAAAGCGGCGTCCACGTGATTCGTGGCGGCGAAGTGACCAAGCTGAAAGTGGTGTTAGGCGAACGGTAAACTGCGCCAGCTGCATTTGCTTTGATTTAAGGTCCTGATGGGTTTTAGCCTGTCAGGGCCTTTTTGTTTGCCGGGCCAGTGGGGCGACGTTAAAACGTCGTGCTGATGGTGTGTTGGGAAAGTGCCCCGAAGGGCACTTTTTGCACCAGTTTGGCACGAATAACGTGGCCCGGCCGGTGCCCGTTCAGGGCACTTTCCGCCCATCAGCACGGTGTTTCAACACCGCCCGCCTGATACTGATTTCGCGCCAACTCGTAAGATTCAGGCAACCTTTTTCATCTAAGCTGACAGCGTAAGCAAAAAATCAAAAGGTAGGAAGTGTCATGATTCGTTCGCAATCGGGAGTCGCTGAAGAGCCATCGTTCTGGCAGCGCCATTGGAGTAAGGGTATTGCCCTGATTTTCTGGGTTGCGCTTGTCGCCAGTTATTACTGGTACGTCCGCGCCAACGATCTGACGCTTTCTGACAGCGTCCATGGCGTTGCCGGTCTGTTGACGGGCAGCCTGTTTGGCCCGGTGCTCTACATCCTGATTTATGCCCTACGCCCCCTGCTCTTTTTCCCGGCGACAATCCTGACACTACTGGGCGGCTTTCTGTTTGGCCCCATCGGCATTCTCTGGACCATCCTGGGCAGCAACGCTTCGGCGATGGTTTCGTTTGGGGTGGGCTGGTTCCTGGGCAAGGATTTGCTGGACGATGGCGAAGGCAGCAGCCTGATGCAGCGTTATGCCCGCCGTATGCGGGAAAATAGCTTTGAAACCGTCCTCATCATGCGGCTGATTTTCCTCCCCTATGACCTGGTCAACTACGCTTCCGGCATCCTGAAAATCAACTGGCGCGCCTTCCTGCTTGCGACGGCCCTGGGTTCTGTGCCGGGTACGATTTCTTTCGTCCTCTTTGGTGCTTCCTTCGGGACTCTGGATGAGTTGCTGACTGGTGAAGTGAGTCTGAATCCGGCCACGGTTATCACGTCGGTCGTCATCATCGGCATCAGCATCGCCCTGTCCCGGTTTCTCAAGAAAAAAGAGGCAGACGCAGCCTGATCCTGTTCGCACTGACAGCAATGAATTTACCAAGTCCGATGGCTCTCGGCGCGGCAGAATGTTAAGTCGCACCGGCCGGTCCCGGCAAAGGATATCCCGTGGTTTCCCAAATTGAAGTTGCCCCCTTTGACAAACACAACCAGATCCTCGTCAGTAATGCCCACCCGCCGGATTGGCAAAACCCGACGCCGGATGGTCCGTACAACCTGCTGGTCATCGGCGGTGGCTCGGCTGGGCTGGTGGCGGCGGTGGGGGCAGCGGGCGTGGGCGCCAAAGTCGCCCTGGTGGAGAAGCACCTCCTGGGGGGCGACTGTCTCAACGTTGGCTGTGTGCCATCCAAGACGATCTTGCGCTCGGCCAAAGCAGTGGGTGACATCCGCCATGCGGCAGGTGTCGGCGTAAACCTTCCGGGCGACCCGACCGTGGATTTTGCCGCGGTGATGGAGCGGATGCGCCGGATTCGGGCTGACATTAGCTACCATGATTCGGCGCAGCGCTTCCGCGATGCGGGGATTGATATGTATTTGGGGACCGGCCGGTTCACCGGGCGCCACACGTTCGAGGTCGACGGCCGCACCATCGAGTTCCGCAAGGCGGTCATCGCCACCGGCTCACGGGCGGCCAACATCCCGATCCCTGGCTTGAAAGAAGCTGGTTACATCACCAACGAAGGGGTTTTTGAGCTAACAGAGCGGCCGGCGCGGCTGGCGATCATCGGGGCTGGCCCCATCGGCCTGGAAATGGCCCAGGCGTTTGCCCGTTTTGGCAGCGAGGTGACGGTGTTTGACATTATGCCGGTCATGGGCGGTCTGCGTGACCCGGAGGGGATTGCCCTGGTGCGTGAGGCGCTGGAAGCCGATGGCATCCGCTTTTACCTGGAAAGCCAGACGCAAAATGTGGCGCGGCAGGGGGATGAGAAACTTATCACCTTCACACATGCCGGCGCGACAAAAACCGTGACCGTCGACCAGATTTTGCTGGCCGCCGGCCGGCAGCCGAACCTGGAAGGATTGGATTTGGAAGCGGCCGGGGTGGAGTATCACAAAAAGGGACTGGTCGTCAACGATCGATTACAGACCACGAATGGCGCTATTTACGGCGCCGGCGACGTGGCGATTCCGGCCCAATTTACCCACACGGCTGATGCGACGGCCCGCATCGTCGTGCGCAATGCGCTCTTTCTGGGCCGGCAAAAATATAGCGACCTGATCATCCCCTGGACGGTCTATACGGACCCGGAAGTGGCTCATGTCGGCATGTTTGATTACGAGGCAGAAGAGAAGGGGATAGCTGTCGACACGTTCACCGCCCAGGTTGGCGACACTGACCGTGGCCGGGCAGATGGTGAAAAGGGCTTTGTCAAAATCTATGTGAAGCGGGGCAGTGACAAGATCCTCGGCGCGACTATCATCGCCCGTCATGCCGGCGAGATGATCAGCGAGATCACCACGGCGATGATGGCCGGCGCCGGCATGGGCACCCTGTCCCAGACCATCCACCCCTACCCGACCCAGGCCGAGATTATCAAAAAGGCAGCCGACGCCTGGAACCGCACCCGCCTGACACCGACGGTCGCCAACTTGTTCGCGACCTGGCTGCGCTGGCGGCGGTAGCGGAACAGCGAAGGCGGGAATCCAGAACTCGATCATCAGGGCCGGGCGCACGACGCTTGTGTGAGTGTTGCTGGACTCGCCGACATTTCCTGAGCCTCTTCCATGGGGCATCAGGCAAAATGAGAGCAGGCGAAGGATCCCGCCCCCTGCTGCTGGTTCGGTCCGGCCGCGGCCTGGTTAGTGAGCCCAACAAACGGGAGATATCTGCAGGCCAGAACGACAGCTATAAATCAATATGTTGAGCGGAAAGCCAGCTGTTTTCCGATACTGCCTGGACTGGTTAGAGGCCTGGAAGCGGGGTCCTTCGCCTGCTCTTTAGGGGCGCTATGCTCCATCGATGAGGCTCAGGAAATGTAGAAAAAATGATGTGAGAGCCTGATTTGATGGTAGGCATAAAAAGCTAAGCTGGTACGATTAGCTTTCAAGCTGTTTCCGGCAGGATGGTGTTATGAGTGATCAGCATTATGATGTGGCAATTATTGGTTCCGGCATGGGCGGCTCGTCACTGGCGGCGATTTTGGCCCGGCATGGCCAGCGGGTGATCGTCTTTGAGGCCAAAGCCCATCCACGCTTTGCCATCGGGGAGTCGCTGATCCTGGAGACCTCGGAGATGATGCGGGCGCTGGCCCACTTTTATGAGGTCCCGGAGCTGGCCTATTTCAGCACCGAGAATTTCCTGCCCTTTGCCGGCACCACGCATGGTATCAAGCGCCACTTTGGCTTTCTGCACCATCAACCGGGCCAGCCCCACGACACCCGCCACACCCTGCAAGCGATCATTCCCGGCCAGCCCCACGGCCATGAACTGCACCTTTACCGGCAAGACACCGATTATTTTCTGATGAGTACAGCCGTGCAATATGGCGCCACGGTGCGACAGAATAGCCTCATTGAGGATATCGAAGTGGCCGGCGATCGGGTCACCATTTTCCCGGCGCAGGGGCCGACGGTGACGGCGAATTACGTGGTGGATGCCGGCGGTTTCCGCTCGCTGCTGGCCCACAAATACGGCGCTCGAGACTTTAACCTGGAAACCCATTCGCGCGGCCTGTTCACTCACATGATCAATGTGCCCTGCTACCATCAGACTGGCGGCTCGCAGGAGAAGTACGGCTTGCCCTATCTGATGTCGGAAGGGACGCTGCATCATCTATTTTCGGGTGGCTGGCTCTGGGTGATCCCGTTTGACAATCACGCGGAGTCGACCAATCCGTTGTGCAGTGTGGGGTTGCTGCTGGATCCGCGCCAGCATCCTGAACGGCCGGATCTCACCCCCGAGCAAGAGTTCTACAGCTTCATCGAGCAATACCCCAGCATCGCCGCCCAGTTCAAGGATGCCCGGGCCGTCCGGGCCTGGACCCGGGCCGGGCGGCTGCAATACACCTCCAACCAGGTGGTGGGCGACCGCTGGGCCTTGCTGGGTCATGCGGCCGGCTTTATTGATCCGCTGTACTCCAAAGGGTTGTATAGCACCCTGGCGGCTGTTTTTGTCCTGGCGCACCAGCTCCTGGGCGCCCGGGAAACCGGTGATTATTCGGCTGCGGCCTTTGCTGATCTGGAAAGCGTGTCCCAGAACTTTGTTCGTTCCGCCGATAAACTGATCGCCAATAGCTACCGGTCGTTTGAAGATTACCGGTTGTGGCAGGTTTATTCGGTGATGTGGTTGCTAGGGGCGTATACGGAACTGGTCAAGCTCAACATGATGCGGGCCCAGGCGTTGCGCTCCGGCGGCTATGACCGCCAGGCATACTACGACGACCTGATGACGCTCAAGCTGGTGGGCGGCGGCTACCCAGAGTTCGACCAGGTGGCGGCGCAAGTGGATGGGCTCATTGAGGCAGTTGACCCGACTGATGACGCCGCTGTAACCGCCACCGTGGCCGAAATCAACCGTATCTTCCGCGATCTTGACTGGATAGCCGACCCGTTTGTGGCTTTGCTGGATGGCAAGACTTTCCTGCCGCGCAATAAGATCAGGCTCAGCTTGCTGAAGCCGGGTGAAGGCTTCATGCGCAGCGGCGCCTACAAGGCCCACTTTTTCGGTGAGCTGAAAATGCGGGATTTGCTGGCTTATGCGGTCAGCGAGCAACTGCGATTTGCCCGGCCGGTCCTGAGTTATCAGCACCGCCGCCATTATCAGAAGCGCGTGACACCGGCCGGTTAACCCCCTTGCGCACCTACTCCCATCTCCTCCTCACCGCCGCCCTGCGCCCGCACATGCGCCAGGACGAAACGCTGGCCCTGCTCGCTGGCTCAGCCGCACCTGACGTGCCCCTGGCGTTGCTTACGCTGGGCTATGTGCTGGACCGGCGCTTCCTGCGGCCCCATCTGCCTGACAAAACCCGCTGCAGCCCCACTTACAACCAGCTCTACTTCAACAATCCCTGGTGGATCGCCGCCCACAACAGCTTGCACGCGCCGCTGCCGCTCCTATGGCTGGCTCTGGTTGGCTTTCTGGGCCGGCGGCACGCCTGGGGGCGGCGGCTGGTCTGGTTCGCCATCGGCTGCGCCGGCCACACCGCCATTGACATCGTCAGCCACGCCGACGACGGCCCCGTCCTGCTCTTCCCGCTCGACTGGCACAAGCGTTACCACGCCCCCATCAGCTACTGGGACGAAGCCCGCGGTGGCCGCCTCTTCACGCTACTGGAACACCTACTGGATATTCTGCTTGTTGTCTATTTGTTGGGGAAAAGAAGAAGAAGGCCACGGATTAACACTGATTAAACACGGATTTCTCTTTTTCAAAGAAAAGAATCCGTGCCCAGCTTGTGCTGAGCGAAGCGAAGCATGTTAATCCGTGGCAAAAAAATTCTTACCAGCGACGGCTGAAGCGTTGTTCGGCGAAGGGGTCGCCCTCGTTGTGGTAGCCGTTGCGCTCCCAGAAGCCCGGCTGGTCATCCGAGCGCAGCTCCAGGCCGCGCAGCCATTTGCCGCCCTTCCAGATATAGGCGTTGCCCTGCTCGCTACGGTCGGCGTACGAACCGACGATGACGCGCAGAGGCCAGCCATGCTCCAGCTCCAATGGCCGGCCATCAAAATGGGTGGCCAGGAGGACATTGTCCTGCATCATAAAATCGAAAGGCAGATTGGTCGTGTAGCCGTATTCGCAGTGCTGGATGACGTGTTTCGTCTCCGGCTGCGGCTTGATGATGCCTTCCTCAACCAACGTCTTGAACGAGACACCGCTCCAGAGCGTGTCGAACTTCGACCAGCGGGTGACGCAATGGATGTCCATGACGATGTCGGTCCGGGGCAGCTGGTTAAATTCCTCCCAGTTCCAGACCTTCTCTTCTGCGACGGTGCCGAAAACCCGGAAATCCCAGGTTTTGAGATCGGTTTGGGGGGTAGGGCCATAATGGAGGACCGGGAACTTCTGGGTCAGAGATTGGCCGGGTGGTAGGCGGCCAGCCTGCTTGACGGATTCTTCCTGTTCGCGGCGATTAAAGATATTCTTGAGCATAATAACCTCTGCTGACCCGTCGCTCTGCTCAGGGCAAGTTTACGATTAACGATTTTTGCTTTACGATCCTGCCCATCGCTCAGGGCAGGTTTATGAATTTGGTTCAATGAGCGCTAGTGTAATGGCATCATATTACAGTCGTCTTAAGGCGAGTGAAATCTTACTGTTTTCCTATGAATCTACACGGGATTGAGCTGGAATTGCAGACCGCGTCCTCCGTTTTAGAGCGGGCCTGGGCGGCGCTGTGGGCTGGCTGGGAACCGGCCGGTCGCCAGGCCGGCGCCGGCTCCATCCAACTCGCATTACGCCTGGGCGACAACCTGCCGCCGCCGCCCGCCGTCCGACCCCTGTTTGAGGCTGAGGATGGGACGCAGGCTGTTTACGCGGGCCACGAAGAGGGCGATTTTGCGCTCTGGTTCCCTGGGCTGGCTCATATGCAGGTTGCGACCGGCCGGTCAACCCTGAGCGGCACCATCCTGCCGGCTGCCCTGGGCCAGTGGCAGACAATCATCTTGGCCGGCCTGGCACCCCTTTTGCGGCGACGACAGTTGTTTCTGGTTCATGGCTTTGGCGTCCAGCGCGGCGCCGAAACCCGGCTGTTGCTGGGGCCGCGCGGCGCCGGCAAATCGGCCGCCGGCCTGGCCCATTTGCTGGCTGGCTGGACCTTTCTGGGCAACGATGCCGTGCTGCTGTCCGCCGAGGCGGATGGCGTTTACGCCTGGCCCACGCCGGGCGAGCTGGCCATCCGGCCGGATACGCTGACCCGCCTGCCTGCTGCTGAGCGCTGGTTGCTGCCCCAGTCAGCCGACCCCAATCTTCAGCTCAATCTTGATGTTGGCCAGATTCGCCAGACCCAGGGCGGCCGGCCGGCCCGGGTGTCCCAGCTGTTTTTTGTGCAGCAGCACGAGCTGGCCAGCCGGTTGGGGGCGATCCGGCCGGTCCAGGCCCTCGGCCAGCTCATGACCCACAGCATCGACCGCTGGGACGCGGCCCTCTTCGCCGAACACGCCGCCGTGCTGCGGCTGCTGGTGGAGGGGGCGGCGTGCCGGACGTATTGGTTGGGGCCGGAGTTGGGGGTGGAATGAGGGCAGTCAGCCATCAGTGGTCGGCCGTCAGTGGATGACTACCTGTTGTTTGTCTTGCGCATAACCTGGCTGGCGTTCAGCCCACTGACCGCTGATAGCTGACCGCTGAAAGCTAAATTCTCTTCCACCAAAACCACCCGCTCAACCACGGCGGCTTGTCCTCAACCTGGGTCGTGCCGAGCTCCTGGCGTTCGAGGGTGAACCAGGGGGCGAGGAGGGTTTGCAGGAGGGCCGGGGTGGGGCGGTTGCGGCCGGGTGGGTTGTCGTCGTTTTCGTCTTTGAGGTGGGCGAAGAGCATGTAGGTGGCGCCGGGGGCCAGCAGCCGAGCCAGCTCCTGGATGTGGCGATCGCGCTCCTCGTCGCTGAAGCTGTGCATGCAGCCGACATCAACAGCCAGGTCAAATGGCCCTTCCAGGTAGGGCATATCGATGGTGGATTCGTTGAGGAAGGTCACATTGGCGTCCAACGCCGCGGCCCGTTGACGGGCGCCTTCGATGGCTTCGGGGACGTAATCGATGCCGATGGCTTCCCAGCCTTTCTGGCTCATGTAGATGGCGGTGCGGCCAAAGCCGCAGCCGATATCGATCATCCGGCCGGGTGGCAGGATTTCGGCGATGGCGATGACCTCTGGCGGGGGCATGCGCTCATCCCAGGGCATTTGCCCGGAGCGATATCTTTCCAGAAAGCCTTCGTATGCATCCATCGTGTTTTCCTATGGTCTCAGTTTGTGGCAAAATAGCCCCGGTATGGATCGAACCGGCCGGTATCGTGGCACCCTTGATTATATCGCAGCCCATTGGCCTGCCTACATCTTTGGCTATGCCGGCATCATCCTCTTGCTGCTGGTGCTGGTCATTGTCAGCGGTGCTCAGGGGTGGTGGGCGTTTATTCCGCTTGGTTTTGCCGCTTTGCTGCTGGTGGCTTTTTACCTGGGCGCCTCAATTTGGGCCGCTCATTTACAGTACGATGGCGCCGTCCATGATATGCTCTTTGACATGGCCCGGCTGCGGCCGGAAGATCGTTTTGTCCACATTGGTGTGGGGCTGCGTACGACGGCGATTGGCCTGGGCCGGCGGCTGACGACGGGCCACATGACGGTGGTCGACATTTACAATCCCCAGCTCATGCCTGGCGGCGCTATCATTCGCGGCCGGGCCCTGGCGCCGCGACCGGGGCCGGACAATCGTGTTTCCTGGCGCGAGGGGGGCGTCGAGCTTCTGCCGCTGCCCGATAGCAGCGTGCGCGTGGTCACGATGGATTTTACGCTGGGTACGCTCTGGCAGAAGGGTGATCAGCGCCAGCTCCTGCTCGAGATAGGCCGCATCCTGAAGCCCGGCGGGCGTCTGGTCGTGATGGAACGGGTGCGCGGCTACACCAGCTGGCTGGTGCGGGGGCCGTTGGCGCTGCGTCTGCCGCCCGATGAATATTGGCGCGAGTTGCTGACCAGCGCCGGTTTGGAAGTGCGCCAGGAAGAAGAGCATTTTCAGGGGATGACCCGTCTCTACCGGGCGGAAAAGCCGATCCCAATTCGCGGCCAGCAGCTATTACTGGGGCTGGAAGGCATCGATAGATAATATGACAACTGCGTATAGTCGGAGTGAAATCATCAAGACCATCGAGATGGTCGGTTCCCGCATCTACCTCATTGAACAATCGCTGGTTGGTATCGACCTGTCCGGCCTGGACCTCCATGAGGCTGACCTGACCCGGGTGGATCTGCGCCGGGCGCATCTGAGCGGTACTCGCTTTTTCCGGGCACGGCTGCCAGGGGCGGATTTGCGCCGCGCCGACCTGACCAGTGCCGATCTGCGTGGCGCCGTCATGATTGAGTGTAATCTGCTGCGGGCCACTTTGCGTGGGGCGTTGCTGGATGGCGCCAAGTTGAGCGGCGCCAACCTGGCCGGCGCGGATCTCTACCTGGCTAAGATGCGCGGCAACACGGAGCTGGCCCATGCCAATTTGCAGAAGGCCAACCTGCAGCGAGCCTCGTTGGTCGGCGCCCAATTGCCCGGCGCTGATTTGCGCGGGGCGGACCTGACCGGGGCACAGCTCTTGCGCAGCAACCTCAAAGACGCGCTGTACGATGAGAAAACCAGATGGCCGCAGGGGCTCATTCCCAGCATCGCCGGCGCTGTACTGTCAGAGCCGCCCGACCAATATTTGACCGAACTTGAGCCAGACGACGAGTTTTCCCATGACGATCATTGAGGAACTGATCGATCTTGGCCAGGAGATCGCCGCTGCCGGGTTGGTGCAGGGAGCCGGCGGCAACCTGAGCTACCGGGAAGATGAGCAACTGCTGGTTAGCCGTTCCGGCGTCTGGCTGGGGCGCTTAACGCCGGCCGATTTTCTACCTGTCGCCCTGGACGAGCCCCGCGAGCAGCTACTGGCCCGCGATCCCCGACCCACGTCGGAAACATCCATGCACCAGGTGGCCTACCGGGGTCGCCCGGAAGCTCGCTTTATCATCCACGCCCATCCACCCAATGCGCTTTGTCTGGGCATGTTGGGTTGGGGCTTGCCCGCGATGACGCCGGATAGCTACCTGCGCCTGGGCGCGCTTGTCCCACTCATCCCCTACATCACGCCGACGACGCAGGCGTTGGCGGATGCGATTGAGGCAGAAATCCGGCGAGCGCCGGCGCTGCTGCTGCAAAATCATGGGGTGCTGGTGACCGGCCGGACCCTGGACGAAGCCCGCGTCCGCCTGCGTCTGCTGGAAGAGCAGGCCGGCATCTACCTGCGGGCGAAGGCGATATCCCCGGCCGGTCCTCGCATCTTCACGACGGCTGATATGGCCGCCCTGGATGAAATGACAGGCGGCAAATATCGTTACAGCTGAAACCTCTTTGGCGACCACAATGGAACCGTTGGCCCTTCCCTGACGTTAATGGGGTGTGGAGGCAACTATGCTAAAAAAACTGATCCTGCTGGCACTCCTGGGTGCCTTTTTTGTGGTTGGCTGTGTGCCGACCGATACCGGCGCTGAGACAGTCGCCACGGCCACGCCGGCGTCAACCGACAGCGGCGCCATCGAACTCCTGGTCCGGGTGCGCAACGAGACACCGACAGATCTGGCTGAGGTCACGCTGCAGTTCGCCAACAGTGAGGTTACCTTTACGGCTATACCGGCCGGTGCTGACAGCGATTATCAAGCTGTTGACGAAGCATACCAATCTGTTCGTGTCATTCTGGGTGAGGGCGAGGCGCAGACGATGATTGACGCGGCCCTGGAGAGCGGCGAGCCGCCTATCACAGCCGGTGCCTACAGCTACATCATTCAGTCTGAAGCTAACCTGGCTAATGCGACCGTGCAAATGATGCCAGACACGGCTTATGGCTTTGCCCAGATTGAGCCGGTGGTCGACCTGATCTTTGGGACCAGCTCTGATGTCGTGCACCAGCCCAGCATTCAACGGGGCACGCCGTTTGACGCTGCCGCCGGGGCGACGGTTTCGGCGCGTGAGATCCTCGAAGTTGCCGGCAATCGGGTCGATGTCTACTATTTTGCCGACGCGGCGACGGCGGCGCAGATGGCGGCGGGCATTGAGCCGGGGGGGACCCGGCTGACGCTCACGGACCCATCGGGCCAGCCGCACTCTGAGTCGCTGACGGATGTGGCCGGGCCGGCGCCGAGCTGGTGGCAGACCGGCCGGTATCTCATCCTCTATGCCGGCAACACGCCGACAATCATCGACAGGCTAACTGAGGCCTTCGGCACGCCGCTGGTCGCCCAGGCGCCGGGCACGCTGGCGATTCGCGTCGCCAACCTGGGGCCGCTGCCCATGGACGAGGTGACGGTCAATTTTGTCGGTCAGGAAGTTGCGTATGGTGCTCTGGATGTCGGCGATTTTAGCGGCTACGAGACAGTCACCGAAGCCTATCGCTATGCCGGCCTCGACATTGTTGCCGAGGGCGGCCCGTACAATCTGATGCCCATCGACTACGTGGGCGAGACGCCGCTGGTGCCTGGCCGCTACACCTACTACCTTTCGCTGGAAAACGGCCAGCTGCGTGAAACGATGATTGCCGACGATGATTGGCATATCGCGGACGGCCTGCTGGACGTGAACTGGTATTGGGTTGCCGGTGACGGTGCCCAGGGTCCGGAAGCTGATGAAGGGCGCTGGCCATTTGTGAGCTTTACAGCTGAAACAAGTCCCAATCAGGGTGAAATTGGCTGGCAGTTTGGTGGCTTCACCAGTTGTAATGGGATGGGCGGCACCTATTTCACCAATAGCGATGGCGCCCTGGTGATTCCTGGTATCGGGCAGACTGAGGCGGCCTGTGCCGAGCCGGTCATGGCGGCGGAAGGCTACTTCACCGGCTTTTTGCGCGGCATCAACTATTTCGAGGCGGTGGGGAGCTGGCTGTTTATGGTGGACGGCGCCGGGGATCGGCTGATGTTCACCACGGCAGAGCCGGCGACGCCCTATCCCTATGATCGCTCAGAACCGGCCGCGCTGGCCGAACTGCTGGCGCAGCTCTGGCCCGAGACCCAGCTCGACCTCATTCAGCCGTTGCCGGCCGATGTGGCGCCCAACGCCACCGGTTGGGGCCTGACGGTGTTCGACGAGCCGGTGACGGTCCTGGTGTATGAGGACGCGGCGGCGGTGACATCTGGCCGGGGCCAGGTGCCGGAAGGGCGGTTGTGGGTGACCGGCCGGTACCTCCTCATCTACAACGGCGAGAATGAATTTATCGATCAGCTCTTTGACCGGATGTTCGGCGCGTCCTAAGGGGCATCAAGGCAACCGCTTCTCGAGAACCAGGGTCGCGTGGCTGGTCGGCTCCAGGCTTGGCGCACCGTCGTACTCGATGATGTGGTTGAAGCCTTGCTGGATCCAGAAGCGCAGAGCCGGCCAGTTTTTGAGGTAAACCTCCAGCCAAATTGCCCGGTATCCCAGGCCGGTCAGCTGCTGGGCCAGACCGCCAGCCGCTTCCTGGCCGTACAGTTGGCCCTGGTGTGCCGGATTCATGACAAACATGGAGATAAAGGCGGTGTTGGCCTGGGGCAGATTAGGGGCGGCATGGTGCAGGTGAAAATAGCCAACCAGTTCGCCGCCCGCTTCGCATAGGCATTGAAGGCGAAAGGATGCTTCTGGACCCGACGAGGCCACGCTTTGGGTGACCAGCTGAGCGAGCTCCGTTTCCTCGACGGGCGCAAAGGTAGGATCCCATGGCTCGACGTAGCTGCAGGCATTGAACAGCTGTGTCAGGGCAGGAACATCTGATGGTTGGCTGTCGCGGATGTGGAGCCGGGCCGTGTGCCAGGCCGCGGGGAGGTGAGGGAGGCTGTCAGGCATGAAGGCGCCCCTGCTTGCCGACATATGTGTCGCGAATGATGAGACCTAGCGATAAAAGCATGGAGATGATGGCCACATTTATGGCAGCCTGGCGTAGCCAAACATCAGAAACCACGCTGCGATAAAGCCAGAAGCGGGGACGGCCGCTGCCCGGATCACGGCCAACCTCAAAGCCAGCCAGGCGCCAATGCCCTTCTGCCCACTCCCAATCTAGAAAAAGCGTAACATTCAGTCTGGCACCATCGGTAAAATGTGCCTCACCATGGATGATGTTATTGGGGGTAGCGGGGCGCAAGGACCGGCTGACCGGCCGGTTCGCCGGCTCGCTCAAGGTGGCCCGGGCTGCCTCCAATTCTTCCGGCGTAGCTGAAATCAGTAGCGAAAACGCGGCCGGATCACCAGCCGCCAGCAACGCCATGAACTGTTCACCAAGCTCGTCGCGCCCGGCCAGGCCCGCGGCTGTTAGTGGCCAGGCCAGGTAAGAAAGCAGGATCAGAAGAATGGCCTGAAAGCCGGCAAGGCTCAATAGCGGCAGCCGAGATTTGCCGGCCATAGGACGTGCGGCGGCAAAGACTGTCCCGATGATGCTCATGCTGATGAGCAAAGCTATTCCAATCAGGTAGACCAGATCTGACGACATATCGGTTGCGCTTCGTCTGGCGAGGTTCTCGCCAGGGCTCAATCAGTTCGGCAGCGATCCGCGACGGCGGCTGGGCAGGCCGAGGTGCTGGCGCTGGTAAAAGATGATGCTGCGCACTGCATAGTCATATTACCCCCGGCTCACAAAGGCCGTAAACAGCAAACTCAGAATCACCAGCGCCACCGCTGCACCGTAGGCTGCCAGATAGACCGCCCGAATCAGCAGCCCTTCGGCGCTGTCCCGGCCGATTTCCAGCAATTGGCTGACGTAGCCCCGTTTCTGGGTAAAGCTCAGGCGGGGTCCCAGCCCGGCGGCGCGGATGGCCTGAAAGGCGGTGGCCACGCCCTCGCTTTCGTTGAATGGCAGGGCGCGGAAAGCGGCCCAGATGCGGCGCTGCGGGCCGAGTTGGCGGAAGAAGCTCCAGGTGGCCAGCCCCAGCAAACCGCCAAAAAAGAGTAGCAAGGTATCGCCGCTGGCCAGGCCCAGGCCGACAAACGTGAGGACGGCGCCCCCGCGCAGCAAGCCATCCAGCAGAGGCGCCCGCGCCAACAAGGTGCGCCGCACGATCTGCCCGCCGTCCAGCGGAAAAAAGGGCAGCAGGTTGAAGCCGTTGAGGATGAGGAAGTAATTGCTGAGCGTCCAGAGATTATCCAGCCAGCGCAGCGGTGGGTCCGGCAACCATTCCCGTGTGACCATAAAAATGTAGCCTAACAGCGCCAGGCCAATGAACAGGCCAGGTACGGGTCCCATAAAAATCACCAGCATCCGGTCAAAGAGCGTTTCCCGCTCCTTTTGGCCGGCGGCCAGGGCGCCCAGAAAAGGGACAAAGATGAGGCTGAGGTTCTGGTAACCACGCAGCTTGAGCCCGAGCAGGTGGCCGCCCTCGTGAATGACCAGTACCAGCAATAGAAAGAGAATCTGGCGGACGTGGAAAAGCTGCGAGAAGGAGAGGTAAAACAAGGCCAGCGAGCCGAAAATCAGCGCCAACCTGCCCCAGAGCGAGGCCCGGCGCTTTCGGCCGCTCTGGTTGAGTTCGTAGGCCTCAACTTCAAGCGCGATGGGCAGATCATCAAAATCAAAATTGGTCGGCAGGGCCTCTTCGCGGACGAGCCGCACAGTCTGGCGCAGCCGGCGGCGGCCGCGCAGAATCCGCCAGCTTTGCCGCAGCGCCTCGCGCCATTGAAAATGGTAATAACCGGCCGGTTCCCCTTCCGCCACCAATGCTCCTTGCGCCACCAGGTTCGGCAACAACCGGCCATAATAGCGCTCGTTGATGGCCTCCAGGCAATTGTCCGGCTGGCAGGTTGACGGCGCTGTCCTGCTTAACAGTCGTTCCAGGTTCGCCTCATGGGCCGCCCAGGTCGCCGCTGGCGAGCGCGTCGCCACAAATTCGGTGTGCACGTCGGCCGGTGTGGCGACGGCCCCGATGCCCAGCCCCTGAATGGTGTGCAATACCGAGCCGTCGGCAAACAGCGAGATGAAGGAGACGTTGGCGGTGACGTCGGCGGTTGGAATGGCGGGGGCGGTGACCAGGGCGGCGGTGCCGCTTTCCGGCCGGTTCAGCAGATAGCCAAATGAATAGTCGATGGTGATGTTGTTAAGCTGCACGGGGATCGGCCAACCAAAACCAGCCTCGGCCAGGGCGCGCACGGTCGGCGCCAGAATTTGTTGATGGGCGGGGGAAAGCGTGGGTTGGCGAATCAACGCGGGCGCCCGCAGCCGCAGCGACCAAATATGGATCAGGGTGGGCAAAATCATGGCAGCCGCGTAAATGAAGAATGCGGCCAGGAAAAACCAGCGAACCGTAGCGGGAATGAACACTGCACGACCTTTTTCAGAGCCAACGCCTAGCTGCGCTGAATCGTGGCGCTATTATACGTCATCCACCAGCAATGCCGTGCAACGGACAGGCTCGCGTCCCGTATAGCCGCCACAGGAGGAACCGCATATGCAGCCCAGCACCAGAACGCTCCGGCCGGTCCGGCAACTGCTCTACAGCTATCTGATTCACAGCCTTTTCTGGGGACCAGCGCTTTTTTATCCGCTCATCACCAACCTGTTTCGCTACCGGACCCTGACCTATGAGTTTGATGAAGATGGGTTGACGGCCAGTTGGGGCCATCTGTCCCGGCGTGAGGTGACGGTCAACTATCGTAACATTCAGGACATTCATTTGCGCAGCGATATTGTTGAGCGCTGGTTGGGTCTGGCTCGGATTGAGGTGCAAACGGCCAGTGGCGAGGCGGCAGCAGAGCTCATCATCGAAGGCGTGCTGGAATATGAGGCGCTGCGCGATCATCTCATACGGCAGATGCGCCGGGCCAGGCAGACAACACCGCTTGCCCCGGAACAGGAGCAGACATGGGAACCGGCCGGTGCTGGTCTAACGCCGGCGGCCGCCGCCGAGCTAACGCGGACATTGCAAGCGGTCACTGCTGAACTGCAGGCCATTCGCACGCTATTGGCTAGTCGAGAAGAAACCGCCCCCTTGCGTGCGGAGCCGGCTCCTGGAGGCAACGATGAGTAACCGACTGGTCGATTGGCTATTCCGCTGGTTGCGTTTAGCCCGAGCGCCGGCCGCCACGCCCGCAACTGCCGGGACGATTATTCTCCGCCTCTCCCGGCGCCGGTATCAATATCAGACCCTGATCTGGTTCCTGACACAGAGCGTGGCACTGTTCGGTATTCTTGTTCTTTTTTACAGTGATTGGTTCCTGGGCCACTTTAATCCGCTGGGGATTTTTACCTTTGTCACCCTGGGTGACTCGATTTTCGCCGGGTTCCTGGCATTTCTCAGTGAGAATGTCTATGACCCGGCCACCTGGCCCTTTAATCCGTTTACCGAGGCGACCATCCAATTCCTGGAATGGCTGGGTCTTGGGCTCTTTTTAATTCAGGCGATCCTTCGCTATCTGCCTATCTGGCTGCGGTTACCGTATCATGCCACCTGGTACCTGATCGAGCCAGAGGGCTTGCGCAGCTATTCCGGTATCTGGTCCAGGCGTGAGATCGGCATCCGCTATGCCAATGTTCAGGCGTTGACCTTAAAACGCAATCCGCTGCAGACGTTGTTGGGGCTGGCAGATATTGAGGTTCGGGTAGCTGGCGGCGGCCACAAGAGTGATGATGAGAAGAAAGCCAGTGATAGCTTGTTGCGCTTCCAGGATATTGAGAACGGCGATGAGATCGTTCAGCTCATCCGCGACCGCCTGAAGTCGGCGACGCCGGTGCCAAAGGACACGGCCCCGACCCCGCAGCCGAGCCTGGTTGGTGCTGCCCTGGACCTGTTGGACGCGGCCCGTGCCCTGCGCCGAGAATTTTAGTCTATGGTTTATTGCTGCCGGTGCTTATCGAGATACCAGTTAATGAGCCGGCGCGAGATACTGATGCCGGGGGGGATCTCCGGCATGTTGTCTGCCGTAAACCATTGGGCATCGGCGATCTCCTCTTCTTGCAGAACCAGCTCACCGCTTTCATATTCACAGGTGAAGCCGACCATCAGCGAATTGGGGAACGGCCAGGGCTGGCTGCCAAAGTAACGAACGTTTTTGACCTTGATGCCGACTTCTTCAAAAATTTCCCGGTGCAGCGTATCTTCCAGCGATTCGCCCGGCTCGACGAAGCCGGCCAGGACGCTGTACATCGCCCCCTGGTAGCGGTTGGCGCGGGCCAGCAGGATCTCATCACCCCTTTCCACCAGCACAATGATGGCCGGCGAGAGGCGGGGATAATGGCTGAGCTCGCATTTGGGGCATTGTTTGTTCCAATCGTTGCGCGCGCGCACAGTAGGGGTGCCGCAACGGCCGCAATATTGGTGATAACGATCCCAGTCGAGGAAATGCTGGGCGCGACCGGCGATCCAGAACAGTTTTTCGGGAAAAGCGGAGTAGAGGCTGCGCAGATTGCGGAACTGCATACCGGCCGGTGCCTCCACCAGATCATCCAGCTCCGCCACAAAGCAAGGCTGGCCATCCAGGGAGCCAAGGTAAAACGAGCGCAGCGACTGCAACCCGATCTCGCTCAGGGCAATGACCTGGGGCAGGGCGAAGAGCTCATTTTTCTCAAAAACCAGGATCTGGTAGCCGCGAAAGATAAACCAGAGGCCGACGGTGCCTTCTTCCTGGTCTGGCTCGTAACCGGCAACAAATTTTAAAGGGGCATCAATAAATTCATTCATGCCCCTATTCTAACGCGAACCGGCCGATTACTCACCGATGTCTTCATTCCACAGATCCGCGTTTTCCTGAACCCACTTGGCCATCATGGCGATGCACTCCGGATCGTCCAGGATTTCCAGCTCCACGCCGTGGGCCCGCAAATCAGCCGGATCACCTTGAAAGGCGCGATTTTCGCCGATGATGATTTTGGGGATGCGGTAGAGCCGGGCGGTGCCGCTGCACATGTCGCAGGGGTAGAGCGTGGTGTACAGGACGGCCCGCCGGTAATCAGCTGCCCGCAACCGGCCGGCATTTTCGATGGCATCCATCTCCGCATGCAGGATGGCGCTCTGCTTCTGCACCCGCTGGTTATGACCGCGGCCCACGATCTCGCCATCGACTACCAGCACCGACCCAATGGGGATACCCCCTTCAGCCATACTCTTCTGCGCCTGCTCATAGGCGGCGCGCATAAATTTGTCCATTTCATTACTCCTATCAATCAAAACATCAAAACGACGTCATCCCGAGGCTCCTTGATGGGGTCCCGTGCCCATCAAGAAGCGCCGAGGGACCTCTACCTATGCCCTTCGCCGGTCCGGCCGGTGATTGGCTGGGCGGCTTCCCGGTCCTTTGGCTCGCTGCCTGTCTGTCTAGCCAACCTTTTGGATTGGGACCTTTCGCCCACCCGTGATGAGCGTTTTGCCCTATCATGAGAGGCTGCAAGAGCAGGGCGCATTTGGCTTGAGATTCCTTGGCTTTCGACTTGATAAACACAGTGGATTCCTGCGTTCGCAGGAATGACGACACAAGAAGAAGGTATCAAGCTTTGTACAAGGTCGAGAAATATCTCCTTTTCGACGTCATTCCCGCGAATGCGGGAATCCATACCCTGTCTGCCTTCAACTATGCTAGCGGTATCTCCGTTTCTTGCCTTAGTGAACGGGGGCCGCCACGTGGCCATTCTCAGGGTGAGAGCCAGACTACAACCCCGGATAATTTTCCCATTCCACCCGGTTGTAATACTCATCCCACAACATCGTCTCGTGCTGGACGCTGAGGCGGAAGACGCGGGCATAGCGCTCACGTTGGGCTGGCGTTGCCTGGTCCGCCTGGCGGTCCAGCAGCTCAATTGATTCGGCCAGCGCTTCCCGGTTGGCCGGGTCGCCATGGAAGTCAAACCATTCCAAATAAGGGTTATCCGGGGCCAGGGTGTGCGTTTGCAGCAGCCGGTAGACGGCCTCCGGGTAGCCCCATTGGCAGGCCAGGATCGCCGCCTGCACGTCGCCGATGTCGCCGTCATAGGCGGAGGCGAGCTGGTGGCGGGTGTAGGAATATTTGAGCGGCCCCATCGGATAGGCCAGCAGCTCTTCCCGGCTAACGCCGGTCCGGGCGGCATGTTTCTCATGATCCACCATCTCGCGCTGGATGCCGTCGATGTGGGTCATCATGATAGTGATATCCCGCGGGTCTGTCGCCTTCAACACCCCCAGGGCGCAAACCTTAACGAAGTTGTGCAGATACGGGTAATCAACCTTCAGCCAATATTGAAACGCCTCCAGCGGCAGGTCGCCATGGACCAGCCCCAGCAGGAATGGTTTTTTGATCTGCGCCTGCATGTATGGCTCAGCTTTATCAATTAGATCTTGCGTGAATGAACTCATTGGAAATACCTGCCCCGATTGGTAACGGGTGCCTGATGTTGATAGGAATGACGAAGCCAAGAAGTCGCCGGACGTGGCCAGAGATCATACGTTGAGCCTATACAGCCCATTTACTCCTCGGCCAGGCGCCCGGAAGCCCTGTCCATAGCAATGAGCTGGCGTAGGCCGGCGACGGCGACACGGCTGACGGTCTCCACACCGGGATGGCTGTCTTTGACGGCAACCATCAGACCGCCGGCCCGCTTGCGCAGGATGCTGCAGATAACAAAGAGCGCCGCCGACTCCATCTCCGAACAGAGGACGCCGCCAATCACCCAGGCCCGCCAGCGGGCTTGCAGTTCGTCAGCCAGTGGCATCCGCTCCGGCTGGACTTCGCCGTAGAAGGAATCTTTGGAGTGGGTGATGCCCACATGGTAGCCGACCCCTTCTTCGATACAGGCCCGGCGCAGGCAGTCGATCACGTCCAGGTCGGCCACGGCCGGAAAGGCCATTGGCATGTAATGTGTAGCCGTCCCTTCGTCACGGACGGCGCCGCTGACCACGACCAGGTCACCTGAGGTCATTGTCTCCGGCTGCATCAGCCCGGAGGTACCGACACGCACAAAGGTGTCGCCGCCAATTTTGATTAGCTCTTCGAGGGCGATGGCGGTGGAAGGGCCGCCGATGCCGGTCGAGGTGACGGATACTTTGACACCATCCAGGGTGCCGGTGAAGGTGCGGTGTTCCCGGTTATGAGCTACTTCCCAGGCTTCGTCAAAGAAGCTGGCAATAAGCGGCACCCGGCCCGGGTCACCCGGTAACAGCACGTACCGGCCGATATCCCCCGTTCGCATCTTGATGTGATATTGCAATGGTTCGTCGCTCATCGGGCACCGTCCTGTCGAATCAGATGGGCCACGCCGGCAATCGCAGTCTCCAGCAGATTGGAGAGGTCACCGTGGGTCCCGCCATAAATCATGATGCCGCCTGCCCGGCAGCGCAGGAAGCTGGAGACCACAAAAATGGTGCTGGCCTCCATCTCCGAAGCGAGGGCGCCGCCCTGAACCCAGGCATCCCAGCGGTCTTGCAACTGCCGGGCTACGGGCATTCTTTCCGGCTCATGTTGGCCGTAGAAGGAATCTTTGGATTGGGAAAGGCCCACATGATGGCGCACGCCGCGGTCACGCGCCGCCTGGCGCAGGGCCAGGGTGACATCGACATTGGCCACGGCCGGGAAGGCAAGGGGCAGGTATTGCTGCGACGTATATTCATCGCGGATGGCGCCCCAGGTGATGATCAGGTCACCCGGCTCCAGGTACGGTTGCATCGCCCCGGAGGTGCCGACGCGAATGAAGGTGTCCGCGCCGCAAAGCGCCAGCTCCTCGACCGCGATGGCGGTTGAGGGACAACCCATCCCGGTTGAGGTGACAGAGACCTTTTCACCCAGCAGGGTACCGGTGAAGGTGCGGTATTCCCGGTTGTAGGCGACCTCTTCGGCATCGTCCAACAAAGCAGCGATCATGGGGACGCGGCCCGGGTCACCGGGCAGCAATACATAGCGGCCTACGTCGCCGGGCCGGCAATGAATGTGATACATCAAATCGGCGTTTCGCGTGTCAGGGGGCATAGCAACTCCTTGGGGTGCAAGATGGCCGGCAATGATATGGCCCAGGGAATATCCGGGCGGTGGGTTGCCGTTTGTCTAGAGTATCAGGGATGAAGTTGTTCGCCAAAAAGACGGCGGGCAACACGCCGTCGCTGTGACCCATGATGGCGGATGACTTTTGACTGCTGAATGCGCCAATGTTGCTTACGGATAGCCGGATGGTGTGGAAGTTGGGGACGGCGTGTTGGTGGCACCGGGATAGCCACCTGGTGTGCTGGTTGGTCTCGGAGTGCTTGTGGGGCCGAACGTTGGTGATGGACCCGCCGTTGCCGTGACCAGCGGGGTGCTGCTGGGGGCCTGGGTGCTGGTTGGGAAAGGTAAGGTCGGGGTAAAGCTGGCGCCGGGTGGGGGTGTGTTGGTGAGTGTGGCCCCCGGTGGCGAGGTGCCGGTCACGGTGGGGCTGGCGGTGCCGGTAACGGTGCCGGTCACGGAGGCGCTGGCGGTGGCTGATGGATCGACGGTGCCAAACGCCAGCGTCTGTGTGGCAGTTGGCGTGCCGCCAGAGCCGATCACAGTGACGGTGCCGGTGGCCGTGGCATCTGGCTGGCCAATGATCTGGCCGTCGCCGCCGTTACCCTGGTCTTCGCCGACGGGCACACCCTGCCCCCCCTCGTTCTGTTGACCAGGATCTGCGGCCGGAGCGGCAACTTCGACAGGGAGCGGGTTGGGCTGCACCACACGGAGCGCTTCCAGGTACCAGATCGAATTATGAGCTGGTTCCTTGCCGCAGCCAACCGGCCCAATATACAGGCGCCAGATCCCTTCCACGGTTACCTGCGTCCCCTGAGGCACCAGCGCCAGCACCTCATCGAGGTTGATGGCGTCCAGACGCAGTTGGTCGGAAATCAGGCCCCAGCCAATACGGGGACCGTTGTCCGGAAATGGTGCACAGTTCGTGCGGGGCAGCGGCGTGTAGGCGCCAGAGACGACGATGTTGGTATTCTGGTAGAGGGCGGGGTCAGCTTGCAAGGCGGCGAAGGTGAGGGGGACAGGCTGGCCGTAGACATCAAGGCCAATATTGGTCGTTTCGATGCGCGGCAGAATGCCGCCACTGCGGCCGCCGCAGGCGGCCAGCAACAACAGCAGTGCCAGAGCAAGCCAGACGACGGAAACAGGTTTTTTCGAGCGGAATTCGCGTCGGTTCATCCCGATAGCCTCAGGCGTTGCGGCGCTGCAGCCAGCCCCAGTTGGGCCAGCGGGCGCCGCGATGGTGGACCCACCATTCAAGCAACAGAACTAGAAAGCCGATCAGCGCCAGCCAATACCAGAGTTCGCGCTGGCCCACATCTTCTTCGGTGGGGGCGGTCACGTCAGTCTGGCCCAACCGGATGGTTGTTTCCACGGCAATCTGGGATTCGTCGGCGGCAAACAGGTTGACGGCAAATTGACCGGCCGGTTGTTCCCCCGTCGCATCCCGCAATGTCACTTCATACAGCCCCGGCAGCGCCGTCTCCGTGTACAGAATACTGCTGCCGGTCACTGCCTGTTCCCATTCACTGCCATCCGGCGCCGTCACGATTACTTCCGTTGTGCTGGCGCCGGGCAGGATGGAAACGGGTGCACCCACTTGCAAGCCGTTGGGCGCATCGAAGGCGCGCCCCGGACTCAACCAGTTGGTAATGTTAGCCATTAATATGGGAAACGCAATGCGCAGCGGCAGGTCAGACTGGCGCAGGTCAAAGGTGATGATGGCGACCCGGCGGCCATTCTGCTCACCGGTCAGGACCAGCGGTCCGCCAATCGCGCCGACCAGCGTCTGTGCCCAGGGAGCGGTGACATCGCGCGCCTGCAAAATCTGGACGCCGCTCCAATCCACAAAATTCAGCAGCGGCGAATTGACCAACTGAGTCACAACAGTATCAGAGAAAACGGCGCCGACCTCCAGCAGTGGGGCGGCATTGGTCGCCGGCTGCGGATTGATGATGAGCAGATCGCCATCGGGCAACGCTTCCGGCAGCGGCACGCCGTCGAAAATGTAGAGATCGAACGGTTCGCTACCTTCGCCGGTTAGTGGCTGCTCCGGGTCGGCCCGGAAGGCGTCGATGCCGGGCAGGACGCCATAGAGCTGTTCCAGGAACAGATTGCCTTCACTGATGAGCAGGGCGCGGTTACTAATGCCGCCCTCATGAACCGCCCAGGCCTGGTTGTCGGTAGCGAGGTTGTCGGCGCTGAGTTCGCCGAGGTCGGCGCTGATGGTGGCGGTGCTGTCCGGGATTTGCCAGGTGAGGTTGGCGTTTTCACCGGCCGGTATCTCCACGCGGCGCGAATCAAACAAAGTCCCATCCAACCGGATCGAAAGCAACGCCGTTTGCGTCTGCCGCCCATAATTCACCACCTGGGCAAAAAGCTGCGGCCCTGCTTCCGTGTCGCGCGTGGCCAGAGCGGTCAGGGCCAGGTTCTCGGCGCTCGCGCCGATGGGCAGGTAGAGAGAATCGCCGGGCAGCGGCGGCAGCCCCTCTGGCAGGCCGCCGTCGGAAACGACGACGACGCGGGCTTCCTGGAAGCCCTGGGCGGCGCCGTTGGCCAGAGCAAACGCAGCCGGCCAATTGGCAACCGCGGGCGCGGCGGCTGCTTCGGCCAGCGCTGCGCGCAGGACGGCGCGGTCATTGGCCGCTGAAACCAGCACGGCCGGCTCCGCCCCGACGAGGATCAGGGTCATCTGGTCTGTGCCGGCCAGATTATCAATCAGAGTTTCGACTTCGACGGTGGCGGCGGTAAAGCGATTGGGTTCCACGTCAGTGGCCAGCATCGAAGCGGAGCCATCCAACAGGACGACGACGCTGCCGCTGATGACCGAGGGCACGGGCAGGAAGGGGCGGGCCAGGGCAAAGACGAGCAGCGCCAGGATCAGCAGCTGCAAAATCAGCAGCAGATTGCGGCGCAGCTTCTGCCAGGGGGCGTTGGCCTCCCGGTCGCGTAGCAGCCGTTGCCAGAGCATGGTGCTGCTGACAAGCATCTCCTGCCGGCGCAGGCGCAGCATGTAGAGCAGGATGATGGGCGCGGCCAGCAGGCCGAGCAGCAGCATCAGCGGCGTCAGAAACGAAATCAACGGACCACTCCCTTCTGACGCAAGGTGTGGAGGATGAGGCGGTCCCAGGCGAGTTCTGTGCTCACCGGCACATAATGGACCTGGCGGGCGCTGCAAAACGCGGCGATTTCCGTCTGCCACTCGCGCAGGCGGGCCAGATATTGCGCCAGGGTCGGGTCATCCAGGGTGATTTCCGACTCCGCGCCCGTCTCGATATCGACCAGCTTCAGGTCGCCGGCGGCGCCGGGTCGCAGCTCATCCGGACTTAAAATGTGGATGAGGCCGACTTCGTAGCCGCGACCGAGCAGGGCGTCGATGCCGGGCTGGAAGCCGTTGGGGGAGAGCAAATCGCTGAGCACAAAGGCCAGCCCGGGCCGGCCGCCGCGCAAAGCATATTCGCGCAAGGAGACATTCAAATCGGTGATGCCAGCCCCTTCGCGGCCGTCCAAAAACTGCAGCAGGCGCAGGCTGTTCTGCTTGCCGCGCGATGGTCCCCAGCGCTCATTGCCCCGGCTCTGTACGAGGGTGACAGTGAGGTTGTCGCCGGCGGTCAGGCTGATGTGGCCCAGGGCGCCAGCGACGCGCAAGGCGAAGTTGAGCTTGTGATGGTCCGGCTCACCCTCTTCCGGCCAATCCATGGAGCGGCTGGCGTCAATCAGCAGATGGACGGCCAGGTCTTCTTCCTCTTCCAGGAGCTTGATGAAGGGGCGCTCCAGACGAGCGTAAACGTTCCAATCCAGCCGGCGCAAGTCGTCGCCACGGGTGTAATCCCGGTAGTCGGCAAATTCGATGGAGGTGCCCCGTTTGCGGCTGCGCCGGTCACCTTTCATCATGCCCACGCGCACATGGTCGGCGACCAGGGTGAGCTGCTCCAGCTTGCGCAGGGTGGTTTCGTCGAACAGAGTGCTCATCGGGGCGGTTTAGGCTTCCTGGCTGACATGCTCAAGCAGGTCGGCGATGATCCGTTCACTGGTGACGCCTTCGGCCTGAGCCTCAAAATTGAGCAGCAGCCGGTGGCGCAGCGTTGCCGCAGCCACGGCGGCGACGTCGTCAAAGGCGACATTGTAGCGGCCGGCCAGCAGCGCATTGGCCTTCGCGCCCAGCACCAGACCCTGCGCCCCGCGCGGGCTGGAGCCATAACGGACGTACTGGTTTACCATCGACGCCGGCGAGCTGCCCGGATGGGTAGCCACGATCAGCCGGCTGATGTATTCGCTGACATGCGTGGGGATGGGGACCTGGCGGATCAGCGCCTGCATTGCCATGATCATGGCGCCATCGGCCACATTGGTGGCTTGCGGGTTTTCCTTGCCGGTGGTCCGGTCGAGGATTTCGGTCAGGTCGGCGGCGGAGGGGAAGGGGACGTGGACCTTGAAGAGGAAACGGTCCAGCTGCGCTTCCGGCAGCGGATAGGTACCTTCCATTTCCAGCGGGTTTTGCGTCGCCAGGACAAAAAACGGCCGGGGCAGGCTGTAGGTTTCGTTGGCGACGGTGACCGTCTTTTCCTGCATCGCTTCCAGGAGGGCGGACTGGGTTTTGGGCGTGGCCCGGTTGATCTCGTCAGCCAGGACCAGGTTGGCGAAGATGGGGCCGCGCTGGAAACGGAAGCTGCGCGCGCCGGTGGCCGACTCTTCCATGATATCGGTGCCGGTGATATCGGCCGGCATCAGGTCCGGGGTGAACTGGATGCGGCTGAACTCGAGCTGCAGGGTATCGGCGATGGTGCGGATGAGCATCGTCTTGCCCAGCCCAGGCACGCCCTCCAGCAGGGCATGGCCGCCGGCCAGGATGGCGATCAGCACATGGCGCACCACGTCGCGCTGGCCGACAATCACTTTGCCAATCTCAGCCTCGATGGTGGCGGCGGTCTCACGGAAGGTGGCGATGCTTAGTTCGCCGGGAACGGTGTCAGGAATCGTCATTTAGGATCTCTTTTTTTTGCCACGGATTGACACGGATTTAGCACGGATTTTTCTTTTGTGGATTGGTTCCAGTCGCGATGCGGCCTCATATCAATTCAAAGAAATCCGTGTCAAATCCGTGTTAATCCGTGGCTGCTCTTTTCTTGGCCTCAGCCTGTAAGCCCGCTGGCCAGGTTATGGCTCCAGCGAGGAGAAGTAGTCGCGGATGAATTCGCGGTAGCCGAGCGGCACGTAGTCGTCGGCGAGGGCTTCGTAGGCGGCGTCGCGGTAGTCGCCGTAGACCTGGTCATAGGGGACGAGGCTTTGCTCGTCGCCAAACTCGGTGTTGGTCTCGCTGAGCAGGGCGCCGCAGGCGGCCGGGTTGGCCAGACATTCAGCCGGCAACTCAATCTCGACGCCTTCTTCGCCGCTCAAATCAATCAGTTCAGGGGCATAGACATTTTCGGCATGACCGCCGCCGGGACCAGGGCCGCCCTGGCCCGTACCGGATTGGCTGCCGCTGCCGGTGCCACTACCCTGGCCACTCCCATTACCATCCTGGCCCTCGCCGCTACCGGAACCAGAGCCGGATTGGCCTTCGCCGGAGCTGCCTTCGCCGGTTTGGCCAGTACCCGTTTGCCCGGAACCGGTCTGACCGGAGGCCTGTTCGCCGGTACCGCTACTGCTCTGACCGGCGCTGGCCACTTCGCCGCGGCCTTCGCTAAGCTGGTCGGCACTGCTGCCGGCCTGGGCCGCGACAGCACCTTCCTGGGCGCGCGATTGCAGGGTACCGGAGGCACCTTGCAGAGCAGCCTGGGCCGCGGCGGTGTCGCCATTTTGCAGCGCTTCGGCTGCTTCAGCCAGCTCCTGGGAAAGCTCGGGATCAGCTTCGGCCAGCGCTTCAGCCGCCTGGGCGAGATCCTCAGCCAAGGCGGCCTGCTCTTCAGGGGTCAGGTTTTCCAGCTCTGTAGCCAGGTCGGCGGCGGCGGCAGCAGCGCCGCTAAAATCACCGTTTTGCAGCGATTCGCCGAGCGATTGGCTGTTCTGGTTGTCGGCCAGGGAGCTGCCGGCTTCGTTGAGGATGTCACCGGCCGGTACCGCATTCTCCTCCTCCAACACCCGCAGCTCTGCCTCCGCCTCAGAGAGCGAAGCGACCGCCTCTTCCTGGCTGATGCCGGGCTGGCCCAATTCGCTCAGCGCGCTCTGGATCGGCTCCAGTAACGCTTCCTTTTCTTCGTCGGTCAGCTCGGGATTGTTGAGGATTTCCTCCTCCAACACTTCCAGGACGCCGATTTGCTCTTCGATGCTTTCGGTGATGGCCCGCTGCTGCATGAGCTTGGGGATCTGCGGGTTGGGCAGGATGTAGGCGACCGTCAGGAGCGTCGCGGCGCCGAGCAGCATGGCAAAATCCTGCCAGTTGAGCTTGAAGGGGAACTGGGCGCCGGTATCAACGTTGTCGACGGCGCGCAGGGTATCTTCGAGCTGTTGGTCGGCGAAGATGGGCGGGACGGTTAACCGGCCGGTCTGAATCTCCACCGCCGTCGCTGAACGTTCTTGCAGCCGAAACTGCCGGTCGGCAAAACGGGCCCGCTGCGCCAGATCATGGCGCTGGACGAGTGTCCAGACAAGCCCGGCCAGTAGGCCGAGGGCGCCGGTGATGGCGATGATGAGCAATAATTGCTGCTCATCCAGCAGCGGCCTGAGCCGGGCGGCGGCGGCGGCCAGCGCGGCGACCATCAGGCCGGCCAAAAGGCCGCGCGGTAGCCAGGTCAGCGCCAGGTTGACCAGCCGGCGCCGGTCCCAGCGGCCCAATTGGCCGACTAATGTCTCGTATTCAGGTGGGTGTGGTGTCGTCAAGTTCATTTCGCAACACGGATGTCAGTGGATTCCCGCCTTCGCGGGAATGACGTCAAAATAGTTGAGTTCTGTCGAACCGGCTAAATGCGCCCCACATTTTTCTTGCGTCGTCATTCCTGCGAAAGCAGGAATCCACAACGTCTATGATCTCTAGCGCACCGCAATTTTGCGTACGCGCCGCACACTGCCCCAGTAGAAGAGGGCGGATAACATGGAGTAGAGTACCAGAAAAAGCAGCCAGGGTGAGATAAAAATAAAGGAAAAAGATCCCGAGGTGTACATGAAATACCAGAGCGACCCCTCATTCAGCAGCACAATTTCGGCTGCCACCAGGGTAGCCGGCAGATTCGTCGGGATGAGGTACCAGCCGATGACGGCAGCAACATGTTCGACCCAGGCTGGCGTGCTCGGTGAACTCAGGGCAATGCCGATGAAGGAAATGGAAAAGAGCGCCAGAATGGGCAGGCCCACGACCAGAAAAAGGGCGATGGCGTAGGTGGTGACGCTGGCGGCCAGGGTGGAGCGCATCAGGGAGGAGGCGTACAGCCCGGCCAGGGCGTAGGTGATGGCGGCGACCACGACGAGTAGCTGGGAAATGATCAGCTCTTCCCAGGCGATGCCGCCCAGCAGGAAGGCCAGGGATTGCAGCGGGATGGCGGCGAAGACGAGCAGCAGGACGTAGCTGAGGGCGGAGAGCAGTTTGCCGCGGACGAGGGCACCGGCCGGTAACAACGTCGTCCGCAAAAGATCATAAGTCTGCCGCTCGCGCTCGCCGCTGATGGCGCCTGCCGTAAACGCCGGCCCGATAAAGACGATCAGGAAAACCTGAACCGCCAACACCGCGCCAAAAACCGTCTTGCCCGCCAGGCTCACTTCCGGGCCGTACGTGTTTTGGGTCGCCTGATAATAGACCAGGTATACAACCCAAATGAAGGCGCTCATCAGCGCCAGGTAAATCGTCAGGACGATAAAAGCCCGCGGCCCGCGCATCCGGCTCCGCAATTCTTTGACCGTGACCGGATTTTGCAGAACCTTCTGCAGCCGCTCGGTCAGGCTCATTTTTCCCGGCTTTAATGCTTCTTCAGCCATCATTAATCCTTACAGAAAGTTTGTGTCGCAACTTGCCAGGCTGGTGATGCAAACAGATGTGAAACACCAGTCATTTTCAGCAGGCTGAGGCATTAATTGACAATGCCCTGGGTAACCTTGAGGAAGACATCCTCCAGATCGCCTTCACGCTCGGCAAAAGAGATGATCGGGACATTGCGGCTGACCAGTTGGCCTAATAACATGCTGGCGTCCCGGTCGTCGCCGGTAAATGTGAATAGTAGCTCACCTTCGACGCGCACTTCTTCATCCTCAGGCGGGAGAAAATCGGCCTGGGGGTGGTTCAGCAGGGTTTCCTGGACCAGCTGCAGATCTTCATCGTCGCCCAGCAAACGAACGGCAAAAACGCGGTGGGGTTGCAGCCGCTTTTTCATGTCGGCGATGTTGCCGTAAGCGATCAGGTTGCCCGCTTCCAGGACGGCGATGCTGGTGCAGATGTCAGCCACTTCCGACAGAATGTGGGACGAGAAGAAAATGGTCTTGCCCATATTCTTCAGCTCACGCAGCAGCTCGCGCATCTCGATGCGGGCGCGCGGATCCAGGCCGCTGGCCGGCTCGTCCAGGAAGAGCACCTGGGGGTCATGGGCCAGGGTGCGGGCCAGGCACAGGCGTTGTTTCATGCCGCGGCTGAGCCCTTCCACAAAGCTATCCTTTTTGTGGCCGAGGTCGACCAGCGTGAGCAAATCATCGATCATGCCATCCCGATTTTGCTGGGGAATGTCATAACAGGCGGCGAAAAAGTCCAGGTATTCCCAGACCTTCATATCCTCGTAAACGCCGAAGTAATCCGGCATGTAGCCGATGGCCTGGCGCACGCCTTGGCGATCCTTGTGGATATTGTGCCCGGCAATCCAGGCGTCGCCGGCGGTTGGTTCCAGCAGGGTGGTGAGGATGCGCATGGTGGTTGTCTTGCCGGCGCCATTCGGCCCCAGAAAGCCAATGACGGCGCCTTGCTCGACTTCCAGGTCAAGATTATTCAGGGCGGTGAGCTGGCCATATTTTTTGGTCAGCCCCTTGATTTCAATGATGTTTGCCATACTTTGCTCTAAAGGTCACCGTAGAGAATTGGCTGAATCTCACGTACGCGAATGGAGGTGAAGCCTGTGTAGCTAATCCTGATGCGTACGGAGCCGATGTTATTCACGTAGCGCTCGTACTCGTCGATGCGATTGACCCCCCAGGTGGCGTCATCCAGTTTTATCCAGGCGCCTTCCTGCCAATCCCAGAGGCTGACGGTGGGCATTTCCTGGCCGGCGTAATATTCGCCCAGGGGCAGGGCCATGACGACATCAAGGCCATCGACATCCAGACTCTGGAAAGTGCTCCAGGGTGTAAATTCGAATTCGATCCAGCCGTTGCTCATTTCCAGGTCAAAGGGTGACGGATTGTAGATGCCGCTGGAGTCACGGATGTCAAAGGACCAGAGCCCCTGATCGATGGTGAGGTTGGCGGCTGCTTCAATGGATTGATTAAACGGCAGCTCAATAAAGTAAAGGGTCGTGGCCTGAACTTCCGATTCGCGGGCATCGATGCCCACCTCGACCTGAGGCTGAGTGGTCCAGCCAATCAAGGTGACCGTTTCCTGGGGAATCTTGACCGCCTCGCCGCCATAAATATTGGCATGCAGTGATTGCATCAGCTGGTAGCGGCTTTGTGTGTTGGCATCATCAAAGCGACCGTAATCCGAAGCGGTGCCGTAGATGATCTCCTCATAGCGTGTGGCGATGAGTGGCGAATTGACGCCGTAGGCGGTGTAACTGCTCATGTCGGTACTGGTTGGGGCGCTGAGGCTGTTGAGCTCGGCCGAGATCGTCTCGCTCTGGCCCGGCTCCAGGTTACCGATACCGAGTAGCTGATAACCAAACAGGATGCTGGCATTTTCAATGGTGAGATCACTGTTGTTGGTCACCATGACGGTGAGGCGCGAGCCGGCATCGTCGATGGTCAGGGTAACCTCGCCACTGATGTCGGGCATGGGCTGGAAACTGTCGATGACAAACGCTTCGGTGGCGCTGACATCGACGCGGACATCATGGATGATGACATCATTGCCCCGTTCAATGGTGCCCATGTTGGTGTTGCCGCCGACGCCGAACTGGTCTTGCAGGGGGCGAACCAGGACGTCGCCGGGCAGCGTCAGGTCAAAGCTGGCCCGACGGGGCGAGTATAACCCCATGATGGATTGGACCTGCGCCTGCTCGCCATCAACCTGGCCGTAGGCGACCGAGAGCTGGTTGATAATGACCTGATTCCCTTTTGTGCGGAAGCCGGTGATGATGGTGCCGAGGGAGAAGAGAATGATCAGGGCCGGAATGGTGATCCAGGCCATTTCCGCCCGTTTCATCCGCTTGAGGACAAAGTAATTGATGGGACCAATGGCGAGGACGTAGGTGCCAAGGAAGCAAAGCATGAGCCAGACTGACGGCAGTGTCAGGCCGGACAGGTTGCGGACGGCGTCACGGGCCAGGTAGCTTTCCTTGATGCCGGTGGACCAGAAAGGCGCTTCCTGGGCGCTGACGGCGATTTCAGACCAGAACGCTTCATTGGCGTCCCAGTCACGCAGGGGCGCGGTTTTGGGGTCAAGGGCCAGAAAATAGATGGCGCCCTGACCGATGGTGCGGCGCACCAGCAAGGGGGTGTTGCCTTCCGCGTAGAGGACTTCCCCTTCCAACAGGGTGCTGGTGGTCACGATGTAGGGGCCGGCATCCCGATAGGCAAAGCCAAAGGTCTCGGCCAGGGAGGGCAGGCTGTCAACCGATTCGGTGCCATTTAGACGCACGGGGAGCAGGTCGCTCAGGCCGGCGCTGTTTTGTTGCCAGTTGGTGCCGCCGGTGACGACCAGGACGCCGCCACCGTTGATCCAGCCATCCATGGCGGACCGCTGGTCTTCGCTGAGCCGGCCGGTGTCCACATCATTCAGGACCAGGATATCCAGCGCTTCCCAGCCGGCGGCGGCATCGGGCAGGTCGGCCAGCTCAATGAAGCTGACATCGCCCGAGTCCCGGTCACCTATGACACGCTCCAGAAACTCCAGCTCGCCGGGATCTTCGGTCAGGATACCGTACAGCATACTGTCGGCGTTGATCTGGGTGAGGTTGGTGATAGTGGTGGTGGCAATGACATCATTGCCATCAAGCAGCTGGAGCGACAGCCGGCTGGTGAAGCCGGTGAAATAGACGAAGGTGGTGATTCGTTTGCGCGATTGCGTGGGCAGGGAAATGGGCGAATCGTAGATGACTTCGTTGTTGTCGCTGGACCGGCCGGTGCTGACGCGGATAACCCCTTCAATAGAAGGGCCATCATTGGCCAGCTCGATGGTTAGCGGCACCCATTGACCGGCCTTGTAGAAGCCATCAAAGCCGCCGTGGGCTTCGATGGTGAGACCGGCCGGTCCGTCTACTTCATCAGCCTGCGCCCTGGCAGCGGGTGCCAGAACCGTTAACAACAGGAGTGGCAGGAGAAAAAGCAGGCGAAGCGGCGGGCGGCCGGATCGCGAAAAGGAAGGCAGGATTTTTTGCATAAGTGTAATACGTACCCCGGGGGCGAATTGTTCCGCCCATTTGGCATGCCGGGTTCATTTTAACAGCCGGACCGGGTCAGGAGAAGCACATGGGTGTAATTTCCCATCGAGCCCTTAACGATTTTCAATCTGGTAAGTTACCAGTTGGATATCCGGCCGGTTGGTTTCAATCCAGGCAACGACCCGTTCCAGCAGGCCATGGGCGTAGGCGGCGTCATTGGCCACTGTCACCAAGCCTAGCGTAGCCGACTGCCAGATGTCATGATGATCCACCTCCGCGATGGCTACATTAAACTCACGGCCGATGCGGCTGATGATGCTTTTGAGGATGCGGCGCTTTTCCTTTAGGGAGTGCACGTAGGTTAATTGCAGATGAATGTTGCAGGCCACAATCGCCATAAGTAGCGTAACGGAACGGGATGGTTGGGTTTCTAAACTGTAGAGCCAGACTGATTGGCCGAAGCCAGGGTCACAACAAGGTCATAGTTTAGCAGTTTATGGCCGCGGCGTGAATCCTGGCTATGTTAGAATCTTGTTGATGGTTGTGTCCGGGGGGACCGGCCGGTGTCAATATTTCGTAAACGGGCGCAACTTTTTCCTGGTGTGCCGCGTCTATAGGACTGGTGTTGAGATTAGAAGCAATGCCTCGCAGCAGGGGCAGGAGTTTTTAATATGATGAGAAAAGCTGCCTACGCGGCTCTCATAATCTTTTTCCTGGTGGCCTCCTTTGGCGTTTACGCGGTTGTGACCGGCTTGAACAAAGCTGGTAACGCCATCACCGATCCAATCGATGGGCTGGTCGCCCAGCTATCGCTGGAAGCGACCCCGGAAATATTGCCCAATCCGGTGACGATTGTGCTGGAGATTAACAGCCTGGCTCGGCTGGAGACTGCCTCCATGTCGCTGGAAAAGATCGTCACGATTGAAAAGAACCAGGAACAGCTCTTTGGTGTTTTTGGTGAATCTATCTTATTTGTCGCTTACGGCGATGTCTACGCCGGGGTGGACCTGGCCAAGATGCAACCGGCCGATATGCAGGTTGTTGACCCGACCACAGTGATGGTCCATCTGCCCGACGCAGAGATCTTCATCGCCACCCTGGACAACGAGCGTTCTTACGTGCACGATCGCGACCGCGGCCTCTTCGCCAGCGCCGACCCGGAACTGGAGACGCTGGTGCGCCAGGACGCCGAGCGCCAGATCCTCGAGGCCTCATTGGAAGCCGGCATTCTGGATGCAGCGGACGAAAACGCGCGCGAATACATGAAACAGTTCCTGGGCAACCTCGGCTTCGAGAACGTCATCTTCACCGACAGCCCGCCCCCGCCGCCCCCGGCCTACGAGCAACCGATCCCGAAGGGGTACTTTTTGGGGACGCCGGAGCCGTAGGGCTGTTAGCTAATAGCTGTTAGCTATTAGGGAAGCCGTTCAATGTGAGCGAGAGTGGTTCTGGCATTTGTTTGCCCTGCACGTTCTCAAATTTTACACTTTCAGCTAACAGCTAAGGCCCGTGGCCCTTTCAGGCTGTCGGTACGCTTCAGCTTTCGGCCGCCAGTACGCGGCCGCGCCGCTTTCAGTAGGGCGTCATCACTGATAGGCGCGCAGCGCCGGGCTGACCGCTGAAAGCGAACCGCTTACTGACAGCTATATCCGCTCCGTCCACTCCGAACTGGCATATTTCTCTCTCTCCAGCTCGGCGGCGCGGGCGAGTTCTTTGGCGGTGAGTTCACCGGGTTCGAGGGTGAGGTTGAGGGCCTGGGCGAAGCCCTGGGCCATGGTGTCGGCGGCGCGGGCGAAGTCGTAGCCCTGGCCGCCGCTTTGGAGGAGGGTGGTGGCGCGGAAGCGGAGCCGGTTCTCGATGGCCATGCGCTGGCCGGGGTAATCGACGTAGAGCCCTTTGGCGATGCGGGTGATGTCGCCGGCGAGGGGCAGGGTGCCGTGCTGCATGACCATGCCGTGACGGCGCACCTGGGCCGAGCCAATCAGTTTGCGACCACCGACCATAATTTCGTAGTTAGAGGGGCCATCGAAGCAGGCAGGCCCTTTGGCGCCGGCGTCCTGGTAGTAGGGTTTGGCGCGCTCCGGGTTCAGCCCCATCAGCTTGAGGCCGGCGACCAGGGCCAGCGAGAGGCGTTGATAGCTTTCGATGACATCCCCTTTGACGCGCGAGGAACCGGCCGGGGCACAAACGCTGTACGTCAGCTCATCCACATGCAGGATGGCGCGCCCGCCGGTTGTGCGCCGCACGACATCCCAGCCCAGCTCTTCGCAAGCATCAAAATCAACCAGTTCTGCCTCCTGGGCATAACCCAGCGACAGACAGGCCGGCTCCCAGCCGTAAAAGCGCAGCGTGGGCGGGGCCTCGCCGGCGGCGACGGCTTCCAGGATCGCTTCATCGATGGCCATATTCTCCGGGCCACGGCGCAGGCCGGTGATAAGCAGGCGCCAGCTGGCCGGTTCGTAGTCGGCTGGGTTGATTTTGGGCTGTTGGGGCTGTGGAGCCATTGGAAAACCTGTGGGGATTTGGGATTTACGAATTGGGAATTACGAGGCGTTGGGCGCCAACATGGTAACGCGCGGCCCGCAATACACTAATGGTCCGCGCCTGGCCTGGCTGCTGCCAGGCTTCTCGTAAATCCCAAATCCCAAATCCCAAATCGTAAATCCTAGATCTCTTTTTTGTTACAATCTTACCGGCCGTCGATTATAGCAACTAGACGCAAACTTTCGAATCGGCGGGCCTTGCTGATGGTCCAGATTCCTGCTCGCATACCGCTGTTGAAACCGTTTACTGTGCTCCTGGGCGTGGCCTTCTTTATCTGGCTGGCGCTCGAGGGAGATTTGCGCTACGTACTGACCTTGGGCTGTCTGGCTGTCGCCGTGGGTTGGGGGCAGACACTGCAGCGGCTGATTGGCGGCCGGCAGCTGCGGTTATGGCGTTTTCTGGCGCTGATGGTGGCCTCCGGGGCGGTGGCGGGCCTGGTGACCAACCTGGTCGTTTTGATCCTGATGGCAGTCAAGACCGGCTTGCATGGCCATGGGCCAGAGTTCAATCAGACCGAAATTGGATGGGTCATGGCCCAACTGGCGCCGTGGCTAATCATCGCCACCCTCATCGGCCTGGGGGTTGGGCTTATCATCGGCTCCACGACTGTTCCAGTTCAGCAGCGGGAAGAGTCTGGCCACGAATTGCGCTAATTTCCGCGAATATCAATTAGCGAGAATTAGCGCAATTCGCGGCTAAGCTTCTTTCTGGTTATTGGCCATCCGCTCTTCGAAGGCGGCGAGGGCCTGGCGGAGTTCGGCCTGGCGGAAGCTGTTGGTGACGTCGCCCCGGGTCCGTTCCAGGACGCCCCGGACGGTGTCGGTGCGGCGGCGGAGGCCGCGGGTGATGGCGTCGCTGAAATCGAAGGTCACCAGCAGGCTGTAGACCTCATCCATCTTGTCCAGCAACCGTTCCACTTCCTGGCTGTGACCGTGGCGCAGAATATCCAGGATGCGGCGGCGCAGCTCGGTGGTCGCTTCGGCCAGCCCGTTGAGCCAGGTGTTGGCCTCGGCGCCAATTTCGGCGGGACCTGGAATGGGGAGGTCGCGCACAAAGGCGTAGGTCAGGTTCGCCTCGACAAATTCCTTCACGGCATCCTGCGTATAGCCAGCGAAGTACAGTTCGGGATAATCCTTGACCGCCTCCACCAGCGTTTCGGTCGCTTCCTTCGCCTTCTGCAACAGCGCTTCGGCTTCGGACCATTCTTCACGATGGATGGCACGAATGCAGCGAGCGCAGGTACTGATTAGTTCCCGCGAACGCTGATAAGCGGTGTCGCGGACATCATCCACTCTTTCAAACTCTTCACGAATCGTATCGGCAATTTGTTCCAGGTCTGCCATCAGTTATTCCCCGGCCTCAGCGCGGCCTTCATCCCCTTCTTCACCTGCCGGCGGTGTGCCAAAAAGCTGATCTACCAGGTTGGGCGGCATCTTGATCTCGCCAAACTGGGCCTCAAAATTAGCCACGCTCTGACCCAGGATCTCATAAAGCCGTTTGGCATGAAGAGGGGGCAGAACGACCCGGGCCACCGCTTTGCCCTTGTTGGTGCGGGGCAGGATTTGCAGAAAGTCGATCACCATTTCTGATTGCGTATTGGTGAGCAGGACCCCATTGGAATAGACGGCATCCAGCTCTTTGGGAAATTCAATGGGGATACGTTTGGTGTTAGGTTTTGGTTTGGCTCCGCTGTTATCGGCCATGCGACACTCCTTGGCGGCTGAATCTAAAATTCCGGCCAAAGATACCTGAAAAGCGACTGATTGGCGAAATTCATGGCGGCAAAAAGGGTTTGGCGCCGTTGAGTGTAGTGGGCGCGCAACCGATATGTGCGGGAATGCGGCGATTTGCCCCGGAAATTCGTTTACCTAACTGAAACGGTAGGAGTTCCGTCAAAAGGAGGTAAAGGTAAGATGGAAGAAGAAGAATTCGGCCGGCCAACGGTGAACTGGCGGGAGCGTTTGCTCTGCCTGCTCATTGGCCTATTTGCCGGTACAGCAGCGGCAGTGATCATCCTGGCGGCCAACCAGCAGGCCCAGCCGACGGCCTTGCTGATAGAGCCGCCCCCGCCACTGCCAACGGCGACACTCATGCCAGCGCCCAGCGCGACGGCTACAGCGGCGCCGATTCAGGTGTATGTAAGTGGTGCTGTGCTGGAGAGTGGGGTGTATGCGTTGCCGGCTGGCGCCCGGTTGGGCGAGGCCATCGCGGCGGCCGGGGGGCTGGCGGTGGATGCGGAGGCGGCCCAGATCAACCTGGCCCAGCCGTTGCGGGACGGCGACCAGGTCCATGTGCCCACTGTGGAGGAGGTAGCGGCTGTGCCGCCGTTGGTGCAAACAGCGGTGCCGGTGGTGGAACCGGCCGGCAGCGACAACAGCGCCCCCGCGCCTGGCCGCATCAACATCAACACGGCAGATGCGGCTCTATTGCAGACCCTGCCCGGGGTTGGCCCCAGCACAGCTGAGAATATCGTGTCATTCCGTGAGGCGAATGGGCCTTTTGCCACGATTGAAGCTATTATGGATGTGCCGGGTATTGGCCCGGCCAAATTCAGTGGCTTTGCGGACCTGATCACGGTCGACGGGTAGGAGAGAAGAGGAGCCACGGATTGACACGGATTGAGCACGGATTCTTTTTTTGTGGACTTAAGTAGACCGCCAGAACCTTTGGAATTCTTTTGCCGCAGATGTCGCAGATTCACACAGATTTTTTCTCTTATCCCAAAAATCTGCGCAATCTGCGGCTAAACTTCTTTGAAGCCTTGTAGCAATTCACCTGGCAGGCAAACCTATTCCTACAAAATAATCCGTGCTAAATCTGTGATAATCCGTGGCAAAAAAACATGAGCGAACGGGGATTCTGGTATCAGACAGTAAACCGATTGGCCAGTGTGCCGTTCCGGTTACAGGGGGCGCCGGCTTTTCAGACGCCGAAGCGGGTGGTCATTCTTCAACCTGGCTGGTTGAGCCAGGTGATGCTGACGACGCCGTTGTTGGCGGTTCTGAGCGATGCCTTTCCTGAAGCTCGCTTCGACTGGGCCGTTAGCCGGTGGGCGCGGCCGGCGATTGCCACCAATCCCAGGCTGAACCGGCTGATCGAACTCAACCAGGTCGGCCAGGCGTGGCCGGGTTGGGGGGAGATCCGGGCCGTGGCGGCCCGGTTGAAGCAAGAGAATTACGATACTTGCTTTATCCCGCACCGGTCGCGCTGGCTGGGGTTGGCGGCCTGGCTGGCGGGCATCCCGCAGCGGATCGGGTTGGATGTGGATGGGGCTGGTTTTGCCCACACGATTCGGGTGCAGCCACCGGCCGGATCCGCCACCTATCACGAGACCACCCTCTACCTATTGCTGGCCAAGGCGCTGGGCATCGAAAAAGAAAGCGGCATGGAGTTTTACCCCTCCGACCAGGCGCGCACGACCATCACCCAGCGGTTGGTGGACGAGTGGGGCTGGCAGGGGGAGGTGCCGTTGGTGCTGTTTCATCCAGGCGGCGGGGTGAATCCCGACAAGGAACACCCGGAAATCCGCTGGCCGGTGGAGCGATTTGCCTTGTTGGGCAACCATTTGAAGCGGGAGTATGAGGCGACGATTTTGGTATTGGGATCGGCCGGGGAAGAGAAGCGGGCAGCGGCGGTGGCGGGTTTGATGTCCGGCCGGGTCCATGACCTTTCCGGCAAACTCAGCCTCAACGAGCTGGGCGCCCTGGGCGAAGTGGCCAGCCTCTACGTCGGCAACGACACCGGCCCCACCCACATCGCTGCAGCGGTCGGCTGCCCGACCCTGGTCATCTACGGTCCCAGTTCCGTGGGCCGCTCCCGCCCCTTTGTCAAGCAAGGCCATGTCATGGCCCTGCCCGCCCTGCGCGAGGCCATGGGTGACGACGATCATTTCTCCTGGTCCGCCAACCTCAACTCTGAGGATGCGATCGTGATGGCTGATCAGCTCTTACGGACGAGTATTGCCGAACTGCAACGCTCCTCTCTTTCCTCGCTTCGCTCGGAATGACAGGGTGACGCTTGGAAGGACAGGGTTGCAATTTACGAGGGACAATTTGGGATTTACGAGAGTGGACAATAGACGAGATTCTCACAGGAAATTTCGGCTCGTAAATCAAAAATCCCAAATCGTAAATTCATGTTGACACGGCCTATTCCCTCTGCTAAAATTCCGCCTCGTTGCCTTAAAAGCAAGACATACATTGGGGGCGTGGTGTAGTGGTTAACACGCCGGCCTGTCAAGCCGGAGATCGCGGGTTCGATCCCCGTCGCTCCCGCCAATACTATAACAATTCAAACCAAGCCAGAAAGACCTCCTCACCAGAGGTCTTTTTCTTTTCCCGGGCGAATCTGGCAACCCTATTGTCGGATCGGGGGAGCGATAGTTCGTTCTCGCACTTGCGTTTCCTTCGAAGACGGGCAGTAACAGGTGCGAACACCGCCCAAATTCGATCGCGTAGAAGATGGCCTCTGGTATCCTATGCTATAATGCCATCAGTCGAGAAGACCGACTTCAGAAACAGATTGCTAGGACGCGGAATAATGTTGCCTGCCATTCAATCATTACCACATTTGACGAATCTCGAAGATGCACCAGACTTCTGTGAGCGCAACCATATCATCAGACTGGCTGCTTTGGCTCCATGGTGCGAGAAGATTACGGGCCTGACAGTGACCTGGACATTCTGGTTGAGTTTGAAGAGGTCATGCCGGGTTTTGGTCTTTTGATTTGCAGGACGAGCTGTCTCAGCTCTTTTGCCGCACGGTTGATTTAAACACCTGGGGATTTCTGGCTCTCATATCCGCGACAACGTGGCGCGAGAAGCTGTAGTCACCATCTGTGAAGAAGGGATAATAGCCGTATCCACGACATGTTGGATGCAGCTGGCAAGGTAATTTCATTCTCGCAGCAGAAGTCGCACAATGACCTGCATGAGGATGAGATGTTGGCCCTGGCGCTCGTTCGCTTGCTTGAGATAGTAGGCGAGGCAGCCCGCTTCGTACCGATGAAATCACAACAGTATCCAGAGGTCGCCTGGCCTGCCATCGACTGGGAAGCCAAACAGGCGGCGCAGCAGTAGCGCTCCTTTCACCCAGTGGCCGTTGGACAGAACGTTGCCTTCGATGGTTTGCATTCCTCCGACCCCGATAAGGCCACAGTGCTTGGATCTTGAGTGTGAGGATGGATAATTGAATGTGATCAGGGATATGGCCCAGCGCCGCCAACCTCATAATGAGGATTCTGCGCGTGTTCTAGATGCGGTAGCACGTGCCCGAGTGTCTGGGTTACTGACCGTGCATTCCCTCACCACTCTGTTCTATGTTGTCAATCGCGTCCGATCGCGTGAAGTTGCTGTGACGACTTTGACTGAATTACTGGCAGTGCTCAGCGTCGTCGCAGTTGATGACGCAGTAATTCGCAAGACCCTATCATGGGGGTGGGCAGATTTCGAGGACGCCGTGCCGATGGCGACGGCGTTGGAAGCTGACGCCGACTACCTGGTTACTCGGAACACCCGCGACTTTCATGATGGGCTCGTACCGGTCATCGAACCGACTGCCTTTCTCGCTTTGCTGAAGCAGGGTTAACTCATACTGTTCAAGCCTGTTCAAACCTGATGGTTGACTCCTCTTAAGCGCTTGTATAAGCCGAAATCACTGTGTTCTGGCCAAAACGCGATCCGTAGTTTCGTACAAGTGATCTTTGTATTCCCGTCGCTCCCGCCAATCCGATAACAATTCAAACCAAGCCAGATAGACCTCACTTATCAGAGGTCTTTTGTTTTCCTGCTTGCCACCTATAGTCCTATGGCCGAATCGCGGGAGCGAAGCCTATCCCAATATTCACCTCCAGTTCTGTATTTGTGGAGTAAGCTGCGCCGAGATGGGTGGGCAACCCCTTGGATTTATGAGAACATTGGAGCTGTGCCAACGAGAAATCTATCCTCCCTACAGTCCCAAAACTAAAGGGGTTCTCAATGCCTTCAGACATTTGGTTTCTTGTCTTCTTTTTCACCATTTCGTTTGTCTGCTTATTATTTGGGTTACTCATTTTGAGCGGCCGATTCAAAGTATGGTGGTTAAACGATTCAACACCAGTTGCCCCCGTTGGAATGGCGTACGCAATGCTGCCTTGCTCACTGTTGTTCCTCGTTGTAGGGGTGTTGATGGCTATCCCTATGCCGCCAGAAAAGCGCGGTGATATGGGTTTATACATCATACCGCCCATTTTATTGGTGATGCTACTGCTGGCGATCTGGCCACCCCGATGGTCAAAACCCAAATGGTTGCAATGGCTTGAAAAAGAACATGATGATATCAAGGCCTTGCTTTGGGAAGATGCAAGAACGAGAGGAAAGTGGGAATGGCAACAACAGGTTCGAACTCAAGAAGGGCTTGAAGCGTGGGTGGAAGAAGTGCGGGGCAAACATGGGATGGCTAAGTAGACATCTGACACATTGTATTGCACTGGTACGATAGCACCTTTCGGTGAAATAGGACAAAATTTCCGGCTCAAGAATACAAGTGACAGCGCCAGATAACATTCATGCCTTTCTGCCATGCCGACCAGGTTGAGCTTGATGGCAAATCATACCGGCAAACCTCGGTTGTGGGCAAAGGCTGTCTTACCAGCAAAATGAACCCTTCTAATCCCGACGTCTCAAAGCGCACTGCTATTGTTCCTGATGGACGCAAGCAGCCCCAGAATGTCCTGATCCTCCAGAATCGCTGATAGTCGCCGCAGTCGCACCTCCATCAATTCTGCCTGCCTTCTGTCGGAAAAATCAAATAGAAAGCCGCCTTCTACCAGAATATGAACCCGGAAGAAAAAGGATAGGCGATAATCGGCCAAACATTGTGCGAACGAATAGTCTGGTACTCCCTGTTCCAGTAGGGTACGATGATATTGGTGCAGTAGATTTAGCTCTTCCGCTCGTCTCAGTTCTACCTTGAGATTGTCACTCAAGAAGTAGGCGACGTCGCAGGTGCCTGACCCCAGTTTCATCGTTTGCCAATCAATTGCCGCAAAGGGGACGCCTTCCCCAGACTGGTTAAAGAAGAGATTGTCCAGGCGATAATCACCGTGGATCATTGTCTGTGGCTGATCCCCCATGCGTCGGGCGATTTCGGGCATTAACTCACCATATTCTCGCGTGACATCGAGAATCAAGTCTGATAAATAGGGACCCAATTTCTCAAAGAATCTGGGCCACTTGTATTGCTGATAGGCTTTCTGGTCCATACGATCGGGACTTGATATAACGCGGGCCCAATCGAACTTCTTTAGGTCTGGACTATTCCAGAATGCGGCATGGAGTTTGGCGACACCTACGATTGCTAATTGAGCCTCTGCTGCGGTGCAGCCAGCAATCTGATCCCCCACCTGGGCCGGCGCCAAGTCCTCTAATAAAAGGAGCGGATTTTGCCCCGAATCATCGATCGTGCTGAAATAACAGTGGGGAATACGCATCTTGATTTGACTGGCCACATCTTGATAGAAACGGACTTCTCTTTCGTACAAGCGGTTGACCGCTAAGGCGGCTCGTAGTCTGCGATCAGTGGTGGGAAATTTGGCAATGAGTGTTCGGGGAGCCGTCTCTTCTGGCAGATCATAGTACAGAAAAACGCGGGTAATCTCCCCCATGAAGCCCGCAACATCACCGATCGGTTCCAGGCGTATTTGCGAGACGGTGGCCGATTGAATTGTCCCGGTTGAACGCAACACGTCGGTCAGCCAGGCAGCTGTGATTGTTTCTGCAGAATCTGGAAGTTGTTCCATCTGGGTCATCGTTTGCAGTCCGCCACTCTAGTAGAAGCTCGTCCGCAGGACGGGCTGAAATAGCCCTTTGCGATGGGCGCACACAGGATCGACCTGACAGAGCTGGCATTCAGGCTCGCTCATTTCCGGGCAGCGGCGGCGGGCATTGAAGGTATACCAATCAACGGCGCCGGTCTCCCGCCCTGATTGCAACGTCACCTGTTCAATCGCGCGGTAGGCCGCGTAACGGACGGCCCACTCCGCTTCGGCTGAGATGACCTGCCGGTTTAGCAGGCTGTTGTTGAGCGCCTCATCGAGCACGTCAATTAACCCGACCCGCAAGCAGAAGCGCTGGGCATGGTAGTCGATGACCGGCTCCACCTCCTCATCCGCCCGCAGCGGCAGGAACCGTTCGGGGCGCTGGTTGAGGATCATCGCCAGCAGGGAGCTTTTCTTGCGCAGGGGATCTTCTTTGTAGCCGGCAATCTTGTCCAGCAGCAGGATGAATGTTTGCAGTGGCTGATCTGAGGCCAATGCCTTCGCCAACACCAATTGTGGCGTCAGCCCCAGGGCCAGCATGTCGCGCCCATACTGCTGGGCCATTTCCAGGTGCAAATCGAGGGCGGGCATCGGATCGCCGCCGTCATCGGCGCGAAATAAGGCCAGCATCTCCTCGCGGGTCAAATTTGCCTGCCGCGCCGGTGAGCAAAAATCCGGGTCCTGGGCCAGGCGCCGTTTGAACGCACCCCACAGATAGTCAGAGCCTTTCTGTTTCACGCCATCGATGCTGTCAATCAACGGCAGGTGGTAGCGATCGTCTCGTACCGACCAAAAGCTAAACTGTTGCAGCGTGCCGGCGAAGAAGAAATCGACTGTCCGGGGATCGCCAACAATTGGCAGTTCGGGGCTGACGAAGGCGAAGGGATGCACCTCTGGGAGCGTGGCAATTTTTGCCGCGATCTTTTGGATCCGGCCCTCATTGAGCTGTACTTGTGGCTCAAGTGCGGCCGGCGGCGGCGGATCAGCCGTCAAGAGTGCGGCCGGCCCCACCTGGGTGATCATCTCCGCTGCCAGCGCCACGGCCTGGCGGGCCGCCATGATGGGATGTTTCTTCTGCAGCAAGAAGGCCAGCGTGGCGCCGCAGAATGTCTCGCCGGCGCCGGTCGGGTCCAGTTCACGCACGGCAACGGCCGGGATCTTCGTCGCGTACTCTCCTTGAATGATGCAAGCTCCCTGAGAGCCAAGGGTGACGTAGAGCAGTTTGCCCGGCTCTGTCCTGGCCTTCTCCAGGGAACCAAACAGCGCCTCGGCTTCCCCCAGATTCATGAAGAAGAGTTCTGTCTGTTCCAGGATGGCGCGTACCACCTGCGGCTGTTGGGCCGCGATAGACATGCCGGTGCCGGCGGAGATCTGTTTTGCGCCCCGCTGCCGGCACGCCTCTATGAACGCCAGCTGCTTGTTGGCGTCTCCCAAAGCGGCAATGTGGATGTGATCGTACAGTGACAAGTCGTCCGGCAGCGCGTCGGGTGAAAATGTTTCCTCAGCGCCAATGAATTCGCTGAGATATTCCGTCTTGCCCTGCTTGTGGGAAATCTCGAATCGTGGCAGCTTCTCTGGAGAGACGATGGGACCCAGCCACGCCTCCAGGCGCGCGGCCACCGGCTGCAACGGCCCCGGGCAAGGGTCGGGATGCGGGCCAAGCAAGGTGGTTTGGGCGCCGCAGCGCTGGGCAGCCATGGCCGCATACATGCCGGCCCCGCCGGCGGCGGCTACCGTGCGATCTTCTAAATGCAGCACATCGAAGGACGCGCCGCCGATTACCAGCAAGCGATTCATCATTGAGTTCCTCTTAAAGAGCAGTTCTCTGCGCCAATTTGCGCCTTATCGTTCAGCGGCGATAACCCTCAACTCTCCTGGCGCTGGATTTGCCGGCAGCTGTATTTCAAGCGTACCTGGATAACGCTCCTGGCAGGGAGCCGGTGCCCCGTTCCAGGTAACGGTGTAGATGGGGCCTGCCGCCATAGAGGCAATAACCAGCGGGGCATGATGCGGCGGGCCAAAGTGTTTCAGCCGGACAGTAATGGCGCGGTGGTCGGCCGCCAAAGCCACTGCTTCTACCCAGGTATCCAGTCCTACCGAGAGCCGCCCGGAACGATGGTAGGCGCCATACCAACTCAGCACCGGCGTTGAAAGGCCGCCAAAGTGATGCCAACCGGCGCCGCGTCCGTTCTGGACCAGGAAATGCTCGGCGCAATTATAGCTGCTGTCGACCTCACGCCGCCAAACCTCAAGGGCGGTTTGGGCAATTTGATGAGCATGGTCAGCCTGGCCTAAATCCAATAGTGCCCGCCACATAAACCACTGGTGGGCCATCCACACGGCGCCGTTCCAGTAACCGTCTGGGTTGTAGTAGGCGGCGGATTGGTCAACGGCCGTAACCCCATACTCTGTCCACAGCGCCCGCGCCGACATGAGCTGGCCCACCAGGCGCTGTTCCTGGGCCGGGGTGCAAATGCCGGCCACCAATGGCGAAACGCCATCCAGTCCCCGGTTGAAGTTTTGGCCGCTTTCATGCCGTAAAATGGCCACTGGATTTCCCTGTTCATCGTGGCGCACGTAGCTGAAATAACCGGCCGGTTCATCCCAGGCGTAGCGCTGCAATGCCTCACTCAGTAAATCAATGTCCTCGTCATATTCACCCGTGTCCAAACCCAGGGCCAGCGCGGCCATGCGCATAAATTTGGCCGTGCGAATCACGTGAGCCGTTGTCACGACCGGTGTGACCCGCTCTTCTAGCTGGTTCCGATGCACGTAGACCTGGGGCGGATAATCGTCCCAGCCGCCGGAATTGTAAAAGTAGTCCCACGTTTTGAGCAGATTTGATTTGAGGGTACGGGTGGTGGAGCTACCGAGCCGCCCGGCCATAAAACGGTGATACTGTTGCAAGCGGGGATAAAAATAAGCCAACAATTCCGCTGACTGGGTGCGATTCCACAGTTCGTGAAAGAGATAGAATTGGGTAGGAACCGGGCTGCCGTGATGAATAAAAGCCGCATCTCGAGTGCCCGGCTCCGTGACGTAAGCATTGAGATTATCAATGGCCCGGTCGGTGTCCAGTTCCAGCAGTCCCAGGCCGATAAAGCCGGAATCCCAGGTGTAGAGGCTGTCCCACCAGCGGCCCGGTGTGTAGTGGCGAATCCAGGTTCCGCGGGTGCGGACCGGGTAAACGATATTGGTGGCCACCGTGGCGGCCATTCGTTCCTGGCTGAAGCGGTAACTGTTGCCAGAGGGCTTGCAAACCAGATGGTCAGTTGCCTTCTGCCTGGCCTGCTCAAAGAGCGGCTCCCATTCCGGTGCGGCAGGGTCAAACAGTGTCAGCTGCTGATAAACCTCCGCCTGGCTACCGGTGCAAACCAGGCCGTAATACGATTGTTCTGTGTGGGGTTGCATGGCGATAGGATGCATCAGTACATCCGTAAAATGCCCGTTGCCGGCACCGGTCAACGTGGTCGCCACGTGTTCGTGCACGTAATTGCGCATGACCCCATCCAACTCTTGGCTGAGAAACTGGCGCACCACGGAAGGCTGCCCGCCCCAGGCCAACCCGTAGCAATTATCCAGGTGCTCGTATTTGAGGATGAGCGTGTCGGTAGGGCGCGGGCCGGGCAGCAGATCCGGCCGGGGATTCCAGGTCACCGGCACAAAGTGGATGTTGGCCGCCGCACCGGCCGGTAACAGGGCCAATCCATCCAGCTCGAGGGCCGCCCCGCCGGCTGAAGTAACGACCAATTCAGCCGCACCCGCCGGCACATGGGCCAGGTCAAGGTGATAATTGCCCAGAGTGCCGTCCCCCGTCAGCTCGATTGTTGTTTCAATCATCCCCGACAGCTTGAGACGCAAGGTGTGACCCTGCTTTAGCCGGTAGCGCAGTAGCAGACTGGCCTCGGGTAACCCCTGGTTGACAAAGAAACGATAGCGAACGGTATCGCCGGCTTCCTGGCCAAAGCCCTGCCCCAGGCCCACCCCGTTGACAAACCCGTGCTGGCGGATTTCGCCCCGGCGGTGGCCGTCGTAGGTGAGGTTGGCCTGTGGCTCAACATGGACGGTAGAAAGCTCGTGATAATTCAAGGCGTCAACCCAGATACCGCCCGGTGGCAACTCTACCCGGCTCATTTGCAACGTCTCAGTGGAGTTGGTTTCCCTGGGGGGAAAGTTGAGCCAGGCGGCCGCATGAAGGGCCAGGTTTTGCCGTTCAACGGTGTTGTTGACAAAGGAACAGCGCGTTACCACGGCTGTTTCATCCAGGCGAAAATAGGCGATGTCACAGTAGAGTTGGTCTTTGCCGCTGATGTCGTGACGGTGACTAAAATAACTGAGGTCCGGCGCCGCCGTCCAGGGATGGTAGCCGGAATCCCAGCGTACATTGGGGATGAGTACATTGCGGCGGTACAGGCCCGGAAAAAGGCTCAAATCAAAACGCAGACCGGTGGCAATTTCGGGAATATGAGAGACACCAATGTACTGTTTGCTGTAAGGCCCCCAGGCTGAGAGGCGGATATCGTGTGAGTTGACCAGATGATCAAGATTGACTGCGAGGCGCGTTTGCACGAATGACTCCTTCATAACGACTCGGGGAGTGGAGATGGAAAATGATGATAGGGTGTGGCAACATGATACGTGCCCCTGATTTTACCGGTATCGGCAATGTCAATCACCAAACTCCGGAAAGGCGCCAATCCACAGCCTGCCTCTGGTATCCTCTGCTATAATCACTCCGGTCGTCAAAGTCGCTATCAGAGCAGAATATGGTACGCTCAGTCACGTTTTCCGCGGTACAACCATTATTGCAATCTATGCATCTTGAAACGGTGTGCTGGGCTGCACATGAAGATAGATAGACAAAGCTGCGAGCTAGATATGCCGTGTTCGCCTGGGAGGGTATGACAGATGTATGACTACATCATTATTGGTGCGGGCTCCGCTGGTTGTGTGTTAGCCAATCGATTGAGTGAAGATCCTGATGTCAACGTCTTGATTCTGGAGGCAGGGGGGCCGGATGATAACGAAATAATTCACACGCCCATGCGCCTGATTGAGCTTTGGGGCACCGAGTACGACTGGGATTATTACACCGTCCCCCAGGCAGGTTGTCATGGTCGCCAGTTGCATTGGCCACGGGGCAAGACCCTTGGCGGCAGCAGCTCACTCAACGGTATGATCTATGTGCGCGGCCATTGGTCTGACTTCAATAATTGGGCCTATGAGGGGAATGTTGGTTGGGACTATCAATCCATTTTGCCTTACTTCAAGAAGTCCGAGAATTTTGACGCAGGTGGTGATGGGTTTCACGGTAGCGGTGGTCCTCTGAATGTGATAAGTGATTACCCGCGGCATCCTGTGACTCAGGCGATTGTCGATGCTTGCGTCGATGTAGGACATCCATTTACGGACGATTACAACGGCGAGCAAATGATTGGGGCTAATTTTAATCAGCTCAACATCAAGGATGGGCGCCGCTGTAGTGCCGCCGTTGCCTTTTTGCACCCCGCCCTGGCACGCAACAATTGTGCTGCGCTCACCCATGCTCGGGTTCACAGACTACTATTTGAGGGGCAGACTTGCGTTGGTGTCGAGTACGAACATGGCGGAGTGATGCATAGCGTTAAGGTGTCTCGTGAAGTGATTGTGGCGGCTGGCGCCATCGAGTCACCCAAACTATTGCTTCTGTCTGGTATCGGGGACAAGGATCATCTGGCCGAATTTGACATTCCCGTTGTTCATCATTTGCCAGGGGTGGGCCATAATCTGCATGATCATTTGCTCTCTCCTGTCATCTACTCTGCCCGTCAACCAGTCCCACCACCGCTGCCAGGCCTGCAGCCATTACATGGGCAGCTTTTTGCCAAGACCGACCCACGGCGGCTTGGACCTGATCTACAACCTCTCTTTTTCCATGTCCCGGTTTATAACAATGATATGACAGGTCCAGAGGATGGCTACACGCTTTATGCTGGCATCGTCCGCCCCACCAGCCGGGGCACACTCAAATTGACGGGCAATTCAGTTGCTGACCCATTGGCGATTGATCCGCAGCTGTTCTCCACCGAATATGATCTCAATGCCATGGTGACGGCCCTCAAAATGTGTCGCCAGATTGGTGAATCACCAAAGTTGGCCATTTGGCGCGATGAGGAGCTGTATCCAGGCAAGGCTGTCGTCTCTGACGCCGACCTTGCGGATTATGCGCGAGCATCGGCCGTGACTTATCATCACCAGGTAGGTACCTGCAAGATGGGCATCGACGAGATGGCGGTGGTAGACCCTACCTTGAAGGTCCACGGTATTCAGGGACTGCGCGTGGTCGACGCTTCGATTATGCCCAGTGTTACTTCTGGTAATACTCATGCCCCTGTGGTCATGATTGCGGAAAAAGCGGCCGATATGATCAAGGGGATTAATTCTGTTGCGGCTGCCTGATCTAAGAGACGGACAAAAGAAGGAGTGAACATGTTGCCCCATTGGACTGATGATTACGTTTTGGTAGGCGAAGATAAATTTCATTACACGCGCACGGGGCAGGGCAATAAGCCACCCTTTGTGCTGTTGCATGGCTTTTCCGATAACGGTTTATGCTGGTCGCCAGTCGCTCAACTGCTGGAGGACGCATACGATGTGATTATGCCAGATGCGCGTGGTCATGGTCTGTCAGTGCGCGTTGGCGAGGCGCAGGCTATCGACAATGCGGCGGATGCGGCCGGTATCATTACTGCCCTGGGCCTGTCCCGGCCAATCGTTATGGGGCACTCCATGGGCGGCATCGCCGCGACTGCTTTCGGCGCTCGTTTTCCTGACCTTGTCGGCAAACTTATTCTGGAAGACCCGGCCTGGATTGATCCTGCGCCTGATGATCCACCTTTGCGCCGGAGCCCCTTTTTTGAATGGATCACCAACCTTGGGGAGACGCCCGTTGCTGAGATCATAGCAAACGGAAAAACAATGTCGCCTACCTGGCCTGACGCTGAATTTCCGGCCTGGGCGGCCTCCAAACAACAGCTTGATACGGCAATTTTTGACGTCGTCAGAATCCGTGCGCCCTGGCGCGAATATGTTGCGGCGCTGACTGTGCCCACTTTGTTGATAACAGCTGATGTCGGCCTGAATGCTATTGTTACGCCCGCAGCTGCCCAGGAAGGGGCTTCTCTTTCGGACTTCGTGCAAGTTGTTCACATTCCCGGGGCCGGCCATAACATTCGGCGCGAAAATCCCGCTGCCTTTATGAAAGCTGTAAAAGAATTTCTTGGCCAGGCCTGAACTGATTTTGCAAAGGTAATGAATAGGAGGATTGTCGGATGAGACCGCTTACTTTTGGTATCAAAACTGCGCCACAACATACCACCTACGCGGATATCCTGCGGATCTGGCAGCAAGTGGATGAGAACCACGCTTTTGACCACGCCTGGTTGTTTGACCATTATGCGCCGATCTTCAGTGATGTGAATGGGCCCTGTTTGGAAGGGTGGACGACCCTGGCGGCATTGGCGGCGGAAACCAGCCGTATTCGCATCGGCCTGATGGTCACTGGGAATACCTATCGGCATCCGGCTGTGTTGGCCTCGATTGCCGCCACTGTCGACATCATCTCCAATGGCCGCCTGGATTTGGGTATCGGCGCCGGCTGGAACGAATATGAACATGAGAGCATGGGGATTCCTCTCTACCCACCGGGTGAGCGCATCCGGCGCCTGGATGAATCCTGTCAAATCATCAAGCAGCTCTTGACCCAGAAAGTGACCAACTTTGATGGCCGCTATTACCAGTTAAAAGAGGCCCGCCGCGAACCGAAACCTGTGCAACAGCCGTACCCGCCCTTTGTCATTGGCGGCAGCGGCGAGAAGCTGACTTTGCGCGTGGTCGCCAAACATGCCGCAATCTGGAACTATGTGAATGGGCCGGTTGAGGAGTTCCAACGTAAGGTTGGCATCCTGGCCCAACATTGTGAAGCGGTTGGCACCGACATAGAGCAGATTGAATTATCAACGCAGGTGCGCATCAATTATGAAAACCTGGCGGAAGCAACTGAACGGACCAGGCGCTTTATTGAGGCTGGGGCGACCCACTTTGTTTATACGTTGACGCCGCCGTACCCGGAAAATATCGTTGCCAGGGTTGCTGACGAGGTAGTTGGCAATTTCCGTTGAATTATCTACGGTAGTTGGTTTGATTCTTGAAAAGACCTCAATGACCTGAGGTCTTTTTCATTTCCTGGCGCAACAGCGATGTCGCTGCCAGGTCCACTGAACCGCTGTCCGGCAGCAGCACGACGCCATATTCTGCCCGGGCCGCTGCCGCCGACACCAGCCCCAGCCGCACGTCGTGGGCCACTGCTCCGGGGTCACGCGTCAGGGGATCGCCGTAGCCGCCACCGCCCGCGAGCAGGCAGGTCATTTCATCGCCATAGGCCAGTTCGGCTGTGCCAATCGAGGCGGTGAGTGGCCGGGCGTCTTCGCCTCGCGGCTGCCAGAGCCATTTTCCCGGCGCGCCCGGCCGGCCGCCGAATACGCCCTGGGGCGGGATGGCGGTCTTTTGTGAACTCCAGCTGAAGCGGATCTCATGGGCCAGCCCGCGCCAGCGATACAGTTGCCCCAGACCACCGCGGAACTGGCCGGCCCCGCCCGAGTCAACCCGCAAACTGCGCTCCAAAACGAGCACAGGGGCTTCAATTTCGGTGACCTCTACCGGTGGATTGGCCACATTGGTCACGTGGCAGGCCATGGCGCTGACGCCGTCTTTGAACGACCGGGCGCCCAGGCCGCCCTGGCTGGGGCCGTCGCTCCACTTCTGCCGATGATCGGTGTCGCCACCCCGACCGTGTGTTTCCAGATTGATCCCGGTGGCATCGTTGTAGATGTTGCCGCAGGAATCGCCGATCACTTTGTGGGGCAGCGCCGGCGCCAACGCGCCCAGCAGCAAATCAACCAGGCTGTGGCAGACCACCATCCGCTGGAAGGTTGCAGCTGGTAGACGACAATTCACCAGCGACCCCTCCGGTGCGTGCAGCGTGATGGCGCGATTACAGCCATCGTTGCTGGGGATGGTTGGGTCGGTCAGGCAGCGGATGGCGTACAGGGTTGCGGAGTAGGTGGCCGACCAGGGAGCGTTGATCGGCCCCTTGATCTGACCGTCGGTGCCGGCGTAATCGACCGTCAGGCGACCATCCTGCACCTGAATGGCGACCTTCAGCCGGTAAGGCCCGCCCGCCACGCCATCTTCGAGAATCAGCTCTTCATGCTCATAGCGACCATTGGGGATCTGGCTCAATTCCGCCGCCGTCCGCCGTTCGGAGTAGTTCATCAGCGCTTCGGCCACGGCCCGCAATTGGGTTAAGCCATATTTGGCCGCCAGCTTTTGCATGCCAGCCACCCCGACCTGGCACGCTGAAAGCTGGGCCATCAGGTCACCGCGCATGTGATAGGGGGAGCGGGTGTTGTTCAGAATCAGGGCCAGCAGCGGCTCTGACATCCGGCCGCCCACCATCAGTTTTATGGGGGCGAGGCGCAACCCTTCCTGCCAGATCTCCTCGTTCCAGGCATTATTATTGGGCCACATACCGCCCACATCCCGGTGATGGACCATGACCGTGGCGAAGCCCAATAATCTCTCCTCGGCAAAGATCGGCTGGATAGTGATCAGATCGTTGGTATGATGCGACCCTTTGGACTGTCCCCCGGCATAAGGGTCGTTGGTGACGACGATGTCGCCTGGGGCAAAGCTGTCCGGCGGGAAAAACTGGCTGAGGACGGTTTGCAGCACAGGGGTCAGGCAGTTCAGGTGAATGGGGACATTGGCCCCTTCGGCGATCAATCTGCCCTGGCTGTCATAAATAGCTGAGGAGCAATCTTTGCCTTCCTTCAAAATGGTGGAGTAGCTGGCCCGGGTCAGGGCGGCTGTCATCTGCTCCGCGACTGAATCAAAGGCATGACGCAGCACTTCGAGCGTAACCGGATTAATGGCCATCGTTCGCCTCCAGGGCAATGACCAGATTGCCAAATGGGTCCACTTTTGCCGTGTGCCGGGGTAAGAGCAGCGTGGTCGAACCGGCCTGCTCCACGATGGCTGGACCAGAGAGGGTTGCGCCTGCTGGCAGGGCACTGCGCCGGTATACCTGGCAAATGTGTGGTTGCTGGTCAATAAAGACGGAGCGGGTGGCTGGGATTTGTTGGCTTGGGGCGGCCACCGGCCGGTCCCGCATATCCGGCCTGCCCGCCTCACCCGCAGCGCTGACCCGTAAGTTGACCATCTCGACCGGGTCGCCCTCGTTGGCATGGCCAAACGAGCGCCGGTGGGCTTCATGAAAAGCAACCGCCAGCGCCGCCAGATCGGCCTGGCTGGTGATCGGACCGGCCACCGGTACCGTGAGTTCAAAACCCTGCCCGTAGTAGCGCAAATCACAAAAACGGTTAAGCACGCCGGCGGCGGCCGGCAACTGGTCAGCCGCCAGTTGCGCCCGCGCCGCAGCCTCCAGACGCGCAAACACCGCCTCGACTGCGGCCGGCTCTGCCTCGGTTAACAACTCGATGCGGGTGGCCGCGTAATCATGCCGGATATCCGCCAGCGCCAGACCCAACGCCGACGTGTTACCCGGATAACGGGGCACAATCGTAGTCGGGATTTCCAGCTCCTCGGCCAGCTGGAGCGCATGTAAAGGGCCGGCGCCGCCAAAGGCGATTAAAGTGAAGTCACGCGGATCAAAACCTCGTTCGACGGTCATCAACTTAATTGCCCGGACCATGGTGGCATTGGCAACAGCCAGAATGCCGGCGGCAGCCGCCAGAGTTGAGATGCCCAGAGGCTCGGCAATTTTCGCGCGAATCGCTGCGTGTGCCGCTGCCTCATCCAACCGAATAGCCCCCTGCAGGAAATAATCCGGGTTTAGTCTGCCCGTGACCAGGTTGGCATCGGTCACCGTGGGTTCAGTGCCGCCCCGGCCGTAGCAGACGGGTCCCGGCTCCGCCCCGGCGCTGCGCGGGCCGACCCGGAGGCCGCCGCCGCTGTCCAGCCAGGCGATGCTACCGCCGCCAGCGCCCACGATGTTGAGGTCAATGCTCGGAATCTGCACCGGGTAGCCGGCGACCTGGCTGTGGGCGGCCATGACTGGTTGGCCCAGGTCAAGCAAGGCCACGTCGCAGCTTGTGCCGCCCATGTCCAGGGTGATGGCTTGCCGGCAGCCAACCTGCCGGGCAATTTCCGCGCCGGCAATCACACCGCCCACCGGTCCCGAATTGATTACGTGGACCGGCTTTTGCCTGGCGGCGGCAAAAGTCGCCTTCCCGCCATTGGCCTGCATCGTGTAGAGCCGGGCGCCGACACCGTGACTTTGCATCTGGTCGGTGAACTGGGTGAGATGGCTGACCATGGCGGGCATAACCCTGGCGTTGACGACAGTGGTGGAGGTTCGCTCATATTCCCGGAAGACGGGATTGATCTCGCTGGACAGGGAAACATAGGCTTCGGGAAACTCAGCGCTGATAAGTTCTTTGAGGCGCTGTTCGTGGCTGGGATTGGCGTAGCTGTGCAGCAAACAGACGGCGATGGAGTTTACCTCCCGCTGTTTGAAGGTATGGATAACCTGCCGGCATTCGTCTTCATCCAGAAGCGTTAACACCTCACCCCGAAAATTCAGCCGCTCCGTCACCTCCAGGCGCAGATCGCGCGGTACCAGCGGTTCCGGCTTGTCAAGATAGAGATCGTAGATGTTGCCCTGGCGATAGGCCCGGCCGATCTCCAACACATCGCGGAATCCCCTGGTCGTGATAAGCCCGGTCTGCATGGCTTGCTGCTGCACCAGCATATTGACCACGATGGTCGTGCCGTAGGTCAGTTCAGCGAGTTGGCTGCTGGTCGCGCCGGCCCGTTCTAACACCGCTGCCAGCCCGGTCAGCACGCCATTTAGGGGATCGGCCGGTGTGGACGGGACCTTGGCGGTCCAGATTTGCCCGCTTTCGCTGTCCAGTAAGACAAAGTCGGTGTGGGTACCACCGGTATCGATGCCCAGCTTAAGACCCATTGGCCAATTCTCCTGAAGCTGTTTGCCTGCCTGAATGTATGGCGGCGGCGCAGTGGCCGCCGCCACACTTTGTTGCAGATGAGGGGCCTAGTGACGCGACGCCTCCCGGAAGGCGGCATCATTGGAATGGAAGGGGTATCGGCCCAGGCTTGTGGCCCAGTAGGAGGCGATGAAGTTGGACGCAATATGATAAACGAGCGGTGTGAACTCTTCGCGGACGGCGCCGGCGACCGGGAGGACGTAGTCAGCCTGCTCGGCTAACTCCTGATCCCCTTCGTCGACGAGGGCGATGACGCGGTGGCCGATTGCTTTCGCCGTTTTGGCCAGGGCGACGGCGCGCCAATGGCTGCGGCCGGGCGGGGCGATGATAAAGACAGGCATGTTGTCCGGATAGGCGAAGCGCTCGACATGGGCCCACTCTTCCAGGTCCTGGCCGATGGCAAATAGGCCAGCCGCTTCCACAACTTTGGCGGCGGCAAACAGCGCCGTACCGTAGCTCGGGCCACTGCCCAGCCAGACCATCGTGTCGGCCCCTTTCAAGGCGGCTACAATTTCATGACACACTGGTTCGCTCGCCGCCAGCGTCGCTGCCATGACGGTCGTTAGCTCGCTGATCTCGGTGCGAATTGCGCCGGCTTCTTCTGCCGAGAGGGTGAGTTGCTGCTCGCCCAAAGCAAGGGCCAGCCCGTATAAGCCCAGCAAGCTGGCATTGTAGGTCCGGATGCCCGGCGAGGGACCCATGTCAGGCAATTGCAGGATGAGTTGGTGTTCAGCCGCCAGGGCCAGCGGGCTGCCGGCATTGCCGGTCACGCCCACCGTCAGGGCGCCATATTCGCGGGCGCGTTCGACGCTTTGCACCACGCGCTGGGTCCGGCCGGAGGCGGATATAGCCAGCACCAGGGTGTCCCCGGCCGCTTTGACCGGCATCCATTCCGCACCATAATCCAGAAAACGCTGGGCACTCATGGGCTCACAGGGGATCCGGGCGATATTTTCAAAGGCCATCTCGGCCCCTCGGGCCGCGTGGTAGGAATCACCGTCTCCGGTGATGAAGACACGCTGCACTTTGCGGCCCTGTTCCGCCGTCAGGACAGACGCGGCAGCTTGCAAAAACGCTGTCGCCAATTCACGGTTCATGGTTGGTAGGTCGTTGACCTGACCTATCATCACCTCAGGCTTCATTGGTTCCATCATTTTCTCCTTACGATACTCGTCGTTTAGTGGCTAAACTTACCCAATTTGAGCGCCAGATGCCAGAGCAGATTCTCGTCGGCCCAGATCTGTGATGGCCATGCGTCCGCGCCGGGGCTGTTTTGCTGGCGCCGGGCGTGTTGCCGGTGGGATAATGGCCGCAAATGAGGAAGGACAGTCCCATGATCCAAGCAATTTCAACCCTGACCTGTTTAATAAACCGCATTATTCCCGAGGATGAATTTCCCAACGCCGAGAACAATGGCGTCCTCGTGTATCTGGCCCGATTTCTGGGTCCGGGTAAAGAATCGCTGCGGCAAATGATTGAACTGGGCTGCCAGCTGACTGAGCAAGAAAGCAGCGTCATGTTTGGCCAGACCGTGGCTGAGTTAACCGATCAGCAACTCGATGGTTTGATCACGGAAATACAGCTAGGCCAGGTACGGACGAGCTGGACCATTGATCCCCAGCAGTTCATCGAACAGCTCATCGCCCTGACGGCTGATGGTTATTACAGTGATCCGGAAAACGGCGGCAATAGGGATGGTCTCTCCTGGCGGATGATGGGCTTTGAGCGCGGCCAGTTGGCGCCGGGCTCACACAATTTCGCTAACGAAAACATTTTGCAGCAGCATATCGTTACCTGGCGGATGGTTGCCGACGAGTATGAGACGATCGTCGTTGGCGCGGGTGCTGGTGGGGGGATCGCGGCTGGCGTTCTGGCTGAAGCCGGCCAGACGGTCCTCGTAATCGAACGCGGCCACTGGTTGCCGACGGCGGCGCTGTCTCGCGACCACTTGCGCAATCACCGGCTGAGTCGCCATGGGCATAATACCGGGCCAGATCTGGAAGGTAATCCACGTGAGGTGCTGGATGGCCAGCTGGTGCCGCCGCATCATGGCGCTTATCAAAACAACGCGATGACCGTTGGCGGTGGGACTCGGGTTTACGGTGCCCAGGCCTGGCGCTTCCACCCTAAAGATTTCCAGATGGCCTCGGTCTATGGGGTGCCTGAGGATAGCTCGCTGGCCGACTGGCCTCTGCAATACGAGGACCTGGCGCCATTTTATGAGCGGGTTGAATGGGAAGTCGGTGTGGCTGGTTCGGACACCGGTTTTGGCGACCAGGGCAATCGGGCCAGAGGCTATCCGCTGCCGCCAGTGCCCGCGAATCCGTCCAGCGAATTGCTGCAACGAGGCGCTGCCAGGCTGGGTTGGGGAACCGCGCCGGCCCCGCTGCTCATCAATACCAGACCGTATCTCGGCCGTTCTGCCTGTGTGCAATGTGGCGAGTGCGTCGGTTTTGCCTGCCCGTCCAATAGCAAGAATGGCTCACATAACACGATGCTGCCCCGGGCTTTTGCCACGGGTAACTGTGCCATGCTGACGGGGACACAGGTGACGTCGCTTGCGGTGGATCCGGCCGGTAAGGTCAGCGGTGTAATTGTGCGTACGCTGGTCGACGGCGTCCTCGAGGAAAAATTGATTCGCGCCCGGCGTGTGGTCCTGGCGGCCGGCGCCATCGAGACGGCCCGGCTCCTGTTGAATAGCCGCTCCGCTCACCACCCAAACGGCATTGGCAATCACTCTGATCAGGTGGGCCGCCATCTCCAGGGCCATTTGTACCCGGCAGCCTATGGGCGGATGTCCGGCGACATCCAGGATAACAGAGGTCCCGGCGTTTCCATAGCCACCTGTGATTTTAATCATGGCAATCCGGGCATCGTGGGCGGCGGCATGTTGGCCAACGAGTTTGTCGTCCTGCCGATCATTTTCTGGAACAAGCCGCGGCCTGAAGGTGTCCCCGCCTGGGGTGCGGCCAACAAGCAGTACATGCGCCACGCTTACCGGCAGGCCTGCCAGATTACCGGCCCGGTACAGGAGATCCCGCAGGCGACGGCCCGAGTCACGTTGTCAAAAACAAGGGATCAGATGGGGATGCCCGTGGCTAAATTGAGCGGCACAGTTCATCCGGAATCTTATCGAACGGCGGAGTTTATGCGCCAGAAGGCGATGGCCTGGCTGCAAGCGGCGGGCGCCACAGAATTGTGGGGCCAGAGTTATGAGACACTCCCGCTTCGCCTGACCGGCGGCCAACACCAGGCCGGTACCTGCCGGATGGGCGACGACCCGCAAACGTCTGTCGCCGACAAATGGGGCCGGGTGCATGGTCATGAGAATCTGTTTATTTGCGATGGTTCCCTGCATGTGACCAATGGCGGGTTTAATCCGGTGCTGACGATCATGGCGCTGGCCTGGCGCAACGCGCAGGCAATCGCCTGAACAGCCCTGCGGCCAGCGAATTTGCCGATATTGCACAAATAATGTAATGTATCTGCACATATTTTGTACAGGTATTTGGCAGTTTGATCGGGCTGATTATCTCAGGCGTTGAGCTGAGGTAACCAAGGAGATGATACAGTGACCCTGGCCTGGCTGCTGGCTGCTTTTGTCGCCGGGATGGTGGCGAAGGGTGTTCGTCTGCCCTCGCTGGTCGGTTATTTGGCGGCAGGACTGTTTCTGAGCCTGTTTGGCGTGACCACGGCTGAGACGCTCGTTGTTGTCGGGGATTTGGGCGTTGTCCTCTTGCTGTTCTCGGTCGGGCTCCATCTCAATTTGCGCAGTTTGTTGCAGATTGAGGTGTTGGGCAGTGGCGGTTTGCACCTGCTCATCAGCGCGCTTCTGTATGGGCTCATCTTTATTGGTCTGCAATTTTCGCCAGGCGTAGCCGTTATCATTGCCATCAGCCTGGGCTTTTCTAGCACAGTTCTCACGGCCAAAACGCTGGATGGCCGTAACGAACTGGATAGTTATCATGGTCGCCTGGCGATTGGCATCCTGATCTTACAGGATGTCGTCGCCGTTGTTCTACTGGTCCTGGCCGGTGGCGGCGCACCGACCGTCTGGGCGTTAGGCCTCCTCGCCCTGCCTCTGCTCCGACCCATTCTATTGAAACTGTTGTATCTGGCCGGGCGCGATGAGCTCCTGATACTGTATGGCCTTTTGCTCGCCCTGGGCGTTGGCTGGCTGTTTAATATGGTTGGGCTGGATGCCAAGCTGGGCGCTTTGGCGGCCGGTATGCTTCTCGCCGGCGATGCCCGCTCCGATGAGCTATATGACAAATTATGGGGGGTCAAGGAACTGTTTCTGGTGGGCTTTTTCCTCCAGGTGGGGCTGGCCGGCTTGCCCGATGTTCAGGGCTGGTTGCTGATTGGTTTGCTCTTGTTGCTGCTGCCTTTAAAAGGCGTCCTATTCTTTTTCCTTATGTTGCTATTTAAGCTGCGGGCCAGGACGGCGTTTCTCAGTACCCTTTCCCTCACGGCCTACAGTGAATTTGCCCTGATAGTGGCGGCCGGTGCCGCGGCGGCAAACTTGATTGAAGCCCAATTCGTCACTGTGTTGGCGCTGCTTGTCGCTATCTCCTATGCTCTCAACGCACCGCTGAGCCGGCTGGCTGATTCATTATGGCAGCGACTTGAACCCAGTTTGCTGCGCTTTGAGCGGGCTGGACGTCATCCTGATCATGCTCCCCTCAGTTTAGGCGCGGCTGATTATCTGATTTTAGGGATGGGTCCGGCCGGTGCCGCCGCCTATGATTATTTGATCACTCAAGGTAAACGGCCGCTAGGGTTGGATGCTGATCCCGCGCGCATTAAACAGCAGCTGCAAGCGGGCCGCCGCATTGTCCTGGGGGATGCCAAAGATGCAGAACTGTGGGCCAAACTGGATCTCGCCCATGTGGAAGGCATATTGCTGACCTTGAGCGATGTCAAAGCAAAAATAATAGCCGCCAACAATCTACGCCAGGAAAAGTATGATGGCTTCGTCGCCGCCCTGTTGCGCTATCCCGAACATGCAGAATCTTTGCAACAAGCCGGGGTCACCGTCTCCTTCCTGCCGTTGACCCAGGCTGGCGTGGAGTTGGCCCAGGCCTCACTGGGCCAGGCGACGGCTCCCTCCCCCAAACTACCCGAATCATGACTCGATTTGTCTCGTGCGTTTAGCCCTGAACGCGGGCTTTCATCCACGGATTGCTGTTGTGGAAATCAGCTACGGCATTGCCGGGCGGCACCAGCTCATCAAACAGGGCCACGTCGGCCGGGTCCAATGATTTATCCAGGATGCCCAACGCATCGTCCAGATGGCCCATGGTGCGCGGCCCGATGATGGGCGCCGTGATACCGGGCTGGTCTTTGGCCCACAGCAGGGCCAGCTGGGTAATCGTCAGGCCCCGTTCTGCAGCCATTTTTTCCAGCTTTTGGGCCACGTCGATGCCGGCCTGTGTCACCCGGCTGGCAAACATAGAGCCTTTGGACGCCCGTGACCCTTCCGGGAACGTCTCGGGATTGTTGTAGCGTCCGGCCAGGATGCCGCCGGCAAGCGGCGACCAGGGGAGCAGGGCCAGGCCATATTTTTGCGCCAGCGGCACCAGTTCGTTCTCGATGCGCCGGTCCAGCAAATTGTACGGGGGCTGTTCGCTGATGTAACGGGCCAGATGCTCCCGCTCGCTGATCGCCAACGCCTCCATCACCATCCAGGCCGGGTGGGTGGAGCAGCCGATGTAACGCACCTTGCCGGACCTGACCAGGTCATCAAAGGCGCGCAATGTTTCGTCCTGGGGGACTGTCATACCCGGCCGGTGTAACTGGTACAGATCAATCCGGTCGGTCTGCAGGCGCCGTAACGAATCTTCACACGCCTTGATGATGTGATAGCGGGAAACGCCGCCTTCGTTGGGGCCATCGCCCATGGTTCCGTAGACTTTGGTGGCGAGAACAACCTCATCGCGCCGCCCATTGTCCTTCAGCGTCTGCCCCACGATTGTCTCGCTTTCGCCCCGGTTGTAGACATTGGCCGTATCAATGAAATTGATGCCGCCATCCAGGGCGCGATTGATCATCTCGACGGATTCATCAGCGCCAGATGGGGTGGGGAAGTTCATGGCCCCCAAACATAGCGGGGAAACCTTCACCCCAGTTCGTCCTAAATCTCGAAATTCCACGATTGCCTCCTTTTTATTTGGTGGCTGAATTCTGCTTTAGTTTGGCCATTGGGACAACTCACAGAGTAAGCGTGGCTCTGCGCAAATGGCTTTTGTCCTATCGGGTGAAAGCAGGCGAGGCGACTTGGCCGCGGCCCGTACCACCTAACTGCCAACATAAACCTCCAGGCCAAAGGCCCGCATCCACCCCGCAATTTCGTTCATCTGCTCTGGCTCGGGCGTCTCCAGGTGAGACAGGCGGTATTCATTGCCCAAACGGGCATGTTTCGCTTCACCCAATTTGTGATAGGGCAGCAGGTCGACATGACTGATGCCGGCCAGCCCGCTCAGGAAGCGGGCCGCCCCTTCAATGTCCTCCCGGGCATCGTTCAGACCGGGGATAATCGGCATCCGGATCACAATGGCGACACCGCTTGTGCCAAGTCTGGCCAGGTTGTCCAGAATCATCCGATTGGAGACGCCAGTGTATTCTTGGTGCTTGCGGTCGTCGATCTGCTTGAGGTCGTATAACACCAGGTCGACGTAGGGCAGCAGCTCCGCGAAGATGCGCCACGGGGTTTGGCCGGCCGTATCCAGGGTTGTATGGAGCCCTTCGGCTTTGCATTGTTTCAGCAAGGCCAGCACAAATTCGTGCTGATAGGTGGGTTCGCCGCCGGACAGTGTGATCCCGCCAGCAGAATTCTCGTAAAACGGAATGTCTTTTCTGAGCTCGACCATCACCTCTTCGACTGTTACCTCGCGCCCTTCCATCACCAGGGCGTCGGCATAGCACGCTTCAACACATTCCCCGCAGAGCAAACACAGATCGCGGTGATAGACACGACTGCCATCCGGCAGCCTTTCATGGGCACCCTGCGGGCAAACCTGAAAGCACGAGCCAATGCCGATGCATTTGGTTTCAAACAGGACCAACTCCGGTTTTGGCGACATCGCTTCCGGGTTGTGGCACCACCAGCAACTCAGCGGGCAGCCCTTGAAAAAAACGGTGGTCCGGATACCTGGTCCATCATGAACAGCAAATTTTTTAATGTCAAAAATCAAGCCGGTTTTTTCTGTCATGCGACTGCCTGCCTCTCAAAAAGTGTGTTTTGTCCGCTCGATGACATGTTCCTGCATCGCCGGATCGAGGGTGACAAACACGGTCGAAAAGCCCCAGACCCGCACCAGCAGCGTACGGTATCGGGGATCGGTCGGGTTAGCCCGCGCCGCAATCAGCGTTTCCCGGTCAACCATATTGACCTGCAGTGTTGTGGTCGCCGGCAGCTGCAAAAAGGTCTTGACGAAGGCCATGAACTTCTGTAGCCCCGCCTCACCGCGCAATGCTGACGGGTGAAAGGCAATATCCAGCACCGAACCATGGCCGGCCTTGCTCAAATCGACCTTGCTTACCGATTTCAGGACCGCCGTTGGCCCCAATTTGTCCCGACCTAGCCCGGGCGAAAAGCTGCTGGCGACGTTTTCTTCTTGCTTGCGACCATCCGGCGTGGCCGGCAGGAAGCGGCGGTTGTGGACGGCAAAGCTCATAAAGCCGGGCGCCATTTTGCCGCCAGGCCCCATCTCATTGTGGGCTTTTTCGTGCAGGGTGTCGCAGAAATTCTCCGAGATTTCTTTGAGAATCGCATCGACCTCGTCATTGTCGTTGCCGTATTTGGGGGCGCGGTTTAATATTTTCTGGCGCAGCGGTTCATAGCCGTCGAAGTTGCTTTCAAGAGCCTGGATCAACTCCTCCCAGCTCATACTCTGGTCCGCAAAAACGAACTTCTTGATGGCTGCCAGCCCGTCCGCCACATTGCCCATCTGCGAGGGGATGCTGCCCCAGATGCTATAGCGCACGCCGTCGATAGAGGCCGCCTCGAGGCAATCGTCCAGGCTGGCGGCGAAGTAAGGGAAGCTGACGTCGGCCTTGCCGCCATCTTTATCATCCGGGATGAAGGCGGCCAGCCGCGCCTCAAAATCAGCCATTACCTCTTCAAAAGAGCTGTATCCTGACTGGGCGGCTTGTTGTACCGTCTCGTTGAGCAGCGGCAGGGTGTCGAAGTTTTTGAAGCGGATGGTGCTTTTCCCGCCCAGAATGATCTCGGAACAGCCATCGTTGCAGTAGTCGCGCGCATCTTCAAGCGGGATGCCCAGCTGAAGCAAGCCGGGAATGGCCACGTTATCGTTGAAATAGGCTGGATTGCTCAGCCCCTTGCAGGTCAGACGGCAGGATAGCTCGAGCAGTTCTGGGGGGGAGCCGTCAAAGAAGCGGACGTTGAGCTTGGGTTCGGGCAGCATGAGCCGGCCGCCGGCGATCAGGCACATTTCTGACAGCTCATTGCTGGCATCGTCACCGGCCGGTGTCTGACCACCCAGCACGATGTTGCGCAGGGAGTCGTTGTGGATGGCCACGTAGGGCCGCTCGGCGTCATGGACATCGTCAAGAACGGGCGCAATCTGCTCCCGGGTGATGTTCTGCATCAAGTCGTCGCTGGCTGCGAAGTAGTTGAGCTTGACGAAGTAATTTTCAATGAGTTCCTGGGCGTCTAATGGTGTCAGGGCACCTGATTCGAGGTCGTGACGATAAAGCGGGTACAGCCATTGGTCAAAGCGGCCGATGCTGCCGCGGCCACCAAACATGAAGGTGAACCACAACATTTGCAGGCCGGCCAAGAAAGAGGTTGGCGGTCCCTCAGTCAGCTCCTGGCAGGCCTCAGCCAGTTGCCACAGTTCGGCCGCACGTGTCGGGTCTTTGGTCTGGTCAGCCATTTCGTGGGCGTAGCGGGCATGCCGGGCGGCAAAGCGGATGGCGGCTTCATAGCTGATGATGGTGGCCTCCAGGAAATCCCGTTTGGCCGGATCGGTCTCGGCCGCCAGCTTTTCTTTGGCCCGGTCACGGATACCCGTATAGCCCAGGCGGATGATGTTGGCGTGGCCAGGGGTGTAGTGCCCATCGTAATTGCCCAGATCGATGGTGCTGCCAGGCGCCGGCTCAACAATAGTGATGCCGGCTAATCGATCCAGGGGTTGGATGGCGACTGGCGTGGCCGCCAGAACAGTCGCAAAATCTTTGGCTTTGCCGACCAACGTGGGCTCGCCGGACCCCACCAGCACTTTCGCCAGGCGATAGCTGTTCTGCTCGCCACGCCAAAACATGTCGCGCAGGGCGTAGGCGCGACTGGCAGGGTCCAGATCCAAATCTTTGTAGGCAGGGCGGTGCATTAACATGATTGACCTCCTCGCGGCTAAATTGTTAAGTAACAACCAGGAAATGAATGACGCTTCGATAGAAAATTGCAGCGCTGAGGTGGGAGGTGCCGCAATCTCTTACAATCGGACGGGCGGCCGGGCATTATCACTTTTCTGCCAGCTTTTTCTGGGGGACCGCAAGGCAACGGAATCGCCTTTTTGCCATCACGAGCCTGAGGAAAGTTGGCTGTGGACAATGTTAGCCTTCATGATACTGCTATTTCCCCTGTGTCTCAAGGTGTTGGCGATATTCAGTTGGCTGGGGTAAGCGGGCTGGAGTTCGTTATAATGGCGTCATGTCCGGTGATCTGTTACGAACCAAGCTGGCGGCGCCGCCGCCGCGGGCCAAAGTTGTGGCTCGGCCCCATCTTGTTGCTCGTTTGCAGCGGGGCCTGGCTGGCCGTCTATCCCTGGTTTCAGCTCCGGCCGGTTTTGGCAAAACCTCACTCGTCAGCGCCTGGCTGGCTGAATGTGACCGGCCGGTCGCCTGGCTGTCGCTAGATGAAGAAGATAGCGACCCTGTGCGCTTCTTCCGCTATTTCATCGCCGGCTTACAATCCATCCACCCGGGCCTGGGCGAGGCCGTTGCCGCGGCTCTCGCGCTGCCCCAGCCGCCGCCCCTGAAGACGGCCGTGGCTGGCCTGCTCAATGAGCTCGACGCGCGAGCAACCGAGCTGGTTTTTGTACTGGATGATTTCCACCTGCTCCATGCCAACGCCATTCACGAAGCACTGACCTACTTCCTGGAACGCCAGCCGCCGCAATTACATATGGTCATCGTCACCCGCGAGGATCCGTTTTTCCCGCTGCCGCGCTGGCGAGCGCGCGGCGAATTAACTGAGCTGCGCGCGCGTGATTTGCGCTTCACCACCGCTGAGGCTGCTGCCTTTCTTACGGCCGGCATGGGGCTAAACTTGACTGCAGCGCAAATCGCGAAGCTGCGCGACAAAACGGAAGGCTGGGTGTCCGGCTTGCAGCTGGCGGCCCTGTCGCTGCGTGGTCGGGAAGATATCGACGACTTTGTGGACTCATTTGCGGGGAGCAACCGCTTTATCCTGGATTACCTGATTGAAGAGGTCTTCCTGCAGCAGACCGAAGAGGTCCGACGTTTCCTGATGCAGACGGCCGTCCTGGAGCAACTCACCGCCCCGCTCTGCGATGCCGTTATTCAGCAAGCCGGCAGTTCCCAGACCATGCTGGAACGGCTGGAACAGGCGAACCTGTTCATTGTCCCGCTGGATGAATCCCGGCAATGGTTTCGCTACCACCACCTCTTTGCTGACCTGCTGCGCCAGCGTTTGCGGACGGAAAAGCTAGACACAGCCCTATTCCACCAGCGGGCCGCAGATTGGTATAACGAACAAGGTTTGTTCCACGGGGCCATCAACCATTTTCTCGCTGCGGCTGCCTGGGACCAGGCGGCCACGTTGATCGAGGCTCATAGTGGCGAACTGCAGAAAAGTGGCCAGAATGGGACCCTCCTGCGCTGGATGAAAGCGCTGCCCCGTGAGGTCACTGAAAGATATCCAGCGCTTTGTCTCGATTACGCCTGGGCGCTGGCGCTGCAGGGGCAGCCGGCGGAGGCGGAGCGTTTACTGACGCTAGCTGAGGCAGCCTTTCGGGACGTCCCGGCGCGTTATGGTCTGGTCCTGTCGGCGCAGATCCACGTCGCGCGCATTCGCCATGATCTGCCGCGCACCATTGATCTGTCACAGCGAGCCCTGGAGTTGATTCCCGCCGAGGCCGCTGAACCACGCAGTGCTCTGACCCTCAACCTGGGCATTGCCTACTGGCAGATGGGCCGGCTGGCTGAGGCGGGGGCAGCGCTGGCGACCGCCCAGGAAGCGGCCGGCGTCGCCCAAAATCACCACGTCCGCTTGCTGGCGCTTGGATTTGGCAGTATGGCGCTGGCTGCCCAGGGCCAATGGCTGCAAGCCGCCGATCAGCTACGCGCGGCTCTTAAGTCTGGGGCTACTTCGCCCGCCAGCAGCGTCATCCACCTGGTTTTGGGGGCGTTGCTTTTTGAGTGGAATCAGCTTGACGAAGCCGAAAGCCATCTGCAGCAGGCTATCGACCTGGCGCAGGCCAGCGGCAATAGCGAGTTGGAATGTAGCGCCCACCGGCAATGGGCGCTGCTCAAACAGGCGCTGGGGCAGGCGCCGGCCGCGCGCGCGGCCCTGACTCGGGCGGAGCAGGTAGCCGGCGCCCAGGCGCCCCCGCAAACAAGCGCCCGCAACAGTGCCGTCGCTGTCGAAATTGCTTTGGCGCAAAATGATCTGGCGACGGCGCAAGTCCAGCTTGCCGCCATGCCGGTACCGGCCGCGGCCTCTCTGTTCTTCCCGACTTTGTGCCTGGCGCCGGCGCGGCTGGCACTGGCCCAGGGTCAGCTGAGTGCGGCAGCTGAACAGCTGGCGGCCGAGTATGCGCGGGCTCAGCAGGCCGGTTGTCGCTATGGCCAGGTCGAGGTGCGCCTGTGGCAGGCGCTGGCGGCGGACCGGCCGGATCGCGCCGTTGATTTCCTGGCCGAGGCACTCCTGCTGGCCCAACCAGGCAACCTCCTGCGGACCTTCCTGGACAAAGGGCCGGCATTGATTCCCCTTTTGCATCGGGCCATTGGCCAGCAAATTGCCCCCGAATATGCCGCCCGGCTGCTGGCGCTTTTGGGCGGCCCGGTCCCAGCTCCAGATAGTGCCACGCCCGCGCCGCCAGCAGTGCCAATGCCGGTCGATGCCATCAGCGAGCGGGAAATCGAGGTTCTGCAGCTGCTGGCCGATGGCCACTCCAATCAGGAGATCGCCCGCGCCCTGGTCGTTTCGGCCAACACCGTCAAGAGCCATCTCAAAAGCATCTACGGCAAGCTGGATGTTCACAGCCGTCGCGAGGCCGTCTCTCGCGCCCGCCTCCTCCACCTGATTTCCTGACCCGGACCTGCTGCGGCAAAGCCGAGCAATATTCTCCTGGGCGATTTCCTTCCGTCAGGAACCACCCGCCGATCACCCGCTATGGGTGGTTACGTCACCCACCCGCTCCGCTATCATGAACCCCATAACGACTGAGGGAGGTTAAACCGATGGATAAAGTGGAAATCCTCGTCAAGGGACACCTTGATCTCAGTTGGTCCGATTGGCTGGGTGGGCTTGAGATTGCCCATCTGGACCAGGATCGCTCACGACTAACAGGTTCTCTGGTTGATCAGGCGATGCTTCACGGCATTCTGGCCCGGCTGCGGGATCTGGATCTGAAGATTCTATCGTTCCAGTTGTATGAAGGAGTGAATCATGAACAGAAGTAAGAATTTATTCTCGACGACGACGGTGTTGTTGCTGATATTTGGCTTTTTGAATCTGTTTGCCTCCGGCCGGTTCACCATCGCCGCCGCCACCTGGGTTGCCCCCATTTTCGCTCTGCGCTACCTGCATTTGCAGACGGCGCGGCGCAAATTCTTCACCTTCTTCCTGGTCTTCTGGTTGACCCTGTCCATTGCCTGGTACGGCGCGACGCCCGTTTTTGGGCCGGCCCATTTCATCTTTATGCTCGTCATGGCTGGTGTCGGCAGCATTCCCTTTGCGGTTGACCGCTGGTTAGCGCCGCGCCTGCGCGACCAGAGTGGCCGGCTTCCTTTCAGCGCCACTCTGATTTTCCCGCTCGTCGTCACCACTTCTGAGTATCTGAACAGCAGCACCAACCCGCTGGGCAACTTTGGCGCGACCGGCTATTCCCAGTACGGCTGGCCCATCGTCACCCAGATTGTCGCGGTGACCGGCATGTTAGGGCTGACTTTCCTGGTTTCCTGGTTCCCGGCCATCGTTAACTGGGCCTGGGACAACAACTTTGCCTGGGCAAAGATTCGGATGGGTAGCGCCGCCTTTGGCGCCACGCTTCTCCTGGTGCTCGGCTACGGCGCCATCCGGCTGGCGACGGCGCCGGCCATGGGCAGTGAGGCCAGCGTGCGCGTGGCTTCGTTTACCCTGGCCGAAAACCATATTGGTGAGCTGAATGAGTTGCTGGACGACCAGGGCGTTGACGCGTACCGGGCCGCGACGCAGGCTGTGCACGAGCAATACCTGAACATGACAGAGACCGCAGTTGCCGCTGGCGCCCAAATTATTCTCTGGCCGGAACTGGCAGTCGTCGGGGTGGAGGAAGATGTGCTGGCTACGGTGGCCCGAGGCCAGTCATTGGCTGATGAGGCGGATGTTTACCTGGGTATGCCGGTTTTTATCACCTACCCGGACAGCGATCGTACCTGGGAAAACAAGCTGTTCGTGGCGGCGCCGGACGGGCAGATCGTGATTGAGCATGTCAAATATGGCGGGAACATATTTGAAGGCACGCTCAAGGGCAGTGGCGAAATCGCCACCGTGGACACGCCTTACGGTCGCCTGGCGGGGATCATCTGCTGGGACACCAACTATCCGCAAATTGTGAGCCAGATCGGCCGGCAAAAGACCGATATCCTGCTTTCGCCCTCCAAAGAATGGGCCGGCATCAACCCGATGCATGCTGAGATGGCGGTGTTTCGCGCCATCGAGAACGGCGCCGCGGTCATCCGGCAGACAGACGAAGGCCTGTCCATCATCGTCGATGGTTACGGTCGCACCCTGGCGACCGGCGCCGGCCTGGCGGACAGCGGCAACTACCTGCTGGTCGATGTGCCCGTCAGCGGCCCGACGACTCTTTATCCGGCCATTGGCGGGGTATTGGGGATGCTGGCGACGGCGGGGCTGGTTGTCATGATGGCTTACGCCCTGCTCACGGGGCGCCGGCGTCAAACTGATGTTGGTAAAGAACCCGTGCTTTCCTCATAAATTACGCGGTTCTCTGTCCGGCCTCAACGCTATTGATGAAGCAGGCGCCGGGCACTCTCTAAGACAGCGGTTGCTGCCAAACTGATGCAAAAAAAGAGACCTCAATTTGTTTGAGGTCTCTTTTTAATTTTATGCGATTGTCAATCTCGTTGTACCTGCCGGGCAGGTGTGGGAGCCAGCTCCCACTGCGGTGATGTTATGCCGTGACTGGCCGCAGACCAAACTTTTCGGCAACTTCCGGCGTAATCAGACCGAGCAGGGCGTAGCCGAGGCCGGCGACCACAAGCCCGAGGAGGGTGAACGCCAGGCCGAGGGCGATAGCTGCGTATGAGGTGCCCAGCGCCATCGCTGAAAGGCTCAGTGAGGTCACGAGGCCGGCTGCGGTCAGCTGCAGCTCCCGGGCCGAGTTGGGTACGGGGTTGCCCATCTCATCCTTCAGCGCTTCGTCGACATTGCTTGTACCAGCTGGATCACCGCCCTCAACAGCGAAGCGGCCCATTTCCGCATACGAGAGGCCGCCCGAGAAGCCCGCTGCATGGTGTTGGATGATATTCGCCATGCTCAGGGCTGTGGCGATGCTGTTTACCTGGACACCCGGAATCGAAGCATCATCCGGCGTTGTGATGTTCTGATTGGTTAACTGTTGGCCAATGAAAGACCGAACATAGATACCAGTGCCAATCGTAACCAAACCGGCAAGCGCAAAGACGATGCCGACGAAAATGACTAATTTGGGGAAAGTTTTCACCTTGTTCATCAGGTTCTCCTACATTTTTTGTGTGACTTGTGAATGTGTTTGTTAACTCTGTCACAATCCCAATGATAGCCAGCTGGCAAAGTTTGCGCAGAGACATATGTCATCTGAATGTCATGATTTGTAACCCGTTCGGGTGACAATGATCCATATGTTCAGATGACACCATTTGTGCTGCAGAAGTGTCGAGAAGACGCTGATTCTGCATGTTATAATGCTAAAGTCAGAACGGGTTCCGAACATGGTCACCCGCTAGCAGCGTCCCCTGGTTCGGCGTCCGCCCTCGTTACAAACCCCGATAGCTTGAGACTGTTCGCTTTTCTTCCCAACTCTTGAATCTGAAAGGAGGTTCATCATGACTAAGTTGGTTCACCGCAAAGGCATCAGACTTTTTGCTGTTATTCTCCTTCTCACCGTTGCTTTTGGCGCCGGGGTGCGTTTCGCCCTGGCTGATTTGTCGGCTGACGCTGAGAGCAATCTGCCCGGTCCGGCGGAGGCACCGGCCGGATCCACCGAAAGCCAATCAGAGATGTCGGCGACCAATGCCGAGGGGCAAGCGGCGACAAATGAGCCGGGTGTGGCCGGAGCAGTCGCTGCCCCCCAGGCTCAACAATATCTTTTCATCGCCGGCTCCAATTTCCGACCTCGTGATTCTGCTGCCACGTTTTCCTATACCGGCGGCGGTTGTACGCAGCGCAACAGCAATACGGGCGACTCCTGGTTCACGACACAGATTCAGCTACCGGACGGAGCCACGATTAACAGCATGACGGTTTATTTCCTGGACAACAACGTGACCTATGATATTAACTCGGAGCTGTGGAACTTTAACGGTGCCGGCGGCACAAACCTGCTCGCTGAAGCGGACAGCAGTGGCAGCCCGGGTTACAGCTCGACTAGTGCGCCGGCCTTCAGCCATGTGGTGAACAATTCTGCTGGACCTTTGTCCGTCGTAGCTTCGATTCAGGGTGGAGTGGGCTCTTCCCTGGCGCTCTGCGGACTCAGAATTGGCTATGATTACTCGCCGCTGGCAACCAATTACCTGCCGGCCGTGCTCCGCGAGCCTTGAGGTTGACTTCAGGAACGCTCAGCACCAATTCAGGCGCATATTGACACGTTTCGCCGAAGAATTTAAGCTTATCTCACGGCTGAGGTGCGCTCTAAAATGTTCGGAGGAACGGGCAGATGAGTGAGCGTTCACCGCTATTACAGCTTCATCTACTGGGGACCCCGCGCGTTGAACAGGCGGGCCAGCCTCATCGCATAGTGCGCCGCCAGGTGCGGGCACTGCTGTACTACCTGGCTGATTGCCAGGGTCCGGTAGCCCGGGAGTTATTGGCCACCTTATTTTGGCCCGATATGGCCACGGGCCAGGCCCTGCGGCAGCTCACCCAGCTGCTGACCCATCTTCGTCGTCAGCTCCCCACTCCCGAAATGCTCCTGACAACCGGCGATGCGATTTTGCTGGCGCCGGAGCAGATATGGGTCGATGTTTCCGTGCTCACCGACCTGGCAACCGATCGGTCCTCCCGCTGTTGCCGGCAAGCCGAAGAGCTGTACCGTGGCCCCTTCCTCGATGGCTTCCACCTGCCGCAAGCGGCCGAGTTTGAAAGTTGGCTACTGACGCAGCGGCATCGCTATCAACAGATCTACCTGGAATGCCTGGCAAACCGGGTTGAGCGGTCCGCCGCGTTTGGCGATATCCCGGATGCTGTCCATTCCGCCCAGCAATACTTGCAGATAGATGATCTGGCGGAAGGGATGCACCGCCGTTTGATTGAGCTCTACGCGGCAGCCGGCGATGAGGCCGCGGCCCGCCGCCAGTACGAACTGTGCAAAAGGATTCTGGCCCGGGAGCTGGCCATTGAACCATTGGCCGGGACAACACAGGCGCTGCAGCGGGCGTTGCAACCGGCAGAGCGGCCGCTGCTCACGTTGCCGCCGGCGCCTGACCGGCCGGTTGTCGGGCGCGAAGCGGAGCTGGAATGCTTTGCCGCAGGGCTGAAGGCGCTGCAACGGGGCAGGGGCGGTCTGATTTTGCTCTCCGGTGAGCGCGGCAGTGGCAAAAGTACGCTGCTGCACGCCTGCGCCCGGCACGCGGCGGGCGAAAGGCTGACCCTGTATACGCGCTGCCTCTCCCCGCCGCTGCCCCTTTTTGGACCCCTGCTCGGGCCGTTGGCCGATCTACTCCGCGCGTTCAAGCCACAGGACAGCGCCGATCTGTGTCGCCTGGCCGAGATCAGCCGGCTGTTGCCGGCCATCCGCCAGCAATTCCCTGCTTTACCGGCACCACTGCCCGATGATTCACCGGCCGTGCTGGCTCGGCTTCAGGCTGCGATCAGCCAGACCTTCTGCCAGGCCGCCCGCCAAAACCAGGGCCTTGTCCTGCTGATTGACGAAGTAGAACGGGCTGATGAAGGGACGCTGGCGGTCATACAAGCCCTGATTGCGCGTGTCAGAAGCGAACCCCTCCTGCTGGTCGTCAGTTACTGCTGCCATGGCGGCGAGCCGATCCTGCAGATTCAACAAGGCATCGAACAGAGTTGCCGCCTGTGTGAGTTGCGGCTGGGGGGGCTGGATGAGGCAGCCATCGGTCAGCTTTTGCGCACGGTTGAGCTACCGGTGGGGTGGCCGGACCGGCCGGTCCTGGCCACCCAATTGCGCGAGCTGACCGGGGGAAATCCACTGTTTGTTCAGGAAATGCTCGAGATTTTGGCGACAGCACAGCCTGAACCACAGCCTGGTCTGTTTGCGCAATGGCCGCTCCCGGAAAAGATTGATCGGTCGCTCCTGTTGCGTCTTTCCCTTCTTTCGCCATTGGCCCGGCAGTTGCTGGAGGCCGCCGCTGTGCTCGACCCTTGCTTCAGTTTTGCGCAGGTTCAGCAGACAGCCGGCCGGAGTGAACTGGAAGCAATTGCGGCCCTGGACGAACTCGTGCGCCGCAGCCTCCTCGTGGAAGTCGCTGATGGCTACCGCTTCAAGCATCTCCTGGCGCGCACGGTTGTTGCCTCAGCGATGAGTGCCAACCGGCTGCGCCTGATGGAGAAGCGGGCTGGCCGGGTCAGGGCGCTGGCCGTTGCAACAGCAGGCGGCCATAACGAGCCAGATGAGGATTTTGTAGACAGTTTGTCTGCACCCGCCTGTTAACATAGAGAAACAGTCCGCCAGGACAGTGCCTGTTGCCTGCCAATCTAGTTAAAGGGCCCAGCGGCCATCGTTGCATGGCGTGTTTGTGCCCAGGGAGGTTAGGTCGATGTCAACGACATCGTTACGGGCCCGTTTGCTATTTTTCCTGGCTCTCGCCCTGACCCTTATCACAACGACCAGTCTCTTTGCTTCTGAGGAAGGCGGCAATAATCTTTCCTTCCCCGTGATCTGGGCCGAAGGGGTGGCGGTGACGCTGCCCGGTGAACCCGGCGTGGAACCGGTGCTGGGTGGTAACTGGTGGTATTGGTGGGGGACGACGCCTGAAGGCGACCCGCTGAGTTGTCCGCCAGATCCACAGAATAACGCAATTTGTGAGGATGGTAGCTCACCCGGCGGCGGCGCCGTCCGCGTGTTCGTGCAGCAGGACACAGGTAATGTCTGGCAAGCCGGCACAGCAGATTGGAGTGCCGCGCCAGTTGACGTGACCTGGATTGACTGGGGCGATAACCTGGAAGCGGTTGACTGGAACATCCGCTCCATGGTCCGCACCGAAGTGGTCTTGCTTCAAGACCTGGCGCCAGAAGATGCCATGACCGAATACCTCATGCGGCATCTATCTGGTTTGGGCATTAATGAAATGTGGGGTGTCGAGACAACTGGCAACCCGCCAGTGGCGCAGATTGTTGATCCCAATCTGCAGGCAACCATTTTCTCGCCCTGTGCGCGCCTTACCATCCAGAGGCTCAATGTCCTGCGGGATGATGCGCGTCTGTCAGACCTGGTTTGGGTGCCCGGCATTGGCTGGACGGAAGGACCTGGGGTTGGCTGGGACCTTATCAACCCGGCTATTTTTAACCAGGCCGTTCATGAAGCCGGGGATGGCCCTGGCTTCTACAATGCCGAGGTCAACGTGAAAGGCAAGGTTATCTTTGGCTATACCTGGAACGTTCGCAATCTCAATGAGGGTGAAGCCGACTACCGGGTGACCTACAGCTTTGACGGGACCTGTGACACGGTTTCTCTGAATACGTTCTTCACCGACGGTATCACGCAGATCATGTTGCCGGACGAGGGTGAAGCTGTTCTCCCGGCCGTTTTGGACGAGGGGCAGCCCCCGGTTGGCGGTGGCGAAGCGATCCTGGATTGTGAAAACAACCTGACCTACATCGACGTTCGCATCGGTACGCCGAGCGGCAATGGCGGTAGCTGGCGTAGCCATCTGCCTGTCATTGTTGGCGACTGACCTTTGCGGATGGCCCGGGCCAACAGGATGGTACCGGAACTGGAACTGGTGCCAGACTGTAGCCTGAGCCGAGCGTGATAGCCGGGACAGCGGTGTGGCGCTGTCCCGGTTTTTTGTTGCCCATACCGGCCGGTCATTAATGATAAAATCAAGGCCATCACCGTTGACCGGACTGCGCTTGCCGGAGGCCGGTCAACCGTTCAGACGAGGCATATTTGATGGAACTGATTAAAACCTTAACCGATTACACTGGCACGCGGCCCGAGAAATTTTTCAAGTCGACGTTGTTTCAGAGCGACGCGCTGTTGCTGGGCGTGAACTGCCTGGAACCGGGTCAGGTGCAAAAGCCCCATGATCATGCGGATCAGGACAAGTTTTATTACGTGATTGAGGGCCGGGGCCAGTTCTGGCTGGGCGAGGCGCAGCATGAAGCAGGGGCCGGCGAGGTGGTATGGGCACCGGCCGGTGTCCGCCACGGCGTCGCCAACAATCACGATGTCCGCCTGACGCTGCTGGTTGGGATTGCGCCAGGACCGGCCGGAGCCTGAGTGATTCTCAGGCTCTTGCCTTTTGCAGCTATCGACTCAAACGGAAGAGGGCTTACGCGCCATCGGCTCGATGGATCGTGACCGCATCCATCTGCTTGTAGATGCCCAGCAAATCCAGCTCCACCCAATGGGCCACAATCTGGCCGGCCACGACCTGGAAAATGTCGATGCCGTGTTCGTGGATCACCTTGCCGGTGGGGGCGACGCCGTTATAGGGCCCCTGATGCGTGCCGGTGGTCGTCCAGCGCGCCACAACTTTGTCACCATCCACGATCCAATCATGAATGACCTGATGGTAATCAGGAAAGGCCACGAAGACCCGGGCCAGGGCCGCGGTTAATTCCTCGCGCGTGCTCCAGGTCTGTTCGTATTCTAGGATGCTGCCGCGAAAGTCCGGCGTGATAATTTCCTGCAAAATCTCTAGTTTGCGGTCATTGATCGCCTCGTAAAAGAAGCGCTCGACTACAGCTTTGGGGTCGTCTGACATAGGTTTTCTCCTAATACCAATGAAAGTTTAGCGCATAGCCATATCAGTTCACAGTCAGGACTGATTGGCCAACTCAATTGTAAACTGGTTGTATTGATCGATGTACTCCGTCAATTCATCGCGATCAACCAGGCGGATTTGGGCGTTCACGGCCAGCTCTCGGGCAGAAGGTGTGAAATAACTGTTTGTCACAACCATTGCTTCGTCACATTCATAGAATGTTTTGGCGGCATGGGCCTGCTGTACTGCGCTATTGCCAACATTGTCTTTGTAGTTTTTAGCCTGAATAACGATCCGACGCCCGAAACGCTCTACGAAGAGATCCGCTCCCTGGTCTGCACCCTTTCTTGTTGGCTCGACGTCATATCCGAGGCGTGTGTAAAGTTCCACGAGGAATGCTTCGAATTGATAGCCGTCCATTGAATCGATGGCATAAATGTTGAGATAATGCTCTGGATTAAAGCGCTCCAGGGTACTCTTGAAGCGAGCAATGCGAATATCGAGATAAATCCTTTCACACCACTGTCGATCTGCGTGAAATCTTCAGGTGCGATGAGCGGCACGTCCAGCACGCTTTCTGCCCTTGGTTAGGTCACTTCGGCACTATGAGTGCCTTTCTGCCACCAGTAGAACAAAACAGTAGTTCGGCGGAACCTGGCGCCGTACTCACTGATCAGGAATGAAGAGAATGACGGATATCGTCTTTCAGATGATGCTGTACCTGCTGAGAAAAATTCGCGTAGTCAAACGAGAAGTCGGTCGAGAGTATCAACTTGGTTGTCAGTCTTGGGTACTCCGCAAGCTCTGAAATCCCAGACAGGTCAAGACGGGTGAAACAAATCGATGTCGGCAAATGATGGCATGTAATTGTTAGGGGAGGAGCTACCACCGCTTCGATTCTGAGCGAGATGTAGGTAGTTCACAAAATAGGAGACTTGAACTGTTCGTATTTCTCCAGAACATTCTGTAGTGTTGTCTCCAGGGCTTGCATTTTCTGTTTCTTAAAGAACAGATCATTAATCACCCCCTGGCTGGCGTATTGGAACTCCTGATAATACTTGGGCTCAAGTGGTACATAATAATCAGAATCAGGTTCCTGGCAGCGTGGACAGACGTGCCGGAAAGAATATCGATTGCACTTTAACAACGATACAGCATGAATTTCCTCCTTGTTCAGGACTATTATGTCAGACAACGCCTGTTGCGGCTCGATGGCACCTGGCCTCCCGGCAATGTGCTGTGCCAATATCATGAGCATCGATGCAGCAGTTTCGCACTCAAGATGACAAATCTATCATGAAAAACGATTTTGAGCGTCGGGAAAATTCAACAGGAAATGCGGAAATCTGGACAAGTATGCAGGGCTTGAGCCGGGTCTGGAATTGGGAAGTAGGCCTGTGATGGGAAAATAATGTACTTACGAAGGCCGGGCCATAGGGTTGGTGGTTACATTGATGGGCCCGACCAGTGGAGGTACGCCAATATGGGCATGAATTATTTCACAACTGAGGATCAGGTAAAACTGGCCTACACAGACAAAGGCAGTGGCCCTGCGGTCATTCTGATGGCTGGTTACTCGGCGCCGGCAGCCGCCTGGTATGATCAGGAAAAGGTCTTGCTCAGGCATGGGTATCGCGTGATCGCCTTTGATCGGCGCTCACATGGCAATTCTGATAACCCGTCGTTTGGACAGGACATGTTGACCCATGGCAAGGATCTGGCTGCTCTGATACACCATCTTGAGCTGGAAAACGTTTGTCTGATCGGTCAGTCGCAGGGTGCGTCCACCATGTGGGCTTACGTTGCCCAGTTTGGCACGGATCACCTGGCCGGCTTAATTAGCGTTGACCAGACACCGCGCATGCTCAACGATGAGGAGTGGACCTATGGGATGTATGGCCTGACCGCTGCCACACGCCCCACCTTTTTCGACAAGCAGTTGCCGAATCCAATGAAGAAACGGCCTGACCTGATGATCCTCCTGATGACGCTCGTGCGGGGCTGGCGTATGTTGAAATTTGACAAAGAGAATACCAGGCCGCTCCTGCTTGATCATGCGGATGCGGATTGGCGGGCGACGATCGGGCAGACAGATGTTCCGGTCCTGTTTGTTGCTGGCGAGGAGAGCCTTTGGCCCAGGGAACACGCCGAGATGAGCGCCGCCCTGTGTCCTCAGGGTGAATTCGCGGTGGTAGCCGGCTCGGGCCATGCGGTCAACTGGGAATGCCCCCGGGAGTTTGCTGAGTTGATGCTGGCCTTCCTGGCCAGGATCTATGGCCAATAGGGCGGAACGTGTCTGGCGGCCAGGTGATGTGCCGCCAGGCTGACTCAAATTAAGAAATGAACGAGATGGAACGACAACCATTAAAAGGCCGGGTCGCGATTGTAACGGGTGGCAGCTCGGGAATTGGCCGGGGGATATGTCTGGAACTGGCCCGGGAAGGCGCCCGGATCGTGGTGGCTGACATTCAAGCAGCGCCGCTGCAAGGTAAATATTTCGAGACGGATACCGTGACGCCAACGGCTGAGGCTATCGCAGCGCTGGGCGGCGACGCCATTTTTGTCCAGACTGATGTGACCGACGATGAGGCTGTGCGCAATCTGATTGAGCAGGGCAGCGGGCATTACGGCCGGCTGGATATCCTGGTCAACAATGCCGGCATTTACATACCGGGCGGGATTCAGCAGTTGACGATGGCTGGCTGGGACCGGCTCATGGACATCAACCTGCGCAGTCTGTATGTGTCAATGCAGGCTGCCTGGCCGTATCTGGAGCAATCACCGGCCGGTCGCATCATCAACATCGCCTCCGTCAACGCGTTTCGGGGCGGCCACGGCCCGGCTTATTCCGCCAGCAAAGCCGGCGTCGTCAACCTGACCCGTGACATAGCCATAGAACTCGGGCCCAAAGGGATTACGGTCAACGCCATCTGCCCGGGCGCGGTGGAGACGGCGATGCAGGACGGCGCCTCGGAGGAGACGATGGCGGCGGAGCTCAAGGGCACACCGCTGCGCCGCTTCGGCACCCCGCGCGATATCGGCCGGGCCTGTGTCTTCCTCGCTTCAGATGACGCCGCCTGGATTACCGGCATTGCCATGCCGGTGGATGGCGGCCTGCTCAGCGGCATGGTGCGCTAGAAGGTCAGTCAGTTTTCTGGCCTTACTCCTCAAACTGCTGCTCAAATTGCCGCCAGGCAGTGCCAATCTGGCCGGGCGCCAGAATGCCCTGTTCGGTGACCAGGCTGCGAATCAGGGCCGCCGGCGTCAGATCAAAAAATGGATGGTAAACGGTGATGCGGTCGGGATGGTCGGAAGCGGCGGCGCGATCCAGGATTTCCGCTCCGGGTCGCTCTTCCAAAGGCACGGGCACGCCATCCATGGTCTGGCGCTGTAATTTCATGACTTCTGTGGCGACATGGAAAGGCCGGCCAAAGGCGTGCGCCAGCAGCGCCAGCTGATAAGAGCCAACCTTATTCGCGATTGAACCATCGATGCTGATGCTGTCAGCGCCGACCAGGCAAAAGTCCGCTTGCGACACGGCCACGGCCATGGCCGCATCCAAAACAAATGTCACTTTGATGCCCCATTCGGTCAATTGCCGCAGCGCATGACGGGACTCCAGGGTTGGTTGCGACTGGGTGCAGATGACGGAGAATGATTTGCCACTGGCGGCGGCCTGTTCAAATATCGCCATCAGCGAGCGGCTGTAACTGTGCATCATGATTGTCTGTCCGGCTTGAACCATGTTGCTGCCGACGCGGCTTAACCGGGCCATGGCTGTAGCCGATGTTTCCGCAAACAGTTCAGCCCGCCGGACGATGGCGGTTCGTGTGGCGGCCAGGTCGCCGGTCGCCGCTACCGAACGGCTTTTTTCGACGATCAGGTAATGGGCGTTATAGATGGTGGCCATGGTCGGCTTTTCGACCAGCAGAGTGGCCAGTACATTGTCGCAGGCCTGGAGGATCTGTTCGGCAGTCTGATGGGCGGGATCCTGGGCTGTCAGCTTGAAGCCCATGGCCGCGCTGTGACCATAGGCGCTGCCGCCCAGGGGCCGCAGGGCGCGCACATCTTCGATGATTTCGGCGACGGTCTGATATTGCTTTAGTGTCATGCGTTACCTCATTGGATTGGCTTTGTTGGCGGCAGTCTGGCTGTAGCCGGTCCTATTTCACAATGGTTTCATGTGCGGCCAGCGCTTCACTCAGCCGGTAATCGCGAATCGTCGGCGAGCCGAAGTAGGCTGATAGGGCCACGACGCAGGTGATGCTGGCCAGGATCAACGTCATGGTTTGCGGCCCGACCAGGTCTGCCCCGGCGCCGGCCACAAAGGCGCCAACAGGCATCAGGCCTGAGCGCAGGCTGATGATGCCGGTGACCCGGCCACGCAAATCATCGGGGATCGAGAGTTGCAGCAGGGTCATGTTGGTGGTCAGGAAGATCATCTCGAAGAAGCCGGCCAGCCCCATGAAGAGCAACGCACCCCATAAGGCGTTGCTCAGAGCCACGCCAATGAGGGAGCAGCCCAGCAACAGCAGGGCGACCAGTTGCAGCAGCCCGCGGCGGTCCTGCTTATCCAGCGAAGCCGCCACAAAGCCGCCGACGATGCCGCCAATCCCCACGGCTGAGAGCAACATTCCCAGCGTATCCGGCCCGCCGGCAAAGGTGTCCTTGGCGTAAATTGGCGGCAGGGCGTTGAAGTTGGGGATGATCAGCAAGGGTAGCACCCAGCTGATGAGCAGGAACGCGCGGGTGGTTGGGTTGGCGACAATGTAGGCCCAGCCTTCGCGGAAGCTGGCCCGGTTCTGGGCTGTGGCTGGCGCCCGGTTTTCGTAGGGCAGCTGCAGCTTGATGATGGTCAGGGCAACGAGGGCATAGGCGCCGGCCTGGACGAAGAAGTTACCGGCCGGTCCAAACCACAAGATCAAAAACCCGCCAATCGCCGGCCCGACCGAGCGCATCACCGCCCAGCCGGTCTGCACCAGGGCCACGGCGTTTGGCGCCAGGGCCCGCGGCGCCACGGAAAAGGTCACTGTCTGGCGCAGCGGCTGGCTCACCGCCTGACCAATGCCGCCCAGGAAGCTGAACAGAAATAGGGGCCAGACCAGATTTGGATTGCCCAGCAGCACAATGCCGAAGCCAAAGCTAATGGCGAACAGCCAAAGACTGGTCGCATAAAGCAGCCCGCGCCGCGAAAAGCGGTCGATGGCCACCCCGGCCAGCGGCGCCAGCCCCAGGGTGGCAATAGAGCGGACCAGGTTGAGCGTCCCCAACATCGCGCCGGAGGAGGTAATGTCGTAGACCAGCCAGCTCAGCGTCACCTGCTGGATCCATTGGGCAGCATTGGAAAAGGTTGTGCCCGTCAGGAACCAGGCGAAGCTGGGCAGGCGCAGGACGGCCAGGGAGCCGTTGCTGCCGGGGGGATGCCCGTCGCTGATACGCTTCTCTTCATAAGCCGGTACGGTCTGGACTTCGGTCTCTTTCATCTTGCTGCTATCATATCACCTCAGCCAGTCGCTGTCCGGTTGGACCGGCTGGTTATAAGGAGGAAATATGTCCAGTGTAACAGTTCCCAGCCAGGCGCGAGTTGTTATAGTCGGCGGCGGGATTATTGGTTGTTCGATCGCCTATCATTTGGCCCTGATGGGCTGGCGGGATGTTGTTTTGCTGGAGCGAGACCAGCTCACCTCGGGCACAACCTGGCATGCGGCGGGCCTCATGGTCACCTTTGGTTCCACCTCAGAAACCTCAACCGAAATGCGCAAATACACGCGCGATCTGTACAGTCGTCTGGAGGCGGAGACCGGCTTTGCCACGGGCTTCAAGCCGGTGGGCTTTATCGAAGTTGCCGCTGACCGCGATCGTCTGGAAGAGTACCGGCGTGTGGCTGCCTTTAATCGCTACTGTGGCGTGGATGCGCTGGAGATTTCAGCCAAGGAGATCGCTGAGCTATTTCCGTTGGCGCGTGTTGATGATTTGCTGGCCGGTTTTTACGTCAAGGATGATGGGCGCGTGAATCCGGTCGATGTGACGATTGCCCTGGCCAGGGGCGCGCAACAGCGCGGGGCGACCATCCTTGAAGGCGTAGCCGCTACGGGCATCTTGCAGCAAAACGGCGTCGTGACCGGCGTAAGAACACGCCAGGGCGACATCAAGGCGGAATATGTCGTCAATTGCGCTGGCATGTGGGCCCGGCAGTTTGGCGAGCTGGCCGGCGTCAACATTCCCAACCAGGCGGCGGAGCATTATTATCTGATCACCGAAGAGATCAAAGATCTGCCGCCCAATATGCCCGTGCTGGAAGACCCTTCGCACTACGGCTATTATCGCGAAGAGGTGGGCGGCCTGATGGTCGGGTTGTTCGAGCCGGATTGCGCGCCCTGGAATGTGGGCGCCATCCCGCCGGATTTCTCTTTTGGCGAGATCCGGCCGGATTGGGAACGAATGACGCCGTTCCTGGAAAAGGCGCTATCGCGGGTACCGATCACCATGGAACTCGGCGTCAAAAAGTTCTTCTGCGGCCCGGAGAGCTTTACGCCAGACCTGAAGCCGATCATTGGCGAAGCGCCGGAGCTGCGCAACTATTTTGTGGCCGCCGGGCTGAACTCCATCGGCATTCTGACGGGCGGTGGCATTGGCCGTCTGATGGCCCACTGGCTGATCACCGGCACGCCTGATGTGGATGTGACCGGCTTCAATATCGACCGGCTGCATGTCTATCAGAACACGCCGCAATACCGGCGCCACCGCACGGCTGAATCATTGGGCATGGTGTATCGTTGCCATTATCCCAACATGTCTTACCAGACTGCCCGGGGGGCCAAAAAATCCCCGTTTCACGAGCGGTTGGCAGCGCGAGGCGCCTATTTTAAGGACGTGAGCGGCTGGGAAGGGGCGGACTGGTATGCACCGGCCGGTGCCCAACCCAAGGTCGAAGAACTATCCTGGGGACGCGAGAACTGGTTTGGCTGGTGGGCAGCGGAGCATCAGGCTGCCCGCGAGAACGTCATCCTGATGGACATGTCCTTTATGTCCAAATTCATGGTTGAAGGGCGCGACGCCGGCAAGGTGCTCAACTACATCTCGGCCAACCAGGTGGATGGCGCCAGCAACCGCATCACCTACACCCAATGGCTGAACGAGACGGGCAAGCTGGAAGCGGATCTGACCGTCACCAAACTGGCGGCGGACCGCTACCTGGTCGTCGTCACCGATACGATGCACCGTCACGCCGAAACCTGGCTGAAGCGCCATATAGCGCCAGACGACCATGCCTTTGTCGCCGATGTGACGGGCGCTTACGGGCAGTTGAACATCCAGGGCCCCAACGCCCGGGCGCTGCTTCAAGCTGTGACTACCGCTGATATGTCCAACGAGGCGTTCCCGTTCCGGCGCGCCCAGTACATCGACATCGGTTACGCCCGGGTGCTCTGCATTCGCATCACCTATCTGGGCGAGCTGGGCTACGAGCTGTACATTCCGGCCGAACAGGCGACCCATGTTTACGACCAGGTAGTGGCGGCCGGGGAGCAGTTTGGCCTGCGCCACGCCGGCCTCAAGGCGCTGGCCAGTCTGCGCATGGAAAAAGGGTACCGCGACTACGGCCACGATATCGACAACACAGATGATCCTTACGATGTCGGGCTCGGCTTTTGTATCGCCCTGAACAAAAGTGGCGGCTTTCTGGGCAAAGAGGCGCTGCTGGCGCGTAACGCCCGCGGACCCCGCACGCGCCAGTTGGCCCAGCTACTCGTCAAAGATAGCGAACCCTTGCTGTTTCATGCTGAGGTGGTTTATCGGGATGGCCAGCCGGTCGGCTACATTCGCGCCGGCTCTTATGGCTTTACGTTGGGCGGCGCTGTGGGGCTGTTCATGATTGAGGCGGCTGAGCCGGTAGATGAGGCCTATGTGGCGACCGGCCGGTGGGAAATCGACATCGCCGGCACCCGTTACCCGGCGGCGGTTTCGTTGACGCCCATGTACGATCCGGAGATGAAGAAGATTAAGGCGTAGCAGCCTGCCAGGACAGATTTTTATGCAATACAACCCCCAAAACCCGCTCATCGTGCAGGGCGACAAGACCGTTCTGCTGGAGGTAAACAACTCGCTCTACCAGGAGGCACGGGACCACCTGGCCCGCTTCGCTGAACTGGAAAAGAGCCCCGAATATATCCACACCTACCGCATTTCCCCACTGTCTCTGTGGAATGCTGCTTCAACAGGGCTGGCCGCAGACGTCATCGTGGCGGGGCTGGCCCGGTACAGCAAATATCCGCTGCCAGGCAATGTCGAAGTTGATATACGCGAATATGTGGGGCGCTATGGCCGGGTTCGCCTTATCCGCCAGGAGGGTGACCTTCTGCTGACTTCGGCAGATATGGCCCTTATCCTTGAGTTGCAACGGCATAAAGAGCTCAAGCCATACATCCTGGATCAGATTGACGACCTTTCCTTACGGGTAGACCCGGCCCGGCGCGGGCATATCAAGCAGGCGTTGGTCAACATTGGTTACCCGGCTGAGGACCTGGCCGGCTACGTCACCGGCGACGCGGTCAATTTTGAGCTGTGCCCCACGACTAGCGCCGGGGCGGAATTTGCGCTGCGCGACTACCAGCGGGAAGCGGGCGACGTCTTTTACGCCGGCGGCGCGGCTCATGGCGGCTCCGGTGTCATCGTGTTGCCCTGTGGCGCGGGTAAAACCATCGTGGGACTATCGGTTATGCGCGAAATGCAATGCAGCACGCTCATTCTGACCCCCAACACCGTCTCCGTGCGACAATGGATTGACGAGCTGCTGGACAAGACGACGCTCACAGCCGATATGGTCGGCGAATATTCCGGCCAGCGCAAAGAGATCCGGCCGATCACCATCTCCACTTACCAGACGATGACCTATCGCAAGCGGGGCGTGCCGCGCACGGCGCCATTCGACCGGCAATATCCCCATTTTACGCTGTTCAACGACCACAACTGGGGGTTGATTGTTTACGATGAGGTCCACCTGTTGCCGGCGCCAGTCTTCAGCATCACCGCGGATCTACAGGCCCGGCGCCGCCTGGGGCTGACGGCCACCCTGGTGCGCGAAGATAACCGCCAGGAAGATGTGTTCTCGCTGATCGGGCCCAAGAAGTATGATGTGCCCTGGAAAGATCTGGAGCGCCAGGGCTGGATTGCCACGGCTGATGTGGTTGAGGTGCGGGTCCCGCTGGCGCCAGACATCCGCATTCGCTACGCCACGGCGGAAGACAATCAGAAGTACCGGATTGCGGCTGAGAACATAGATAAGTTCAAGGTGCTGGACGAACTGATGCTCAAGCATCGCCGGGACCAGGTGCTGATCATCGGTATGTACCTGGAGCAGTTGGAACAGGTGGCCCGGCGCTATGAGGCGCCGCTGATCACAGGCAAGACCGGCGTCAGTATGCGGCGCAATCTGTATGAGCAGTTCAAAAATGGTGAAATCTCTACGCTGGTGGTCTCCAAAGTGGGTAACTTCGCGGTTGATTTGCCCAATGCCAATGTGATGATGCAGATTAGCGGTACGTTTGGCAGCCGGCAGGAAGAGGCGCAGCGCCTGGGTCGTATATTGCGCCCGCACGCTGAGGAATTGGCCCATTTTTACACCATCGTCACCAAGGATACAGTGGATCAGCAATATGGGGCCAACCGGCAGCTGTTTTTGACGGAGCAGGGTTATAGCTATACGATTCTGTATGAGGATGAAGTGGCGGCTTACAAACCGGCTGTCCTGAGCCACCAGTGAGCAAACGTCAACGCCCTGGACTGCAGTACAAATGGCAACGCTGGAAAATCTGACCAAGGCCGAAGTTCAGCAATATCTGCAAGGCAGATCGCTGACGAAAGTCTACGGTAATCTGAGATACGTCTATGAGCCAGTCCGCGCCGGTTCGACGCTCCGGGCCGACGTAGGTGACCGCCGCCTGTACCATGTTGAGATCGATGTGTTGGCGGATGGTATTCACGCCACATGTGATTGTGGCTATGGTGGGTATTGCAAACATATCAGCGCCTTGCTGCTCTGCTGGATCGAGCAGCGAGACGTCTTTACAGAAGAGGGGGCTGAACCGGCCGGTCCGGACAACGTCATTGAGACTTTCGCCGTCGAACCACCCCCGGCCACGATGCCGCGCCGGGGGCCATTCTGGCTAGAAACGCCACACCAGGCGCGCCGCCAGGCAAACGATACCCAATTGCGACACATCCTTGAGCTGCAGCGGGTACCGGAGCTACGCATTCTGGGCAAAAAGCTCGGCCATATCTTGAAGGGCACGCGCAAAGCTGACCTTATCGACCAGTTGTTAATCCAGCTGTCGCAGCCCGGTATTCTGCTCAAAAGCCTGCTCTCGCTGGGAGCTGAGCACCGCCAGGTGCTGGACGCCCTGAGCATCCTGCATCCCGGTATCTGGTATAAGGACGCTGATGTGGCGGCAGTGGCCGGCCATTGGGGCGAGCTGAACCAGTATGAGGATGTCGACAGTTACATTAATGACTTGCATGAGACCGGGCTGGTGATGTTTGGTGACCTGGACAATCGTTACTGGCACAGGCTCCCTTTCCTGGCGGGCAATGCCAGCCGTTTGTTGCCGCCTTTGTTGACCGGCCGGTTACCAACCCTGGCCCCGCCCGTGTCGGTTGAAAAGAGCGATGCCGCCGTTCGTGCTCGCGCCTTCCTGCAGCGCACGCTGCGCATCCTGCAGATGCTGGAGCAATATACGCCGCCCCTGCGCACCCCGATGCCGCGCCCGCGCCTGGAAAAACATTACCCGTTCCTACAGGAGTGGGATTACCTACCCGATGAGATCCGGGCAGCCCAGGTTGCCAACAAGATCGCCCGGCATGACGCTTTACTGAGGCTGACTGTGCCGGCGCCGCAACCCGTTCTGCCTGATGAGTATGTGCAGCGGTTGGCTCCCATCGCCGGTGGGGAGATGGAGCTGGAGTTCATCATTCACCTGCTTCTGACCGTCGGGCTGATCCTGCCCGGCAGCCCGGTTACCATCTGGCATGATAATCGGACCCAGTTTCTCCGCCTTGACGAAAACAGCCAGTGGTCGACCCTGGTTCAGAGTTACTTTTCGCTAAATCGCTGGAGTGAACTCTGGCTGCTGTTGCAGCAACAGCCAGAATTGCAACTCGAGCGGGTCATAAGGCCTTATCACAAGCCGGCGGAACCGGCGGAGTTGAACGGAACATTGCGCCTGATGCGTCTCCAGCTGCTGCAGCTCCTGGCCACGCTGCCTGATGATGCCTGGTATGCGCCGGCGGATGTAGCTGCCCTGTTACAGCTCATCTGGCCTCGCTTTGATAGCCTGAGCTGGACCCGGCCTTACTATGGTCAGAAAGATAGCCAGCCTGACTGGTACCTGGCGGAAAATGGGCAGCCCCTGGATACACGGGCTGACATGGTGGCCTGGCAAAAGGCGCAGGGTGCCTTTCTGGCGGAGACAATTTGTGGGCCGCTGCACTGGCTTGGCCTGGCTGATGTGCAGTTGGAAAATGGCCGTCTGGTTGCCTTCCAGCTTCACGGCCTGGCCGACCTGTTTCTGGACAAAGTGCCGGCTTTTGCTCTGCCTGAGGCGAATGGCCAGGTGGCGGGGCCGATTACCCGTGATGACGGGCCTGACGACGATATCCTGATTAACGAATTGACTATTGCCGTCAAGCCTGCCGCCATCTCAGCCCAGGCGCATAGCTATTTGGATGACATCGCCATCCTGGAAACAGCCGATCCTGACCGTTTTGTCTATCGACTGGATGTGACCGCCGTACACCAGTCGTTGGAGGCCGGGCGCACGCTGGCTGAAATGCTCAAGCAGTGGGAAAAATGGCTATCTATCCCGGTGCCGGAGCTCATCAAGCAGCAGTTGACGGCGTGGTCGGATTTATATGGCCGGGTGCGTTTGTATGAAGGTATGAGCGTGATTGAGTTTGGCGATGAGTACGCTCTGGCTGAAATGAAAGCGGCCACATCGTTAGCCGATTACCTTGTGGCCGAAATTTCGCCGACGCTGGTCATCGTCCCCGCCGCTGCCATCGAACTCCTGACGGCTGAACTGGAGAAGGCCGGTTACACACCAAAGAGTGTGGCTGGGGTCTAGCCCGGTCGCGTCCTGAATGTTATGAAAATCGCTGAACTGCTCGATAGTTACAATAGCAATACCCTGTGGGACATGGCCCGGGCAGCCCAGTTGGTAGATACAGGCAGCGTCAGGTTAAAAAAGCAGGATCTCATGCTGCTCATGGAAGAGGGCTTCTTTCAGCCGCAGCGCATCAGAGCGGTTTACGCATCCTTGCCAGCCGTTGAGCGCGAGGTGCTCAATCGGCTGCTGCTCCATGATGGCCAGGTGTCGACGCGGTTATTCAAGCGTGAGCTGGTGCGCGCCGGGTTTGTTACCGAAGTGGCTTGGCCAGCGGCGTCGGGGCGGCACGCCGCCGGGGTCGAGAGGCGCCTGGAAATATATGGCCAGATTGTCTCCCACATCGGTAAACCCCAGGACCCACAATCGACTATCTTCGAAGATCTGCTGGCGCGCCTGACTTTGCAGGGCCTTGTTTTCAGTGAAGAAGTTGTGGCCAATAGCGATGCTCAGTCATTCAAACTGCAATTGCATCCTGGCAACAGGCTGTTCATTCCCCCTGTTGTGCGCCAGCATTTGCCGGCAACCTGGGCAGTGGCTGAGACAAGTTGGGCGCCGGCCCACAGGATGATGGGCGATCCCCAGCTATTCTTGCGTAATCTCTATCTTTACTGGGATACGGTGCGCCGTGAACGCATCAGCATCATCAAGTCAGGCTATGTCGGCAAAACTGGGCTCAAGTCTCTAAACGCCAGCCTGTTGACGCCCGATTCAACTCTTGAAGATGCTCGCAATGAAGGCGAGACAACGTTGCTGCATCTTTTGCGCCAGGTTTTGTCCGCTCTCAAGCTTGTCGAAGTGCGTGATGGCGAACTGCAGCCGAGAACGAAAGCGGCCAGCACCATCCCCGAACTATGGCAGCAGCCGACTGTTGAGCAGGTCCGGGCCATCGTGGCTATCTGGCGCACATTAGACCAACCCCACTTGTTAAGGCGCCACGATTTGCAGTACACCTTCGGCGCAGATGTGCGTCAGGGCTGTCATACATTGCTGGTTGAATTGGCGGAAATACCGGCCGGTGCCTGGCTGGAAATCGATCTGTTGCATGCCAGTCTCCAGGATCGCAATGCGGACTTTCTTTTCCCTGCCCGTGAGCGGCTGATCCGACAACGGTATTATTACAGCAGTTCGCTGGCTATCGGCGGACGGCTTGATGAAGAGGAACGCAACTTTCTGGCTCAGGTAGGGGCTGGCTTCCTGTTTCAGGCCGGGTTGGTGGAATTGGGTTACGCCAGGCAGTCAGACGAACCAACGCAGTGGATCGCCTTGCGCCTGACGCCATTGGGTGAAGCCGTGCTCAAACAGGTGCCCTTTGATGCCCCGCCCAGTGGGCAGATTATCGTCCAACCCAACTTCCAGATCCTAGCCCTCGGCCCGGTGCCGCTCCATCTCCTGGCCCAGTTGGACCTCTTTGCCGAGCGGAAAAAGGTGGATCACACCGCTTTTGAGTATCAATTGACCCGGCAATCTGTCTATGCCGCCCAGCAGCGTGGCTTTGGGGCCACAGAAGTGGCCCAGTTCCTGACAGAAATCAGCCATCATGAGTTGTCGCAGAATATCCAGCGCTCCCTCCGGGAATGGGGTGCCGAGCATGACCGCATCGTCTTCCGTACCGGCGTTACTTTACTTCAGACTACCGACGGGGCGCTGCTGGAAAAACTGCTGGCTGACCAGGCCACGGGCAGACACCTGGCCCGCCCAGTTGGTGATACGGTGGCCCTGGTGAAGCAGGGCAGGCGGACGCCGCTGCTGGAGGCGTTGCGCGCCAGCGGTACGTTACCGGCCCTTAGTGGCGCCAGCCCGAATTCAGCTGACAAAAGCGTCCTGGTCAGTGAGAATGGCGCCATTCGATCCCTTGAGCCGGTGCCCAGCCTCTTTGTCCATGGACGGCTGGCCCGATTCTGCGCCGAGACCGCTACGGGTTGGCAGTTGACAGAGGCTTCTGTACACAGGGCTGGCGGCAGTAAGGAAAAAGCGCAGCGCATCATAGACGAATTGCGCCGGCTGCATCGGGGCCGTCTGCCGGAGGTGATTGTCCGGCAGGTGAAGGCGTGGGGCGGCTATTACGGGGCCGCTGCTGCCGGAGAGGTACACCTGTTTGAGTTCCGTGATCAGGAAGCTTTGGCCGAGCTGTGCCAGCTCGCGGAATTACGCGAGTTATTACAGCCATTTGCGGCCGGCAACCGCGCCCTGGCCGTGGTTGCTGCTGACCAGGTGGCTGCCGTTCAGGCCATTTTGGCCCAATTGGGCATCCCCATCAACCCTATTTCTGCTGCC
>JACKBM010000079.1 GCA_020634575.1 Ardenticatenales bacterium | reverse complement strand
GACCGTAAAAAGGGGCTGTGTATGACTACTATGAGCCCTGTCACAAACGATTTGTCAAAACCGAACCTTTCGTTTCCTACCCCTGTCTCGGCCTTGGTTGTACTTGGCTTGTATTCGTGGTGAGAAAAGGGGAAGACGCAATGGCCGAGAGAGTAACCGTTGTTATTGTCGACGACCTGGAAGTTGTCCGTATTGGGGTGCGAGCCGGGTTGGAGAACAGCGAGCGAATCGCCGTCGTGGCCGAAGGGTCAAACGAGGCCGACGCAGTACGACTGGCCGGCGAATACCGGCCGGACGTACTGCTTTTTGGTTTGAGTAACGGAAATGGCAAGTGCCAAGCCGCGCCCTACACTCTCCCTGCGTGCGACACGATTAAACACCTGGCCCAGGCCTACAGCATAAGCGTGCTGGTCCTGTCGCGACATGATCACAAGGGGTTGGTGCGTACACTGCTGGACGCCGGCGCCAGCGGTTTCTTGCGGCGGGACGAGGCCCTGGCCTCAACCGAGGAGCTGGTGAAGATAATCCTGACGCTCGCCACGCGAGGAAGGTTGACCTTGAGCCGGGCCGTGTACGAGAAACTCCAGCCATATGGGATAGAAGTTGGTGACGTACCCCGCCTGACCGAACGAAAGATCGAGATCATGCAGACCATCGCCGACAATCCACAGCTGACGATCCCTCAAGTGGCTGATCTGCTCGGCATCGCCGAGTCCACCCTACGCAACAACCTGTCGACCATTTTCCGCGCTCTAGATGCGCCGGGTCTAAACGGAGCCATGATTGAATGCTTGCGTTTAGGCCTCGTGCAAATCAGTCACTAACTGAGCCTGAGGACCACCTTGAATAGGCAGTGGCAAGGCACCCCAGGTCAGTAGATTTGTACCGATGATCGATGGAAAACTACTATCGCTGGAAACGAACCAGTGCGTAAGATCAAGACAGTAATCCGAGAACCCGTCCGGCTACTCGCCGTGACAGGAAACGAGATGTCTGAGGCAGGCCCAGGTTCGTTGAGCGGGCAACAAAGCGAAAGAGCATAGCTCGCCAGCATGTCAGCACAAAGCATTTCCCACACCATCTGTTAACCAGCGACCCTCAGACCCCATAACTCCAGTACAGCCCGATTTTCTTAGCCTTCTACAGGTAGCTCTGCCCTGTTTGCCGTTGCCGGCTGCCTGTGCGCAGGGCTCGGTAGAGAGGAATGGATAATGAGGAATAACCCACACGCGAGAATCATCTCGGTTAGCCTGATAGCCATTATCTGGCTTGCCGCCTGTGCCGGCCCTGGCGAACCGGAGCCGCCTGCTTGCAGTGGCGACCAGATCCTCATCATCCCTACAGCGACGCGACAAACAGATCCCGACCTCTTCAACCCACCGGCGCCGCCGCCTGCCGGCGATGGTACGGAGTATTGCCCGACACCTGTGCCGGCCGAAACGCCCGTGGCGGAATATCCCACGCAGTTCGTCACCACCGAAGTCGCCAACCTGTCCCTGGATGTCATTGGCCAGGAACTGGCGGCCGTGGCGGCCGGGGATGACATGCTGGCTGTGGCCTGGCTTGCCGGTGGCGAAGACGATGGTGCGGGGAGCGCGGATATTTACATCGCCCTTTCGCGAGGCGGCAACCATTTCCAAGTGCGCCGGGTGGACAGCGGCAACAGCGTTTCCCTGGCCTTCAGCAAGGTCAACCGGCTGCACGTGGCCTATGAGCTGGATGGCCAGATCCTCTATCGCGCGGCCGACCAGGGCACGCACCCAGCCGACGTTGCTCCCATCCAGGTCGAAGACGCCGTCTATCCGATCAGCAACGGCCGTAACCCGCAAGTCGTCGTAGACGAGCTGAATTGGGCCCACGTCCTGTACGAGCAGGAAGGCAGCATCTACAAGGCCAAGCACCTGTCTAACGATACCTGGTTGACCCAGTTCGTCGCCTACGGCACCGACATGGCCGTCCGGCCGTTCTACAACGAAAAGGAGCTGGTCCTATTCGGTATTCCCACCGGCACGTATTGGTTCGGCATCCTCATGGCGGCCCCCTACAACGGCCAGGTGCGGGTCTTTCGCTATCTTTCCTGGTTCAACCTGTGGGAGCAGGTGGCCAGCTTCCCTGTACCCCCGGGAGAAACGCTGACCGGGGCAGTAGGGTTGGACTATCTGGCTGTCAGTGAAGAGGAGGCCTGGGTCTATGCCGCCTGGGTAACGGAACGGCCGAATCCCGAGCCACCGATTCCGCTGTATGCCCAGCCCCTTTTTGAAGCGGTCAACCCGCTCTTTCCCGACCAGATCGCCAATCCAAACCAGATCTATCAGGGGCTCAACGCCGCGCGCTGGCGCACATTTGACACACCCTTTTCGGCCGGGTTGAAGCAAACCATTTCAGTATCAGACCCCGGAGGCGAGATCGCATTTTCCGCCTGGGGGCTCGCGGAAACTGTCCCCGGCGCAGATCTGACGTTGCGTGTGGGGATCGACCCGGCTGGTGGCGACAACCCTGACAGCCCCAGCGTTGTCTGGTCCGGTCCGGTAAACCCGGCGGCGTTTGCCCGGATATCGGTTAGCGCCCCGGCTGCCGGCAACACGGCGACCCTCTTTCTGCACGCCACGCTGAACACGCCGGATGTGCCCGGCACGGCCGTTTGGGACGCAGCTGCCGTCGAAAACGGGAGCCTCATCAACGGCGACTTCGAAGGTCCGTTTACCACGCAGAGTACCCTGACCGTCCCCGAGGGCTGGACGCCTTACTACCAGGACAGCGGCAACAGCCCGATCGCCGGCCGGGATGTTTTCACGGTCCATGCCGCCTGGTCCGACAACGGGGGTTCTGCCTGGATTGGTCCAGAGGCGATCACGGCCAACCGCGGCTTGAGCGGCGGCACCACCGGCGCCATCCGGCCGGATGTGGTTCCGGTCATTTCCACAGCCACGGAACCGCCCTCGGCCAGCTTCTTCTACATCTACGAAACAGGCGATCCACCTCCTGGCACGACGTTCCTACGCTTCGGTCGTCCCTACACCACGATGTGCGACCTGGGCACGGCCGACTGTACCGATACCCCTGGCCTGCCGTTGCTGCCGCGGAATGTGGTGCGGCCCAGCTACCGGCTTCTGTCGGCGCCAGATCCTTTCAATCCAGACCGGGCGATGCTGGCCTGGGACTCGCTCCAGACCGACACCGTCAGTCGAGATGTCCATGCCAGCTACCTGGTCTTGCGCTGAGAGCTCGCCAAAGAAGGAAACATGCTGATGAAACGACCCCGCTTTTTCTGGCTTATCTACCTGACTTTGGCTTTGCCTCTGTCGTCTTTCTTGCTTCTGGAGAATGCTCAGAGCCAGGCCGAGTCCGCCGGGCTGGTGGCAATTGGGCCAGGCCAGCGTTACACAGAGCAGCTCCCGGTCATTGATATCGGTGACTTCGGCTACCGGCCGGTTCAGGTACCCTTGGCCGCTGCGCCGACGTATTCAGAGCTGGAGCTCGGTTTCCAGCGGGGTGGGGGGAGTGATCCGCAGAACCCGTATGCCGTCATTCGTCAGACAGGGCCGGCCTTCGCCGCGCCAGGCGCCGTGGCGCAGTTTGAGATTACGCTGGCCAACTATGAAAGCCTCACCCATACCTTCCAGCTGGCAGACACCCTGCCGACGGAACTACTCTATGTTCCTGGTTCGGCCAACGGCCTGACCTACGAACCAAAAACGAGGACGTTGTCCTGGCGTGGATCGTTGGCCCCGGGAGACCTGGACTACCTGGTCGAAGAAAGCCCGGTAACCATCCCCTACCTGGACCTGGCTGACTTCGGCGCCGTCAATCTGTGCGACGACTTTGTCGCGGACGGCGAAGACTGCGATGAGGTCACCGTCACCTTCAATCTGGGCGTCAACGGGTACACAACCAACCTGTATGGTCAGGTTTTGAACCAGCTGACGATCTCCTCCAACGGCTTACTCCTGGGTGACAGCACCGCTATCCCCAATGTGCACAACCACAATCAGTGGCTGCCGGACGCAGCAGGGCCGGGCTTTTTGCTGGCCGGGCTTTGGCGCGACGCCAACATGGGTGGCGTGACGTCCGCTGCCAGCGGGCGCTGGCATGCGGCCATCATCAGCGGCCTGGTTGAGGACCATGATGTTTTCTATGCCCAATGGCACGATGCACCCCACGCCAGCGATCCTAACCTGACGGCCCGCCATGCCATCGCCGTCGTCCTGGACGGTGATGGCGGTCTAACAGGCCACGCTTTCTTCATTTACGACAACATCTCCGATCCGGCCCAGACGGTGGCCCTGGGCTACACCATTGGCATCGAGGATCGGCTGGGCCTGCGGGGCGCGACCCACGCCTACGCGCCATGCTGCGGCGATCCGCAGCCGCCCCAGGGCTATCCACCCCCTGCCGGCACGACGTTGCACCTACGGCCGGTGCTGTTTGGTGGGAATAACCATTATCAGCGCACCTTTAGCTTTGCGGCCATCGTCGACGGCCAGGTGCCGGAGACCATCGTCAATACGGCGGCCGCCACCAGCAGTTCGGCCGATCCGGCGCTGTCCAATGTCTGGGCCACCCACTACCTGAGCGTGCGTTTGCAGACATACCTGCCGCTGCTACGTGCCGACGAGGTGGCTCCGTGAAGCCAGGCTCGCCTTGGCCCCTGCTGGGCTTCATTGGTCTGCTCCTGCTGGTCGGCCTGGGTTGCGGCGTGATTGGTTTCATTGAAAACCCCGCGCCTCTGACCGGCCCCAGCTACTGGGCGGCCGAAACTTCTACCCCCATTCCCACCGTGACGGTCTTTCTGGGTACCTCCACGCCGGTTTACCCCGACACGCCGGTGCCGGCAGTCATCACCCTGCCGCCCGAATGGACGACCGTCACGGCAACCCCCATTTTGCCGCCGCCGACCATGACCCCGTTTGGTTTTACGGCGACGCCATATTGGGTGACGACCACGCCGGTCTACATCACCGAGACGCCGGTGCCGCCCTGGACGACCACGCCCGGGCTGCCCATGATCGGTTACACCACGCCCGAGCCGCTGGAGACGCCCTACTACCGCGTCGGCACGTTTTACATGCACAGCGATGTCTATGTTGGCGGACCCAACGGCCTGGTCTTTCGCCTCATCGACCACGAAACGCAGCCCAGCCCCCGAGAAGAAGCTGCCACCTATCACTTCGTGACCGTTCGCGTGACCAACTTCACCGCCGGCGAGGTCATCGTGCCCGCTTCGGACCTCTTCTTCATCCGCCGAGTGGCGCAAGGGGAAGAAGTCGTCACCGGGCGTTGGGTTCCCCAGAACGAACCGCTCATCGCCCGCAGCCTGCCGGCTTACGAGACCCAACAACTGGATCCCCTCCCGCCTGATGGGCAGCGCGATCTCGTGATGGGTTTTGTGGTGCCAGATGGCGATGTGCGCGAGCTAGGCCTCATCACCGACTGGAACCGGCCGGTGGAGGGTGGCCTGCCCATCTGGTTCTTCCTTGAGCCAGATCCGCTCGGTCCCTTCGTTGACGCCAACCAGCCTCCGCCACCTACGCCTGTGATCCTGGACGACGGCGACACGCAAGGAGGGGGCGGCGGTCCGGGCAGTGGTGCCGGCATGTGGCCGACCACCGGGTTCATCACCCGCGGCTTTGGCTGTCACGAGCTGTACACCGGCATCGACGGCACCGGCTTCGGCTGCCCGCCGGATCGGCCCTGGTTTCACAACGGCGTGGATATCGCCAACACTCAGGGCACGCTCGTCTGGTCACCCATCGACGCCACGATGTATTACGCCGGCCCCAATAGCAGCGGCCCCGACTGCTCAGATATTCCCGGTTCCCAGCCGCCGCACGAAGGTCTGGGTAATTACCAGCGTCTGGGGGATGGCAGCACGCTCCATTACTTCGGCCACCTGAGCAATTTCTTGATCACGACTGGCAACGTCACCGCCGGGCAAAACGTGGCCGAAATGGGTAGCACGGGCTGTTCTACCGGGTCCCATCTGCACTGGATTGTGTACCAGAACGGCAACTTGCTCGATCCGGCTGCATGGGCTGGTCCAGGACCAAACCCATGACAGTACAGAGACCGAGCGAGAAGAGGAGCGCTGCATGAGGCGAGAGAGAGCTATCTGGATCGTATTCTACGTCCTGTGTGTGATGTTCACCTGGCCAGGTGACGTGGCGCGAGCCCAGGAGGGTGGGGGCGTTGATCTGCGGATTCGGCTGCGAGCCAGTGACGGCTCGGCCGTTGTTGACGAGCCCGTGGTTCTGCAAAGACTGCCGGATGAGGAAGACATCACCCCCGCGTGTCGCACCGATACCGAAGGGATTTGTACCTGGCACGTGCGGCGCGGCCTATATCAGCTGCTTTTTGACCGCCCCCTGGACGCGGTTTCGGCGTTGGCCGTGGCTGAGGGCGGTCTGCGCGGCCTGGGTATCACCGTGGGCGATGCGCCCATTACCTACCATTTCACCTTCCACAGTGACGATCGGGTCTACTTCGACGCTGCCCCAGAAGCAGCAGTGCCCGCACCCATTATTCCGGAGTCGGATGAACTACATGGCGGCGTACCGGCTACGACCGTCCCCCCGACCGTGACCGCAACACTTGGCGCTCTTGTGCCCACTGCTGAATCGACGACGATACCCGTTACCACTGCAACACCAGCCACGCCTTCATCCTGGCGCGTCCTGTTCTTCATGGGCCTGGGCCTGGTCGTTGGCGGGGGGCTCCACCTCTGGACGCGAAAGCGCAAGCAGTCGGATCAACCGGCGAAACGGGAGGTAGAAGATGCTTGATCCGGGTCGTTACTTCGCTGAAGCCATCTACTTCCTGCAGTACACCCTGGCCCAGATCCTTTGGGCCGTAGATCGGGCCGTACTCTCCATCGCCGTCATCGCCGAGAGCGTCAACAGCTGGGTGACGGAGAACGTCGGCTACTTCGTCGAACTGCTAGTCAATGCCCTCTCGGCCCCACTGGGAGGCATGTTTATCCTGGCGCTGACCGCGCTGGGCTTCTGGTACGCGCTCAACAATGTCGTGCCCACCGGCCGCTGGGTGGACCCCAGCAAGCTGTTCACCTACGGTCTCATCGCTTTCTTCTTCTTTTCGTCGCCCATCGTGGTCATCGACCAGATGGAAGACCTCCGCCAGTCGCTAAATGCCGGCATTGACCAGGCGCTCATCGACGGCGCCGCTGGGGACATCTTCGATACCAGCATGAACGGCACTGACACCGGTCTGCCCGGCGCCATCCCCGATGTCAACAGCGACGGCGTGGTTGGCAGCTTTGACCTGGTGGCCGCCTTTATGGCCGTCAGCAACCTTGACGAACTGGATAGCAGCGAGTTTCCGGTGGATTTTGAGGCCGCCTACTTCCCCTTTGGCGACCCGGCGGGCATCGACCTGAGTGACGAGGCCGATCAGGAGCTGGCCAAAGCCCTGGCCAGCGACGGCATTGAACGACTGTTCTTTGCTTTGGTCGCGATTCCCACAGCCATCGCCGAACATTTCCTGCGCCTGGCCCTGACCGGAGTGGCCATGTTCCTCTATCTCGGTGTGCCCATCGCCATGCTCTTCGCCTTTTTCATCTACACCCAGGCGTTTCTGGGCGCCTACCTGCGCCAGTTCATTAACCTGCTCATCGAGACCTTTCTCAGCGTGATTATCGCAGCCATCATGATTGGTTTGCTGGCGGCCGCGGCCCAGCAGGGCATCGGCCTCTTCATCGGCGCCAGCATCATCACGCTCATTGTTCTCCTCTGGCGCATCAAGAGCGCTCTGAAACTGGCGGCGGCCGCCTTTGATCTCTTTGGCGGGGCAGTATTGACCGGGGGCGCCGGCGGGATGGATGTCGTCAATATGGGTAAACAGGCTGTTGCCGGCACGGTCAGTTTGGCCGGGGCGGCGCTCACCGGCGGGGCAACGATGGCGCTGGGCGGCGCCGTGTTAACTTCGGCTTCGGCGCTGCAGGCCGACGGCCGATCAAACGGCGCCTATCTGGGCACCGATCCAGCCAAAACGGATGGGCGTGTGCGCCAGCTGAGGACCATAGCCGGCTATACGCTTGGCCGCTCTGAAACGATCCGCCACGCGGTCGAAGGGGCGCATGAGGTCCGGACGCTGGGCCGCAACTTTCGCGACGGTGAAGTCCAGCCTCACGATCCCGACATCCTTGACTACCTCCGTGCCGGGTCATCTATGTCCGGTTTTGGCTCCAGCCCGTGGCTGGCCATGCGCCTCTCTCCGTCGCTGCGCGCTGCTTACGACCAGATTGGCGGCCGGCGCTATGGGTATGGTCTGCTGGCCGAGGCCTTCGATGAGGACGAGGCGCCAGTTGGCGTCAATGGGGCACCCCGACCTCCCAACGGCGCAGCGGGGAGCAGCCAAGCAGACAGGGATCTGGCGGATCGCTTTGCCAGTTTAGAGCAGGCCATCGCCACGCTGACAGAAACCCTGGCTGGTCGCCAGGGCGCTAATGGCGGGCCGGAAAACACTGCCCCCATTCCAGATTGGCTGCGCGAAGACGGACCTCCAACGAGCGATGGCATACAAGACGTGCGCCTGGTTAGCGCCGCCCCAGATCTAGACGGTGATGGTGTCAGTGACCGGGATGAGGTGCAGGACGTCAACGTTGTCCGGGCCGCTCCCGATCTCGATCGCGACGGCCGTGAGGATAAGTACGAAACCGACACGGCTGGAAGTGATGCTGCCAGGGTAACAAGCTCCATTCGTCTGGAGGGCGTCAATGAAGCGCGCCGCGAAGCCATCCATACAGTTTTAGAACGGCTGCAAGAGCCTGATTCATTACCCGGGCAGGCGGCCTATCAGACGCTGGTCACCTTCACCGGCGAAAGCAATGCCAGTCTCCTGCGCACGGCCGTCAGCCAGCATACAGCCGGGGCAGTCCAGGAGGCATCCGCGGCCACCGGCGACCTGGTGGCCCAATATCGGGCCCAGCAGATGAGTGATGCCGATATTCTGGCTACCTTCCAGAGCGGCACGGCCACCTCAGCTCTGAGAGAGGCTCTCTCTGCCCAAGGGGAAGCCACACCCCTGTCGGATGAGCAACTGACCGCCGTGGCCGACATGGTCCTGTTGCCGCAGCGACGGCTGACGCGCGGCGAGCTGGCGGTTGTCATCGGTGAGCAGGTCGCTGCTGGCGCAACGTCGGACCAGGCCGTGGCCGAGGCCATTGGCACCCCGGTGAGCTTTGGCGGACAGACCGGCGCTATCCGTGGCGTGATGGCCGGCGCGGAAGCGATGAATCTCTCTCCTGATGACCTGACACGCCTAGCCGATCTGATCAACGAGGGCTTGCGAGAAGCGGTCCAGGCTGAGCTTGCCGGTCGCGGCCACCGGCCGGAACTGGTGCGGGGGTTTGTCAGCGACTTGGCCTCACTGCCCGGCGCCATGATTGTTCCCCAAACAGTGGCCCGGCGACCGCAACAATCTGACGAGGTGTAATCGATGCAGACGAACAACTACAAATGGCTTCTTCTTATCTCCGCCTGCCTGGCCATTCTGCTGGCCTCCACTATTTCAGCCAGGCCGACTCGGGCCCAACAGAATCCAACGCCCATTGTTATTACCTTGACGCCGTCGGGTTCGCCAACGGTCGTGCCCAGCCCAACGAGCGATGGCGCCTTTCCCCCAGATCGCTTTGAACCCAACAATGAACCGGGGCTGGCGACGCCCATCGGCTGGCAAACGGAGGCCGAGTTAACCCTGGCGGGAACGGATGTCGATTATTACACCGCCTATCTCAAGACCGGCCAGATGGTGCGTCTTACGACTACGGTTCATGGGGGTCTGGACACGCGGCTGAAGCTGTTTTGGAACGGGCAGATGGTGGCTGAAAACGATGATCGTTCTCCGGTCGACGTGGGCTCGCTGGTGACCTGGACGGCAGCTGCCGATGGCTGGTTTGTGGCTCTGGTGGAGAAAGTCACGGCCGCCAACGGGCGTTATGACCTGGAAGCCGCTCTGGTTGCACCCACAGCAACGCCAACGGCGCTGCCGACCCTGACTCCTACTCCGACGCTAACACCATCGCCGTCCCCAACGCCTTTGGTACAGCCCGATTTGGCCGAGCCCAATGACGCGCCGGAAGCAGCGTACCCTCTTACACCAGGTATGCAAGCTACCTACACGCTGGGCCCTGGCGATATTGACTATTTCAGTTTCATCGCCAAGGCAGGCAACACGTACATGTGTGAAACGGTGACCGGACAGGTCGACACGTTACTGACAGTGACGGCCGGTGGGGCGGTGATCGGGGTAAATGATGACCGGGGCGTAGGGCGCGTGGACTCGTATCTGTCCTGGACGGCCGTTGCAGAGCAGGCCATTGTTGCCAAAGTCGAAGCACGCGGCGGGGGTTTCGGTCAGTACGGGTTTGTTTGTCAGGCAACCACACCCTCGAGCCTCGCAGGACCCCCGTCGCCGCCTGGGGCCATGCCAACACCCAATGCGCCCCTAACAACCACGAATCCCTTGACCGTCACCGGTACTGTTTCCCTGACCGTGCGCCACATTGGCAGAGTTCAGTCTGAGCCGGAGGTCGCCACGACCCATGTGCGCTTGCTGGTCTATTACGATGCCAACAACGACCGCAGCCCGGGGCCGGGAGAGGGAGTGGCCAATGTCAGCGTGCTGGCTGTTGACGCGCAAGGGCAGCGCATTGCCCGGGTCTTCACCAACGCCCAGGGAGAAGCGGTCTTCAACCTGAGCAGCGACGCCGTCACCCGGGTCATTGTGCCCTTTGTGCCCGGTTGGTCGGCCCGGATCAGGGTGGGGGAGGTCAACGAAGGGATCGTATTGGGGCTGCCGGCCGTACGCTTGCCGGTCTTTTTGCCGGTCGCCGATCCACCGGCCGGTGAGGAGTAAACCATGTTTGATTACGATACCACCCTCAACCTGGAACAAGAACTGTCCGAGATTCCGCCTGAATATCAGGACGCCTTCCGCCAGGCCGTTGAACGAGAGCTGGCGGAGTCGGAGCAGAATCGAACGGACAACGACATCCTCCTCTACCTGCGCGGGCGGCGCGATGATTTCAAACGGGGCGGCTTCATTCGACCGGATGGCCGTCCTGGCATGGTGGCCCTTAGCCCCGAGGCGTTGTACGAGCAGGCCTTACCGGAGTTGGCGCAAAGCAGCCTGGGAGAGCCGGATGACACCGCCGAACGCCGGCGAACCCTGGTGAAAGTCGGCATTTTCGCCGGCGTCGCTTTGCTGTTTCTCTTCTTCGCCTTTCGTGGCCGAGCTCAACGCGAGACAGCCCAGGCAGCGGACGCAGCAGAGACCCCGGTTGCCGAAACCGGCGCAGACACGCCTGCGGACGGGGCTGTTTCACCAACCCCGCCGCTGCCGGAAATCACGGGCGTGGATGATTCGCTGCAGACCATTGGTGGTTTAGGGGGAGCCTTGACCATTGGTCGCCCCAGCGCCATCGAACTGCGCTACAGCCGCACGGAGGAGACCATAGCCTTGGCCATCGACCCCAGCAAGCCCACCCCCAGGGGAGAACTGCGCTACAACGAGGCGACAATGCAATCCGATAACCCAGTGGCCGTCTGGCTGTTTGGAACCGTCCTGAACTACGCCATTGGCGTGCCGGACAGCATGGTGCGCAATCTGGCGCCGGGTGACCGCATTACCCTCAGTACGGATACCGGCGCCTCGCTGCGCTTTGTCGTGGCCGAGACGCGGGTGGGTACCAATTATGAAGCCGGCCGTTTGTTGTCCCAGAACCGCATTGGTCTCACTCTGTTCGCACTACCGGCCGTGGCGGCCGACGACGTGTCCTATGTCTTTGCCAACTACGATGTATCCGGCGAGGAGGAGCAAGGGCAGGTTGTTTATGAGGTGGGCGAATCGTTTTCGCTGGGAGCGGCCGATGAGTTCCAGGTTACCAGCATCCAGACCAGTCACATTGCCGGCGGAGACCTTCGCATAGTAGTTGGTGGACAACAAAGCACAGTAACCAACCAGACGATCATGCTTTCGCTCACAGCTGGCCGCGAACAGACGATGGCGGTTGAAATTGCTACCGACGAGGCAGGGGAATGGACAACCACGTTCACTTTACCGGCTAGTGTCGCCGGCCTGCCTTTGCTGGCCGAGCTGCGCGCACTGCCTGGCGGTGAACTGGCTTTGGTCGGGGTGGGGGAGGTGCCGCGTCTGGTCGAGCAGCTGCAAATCTCAGTTACCGGCGCTGCCTGGGATGGGGTGCGTGCCGAGGCTGTGATCACGGTTTCCGTTCACAACCCAACCGACGGCGCCGTTTATCTGGGTTCGGAGTTCATTCAGTTATTGCCGGAAGGAGGTGATGCCTATGAGTTGACCGGGCAGGTGATTCCCCGCCTGCCCACCTTTGTTGGTTCAGGAGAGACGTTGGAGCTGATGATGACGTTTCTCCCTGTATCTGCATCAGCGCAAGTGAGAATTGGCGCTGACCTGTGGGAGTTGGTGGGCTTGCCGGCGGACGCGTCCTCGGTGGCCCCCACTTCCACAGGCCAGCAGCCGGCAACAGGAGGCGGGTAGATGGGAGATTCGTTCGCCGCCTGTCGCTCAAGCATCTCAAGTATATAGGAGAACAACGTCTATGTTGACCTGGAGACGAGAACAACTCGTGGAAAATCGGAGAACCGGTGCCGTCCCTTTTCGCCGCCGGCCTCATCTCATTCGTTTGTTGCCCCTGCTGGCCCTACTCGCGTTTTTGTCTGCGTGCGCGCCTGGCGAGGCGCCGCCGGCAGCCATCTGCGACACCTACGATCGGGCGCTCTTTACGACCCAGCTCATGGGTGGGGCGGCCGTTTTGCTGGGCCTGGCAATTCTGGGCTTCCGCAAAAACCTGGCGGCCATCTTGCCTTCGCAGAGTGCCCAGATAGGCGCTGTCGCCGGCTCGGTGTTCCTGGGCCTGATCCTGTTGGCTTTTTCCACCGATATCGGCAACCAGATCCTGACCGGTTTCGGCATCGAGAGCCTGTACACCCTCTGCGGCCTGGGATAGGGGCGGCGAAGGCCGGTATTTGCAGGTGGCAGGGCAACCAGAGAACCTGCCACCTGCTCCGGCCATACCAGCGAGGAGAGACGTATGTTCAGTGTCACACATTTCCGCTCGGAGTTCATCCAGCAAACGCAGGCCACAATCCTGCGCAAGGTCACCATGACCCAATTCATGCTGGTCATTATCTTCATGGCCATAGGCCTGGGCCTGTTTGATGCGCCGTTCTGGCTGGCGCCGTTGTTTATGGTCGCCGGCTATGCCGCGGGCTATGTACACCGGGGCGAGATCGTGCTCAAGCGCATCATCGCTTATGCGACCGTCTGGCTACGCAACCTGGTCCGTTCTCCCCGCCTGGTCAATGTCCATGCTGAATGGGAGCACGTCCGCGTGCGCGCTGAGCAGCAGCAGATCAGCGGTGCTTTTGCCGCGACCGTCGTGATCGACGAGTAGGGTGGGGGTATCATGCGCGTTTTTCAAGTGTCCTTACCCCACTTTTATCAGATCGATAGTCAGGATCAGGCGGCCGTTATCAGCCAGCTCGTCTCGCTTTTCGCCGGGCCGGTGCAGCATTGCCGCTTCATCACATTTGTGATGCCGGCCAGCTTAGAAAGATTGGAGCGCGAGCGGCGCCGCCTGGCTATGGGCATCGGCGACGAGTGGGCCCGGCGCGGCTTGATGGAAGAGGTGCGCCTGATTGGTGATTGGGCCAGCCGGGGTGAAATGCGCAAGACGCGCCATTACCTGGTGGATTTCCACGATGCCGTCACGGATCGCGATCTGGCCCACTGGCGTGTGGTCAGCGAAGAAGGGTACCCGCAACTGCCCATCCCCGGCGACTACGCCGAGTATCACGACCACATGGCCCCCATCTTGCGCAAGAACAACGGCCGGCTGCAGGTAGACAACAGCCGCCACCGGTATGCCGTGCTCGCCTCCTATCAACTGACACGCACCTGGGATTGGCGCCACCCGTTGGCCCAGGCCATCACCTCGGCCGACGGTCCGATGGTCATCTGCATCGACGCCCGCAAGGTGCATCCGGAACGGGTCACCGCATCGGCCGAATTCTGGCAGGGCATGATCCTCAACGGCCAGGATCGCAATGCGCTGCTGGCCAGCGAAGAAGCGGAGCTGGCGCTGACTGTGCGCGACGAGGCCGTTCACCACGTCCGGGTGCTCTTCATGCTGTTGGACAAGAACGTGGCCACATTGCGCGAGCGCGTCGAGAGCCTGCGCAAGACCAGCACCCAGTACATGAAGGTGGATCGGATGCTAGGATACCAGGCGGCCGCGGCGCGCACGTTTGGTCCCGTGGCGAAGCCGCCAGGGATGCCGGCCGGTCACTTCAACACCCTCAGCCGGGCGCCGGCGGTGTTTGCCGGCATGTGGGGCGTCGGTCGGGAGCAGAACGCCTCTGGCTTCTACGTCGGCGTGTCGGTCGATGAGGTCGCACCCCACGTTTACTACCTGGACTGGAAAGGCAACGACCCCTTTCATGGGGTGGTCCTGGGCCGGACGGGTAAGGGCAAGACCGTGGGTGCGCAGGCTCTGGCCTGGCGCATGGCTGAACAGGGCATTCAGGTCGTCTTGCTGGAGCCGCAGGGGCACAGCCGACGGCTGCTGCAACTGGCCGGCGGCAAACATGTTTCCTACAGCAAGCTCTCCTACGAGACGACCCAACTCAACATCCTGGACGTAGTCTACGAGAACCCCACC
>JACKBM010000078.1 GCA_020634575.1 Ardenticatenales bacterium | reverse complement strand
GGCGACAACAGCAGCCTGCGGCTCCTCATCCAGGATAGGCGGGGCGAAGCTGCTTTCGTCATCCGAGTCCGCCGATGCCATCACCAGGTGCTCCAGCTCACCACCATAAAAGCGGATGAAGCTGGCCTCTTCTTCAGTGAATGGCTCGCCGCGCAGCTCCTTCTCGGCCATCGCCTGGAGCGCATTAGAGAGGGTGATCAGCCGTTGCAACGTATTGGCGTCGCGCTCGGAAAGGAGGTTGCGACTGAGCAGGCCATCGTAGGTCATCTGGGCCAGAGCAGATAACCGGGCGTAGAACTCGGGCACCGGCTCCACGTAGCCCACGGCCGGCCGCGGTTGCGGCGGGTTAAAGCCACCACCGCCCAGTTCAGCATAGACCTGCTTGGCGTAGAGAATGGTGTCATGCTTCAGCTCGGTCCAACTGCCCAGACTGGTGTTGAGCTGTTTGTCCAGCCAGGCGTCCGACAACATGAACTGGGGGTAGCCGGGAGTTGGCTCGGCCAGCAGCGGCTGGAAGGTGTAAAGCCAGGCGTTGTAGACCGTTTCTGTCCAGTCAGCCGGTGTCAGCGAGGCGGTCCAGGCTTGCATTTTGGCCATCTGGGACGGGTAATTCTGGTAATCGGTCTCACCCAGCTCGGTCAAAATTGTCAGGGCGCGGTCTGACCCCATGGCGGCCATCACGTCCAGACCCATCGGCAACATACGCGGTTCGGTGTTGGTGCCGACGTTGCGGTAGATGAGCTGGCGGAAGATGTAGGCGTCGGGCACAAAGCGCTGGCCCATGAAACGGAACCCCTTGGTGGTGGCCACTTCGGGGTCGTCGACGGCGATGACCAGCCCCAGGATCTGCGGCGATGGCAACAGATCTGCCTGTTCAATGAACAGGTCCAGCTTCGTGTCGTCAGTAATCGCTGCTAACGAGGGTTCTGGACCGTAGACGGCATCGATGACATCGAGGTATTGCAGGGCGGTCAGGTCGTCACTGCGGCCGACCAGGAAGGCGGTGGGGTTGTACAGATCAAGCCAGGCGTCCAGGGCCGGCCGGTCCGCCACCGTTGCCGTCCGCAGCGCCTGCACCAGCAGGAGCGCTGAACGGGTCTCCGCCCGCCCCACTTCGGGATCACGCGTCTTGAGGCGGAAGGTCATCCGCCCGTACCACATCATGCTCTTGAAGTAAGCCGTCAGCTCTTCACTGATGGTGTAATGACCGCGCGGGATGTATTGGGTGTAATCCTCGCCAAACTCCAGGCCCGGGAACAGCGGCGAGAGCTGGATGCCGGCGGCCCCTTCCACCAGGGCTACTTCGGCGTCCACCAACTCCTGGGCATACGCGGGGATCTCAACAGACGGATCCAGCAGCCGGCTCCCCACCCCAACGAAGGCGACGCTGCGCAGAGCGGCATCTGCCCACTCGGTGCCGACAAGCGCCTCGTATTGGCTCTCTGTCTCGGCCAGCATGGCGGCGTTCAACTCGTGCAGCAGCGGGATGAAGTAATCCCGCTCGGCGGTGCGTAACACCTTGTCGAAGATGAGATGGTAGCTGTGCAGCAGGGAATCGCTGGTGATAAAGACCGGCAGGTTGTCGTAGCGGGCCTTTTCATAGACAGTGAAAAACTCCAGCTCCGTCCCCGGGGCGGCCACCAGGCCGGACTCAGCCAGCCGTTGCAGTTGTTCCTCTGACAACGGGAAGGGGACCAGGACGTTGCTCAGGTCCGGGGCGACGGGGTCATAGACGAGGGCCGGGCTCACGTCCACAGCAGCGGGCCGGAACTCGGCAAAGCGAGGCATCGGTTGCTGCTCCACTTCTACCGTAGGTGGCGGCGTGTCCGTGGGGACTGGGACCGTATCAGTTGCTTCAGGAATCAGGATGGTCGGCGAGGCCACTGGCGGGATGGTTGCCGTAGGGGCGGCCGTTGCTTCGCTGGTGGCGGTCGGGGTTTCGTCTGCTGGCTGGTCGCGACAACCGGCCAACAGGAAGAAAAGTGACAGAAGCGCCAGGGTCGCGAGGCGCAAAAGGTGACGTTTCATGACCGGAAACCTCCATGTCAACAAGAGAATAGGTGCTGAGCAAACATGAACTGGGCAGCCAGGGCAGGGGCGCGGAAGCAGTGGTCAGGCACGCCTCAAAGCTGCCAGATTTGGCTCAACTCGCTATCAGGATAAGCGAAGTTGGTGACGGTGTCTTCGGTCAAAAGTTGTATTGGGAGGTGGGTGGGGACAGTGTGCCCGGCGGAGCAGTAACCTTGTCAACTGCTCCGCCGGGCTGAGTTTTCTGAATTACTTGCTATGGACCACGACGCTGCCGCCGCCAAGCGACTGCTGGGAACCGTTATCGTAAATGGTGCCGCCTTCGCCCCAGATACGGATGCGGAAGGTGTCCGGACTGCCATCGCCAGCCCAGATCATGAACTGGTAACTGCCGCTGCCGTTGATCGTGCCTTCGCCTTTGAACTGGGCGCTGCTGCCAGCCACCACCAGCCAGTCGTAGCTGGTTGATTCGAAGTGCAGGTCGCCGACCTGGAATTGGAAGTTGGTGCTGCCATCCGGCACATTCGCGCCCTTCTTGTAGCGGGCCACGAAGCCAAAGGTCGCTTTGCCAGCCAGGTTAGGGTCAGCTGTGTAAGCGCCGGCGGGGGAATTGATCCAGCCGCCACCCGTTACAAACCCGGCGCCCGGGTCATAAACGACAACCATGGTGCAAACGGTTTCCGAATCGAGGTCGCCATCGTTGACGGTGAGGCAGACATCGTAGATGCCAGCCTCCGCACCGGCCGTGTAGGCGTTGCCGTTAACGCTGCCGTCCAGGGCCGTCCAGCTCTCAGTCAGGGCATCGCCTTCAGGATCGGTTGAGGCGGAGCCATCGAGCAAAATGGTTTCGTTGACCGCCGCGAGGTAGGGGCCACCGGGCACAGCCGTTGGCGCTGTGTTGATCCGGTAACATTCTATCGCCCCCGCTGCGGAGGTATAACCAGCCGGGCAAGCCGTTTGGGCAATGGCGGCTGCCGTGGCGACAAAGTAGCCGGGATCAGCCAGGGTGCAACTGTTTTGCCCGCTATTGGATTGGTAGGTGCCAGGGGAACAGGCTGTTGGCGCCGCCGCCCCCACAAAATCGACAAAGTAGCCGGGTTGCGCCGGTTGGCAGGCAACGGCCCCTTCTACATCGGAAAATCTGCCAACCGGGCAGGGCGTGGCCACGAGCGCCCCGGCTGTAGGCACATAGGTGCCAACCGGCGCAGGCTGGCAGGTAAACGCGCCATAGAAACCCGGTTCACAGGAAACGGCACGGGTGGGATCATTGGGGAAGGCATCCTCATAATCATTGACACCATCACCATCGCTATCAATGGGGACTTCAATAACAATTTGTACGGCCATATGCGGGTAACCAGATGCACACCAATTGGTGGCTGCACAATCGGGCCATGCCAACCACGTATTTGTATCTGTATTCAATATCCACAATTCGCTGCCAGGATAAGCATCCATTGTGCTCGACCAGATACCGCGTAAATTTACATTCGTTGGCTGAATAGTGTAAACATTCCCGGCCGTGACGGGTAAGGGAGAGGCAAAGGTAACGACCTCAGCGCCGGTTCCAAGCCAATTTACACTCTGTGAACCAATAACCGTACCTGGACCAGCCCCTTCATAAATGATCAACTCGCCAGGCCCGTTAGTGTAATCTGATTGAAGTGTGATCTGAGTCACGTAGCCAGATTGGGCAGGGGTAAAGGTTTGCATGAAGTAATTGGCACTCAGGTAAAGAGTATCAACTGGAATGTCAATTGTTTCAACCACAGCAGCGGAGGCCACACTGATTTGCAGCATAAACGTAGCCACAAATGCAGCAAATAGAATAGAGATAGCTCTTAATCTGGACATGTCATCATTCTCCTTGTAGACGATGTTGTTGAATTACGGTGATTGGTTTGTAAGGGGTTGCTATTACAATCTTTCAATACGTCTGGTCTCCTTGAGATTCAAATTCTGGGCCGGCTGCCGAGGTGGCTAACAAGTAACCAATAAAGCTGTCCAGATCGGCGAAGTGCAGCACCTCTTTTTGCTTGCCGATTGGCTCCAGGCGAAAGCGGGTACGGCCGCTGCTGTCATCGCGCCACACCCGCAGCAGGTACGAGTTGTATGCCCCATCGCTTTTTGCCATAATTGAGCCATCCTTGAATGCATGAACCTCAGTATGGTTCGCTACCATTACTTCATCATTACCTGCGCCAGTAATGGCGAATAAACCCGGCAGCACCAGCCCATTTATGACCGTTCACCAGATCTTGTTTCTGGGTAATCCTCATAGCTCGACAGGCCTCACCTTGCCTCAGCGCAAAGTGATGGGCTTGTTCGCCTATCTGGCCCTTGAAGCGGGCCAGATGCACAGTCGCGAATCGCTATTGGGGTTGTTTTGGCCGGAACTGCCTGAAGAGGATGCCCGTAACAATCTGCGGGTTACGCTGGCCCGGCTGCGCAAATGGTTGGCTGATGCGGGAGCCAAAGCGGCGCTGCTGAGCAACCGCCAGGATGTCGGTTTTGCGCTGGATGGCACCGTCAAATTGGATACCGCTGACTTTTTGCAGACGTTGGTCCAGATTGAACACCATCCGCACGCCAATCGCCGGCATTGTGCTGAGTGCCAGGACAAAATGGCGGCGGCCCTGGCCTGGTATCGGGGGCCGCTGTTACAGGGGTTTTACCTGGATGATTGCCCGGCCTTTGAAGAATGGTTGTTTGTCTGGCGCGAGCGTTTGCACTTACAGGCCATCGAGCTGCTGGAGGAGTTGGCGCAGGGGTTGTTGGAGCGCGGCCGTTTCGAGCAGGCCACCCATTACACGCGCCGCCAATTAGAGCTGGATCCGTTGCAAGACAGTGCCCAGCGTCGTTTGTTGCGCTTACTGGCTTATCAGGGGCAACCGGCCGGTGCTCTCAGCCAATACCAGGCCTACCAAACCCTGCTACGCCAGGAGTTGGGCGTCGAACCCGATCTGGAATTGCAACAGCTGGCCCAGCAAATCAACGACGGCAGCCTGCCCATCCCAGGTTCGGGCGCTGCCCCCCAGCCCACCCGTGCCAGCCGGCACAATTTACCCGAAATCCTCACCCCGTTTATCGGCCGGGAGGCAGAGCTGAGCCAGCTTACCGAGCGGCTGGGGGCGCCCACCTACCGGCTCATCACCCTGGTTGGGCCGGGCGGCATGGGCAAAACACGCCTGGCCCTCGAAGCAGCCCGCAACAACCTGCACCTTTACCGCGACGGCGCCTTTTTCGTCCCGCTGGATGGTGTAGCCTCGGCTGCTGAGATACCAGCCGCCATCGCTGAAGCGCTGAATGTCCCGTTTAGCGGCGACGGCGCCCCCGAGGCTGAGATTCTGCGTATTTTGCATGACAAGCATCTGCTGCTGGTCATTGATAATCTGGAACATCTGATTGAAGCCGGGACGGCGCTACTTCTCGACATCGTTAAGACAGCGGCCCATGTTGTCCTGCTGATTACGTCCCGCGAACGGCTCAATGTGCAGAGTGAAGATCTGTTCCGCCTGCATGGCCTGACCTATCCGGCGGACGAGGGCGAGGTGACAACGGCCCCCTACGCGGCCATTCATCTCTTTGTTGACCGGGCCCATCGGCTCAATAAGAGCTTTCGGCTGTCGCCGGAGACATTACCGCACGTGGCTCGTATTTGCCGTTTGGTGGAAGGGTTGCCGTTGGGGCTGGAACTGGCTGCGACCTGGGTGCGCGATCTGTCCATCCAGCAGATTGCCGACGCCCTGGCTGACAACATTGAATTGCTGGCTACGGATTTGCGTGATATCCCGGCCCGGCATCGTAACCTGGCCACGGTGTTTGAATATTCCTGGCAGTTGCTCACCGCTGACGAGCAGGCGTTTCTGCCGCAGCTCGCCGTTTTTCGCGGCAATTTTGCGCCGGCGGCGGCAACCACGGTCGCCAATGCCTCCCTGCTAACCCTGGCCCGGCTGCGCTATAAATCGTTGATCCACAGCAGCGGCAATGGCCGCTACACCATGCACGAGTTGGTGCGCCAGCTGGCCCTGCGCAAATTGAATGAGCAGCCCGCCCGGGCAGAGCAATGCCGCACCAGGCACAGCCAATATTATCTGGCGTTATTAACAAGCCAGGCCCCGCTTCTGAATGGCGCCCAGGCGGCCCAGGTGGGCGCTACCTTGCGGCAGGACCTGGACAACATTCGCCAGGGCTGGCGGCAGGCGCTGGAGAGCAACGACCGGGAAAGCCTGCAACAAAGCGCCTCCGCCATCGCCCGCTTTTTTAGCCACGCCGGGCTGAGTTTTGATGGGGCCCAGCTCCTAAAAACGGCCGCCAGCAGCCCGCGGCTAAAGGCAGATGCTGATGTGGGCCTGCGCGTTCACCTGCTCACAAAACAACTTGCCTTGCTGGAATCAATCAGCGACGTGGCTGAGTTTCAACCACTCGCCCAACAGCTCCTTGCCCTGACCGAAAACGTCCCGGCTCTGGCCCAATACCGGGCAGAAACGTTGCTGTACCTGGGCACCAGTTCCCTGAAGCATCTGGCCGATCCCAAAGCGGCTCGTGTCTACCTGGAAGAAGCTTTTGCGTGTGTGGCCAACATCGATGATCCAGAGCTGGCAGCCCATCTGAAGTGTGAACTGGGCCGCAACTATCTTTTTGATGGCCAGTTTGAGCAAGCAATTGCCGAGCTACAGCAGGCCCTGGCCATGTTTGCGGCGATTGGGCATCTACCGGGGCAGGCGCTGGTGTACAGCCGCCTCGCGCCGGCGTACGCCGAAGCTTACAATCTGGGCCAGGCGCTGGTCTGTGATCGGGAAGCGTTGCGTCTGTATACCTTGACAAACCATCGCGTCCGTTTAAGCGCCGCTCACCACAACCTGGCGGAAACTTACAATCTTTTAGGCGCCTACGAACTGGCCCAGGAGCACATCCTGACCAGCCTGGACATCTCCAGACAGCAGGCGGTCAAACTGGATGAGTCCAACTCCCTGTCGCAGTATGCCCTGATTTTGGGCCGGCTCAACCAGAGTGAGGCCGCGGAAAAACTGTTTCGGGCGACTATCCCAACTCTACGGAGCTTAAAGCTCAATTTTTCACTGCGTTTTGCGTTGCTGGATTGGGGGAGTTTTTTGTTGGCGACCGGCCGGTTCACCGAAGCCAAAGCCAATTTCAGCGAAGCCCTCGCCCTCAACCAGAACCTGGATCATCTGCGGCTAACGTCGCAGGCAAAACTGGCCCAGGCCTGCCTGGCCCTGGACGACTCTGCCGAAGCACTGCAATTGGCCAACGATGTATGGCGCGCCATTGCACCCGACCGCGGGCAGGGTCTCCCCTTTCCTATCGACACCATGTTTGCCTGCTACACCGTTTTTCAGGCCTATGATGATGAACGGGCCACGGCAGCCCTGCACCTGGCGGTCACTGTGATGCAGCGTACCGCAGACGAGATTGAAGACCCCGAAATGCGGCAATCCTTTCTCACCAATGTGCCAGTCAATCAGGCGTTGCAAGCGCTCCTGCCCTGAAACAACGGTGGGGCAACAAAAGTGATTGACAGGAATTGACCCTCAGTTAGCCCCGATTTTCCTCGAAGAGCGCACGCCAGACCCCAAGAAGCCCGAGTTGCGCCGCCGCCACGTCAATTCTAACCTGGTCCAGCTTCTGGCTTTGCAAACGAACGATCGAGGCGACGTCATCCAGGTGGCGGGTCGACTGGCTATTTTCATAAGCCCGCAACTTGGCCACTACCACGGCAGTTGGCGTGATGTAAGCCGCCCGCCGCATTTCATCAAAAGGTAGATAGACGCGTCCGTCGATCATCGCCAGCAACTCGGGCTCCGCCGGCACGTAAAAATCTACTTTGATGTGGTAGCCCAGATGAATCACATTAAAGAAACCGCCGCCCAGGGCGCTGTTGACGGCGATTTCGTCGACATGGTAATGAGTTTCCCGCAACCGGCGGGCAAACAGGGCGACAGGAAATTGCCGGGGACTCAGCAAAATATCCATATCCTGGGTGAAACGCGGTTCCCCATAAGCCACCACAGCCATACCACCCCAGATGGCGTATGTCGCTCCAATAGCTTCCAGAACGTCAAGGACACCGCCAAAGGCCTGACCTTGCTCGTAGCCCGTGCTCACGAGCCGACCTCACTTGCTCCAAAAACAAGGCGGCGGGCCTCATTTTCTACCTCTGCGGCAGTGAATTCAGGCTGCTGTTCGGCGAGAAGTAGCCGTTTCTGTCGCAAGGCAAAATCAGCTGCAGCAAAAGCACGTTCGTTTTTCTCGGCCACCGAAAGCGCGCCAACAGCTGCGACTAGTTCCTGATTTATCGATTCGTATTGAGGAGATGGTGGTGCTGCCAGCGGCGGGTATTGCAGATAGTAGCCAGCGATTTCCGGCCGACGGGCATAGCCGATCCGGATACCCCCCTCTCGTAAGGCAGCCAGGTCGCGTGCCAGCGCCTCCTGCGGCACCTTGCCCCAGCAATCGTCGTCCAGCTGGGCCGCTATCATCGTCCAGATCTCTTCGCGTGGATGCGGGCGGCCATCCGCCAGCAGGTCGATGAGCGCCGCCCGCCGGCTGGAGATTTTATCCAGCCGCATATGCCCCGCCATAGCAGCCAGACGCAGCCGGGCCGCAGACGGCAATGTCAGTTGCCGGGCCGCCGCCGCCCAGCGTTTGGCAGGATGGTTTTTGGATGCACCCATGAAGATATTTTAACAAACATGCGTTGAAACACAATGTTGCTTTGAAGTCATCGAGGACAATTACGATATCTTATTGAATCAAGAGAAGTTACGACATCGAGATTCCCCTAGGTCCGCTATTGGCTATCCAGCTAAAGCCGGGTACAGGAAGCAACCTGTTTCAACTAGCCCAGTTTGACTCAGACTGTGGGCGGAAATAGAACAATCAATTCGTGATTCGGTGAAAAGCGGAAGTAATAGACAGGCGAACCCCACTCTCCAGATTGCGTACGAAAGGTCAAGATGACATCGCCATTTTCAAGTTGTCGTGTGTCGGTAAGTCGATAGTCACCAAGCGTTTTGAGGATGTCGACCACCTCTTCTTCCGTCATTCCAGGTGAAAATCTGGCTTCAAACGCCGCCTGTTTATCCAGATCATGCGCTGTTGTTCCTGAGCAGCTCACAAACAGCATATGGAGTAATGTCAGCAGCAACATTGTGCTCAGCAGCTTGCTCCTGGCATTTAGGCTCGAAGTGTTGAAGCGCGCATTCATGAAAATCAGTCCGGTTATCTCCATCGTTGGGTGCGAGGCAACCGGGCAATCCGGTCGCCACGACATGCGGTCATGTTGAGAGCCTGGCAAACCATAAGAATGGAACTATTCAACCACGGTAAACGCAAATCTGGAAAATAGCAGATTTCCAGAAGTTTGCTGCACCTGGACCCTAACCTCCTGCGTTCCCGTTTTCCATTCGGCTGCATAACAGGTTCGGTTTTTACACCATTTATCTGCACTTCGATTCGCGGCAACCATTCCTCAATCGTTTCAAAATCGTCACCGACTTCCAAAACCTCCTTCATTTCGATCCCAAAGCAAAGACTTGGATCTGGCATCATGTAATATGTGGCATCCATCATTTCTAGAAGGCTAATACGATCTCCAGGGGCTAGAAATGTAAAAATGATGAAATCAGTTTCTGGCTGCTCAGCTGCTGGCCCACTCTCCACAGTACTGATCGACCCATCGCCGAGACGCCCCTGACCAGCTGCACACGATGTAACCATTATCAGGCCCAGTGCCAACCATAGAAAGAACCAGCTTGGTGCTTGCGTTTGTCTCACATCCACCATCCTCGGCCTAAAAACATCCCAAAACGCCATGACACAACATGAAGAAAATTGGTGTTACTGTTGCAAGATGTCAAAACGCTTGAGGCCACCATCTGCCCAAAAAAACTATACTGCCTGAATCTGGTGACCATGACGGCAAAGACCAGGGCTGGCAACACCCATTTTCATCACTAACAAATGTTACGAGCTGGCCGCTCATTGTGTGAAGCCCGCTTATTCTACTGACCAGGGTTTCAGGCACCTGTTCTACCCAAATAACCCATTCGCCATTGCGAGAAATAGTCGCATTGTGAACCCATTGAGGGCTTTGCACACGCACGTTTCCTTTCTCAACCAGTACTTCGTACTAAAGGCTCTGCCAATCGACAGACACAATACTATTGTCGCTACCCATGTAAATAACGTGGTCGCTATCCACAAAGCTCATATTGATCTATGGAAAAGATTTCCGTTTCTTGAGACCATGTTTCTGTATCAACCAGGATGTGAGTTCCGCCATGAGGGCCCGGCCTTGTAAAAACAATTGCATCGCCATCATGTGACCAAACAGGATTGGCAAAGACGGACGTGGTTTCTCGATCCACATCAATCCCTAAATCCACCAATGTCCCCTCAATTTTCGGCACTGGGTTGACGGTCGCAGGGGTGCTTTGCGTTTGTTGCTCTGAAACGAATCCAGGGCCACTACTTGCTATCACACTCGGATCAACATTATCTGATGCTGGATAATTTCCCTGTGACTCAGAGTTTTCATCTGCGGAACAGGCCAACAAGAGGCTACCCAGAATTAGCAAAGCCACAATGAAACGGACCGCCTTTTTCAGCGTTCGCTTCATGAAGCTCACCCCGGCACGCCCCACTGGTAGTTGTTCTTCACAATCTCCAGGTACATAAACGTCTCCGACGAACGCACCCCCTCGATCTTGGAGATGGTGGTAATCAGGTCGACCATGTGGGTGTTGTCGCGGCAGACAACTTCAATCTGGATATCGTAGGAGCCGGCGCAGAGGACGACGTAGCCCACCTCCTCAATCTGGGCCAGTTTCGCCGCCACCTCGCGCAGGACGGCGCCATCCACCTCCAGAGCTACCGTCGCCGCCACCGGGTACCCCATCAGCAGCGGGTCAACAACAGCCCGCACTTTGAGCAACCCATGCTGCAGCAACCGCTGCGCGCGCTGCTGGATGCTGGAGGGCGACAAGCCCAGCTGCGCGGCAATATCGGCGTAACTGCGGCGGCCGTCTTCCTGTAGTTTGCGGATGATATCCATGTCGATCGAATCGATAGTTGGTTTAGCCATCATTGCTCCCAATTGTTCATTTAACAAAAATTATATCACTTTTCTGGCAATTCAACACAACCAGAAATATTCAGGCTTACATCGTAAGGCTTTTTGACCAAAATGGCATTGACAATCCATCAAAGGGGGTGCTAGACTGCTGGTTGAACTGTTTATCAACCTTAGTAGGAGTCAGAAAATGTATGTTACGCCTAAACAACTCAAACGCGCTGTATCAGCAAGCGACCGAATATTTGCCCATGGGGGTCAGCTCTAATTTTCGTTTTTGGGGAGAGGGGGAGACACGCTACATCGCCCGGGGCCAGGGCGCTCACATCTGGGACGTGGATGACAATCGTTATATTGATTACCGGATGGGTTACGGGCCGGTTATTTTGGGGCACGCTGACCCGCGGGTCAACGCCGCCGTGGTCGAAGCCATCCAATTGGGCACCACCTTTGCCATGAGCATCCCCGAGGAGCTGGCCGTGGCGGGCAAAATTTCGGCGATGTGTCCTGGTGTTGACATGGTCCGCTTCGCCAACTCCGGCACGGAAGCGGTGATGCACGCCCTGCGCCTGGCGCGCGCCTATACGCGCCGCGAAAAAATCATCATGTTCGAGGGGCAATATCATGGCCTCTACGATGGGGTGATGTTCACCAGCACCGTGGGCATCGATGGCTGGACCAGCAATCGCTACAGCCCGGTCATCTTCCCCTTCTCTTCCGGCATTCCGGAGAAATTCCGCGATCTGATCATCATGCTCCCCTTTAATGACGCCGAGGTGCTCAGCGATGTGGTGGAACAGAGCTGGCACGAGGTCGCTGCCATCCTGGTCGAGCCAATTTTGGGCAACTGTGGCGGCATCATGCCCAAGGATGGCTTTCTGCAAACCATCCGCGATCTGTGTGATGAAAACGAGATCGTGATGATCATGGATGAGGTCAAAACCGGTTTTCGGTTGGCTCGCGGCGGCGCCCAGGAATATTTTGGGGTGACCGCTGACCTGGTAACCTACGCCAAATCATTGGGCAATGGCTATCCGGTGGCCGCCTTCGGCGGCAAGCGGGATTTGATGAGCCAGATCGGCGAAGGTGTCTCGCACGGCGGCACTTACGTCGGTAATCGGCTCAGCATGGCAGCGGCCAACGCCACCCTCGATATCATGCAACAGACCGACGCCCTGGCCAACGTGGCTAACAACGGGCGCAAATTGCAGACCGCCATTCGCGAGGTGCTGAGCCTCTTTGATATCCCCTATGTCATCGAGGGGCATCCCAGCCTCTTCAACATCTGGTTTGCCGAAGAGCCGCCCTATGAGTTTCGCGATTGGAAGGGCAGTGACCATAGCTTCTATGACGCCGTGGCCGCCGGCCTGATCGCCCGTGGCGTCATGCCCGAACCGGATTCGCGCGAACCATGGTTTATTTGTGAGGCGCTAAGCGACCAGGACATTGCGGAGACCGCTCAGGCCCTGGAAGAGTCAGTCCGCGCTGCTCTAAACTAGATTTTCAGGATATCGGGGCCGGGCTAAACGGCCCCGGTATCTATTTTTCCCGTCGCCACCTATACAAATCCTGTCCGTTTTTTGGCGTTACTCGGATTATGTCTATAATTTGGGCAGGATAATGTAGTATCGCATCCGGCAGCTTCAACCTCACCTCACTCAGGCCTCTAAATTGCAGCGATACCTATGTTGTTTTTGACAAACAATGTTGCTGCCCCGATCCTGACAACGGATCAGGGCCACCGCTGCAAAATAACCCCATACAGCTCACCTGGTAAGGAGTCCTGATGAACAGATTGTCTCTATCCCGTTACCTTCCCGTTGTCCTGCTTTCGGTTATTTTTCTGCCAATCGCCAGGGTGTCGGCGGCCAATCCACCGGCCGGTGGCGACGTCCTCATCAACGAATATGTCGCCAACAGCAGCGTGACCGAATGGGTCGAGCTGTACAACACCACAGCCTCTGACCTGGATCTCTCCGGCCATTACATTGACGATTTGCAGAATGCTGGCGGCGCGCCGAAGCTGATCCCCAATGGGACGATCATTCCGGCCGGTGGCTACTACGTCATGGAGTTCAGCAACTTCCTCAACAATGGTGGCGACGATGTCCGTTTCCTCGACCCAGCGCAAAACGCTCTGGACAGCACCAGCTACAACTCCGCCACCGCCGAATACTCCTGGTATCGCACCCCCGATGGCGGCACCTGGAGCGGCACTGAAAGCGACTCACCCACCAAGGGAACTGCCAATCCCGGCAGCGGCGTCAACGCTCCCGGCCCCGGCGATGTCCTCATCAATGAGTTCACCGCCGACAGCGCCACCACCGAATGGGTCGAGCTTTACAACACCACTGCCAACGATCTCGACATCTCCAATCATTACATCGACGACATCGACGGCGGCGGTGCGCCCAGGCTGATCCCGGCCAATACGATTATTCCGGCCGGTGGCTTCTACGTTATGGATTTCACCGGCCTGCTCAACAACGGTGGTGACGACGTCCGCTTCCTCGACCCGGCCCAGGCCGTTCTGGACAGCACCAGCTACACCTACAGCACCGCCGAATATTCCTGGTATCGCTACCGCGACGGGCTGGCCTGGAGCCCCGCCGAAATCGACGCCCCCACCAAGAACGGCAGCAACAATAACATGGGTGCCGAACCCTGGACCCCCGGCGAATTCCAGATCCGCATCTTCGACGTGGAACAGGGTGACAGCCAGCTGATTATCTTCCCCTCCGGCTATACCATCCTGATCGACGTCGTCGAACACGCCTACAACTCAGACAAGGGCGCCGCGCTCATCGCCAGCAAGATCCAGTCGATCAAAAATGGCGACATGAGCATCGACGTCGGCGTGGCCAGCCACCTGCACCTCGACCATATCGGCTACGCCGGCTTTGGCGGCTTCTGGGGGCTGATTGAGACTTATGGCGTCAGCTTCGGCAAGCTGGTTGACCGGGATGCCGGCGTCTGGGTGGATGGCTCCGGCGGCGGCGCCAATGATGGGCTGTGCGACGCCGATTTTGAGATTGTCTGGCACAATGCCGGCACCGTCTCCGGCACCAGCCGCAATTGGCTCTGCTACGTCACCAATCCGGCCAATGCCGTTTACAACATCCGCGAGATCGCCCAGGTCGGCTCCACCACCCAGATCGACCCGCCCGATGCCGGCGCGGTCGTCGAGATCGTCCAGGCGGATGCCCAGGGCATCATGATGGTCGATGGCGTGACCCCGCTGCAGGGCGATCACACCGGCATATCGGTGCCCCCCAGCGAAAACGACTATTCAATCGGCCTCAAGATCCGCTTCGGCCAGATCGATTACGCCACCTCCGGCGACTCTGACGGCGAGTACGCCACCAGTTCGTTCGGCTACACCTACAACGACGTCGAGACAGATTTGGCGGACCGCTTCGGCCCGGTCGATGTCCTGCGCGCCAATCACCACGGCTCGGGACATTCAACGAACCAATACTACGTCGACACCCTGGACCCGGCCGCCTCGGCCATCTCCTGCGGTGACAACAGCTTCGGCCACCCGGGCCAGGCGGTGCTGGACCGGCTGCTGGCGACCGGCGACGTCTGGGTTACCAATCTGTGCGACACAACCCGCAACTACGGTAGCGCCGTGCTGGTCCACGGCGACATTGTCCTGAAATCCACAGATGGGTTGAACTTCACCATCAATGGCACGAGCTATGTGGCCACGGATCCGGCCGGTAGCGGCACCGTGGCCGACATCGTCATCAACGAGTTCCTGGCCCGGCCCAGCAGCGGCAACCCGGAATGGGTAGAGCTGTACAATCCGACCGGCGTGGCCATTGACCTGTCCGGCGCCTGGATCGATGATTCCGTTGGCGGCGGCGCCCCCAAGCAGATCCCTAACGGGACGTCGATA
>JACKBM010000077.1 GCA_020634575.1 Ardenticatenales bacterium | reverse complement strand
TGGTCACGGCGGCGGCAACCGGCTGCTGGAATATTTGCCGCCCTACGCTCGCCTGCCGGAGCCCCTGGAGGCGCACCCGACTGGGGCCATCAAACGCAACCTGATCCCATTGCCTGGCCTGGCCGAGCAGACCTTTCGCTTTTATCGGGATGAGGTGGCGCCCTACCTGGCGGAGCATTTCCGGATTCAGTCGGCTCGGGAAGCGACGGCGATTTGCGGCTCGTCGATGGGCGGGCTGTTTGCCCTCTATGTGGGCTGGGAGCATGCGGAATTTGTCCGCAACGTGGCGGCGCTGTCGACGTCGTTTTGGGTGACGCGGGGACCGGCCGGTCAGATCGAAGCGATCGAACGCCTCAAGCGGGCGGAACCGCGCGACATCCGCCTCTGGCTGGACAGCGGCACCCTCGATGCGCCGGGTCGCGGCGACGACGGCCTGGCCCTCACCGAACTGGCCCGCGATGTCCTGTTCGACAAAGGGTACCGTCCCGGGGATAATTTTCATTATCATCGAGCAGACGGGGCCACGCACAGCGAGGCCGCCTGGGCCGCCCGGCTAGACCAGGTCTTCCGTTTTCTCATGCCGCTGAGGTGAAAATGCGCAGGCGTTTGGAAAAAATATACAGCCCGGCCATCGAGCGCGATATGGAGGTGCTGGCTTACGGCCATTACGGCGTGCCGGTCCTCGCGTTCCCTTCCGGTGGCGGCCAGTTTCATGACTTTGAAGACAACGGCATGGTCAATGCCCTGGCCCCGCTCATTGAGGGGGGCAAAATCAAGCTGTATTGCCCGCCCTCGCTGGACAATGATTCCTGGCTCAACGGTGGCGCCGACGTCTACTGGAAAGGAGTCAACCACAACAAATACCAGGATTTCATCGTCAACAACCTGGTCCCGGCCATCCGCGTCGATTGCCAGACGCCAGACATCCCCATCACGCTGACCGGCTGCAGCCTGGGCGGCTACCACGCCGCCAACTTCGCCCTGAAATTCCCGCAACTCTTCAATTACGCCCTCTGCATGAGCGGTCGCTATGACCTGGAGACGGTCATTGGCGGCGGCTACGGCAACATGGACGTCTATTACAACAACCCGCTGGCTTACGTCGCCAACCTGCACGGTGAGGCGCTGGACCAGATCCGCCAGCATACGTTTATCACCCTTGTCTGCGGCCAGGGCGCCTGGGAAGACAAATGTCTGGATGAGACGCATCGTCTGGCCGACCTGCTGGTCAGCAAAGAGATCCCCCACGAGCGCGCCATCTGGGGCCACGACGTCGAACACCACTGGCACTGGTGGCGCATCCAAATTGCGCACTTCTTCTCGCTGCGTTTTGGTTAGTTGGAGGTAGTGGATGGTGCCGCTTCGAAGTGACAGGGGAAGCGTTGTACTGGAGAAACGCTGGTAGGTTGTTGGAAAGTGGTGACGTCATCCCCGCGAAGGCGGGGATCCACCGAGTTTACCTGGTGGATTAGCTAATCAGTGAGCAGAAATACTTTTGTGTCAGATTTTAACGACCTTTGGACGTCATCGAACGTTTATTGTACGGACGAGTAATCCGTCATATGGATTCCTGTGGGGTTTACCCCGAATCCGTGAGGGGCAGGAATGACGACGAAAATTAGTAAGTGACAGGGCATCAGCTCTCCCCTGTCACTCCGAGCGGGGCTCAAATCGAAACCCCACCCATCGTTAAGCGAGCGAGGAGGAGGAGGAAATATCATGGAGAAACGGACGATTGGTTTGTTACTGGGCGACGAGGAAGATTGGCCAACCGCCTTTGAACTGCTGGCCAAACGGCTAGGCCCGGCCATCACCCACAAGCGGCGCAAGTATGAGATAGATGTGGAGCGTATCCGCATTCATCCGTTCCCGCTTAATGCGCCGACGCGCTATAACCTGGTCATCGATCGGCTGGCCTACTGGCATTTTAATCCGCGTGAATGGCTGAAGAAGGCGGCCCTGCTGAATGGCGTTTACCTGCTTAACAACCCATTCACCTTCCAGAGCATGGAAAAGCACACCGCCTACTGCGCCATGATGCGGTTGGGGCTGAACATCCCCGAAACCTGGCTGATCCCGCCCAAACACGGGCCGGATACGGAGAAATTCCGGGTGACAGCGGCCAAATATCATGACATGTTCGATCTGAAGGAGATCGCCGAGCAAATTGGCTATCCGCTCTACATGAAGCCGTTCGACGGCGGCGGCTGGCGTGGTGTCAGCCGGATTGACAACGAGCACGATCTGTTCCGCTCCTACGACGAATCGCTGCAATCGCTGATGCACCTCCAGGCCGGCATCGACAATTACGACATTTTTGTGCGCTCACTGGGCATTGGCCCGCAGATCATCAGCCTGCGCTACGATCCCAGCCAGCCCATGCATGGCCGTTACGTCATCGATCATGGTTTTCTGGACGAGAAGCGGGGCCGGGAGGCGGTGGTGATTACCAAGCTGATCAACGCCTTTTTCCGCTGGGATTTCAACTCCTGTGAGGCGCTGCTGCAGGGCGACACCCTCTGGCCGATTGACTTCGCCAACGCCTGCCCGGATGTCGCCGTCACCAGCCTCCATTACTATTTCCCCTGGGCGATCAAGGCGCTGATGGCCTGGAGCATCTACTGTCTTGTCAGCGACCGGCCGATGTCGATCACCATGGATGTCGACCCCTACTTCAAAATCGCCGACTCCGAACGCAGTTACGAAGAGAAGCTGGACGCCTACGAGAAGCTGGCCGACAAACACCTGGATACCGAAAAATTCGCCGACTTCCGCGCCAAATCGTTGCCCCATCTGGATGAGGCGATGTGGGAACTGGTCCAGTCAGCCGAGTTTGACCAGATGGTCGTCAACACGGTCCGCTGGACATTCCCGCCACACGAGCAGGAGCAATACATCGGCCATTTCCGTGGCCTTCTGCGCCATTGGGTGGATTCGGACAAGCCGTAGGCGGGCGCAGAGCGCCCCAATGGAACAACCTGGGGCTCTGCCTCGTCACGTCCGCATCTGGGCGCTCTGCGCCCTGCTCTTGCCGAACTCGACGCCGGACAACCGAAGAAGGGGTCCTTCGCCTGCTCTTGTTGAGCGCCACGCCCCATCAACGAGGCTCAGGAAATGTCGGTTTTTATGTCGTTCGTAGTGGTTCTGGGCTCAACGCACGCTTTTGCCATTGGCCGGCTGACTGTTCCCCTGCTGCCCACCGGCCGGTTGCGTTGGATACGTCGCGTCAAGGAAGTTGAGGGCGCTGTCGAGGGAGTTGAATTGCATCGATTGGCCGTCACCCAGGTTGGTCAGGGAAACGGGCGGCGTACTGGTTTGGTCCGCCTGGCGGCGGCAGTTCAGAAAAAAGGTGATACCGTTTGTCGACATGATACATCCATCCTTTCCAGACGACGCCTGAGGCGTCAGGGACCGGCCGGTGGCTACTTGGCCTGATCTGAGCATTAAGGCCCAAGCATAAGGGTGTATCGTGTGGGAAAACGTGTGGTTGAAAAAAGAGGGGAGACCGGCCGGTCTCCCCTCGGCAATTTACTCCAGTCGGCCAACCATTTTGGCCGGCACCACCGTCTCGTCAAACTCTTTCTCGCTCAAATAACCCAGCGCCAGCGCCGCCTCTTTCAGCGTGCTGCCCTCGGCATGCGCCTTCTGGGCGATCTCGGCCGCCTTGTAATAGCCGATGCGCGTATTCAGCGCCGTCACCAGCATCAGGCTCTTGGAAACCAGTTCGCTGATCCGTCCTTCATTCGGCACGATACCGACGGCGCAATTGTCGTTGAAGCTCTGGCAGGCGTCGCCGAGGAGCTGGGCGCTCATCAGGACGTTGTAGGCCATCACCGGTTTGAAAACGTTGAGCTGGAAATGGCCCTGGGTGCCGCCGACGGTGACGGCGACATCGTTGCCAATCACCTGGGCGCAAACCATCGTCAGCGCTTCAACCTGGGTCGGGTTGACCTTGCCCGGCATGATGGAGCTGCCCGGTTCGTTGGCCGGCAGGATGATCTCGCCGATGCCGGTGCGCGGGCCGCTGGCCAGCATACGAATGTTGTTGGCGATATGCATCAGGCTGACGGCGACCCGCTTCAGGCTGCCGCTGATCTCGACCATGGCGTCATGGGCGCTGAGCGCTTCAAATTTGTCTGCCGCGGTGACGAAAGGATGGCCGGTCAGCTCGGCGATCTTGGCGGCGACGTGTTTGTCGTAACCGACTGGCGTGTTCAGGCCGGTGCCGACGGCGGTGCCGCCCAACGCCAGCTCGCTCACGCGCACCAGGCTATCCTGGATGGCTTCCATGCCGCGCTGCAGTTGCATGGCATAGCCGCCGAACTCCTGCCCGAGAGTGAGCGGGGTAGCGTCCATGAGATGGGTCCGGCCGGTCTTGATGATCGCCTTAAAATCAGCTGACTTTTGGCCAGCGTCGCCTGCAGGGTGGCGATTTTCGGCAATGTCTCCTCGACAATCTTGCTGTAGGTGGCGATGTGCATGGCCGTGGGGAAAGTGTCATTGGAGCTCTGGCTCTTGTTGACGTCGTCATTCGCCTTGACCAGCTTCTCATGGCGGAAATCCGCCCCCATGATCTCGGTGGCCCGGTTGGCGATCACCTCGTTCATGTTCATGTTGCTCTGCGTGCCGGAGCCGGTCTGCCAGACAACCAGCGGGAACTGGTCATCCAGCTTACCCGCCAGCACCTCATCACACGCCTGGCCGATGGCGGCGACCTTGGCCGGGTCAAAGCCGGCCAGATCCTGGTTGGTCAGGGCGGCGGCCTTTTTCAGGATGGCAAAGGCGCGGATGATCTCACGCGGCATCGTCTGGCCGCCGATCTTAAAATTCTCCAGGCTGCGTTGCGTTTGGGCGCCCCAATATTTCTCATCTGGGACCTGGATCTCGCCCATGGTGTCTTTTTCAATACGATAACTCATGATTTGCCTCGAACGTGTCTGCCACGATAATTAGTGCGTAACGCGGTCGGTAAGAGCTTGGCCACGGATTAACACGGATTAGCACGGATTCTTTTTTATGGGGGAATGTTGAAACAGGCGTTGGGGAGGAAACTCGTGCCAGTTGTGTTGTTAACGTGGAACATTGATTTTACCCGACAGGCGGCCTTCTACACAACCCGATGACTGCCCCAATCTGCTCAATCACGACGCCCCGCCGCACCAACCACCGTACAGACGCGCCGCTGGCGCGTCTCGAGACGTGCCAGCGGCACGTCTCTACGCGCCCATCATCTACGGAGCTCAGCCCATGCCCATCCCCACCCGCAGCGAAACCCAAATGCTCACCCTCATCCTCAACACCGCCCGCGCCGACGAACGCATCCGCGCCTTGATCATGAACGGCTCGCGGGCCAACCCGGCGGCGCCGAAAGATTGTTTTCAGGACTTTGACATCGTCTACGTCGTGACCGACCCTGCGCCTTTCGGGCGGAACCGGGCTGGATTGACAGGTTTGGCGAGCTGATGATCAAGCAGGAGCCGGATGGGATGGGGGTGGCACCGGCCGGTCCGCACGACCGCTACGCCTACCTCATGCAGTTCGCCGACGGCAATCGCATCGACCTGACGCTTTCCCGCTGGACCAGTTGTCAGCCCTGCCGCGCGACAGCCAGAGCATTCTGCTGCTGGACAAGGACGGCCTCATCGAACCGTTTCCCCCGCCCAGCGACGCCGACTACCTGCCTTCCCCGCCGACAGCTCAGGAGTTCCAGGCTGTCTGCAACGAGTTCTGGTGGGTCAGCACCTACGTGGCCAAGGGGCTGTGGCGGCGCGAGCTACCCTACGCCCTGCAGCTTTTTGACGACCCGGTGCGTGCCATGCTGTACAGAATGCTGGTCTGGTCCATCGGCATCGCCACTGATTTTGCCGTGAGCCCGGCAAATTGGGCAAATATTTCGAACGTCTGCTGCCGCCGGCTATCTGGCAAGCCTACCTCAAGACGTACAGCGACGCTGACCTTGATCATGTCTGGGAGGCGTTGTTTACGATGACCAATCTCTTCCGCGAAGTCGCCCAACCGGTGGCCGATCATTACGCTTTCAGCTACCCTTCCGGGGATGATGCGCGCGTCACGGCCTTCCTGCGCCACGTCCGGACCCTCCCCCCAGACGCCGCCCGCATTTATGAAGAGAAGAGTTAGCCACGGATTGGCACGGATTAAACACGGATTTTTCTTGTGGTTGATCAGATGGGCGAGTTTCTCACCTGATCTGACATTAAAGACCACTTGAAACGCTGTCACAAGAAGAAAGAATCCGTGCCAAATCCGTGTCAATCCGTGGCCAAAAAAACCTGAGTAAACCCGCCAGAGCGCTGGCCGCCGTAAGGAGCGTTGGATGAGACATTTTTTGATTGATACGGATACGGCGTCGGATGATGCCATGGCCATTTTGATGGCGTTGCGCGAGCCGGCGGTGCACGTGGAAGCGATTACCGTGGTGGCGGGGAATCTGCCGCTGTCGCTCTGCGTACGCAATGCGCTCATCTCCATCGAGCAGGCGCAGACTTATGAGCCGCCCGTCTATGCCGGCCTGGCCCTGCCGATGTTGCGCCAGCAGGTCACGGCGGAAGAGACGCATGGGGATGACGGCATGGGCAACATGGGGCTGGCCGATCCTGTCCTGCAGCTCCAACCCGAGCACGCTGTGGACCAGATCATCGCTACCGCCCATCGCTTCCCCGGCGAGCTGGAGATTGTTGCCCTGGGGCCGCTGACCAACCTGGCTGTGGCCCTGCTGCGTGAGCCGCGCCTGCCGGAGCTGGTCAAACATCTTTACATCATGGGCGGCGCCGGCCTGGGGCCGGGCAACGCCACGCCCGTGGCCGAGTTCAACATCTACGCTGATGCCGAAGCGGCCCAGATCGTCATCGGCTCCCCGATGGCCAAGACGCTGGTCGGCTGGGATATCTGCATGGGCAGCGCCTACCTGAACTGGGACGACGTAGAAAAGCTGCGTTCGGTCGGCCGGTTGGGTGAGTTTTCTGTCCGCTGCAATGCAACCCTCATCGAGGGCAACAAACTCTGGGGGCGGGAAGGCTTTGACCCGGCCGATCCCACGGCGATGGCGGCGGCGCTCTACCCGGACATGATCAGCCAGCAGTTTTCCGCTTATTGCTACGTCGAATACAAGAGCGAAGCCTGTTACGGCCAACTCGTCATCGATCAACTACACGTCACGAACAAGCCGCACAACGCCAACATCGTTGTCGAGCTGGCGCCACAACAATTCAAGCAATGCCTCTTCGATCTGATGGCTGATTAGGAGCATCATTTTGGCTCAGGACTTAAAGAAAAGTGAGCTTAGCGGCTGGTTGTCCCCCCTGTTTGGCGTGAGTTTCAGCATTCTGCTGGGACTGTTTACGGTCCGGTTGGCGTCCGACACCATCGAGCGGCTGGTTTACCCATTTATCGCTCCCATCGCGGCGGGGTTGGGGCTGGCGGTTACGAGCCTGGGGGTAGTCATCTCCATCCGCTCCTGGGTGGGGCTGGCTACACCGTTTATTGGTCTGGCGGCCGACCGTTTTGGCAAGAAGCGGCTGATGGTCATCGGCCTGAGCACGCAGCTGGTGGGGCTGTTGCTGATGCTGGTGGTGGATGGCTGGTGGGCGGTCGTGCCGATGATCCTGACGGGGCTGGGGACCGCCTCGTTTGTACCCATCCAATTAGCTTATGTCAGCGATCTGGTGCCTTATCAGACCCGCGGGCGGGCGCTGGCCTTTGTGGATATGGCTTTCTCGGTGGCCGGCATTCTGGCTCTGCCTGTCGTGGGCTGGCTGATAGAAAATTACAGTTGGCGGGTGCCCTATGCCATCCTGGCGGCTATCACCCTGGTGACGGCGACGCTGACCTGGCGCCTGTTGCCCGAGGCCAAAGCGCATACGGCCGCTTTGCCAGCCAACCCATTTGCTGGTTTGCAGGCGGCCCTGCGCCAGCCGGCAGTCTGGGCGGCTATTGTGCTGGCCATGCTGCTGTTCTATGTTTTCTCCGGCTTTGCCACGGTCTGGGCGCTCTGGCTGGGTGATCGGTTTGCCTTGAGCACAACCGAAATTGGTCTGATGGCCACCTTGATCAGCCTGGCCGAGTTAGCCGGCGTCATCCTGTCCATTCTGTTTATCGACCGGATTGGCAAGAAGCGCGGGGTGCGCCTGGGCTTTGCGTTGTCAATCGTGCTGCTGCTGACCTGGTTGTTCATTCCCAAAAACCTGCTGCTGGCTCGGATCACCCTCATGTTGATCGGCGGCCTGCAAGAGTTTACGATCGTGTCTTTCTTTCCCTTGATTTCTGACCAGCTGCCCGAGGCGCGGGCGACGCTGTTTACGCTGGCGGGGCTGGGAATTTCAGTGGGATTGGCGTTGGGACCGGCCGGTAATCTCTTCATTTGGGAACAACTCGGCCACGGCGCCATTGTCGGCGTCATGGTGGCTGTCCTGGCCCTGGCCATCCTCCTGGTCAGCACCCAGATCCGCCACACGGATTAAGAGATGGGGCCGCGAATTGCGCCAATTCCCGCTAATATGAATTCGCGAAGATTCGCGAGATTCGCGGCCAATATGCTTGTGCGAGCCAGCGAGGTACGCGATGGCAGATGAGATCACACAACAGGACCGTTACCGGGGGGCGCTGCTGGGGCTGGCTTGTGGTGATGCCGTGGGCACAACATTGGAATTTAAGCCGCCGGGTAGCTTTGCCCCGATCAGCGACATGGTCGGCGGTGGTCCCTTCGAGTTGGAGCCAGGTCAATGGACCGACGACACTTCGATGGCGCTTTGCCTGGCGGTCAGCCTGGTCGAACAGGGGGGCTTTGACCCGGCTGACCAGATGCAGCGCTACGTACGCTGGTATCGCGAAGGCTATCTGAGCAGCAACGGCGTCTGTTTTGACATCGGCAACACAGTGAGCGCCGCCTTGCGCCGCTTTGAGCGGAGTGGTGAACCGTACAGCGGCGCGACGGACCCATATTCGGCCGGTAATGGCTCCATTATGCGGCTGGCACCGCTGCCCCTGGCCTTTGCCGCCACGCCGGCCCGGGCGATCGCGCTGGCTGCCCAGAGCTCCCGCACCACCCATGGCGCCCCGGCGGCGCTGGATGGCTGCCGCTACTTTGCCGGCCTTATCCTGGGCGCCCTGTCCGGAGCGGCCAAACATGAGCTGCTGGCCCCCAGCTTCAGCCCGGTGCCGGACCTCTGGTTGGCCGAGCCGCTGGTGCCGGAGATTGCCGGGGTTGCGGCGGGTTCGTTCAAGGACAAACTGCCGCCAGCCTCACATCGCTCGCGCTTCAGCCGTTCCGGTACGGGCCGGGCCGAAATTCGCGGCACCGGCTATGTGGTGGAATCGCTGGAGGCGGCGCTCTGGGCCTTTTTTATGAGCCAGAACTTCGCCGACGGCTGCCTACTGGCGGCCAACCTGGGCGACGACGCGGACACGACGGCTGCCGTATACGGCCAGCTGGCCGGCGCCTATTACGGCGAGCAAGGCATCCCTGCCGCCTGGCTGGCGCAATTGACCATGCGGCAGGAGATTACCGAGCTGGCTGATCAACTCTATGCACTCAGTCAGGCGGGACCGGCCGGTTGATGGACCCCAATTTTGCCGAGCAACTCTGGGCCATCGTCCGGCAAAGCCCATTGCTCCAGGTGGCCCTGGATGGTCTGGCGCAGCTAAATCTGCCCGCTGGCTACCTCGGCGCCGGCTGCCTGGCCCAGACCGTCTGGAACGCTGCTCATGGTTACACTCTGACTGCACACATCAAGGACATTGACCTGGTCTATTTTGATGCCGGCGACCTTTCGTACGAGGGTGAGGATCAGGTGATTCAGCGGGCGGCGCCGCTCTTTGCCGCCATGCCGGTCCAGGTTGATATCAAGAACCAGGCCCGCGTTCATCTCTGGTACGCGGCCAAGTTTGGCCAGGCGATGGCCCCCTACGGCGCCATCGAACAGGCCGTAGCCAGCTGGCCGACCACGGCGACGGCGCTGGCGATCCGGCCGGTTGGCGCCAGCTACGACCTCTGCGCCCCCTTCGGCCTGGACGATCTATTTAGCCTGACCGTCCGGCCCAACAAGCGTCAGGTCAGCCAGGCGGTGTACGAAGCCAAATGTGAGCGCTGGCAGCGCTGCTGGCCCCGGCTCACCATTCTGCCCTGGTAAGGCGACGCTATGTCTTTCATGCTCTTTCAAGTTGATGCGTTCACCACTGTGCCGTTTGCCGGCAACCCGGCGGCCGTTTGCCTGCTGACGGAGGCCCGCCCCGACAGCTGGCTGCAGCAGGTGGCGGCCGAGATGAATCTATCGGAAACAGCTTTTGTGATGCCGGCGGCTGATGGTTTTGCCCTGCGCTGGTTCACGCCGGCGGCTGAGGTTGATCTGTGCGGCCATGCCACCCTGGCCACGGCCCACATTCTCTGGGAAACCGGCCTGCTTGGCCCGTCTGAACCGGCCCGCTTCCAGACGCGCAGCGGTCTCCTCACAGCGGAACGGCGCGGCGAGCTGATCGAGCTGGATTTTCCAGTTTTGGCCACGACGCCGGCCGAAGCGCCGCCGGAGTTGCTAGCCATCCTGGGCGTGTCACCGCGCTACGTGGGCAAATTTGGCGCCCGCTACCTGCTGGAACTGGACGACGAGGCAGCCGTACGCGCCCTGCAACCCGATTTTGGCGCGCTGCGGACATTGCCGGAACGCGGCGTCGTGGTCACCAGCGCCACGCCGGACGCTGATTACGATTTTGTCTCCCGCTATTTTGCGCCCTGGGTTGGCGTCAACGAGGACCCGGTCACCGGGTCGGTCCACTGTGCCCTGCTGCCCTTCTGGGCAGAACGGCTGGGCCGGACGGAGCTGCGCGCCTTCCAGGCCTCAGCCCGCGGCGGCCTGCTGCACCTGCGCCTGGCTGGCGACCGCGCCCGGTTGGGCGGCCAGGCGGTAACGGTGTTGCAGGGTGAGTTGGTGGTGTAGGCTGGCTTTTGCAAGTGGTCACGGTGCGGTCCAGGTTCGTAGTAAACGCTTTTGCGTTCCGAGTGCATCCTTTTAGGGGCTGCTGTCGCGTCAACCAACGGCTGTCCGGATGATCACAAAAGGCTAAAGCCCTTTACTACGAACCTAAGGAACGCTAACAACCATGCCCAAAAAACCCAACATCATCATCTTTAACCCCGACCAGTGGCGGGCGGATGTCATGGGGCATCTGGGTAACCCGGCGGCCCATACGCCGAACCTGGATGCCTTTGTGGCCGCTGAAGCGGTCTCCTTTGCCAATGCCTTCTGCCAGAACCCGGTCTGCACCCCCAGCCGGTGCAGCTTCATGACTGGCTGGTACCCGCATGTGCGCGGCCACCGCACCATGTTCCACATGCTGCACCCGGAGCATGACGAGCCCAACCTGTTGCGTATCCTCAAGGAGAATGGTTACTTCGTCTGGTGGGGCGGCAAAAACGACCTGGTGCCCGGGCAGGATGGGTACGAGGCGTACTGCGACATCCACTTTAAGCCCGCCGCCGCCGACTACGAACGCTGGGGCTGCACGCCGCGGGAGGGGCCGCACGGCGGCGACCTGGCCTGGCGCGGCGAACCCGGCGGCGACAACTTTTACAGTTTTCTCAAAGGACGGCTGGAAAAGGGCAGTGAGCCGGTCTATTGTGACACCGATTGGGCGATGGTGTTGGGTGCGCTGGACTTTGTGCGGGGCTATGACGGCGAGCAACCCTTTGCGCTCTACCTGCCGCTCAGCTACCCCCATCCACCTTATTGCGTTGAGGAGCCCTGGTACAGTCTGATCGACCGGGAGCAGTTGCCGCGGCGGGCCGTGGCACCGGCCGGTTGGCAGGGCAAACCCGCCATTCTCCAGGGCATCGCCCAAAACCAGGGGTTGGCTGGTTGGGATGAGGCCCGCTGGCGGGAGCTGCGCGCCGTTTACTACGGCATGTGCGCCCGGCTGGACCACCAGTTCAGCCTGCTGCTTGAGGCGCTTCGTGACGGCGGCCATTATGACGACAGCGCTATCTTCCTCTTCGCCGACCACGGCGATTTTACGGGCGACTATGGGCTGGTGGAGAAAACACAGAACACGATGGAAGATTGCCTGACCCACGTGCCGTTTATTGTGAAGCCGCCCGCGGACCGGCCGGTTCAGCCCGGTATCGTCAATGCCCTGGTCGAATTGGTTGATTTCAGCGCCACCGTCTACGAGCTGGCCGGCATCGAGCCCGGCTATGACCATTTTGGCCGCAGCCTGCTCCCCCTCATCGCCGGCACGACCGCGGCGCACCGTGATGCCGTCTTCTGCGAGGGCGGCCGCCGCCGTGGCGAGACGCAGGCGATGGAGCTGGACAGTCTGGCCGGCGTGCTGCCCGACGAGTTTACCGGCCTCTACGGCCCGCGCCTGCGCCTGCAGGTGACGGACGAGGCGCCCTACCACACCAAAGCCGCCATGTGCCGCACCCAGACGCACAAATACGTCCAGCGGCTGGACGAGCCGGATGAGCTGTATGACCTGGTGCAGGATCCGCTGGAAGAACACAACCTGATCGACGACCCGGCCTATCAAGCTATTTTGAACACGCTGCGGGAGCGGTTGTTGCGCTGGTACATGGAAACGTGTGATGTGGTGCCGTATCGGCAGGATAGGCGGTGGTAAGGGTTGCCAACGCCGCGCGAGAGACCCGTAGCCTTTGGGCACGTTATCTTTTTGTATGTCGTTCGCAGGCTACGGGTCTCGGATGCGGAAATTATCTATTGATTAATCGAGCGCAGCCCACTATACTGTTCCCCGTGACTGTCCTCAACTAAACACGCCTCTACTGTTCAGGTAATTGAAAATCGACATTTTGTCGGGCATTGCTGCTTTCCTCAGACTTGTCCGGCGATTCTAGGGTTGGATGGAGCGCTGGCACGCCGAATGTTTGTCTCCTTCCGGCCTGCGGTCCAGCCCCTATGCGCTGGCTGCCCATGGAGCGCGATAAGTGCGCGGAAAAAATTATGGATGAGAAGTCATTAATTACCCTGGAGTTCAACAAAGTCCGGGAAAAATTGGCCGGCTACACCGGGTTTAGCGGTGGCCAGGCGCTGGCGCGCAGCCTCACGCCGACCACCCACCTTTACGAAGCCCAGCGCTGGCAGGCGGAGACCGCAGAAGCTGTCATGCTGTTTGACCGCAGCAGCGATGTCTCGATTGGCGGCGCCCGCGATGTGCGCCGGGCGGCAGACAATTCCATTCGCGGCTTCACTCTGCCGGCGGAGGATCTGCTGAATATCCGCTCGACCATCATCGCCGGCCGGGCGTTGAATCGCTACCTCACCAAGAATGCGAACCTCTACCCGCACCTGGCTGAGATCGCCGAGCTGATCGAACCCTGTCCGGGGCTGGTTTCAGCCATTGGCAACACGTTTGACGAGCGGGGCGAGGTTCTGGACAGCGCCAGTGTCAAGCTGGCCAACCTGCGTGCCCAGCTGCGCACTGCCCATGGCCGCATCCAGGAGAAGCTGACCCGGCTGCTGCAAAGTAGCCAGAACCAATACCTGCAAGAGCCGATCATCACCATGCGCAGCGGCCGTTACGTGGTGCCGCTCAAGGCGGATGCCCGGGGCCGTATCAAAGGGATCGTCCACGACCACAGCGGTACCGGGGCCACCCTCTGGATTGAGCCGCTCAACACCGTCGAGCTGAACAACGAATATCGCGGCCTGCAGCTGCAGGAAGAAGAAGAGATCAACCGGATCCTGGCGGCATTGTCAGCCAAGGTGGCGGACCAGGCGGAGTCGATTATCCGAGTAGTGGATCGGTTGTCTGAACTGGACCTGATCTTCGCCCGGGCGCGTTACGCCAACATGCTGAATGGCGTGCGACCAGACCTGGTTGATTGGCGGGAATTTGAGCCGCCGCGGCCGCCCAAACATGCCAATGAGCGGGCCAAATGGACGCCGCCGCCGCGCAATCCCCATCCCGGCTCGGTTATCTGGATTAAGGCGGCCCGCCACCCGTTGTTGGACCCAGCCACCGTGGTGCCGACCGATCTGTTGCTGGAAGAGGATATCTTCCATGTGCTTATCACTGGCCCCAACACCGGCGGCAAGACCGTTAGCCTGAAGACAATTGGGCTGATGGCTTTGATGGCCCAATCCGGGCTGCACCTGCCGGCGGTGGATGCGCGTATGACGGTGTTCGACAATGTCTTTGCCGACATCGGCGATGAGCAGTCGATTGAACAGAGCTTGTCGACTTTTTCCGGCCACATCAGCAACATTATCCGCATCTTGAACCAGGTGGATGAGCGGTCGCTGGTGGTGCTGGATGAGCTGGGCTCGGGCACGGACCCGGCCGAGGGCGCCGCCATCGCCCAGGCCATCGTCAACTTTTTGCGCGACAAAGGCGCGACCACCTTCGTCGCCACCCATTACCCGGAATTGAAGATCTACGCCGCTGAGACGCCCGGGGCGACCAACGCCTCGCTGCTCTTTGACGAAGAGACCCTGTCGCCAACCTACGAAATGACCATTGGCCTGCCCGGTCGCTCCAATGCGGTGGCGATCGCCCGGCGGCTGGGGCTGGACGAAACGATTATCACCGACGCCCTGGCGCTGCTGGGGCAGGGCAGCTCAGCCGCCGAGACGATGCTGGGCTCGATTTATGATATTCGGGAAAAGATGCTGTCTGATGAGGCGGCCACCCGGGTGGCCCGGAAGCAGGCGGAGGAGACGAAAGAGGAGCTGGAAGCGCGGCTGCGCGCCATCGAGGCGGAGCGGGAGACAGTTCTCATCGAGGCACGCGCCCGGGCGGAAGCGGAGCTAAACGAAGTGCGCGAGGAGATCCGGCGGGCGCAAAAGCGGTTACGCAGCGTCGGCTCGGCCACCTCGGTGAAGAAGCTGAAGCAGGATGTGGACAAGGTGGCCGAGGATCTGGCCAACCGGCCGGTCGACGCCCCCCTTACCGACTCCCTGCCCGAACCGGAACCAGAGAAAAAGAAGCCAGCCAAGCCGGCCCGCAAACATTTCCTGGTTGGCGACAACGTTCTCGTTAAGACGCTCAACGTCAAAGGCGATATCGTCTCCCTGGACAAGAAAGAGGCGGAAGTGGCTATCGGCCGCATGAAGATGCGGGTGGCCCTCACCGACCTGGAGCTCAAGGAGCGCGAAGAGCCGCAGCTGGTCGAGAGTGGGGCGCCCCGCCTGGCCCGTGAAGCCGCCTCGCCCGGCGCGGAGCTGGATCTGCGCGGCGAGCGGATTGAAGAGGGTCTGGAACGGCTGGAGCAATACCTTGACCAGGCGTTCCTGGCCAACCTGCCCTGGGTGCGCATCATTCATGGCAAGGGCACCGGCCGGTTACGCACCGCTGTCCGCAAGGTCCTGGCCAAACATCGCGATGTGAATAGTTGGGAAGAGGGCAAGGACGGCGAAGGCGGCTCCGGCGTCACCGTGGCCAAGTTTAAGGAGTAACGATGGCCTGGATACGCCATAGCCACTGTTCGTTTTGCGGCACGCCGTTCCCGGCAGAGTTGCCGTGGCCGCGCCAATGTGAGCATTGCGGCCAAATAAGCTATCTGAACCCATTGCCGGTGGCGGTGACGCTGGTGCCGGTGGGGGATGGGGTGTTGCTGGTGCGCCGGGCGGTGGCGCCGCGGGCGGGGCAGCTGGCGCTGCCCGGCGGCTTCATCGACCTGGGCGAGAGCTGGCAGGCCGCCGGAGCGCGTGAAGTTGAGGAGGAGACCGGCCTGGTGATTGATCCGGCCGGTATTCGCCTCTTCGCCGTTCATAGTGCGCCGGATGGGACGGTATTGGTTTTTGGTCAGGCGGCGCCAGTGGCGCCGGCGGCTCTGCCGGCTTTTGTGCCGACGGCGGAGGCGAGTGAGCGGCTGGTGGTGGACCGGCCGGTCGAGCTGGCCTTCCCCCTGCACACCCAGGTTCTGGCCGATTATTTCCGGCGCTAACAATGATCCAACGTCGCGTCGCTAAACTGGTGCCTTATGAGTGAAATTGCCCGCGAAAAAGCGTTGGTATTGGTGGATCAGGCGCAGCGATTACAGTTCCGTGGCGCCTTCAGCGAAGCGATTCAGCTTTACCGGCGCTCCATCGACATGTACCCGACGGCTGAGGCCTACACCTATCTTGGCTGGACCTACAGCATGATGAGTCGCTATGAAGACGCCATCGCCGTCTGCGAGCAGGCGATCGCCGTTGATCCCGCCTTTGGCAACCCCTACAACGACATCGGCGCCTACCTCATCGAATTGGATCGCCCGGAAGAGGCGATCCCCTGGCTGGAAAAAGCAACCACCGCCGAGCGTTATGACGAACGGCAGTTCCCCCTCATCAACCTCGGCCGCATCTACGAACAGCTCGGCAAATACCGCACCGCCCTCGACTACTACAACCAGGCCCTGGCCATCGACCCCTTCGACGCCGGGGCGCGGTTGGCGAAATATGGGTTGTTAGGGCAGATGAATTAGGGCATAGCTGCG
>JACKBM010000076.1 GCA_020634575.1 Ardenticatenales bacterium | reverse complement strand
GAACCCCAGGGCACGATTTTTACAGTTCTGGTCTAGAGCCCGTCGCTAGCCCAGGATCCGGTAAGCAAATGCCATCCGGCGCGCCTGGAAATCGATGCGCTCGGCCACCTCGTAGGAACCATGGCCGGCATCAAACCATTGCAGTTCAATCGTTTTACCCAGATCCTTTAGCTTGGCCTCAAATTGCTCCATCTGCCGGGCCGGGCAGCGGCTGTCATTGCGCCCCTGCAGGACCAGCAGCGGCGCGGCATATTGAGCCGCGTAGGTGATTGGGGAAGATTTGTCATAGGCGGCCCCGGCCGTTTCCGGCCCGCCGCCAAACAGGGCCCGCTGGTACCCGCGCAAGGTCTCAGCCTGATCTTCATACATCAGACGCCAATCAGCGATGGCCACATCGGCCATGCCGCCGGCCCACAACTCCGGCCGGCGCCCCAGCGCCTGCAACGTGAGGTAGCCACCGTAAGAGCCGCCAATCAGCAGGACAGCATCTGGCTGGGCAATGCCATTGGCCACGGCCCAGGCCCGCGCCGCCGCCATATCGTCGATCTCCCAATCACCCAGGTTGCCCCAGATCGCCTCTTCGTACGCCTTGCCGAAGGTGATAGAGCCGCGGTAGTTGACACTCATAAAAGCAAAACCGTGATCTAACCAGGCCTGCGCTTCCGCGTGAAACGCATTGGTCATCACTGAAGTTGGCCCACCGTGGGTGTGTAGGATCAGCGGCCAGGGGCCAGTACCGGCCGGTGTCGCCACCCAGGCCTGAATGAGCGCGCCCCCCGTCGACTCCATATCGACCGAGCGCCACGCCTGGCTCGCCGGCACTTCGCCCGGCGCCAGCACCGTTCGCTTAAAGGCCCCGGTCTGGTCATCAATGGCGATAACACCGGCCGGTGTCGTCGCCGATTGCCAATTCAGCCAGATTTCGCCTTCCGGCATAAAGAAGGCGCCGCCGCCCATAAAGCCGAGGGAACCCTCAGGAATGGCCAGCCGCCGCACACGCCCATCAGACAGGTCATAACGGTAGAGCCGATGCTGGGCCCGATAGGCTTCCCGCAGCAGCAAGGCGTCACCAGCCTGATTGAAACGCAAACATTGCAATTCACCGGCAAATTCCTCACTCTCAATCGGGGTCCTGGTACCAGTTTGCCAGTTCCAGAGAAACGGCCGGTGGTGCCCGGACACGTTGCAGGTTACCGCCGCCAGCGGCCCCACTGCGGCCGGTGCCAGCCCTCCGCAGGACACACTGGCCGCAGCCTCTTCCCACTCGTTGAGGATGGCGCCGCTACGCGTGTCCAGCGCCAGCAGCGCATACGCATTGCGCCCGGACCGCTCCGTCGTCATCACCAGGGCAACGGATCCGTCATGGTTAAGCCAGGGCCCAGTTGATAGCGCCTTCGACGTCCAGATACAGCGCGGCTCGCCCAGGGCGCCATCAGCGGCCTGCTCCAGCACCATCAGCTTAAACCCTTCGCGTCCGGAAGCGACAAACCCCAGGTGGCTGCCAGCGGCGGACGTACTGATCTGCCAGGAGGAATAGAGCGCCAGCGACGGTGTGATATCCTGCGGCTCACCGCCGGCAAAGGGCACCCGCACAAAATGGCCCTGTTCGTTACCAGCTTGATCCTGCAAGTAATAGATGAATTCACCCGTTGCATCGATGACGCCGACTTGCTGCCCTTTGGGCCGATCCGTTAACTGTGTCAGGGCGCCGGAGGCCGTCTCCCAGCTATACAGCTGCAGTTTGCCCGTGCGATTGTGACAGACAAGCCCGCGCGCCGGGTTGCCGGCAGCCACCGTCGCCCAAACCGCCTGTGGGACAGTGTAGCGTTTTTTCCAGGGGGCATTTTCAGACAGGTCCAGAGGCTTCATTTTGTTGCTCCATAGGCCAATCCTGGCCGAATTTCCCCGATGATACCAGAGAACGTGACCAAACTACCAGCTAAAAGATTGCGTTGACAACCGTCGCCTGATTACAATGACGGCAGGTCACTTGGGGGAAGCCAGGACCGGCCGGTACAACAGAGTGAAACGGCGAGCCATGACTGAAAGCCAGCTAACATTTAACGGTGTCAAAGCAGAACTGCGTGACATCAACATCTGCTACGAGACCTTCGGCGATCCCCGCGATCCAGCCATCTTGCTGATCGCTGATTTTGGCCAGCAGATGCTTGGCTGGGATGCCCAATTCTGCCAACAGCTGGCGGTGATGGGGTATTGGGTCATCCGCTTTGATAACCGGGATATGGGCCGCTCCAGCTGGCTTCACCACGATCCCCCCAGCCGCTTTGCCCTGGCGGCCGCCTTCCTGGTTGGCACCGGGGTCCGCATCGGCTACACCCTGGATGACATGGCCGAAGATGCGCTGGGCCTGCTTGACTACTTGCGCCTGGAAAAGGTCCACGTCGTCGGTATTGGTCTGGGCGGGATGATTGGCCAGCTCATGGCCGCCGCTGAGCCGGAACGTGTTAAGACGCTGGCCTCGCTCATGTCCTCGGCCGGAGACATGACCATCAAAATGCCTGGCTTTAGCCTGGTCAGCCAGCTATTTGCCCCCCTGGCGGATAACCTCGACGATTACTGTGTGCAGATGGCAACGATTTCCGAGCTGCTATCTGGCCCCCGTTATCCTTTTGCCAGCGATGCGGTGCGCCGCCGGGCCACGCTGGCCTTCCACCGTGGCCTCAATGATGCAGGCGTTGTGCGCCAGCTAGCCACTCTCCTGATGAGTACCAGCCGCCGCGAGCAGCTACGCACACTCACGCAGCCGGTGTTAGTGGTTCACGGCGACCATGATCCGCTGATCCCCGTCGAACATGCCATCGACACAGCAGCGCTGATCCCCACAGCCAACTTGCGTATCATCGCCGGTTTAGGGCATACTTTGCCCGCGGCCTTCTGGGTCGATTTGATTGGCGACCTTGTCAAACATTTCAACAACTACTGAGTATGAAACGATACAATTTAATATTTTCTTACCCGAGGGTGGGCCAATGCCAACCATAGGCTTTCTGCACACATCACCTGTGCACGTCCCCACTTTTACAGCGCTGCTGGCGGAACTGGCGCCGGAATGGCAAGCGATTCATCAAGTCGACGAGCCTTTGCTGGCCGAGGCCCGGCAGAATGGGCCAGACGCGCCTGGCATCCTGATGCAACTCCAGTCACACTTGACGCAGTTGAAAGAAGCTGGCGCCAGCCAGATCGTTTGCACCTGTTCTACCATCGGCGGAATTGCTGAACAGCACGGGGAGGCCCTGGGCCTGCCCATCCATCGGGTAGACCGGCCGATGGCCGCCCAGGCCGTCGCCCTGGGCCCCATCTTGCTCGTCGCTGCCCTGGAAAGCACACTGGCCCCCACCAGCGCCCTCCTGGCCGACGAAGCAGCGCGGCAAAACCGGGCGCTGCAGGTCGACACGCTGGCCTGTACGGGAGCGTGGGCCTTTTTTGAGGCGGGGGATCCGGCCGGTTACCATCATGCCATCGCCAACGCCATCCGCACCCAACTTGACCACAGCGCCACCGTACCAGCGGCCATCCTGCTCGCCCAGGCCTCCATGGCCGGCGCGGCCGACCTGCTGGCCGATCTGGGCATTCCCGTGTTGTCGAGTCCCCGCAGTTGTGTGTTGGCAGTGACGTCGCCGTAGAGACGCGCCGTAGTGACGCGCCGCTGGCGCGTCTCGCTTTGGCCGCGTGTGGTGCCAGCCATGGGGGTACGGTGCCAGCATTAGAGGAGACGCGCCAGCGGCGCGTCTTTACGGGGGTGGGTTGACTTGGATGTGGATGGGAGGGCTGGCGGCCTTGACTCCGGTAGGCAGCTCCGTTTTGGCCCAGATGCGGTGCGCGCCAGCTGCTAGCGGCCACCAGCATTCATGAGGTGGGCTGCTCAACTCACACACCCTTTCCCCATCTACCCAAAACGTCAGCACACCAGCCGCCGTGACACCGCCGGCGGCCAGCCGGAGCTGTTGGGCGGCCAACGGCAGTTCTGGGCTGATCTCGTAGACACTCCCCGGCACCGGCGCCGTTAACCGTAGGTCGCCCACCTCACCACCGGCTGGCAAATCACTCAACAGCAGATCTTGCTGCCTGGCCCAGGGTTGTAGGGCCATGGGCAGATTTAAGCCAGCTACCCCGCCGGCCACCGGCCCATCAGCCGCAGCAACCGGATAATAGTCGTCGTGACGAACGGGAATCTGCTCGGGCAAAAGCCATTCAACTCGCCGATAGGGGCAGTCAGGTCCAGGCAGCAAGCCAGATAGCGCGCACAATTCCACCTCAACCAGCCCATCCGGGCGCCTGAACACGTTCGGCGGCCAATCAGCCAGGGCCGCGCGCATAAAATGATGCCAGATGGGACCCGCGCCGGAAACGCCGGTCAGATCGCGCATGGGCGTATAGTCGGCGTTGCCCACCCAGACCCCCACGACCAGCTCCGCCGTGTAGCCCACCGTCCAATTGTCGCGGAAGTCGTTGGTGGTGCCGGTCTTGACGGCGGCAGGCCGGTCAATTTGCAAAATGCTGTAACGGCCAAACGACAGGGTACGGGCATACGGATCAGCCAGGATGTCGCTGATCTGCCAGGCAACACGTTCGTCCATAACGCGCTGACTGACCGCTGCCGGCGCCGAATACAACAGTTGCCCGTCAGCATCCCGAATCGTCTCGATGACGTACGGGGTCGTCGCCAACCCACCGTTCGCCAGGGAACCATAAGCGCCCGTCAGCTCCAGGAGCGTCACCTCGCCACCCCCTAACACAATGGCCAGATCATAATCAAAAGGGTCCGCCAGCGTGCTCAGGCCCAGATCAAGCGCCAATGCTTGAAAACGGGGCAGACCGACATGCGCCAGCGCCACCACCGCCGGGATGTTCAGTGAGGCCGCCAGCGCCTCACGAATGGCCACGGGACCATGTTCCTGCCGATCAAAGTTGACCGGCACGTAAGGGTCACCATCGGCAGTCGTGAAGGTTGTCAACACATCGGGCAATACGGTGCCCGGCGACCAGGGATCCGGCCGGTCCGGGTCAAAACTGGCGGCGTAAACAAAAGGTTTGAGCGCCGAACCCGGCTGCCGCGGCGTCAACGCCATGTTGACCGCGCCGGCAATCGCCTCATTGCCATAATCCGCACTGCCGACCAGGGCCCGCACCGCGCCACTACCCGGCTCCAGAGCCACCAGCGCCGCGTTGCCGGCACGATGGTCGCCGTCAGCGGCCAGCTCAGCCAGCTGCCAGCTGATGATCTGCTCTGCTGATTGCTGCCAATCCAGGTCCAGGGTTGTGCCCACCACCAGCCCCTGTTCCGCCGTCAGTACGCCGTTTGTGAGCAACGCCTCAACCTCCTGCAGAGCCATCTCAACCAGGTGCGGCGCCGCAAACGGGTATGGCTCCGGATTGTATTGCAGCGGTTCACGGGCCGCCTCGGCCGCCAGCGCCGCCTCAAGGTAACCGGCCCGGACCATCAGCTCCAGCACGACTTCCTGACGGGCTTTGGCCAGGTCGGGCGCCAGCAGCGGGTCATACAGACCAGGCGCCTGCGTCAGACCGGCCAACAAGGCGGCTTCCGCCAGATCCAGTTCCGCCACTGGTTTGCCAAAGTAGCTCCAGGCCGCCGCCGCGACGCCATAATTTTGGCCCCCATAATTCATCTGGTTGAGATAAAGAAGCAGGATCTCATCCTTACTGAGCGTCCTGGTTAACCGCCAGGCCAGGACCGCTTCACGTAGTTTGCGCCGCAGAGTCTGCTCCTGACGCTCGTCGGTGCTCAGCAGCAGGTTGCGCGCCACCTGCTGGGTAATCGTACTGCCCCCGGCCACCACCTCGCGTCCACGCAGATTGAGCCAGATTGCCCGTAACACCCCTCGCAGATCGACACCAGGATGTTCATAGAAATGCCTGTCCTCCGTGGCCACAGTCGCCCAGATCAATGCCTCAGGCACCGCTTCCAGGGACACGGGTTGATGGCGCCCGGCCCGACCCACCGTGCTTTCATACAGGAGGCGGCCGCGCCGATCGAGCAACTGAATACTTGGTTCGTGCAGGGCCAGCTGGTCAACTGATGGCAGATCGACGAGAAGCCAGTACAAAAAGGCGACCAGCGACACAATCAACACCAGGCTCAGCCGGAGCAGGCGCCTTTTCATGACGATGGCTCCGCATAGGGCAAAATCTCAATCCACTGGCCTGCCCCACGCCCCATCACATCCGGGAAGTACAGCTCCTGGGCCGTGATCGGCAGCAGGTTGAACTGGCCGGCGAGGTTGGCCCGGATGAGGTAGGTGTATTCGTAGCAACCGGCCGGTAACCAGGTTGCCGCCAGTTGCAGCCGGTCATCCAGCAGGGTGACCCGGTCAAAATACCACCAGCCCCAGCCCGCCAGCGTCCGCTCACCCCAACCTGGGTATCCGCCCGTCCGCTGCCACGGATTGCTGCGCAGGGTGGCGTCCAGCGCGTTGGCACCGGCCGGTAACGGATCTTCAAGCAAAACAAAGTGCCGGTCGTACGGCGAGATGAGCGTGATCCTGGCCAGGTAGCTTTCACCCTGCCGCAACACCGTCACCGGCGTTTCCGGATCGTCCAGGGCAAAATAACGCCGCTCAATCATAATTCCCTGGTCGAGCGGCGTCAGCGCCGTCACCGGCAGTTGGGCGGTCAGCGCCGCCGTGTAATAAAGATTGCCCGCCCCTTCAGACCGGCTTATCTCGACAATGCTCAATGGCCCCGAGCCCAGTTCTTCTAAGGAGAGTGTCCAGCTGGCGGCTGTCAGATCGGTGACGGCGCCTTCGGCCAGCAAGGCATCATTGACCCGCAGGCTGAAGCTGTAGGCCGGCTCCAGTTCTGCGCGGACCATAAGCCAGCGCTGCAGCGCCAGCAAGCTCCAGGTCGTCTCCTGAGTACCGTGCCAATGATCGCGGACCCGATTGTTCATCAGCCAGCGCACAACGTTAGCCGCACCCGGCTGCTCTGGATCAATCGTCAGGATTGTCAGCAATATGATGGCCGTGGTCCGGCCGTCGCTGTTCCAATTCCACGGGTCCGGCTCGAGCTCCTGCCAATGCCAACCCTGGGCTGACATCTCGCCCAGCGCCAGCAAGTTCCCCAGCAATACCGGCAGACGCGGATCGGCCGGATCAATATGGTGCAATGTCTGCAACAGAAGAGCGCGGGCGTATAACGACAGTTGCTGTTCAACCAGGAGCAATTGTGAGGCCGTGCTCACATCAACCTCGCCGGCCCGAGCCAGCACGAAGTTGATGAAGGCAATCCGGTTCAGCTCATAAGTGGACAGCTGCGGCGTCACCGCCCCCATCTGCTGCTCGAGATAAGCCTGGGCCGACGCCTGGACATCCGCCCTGACGGCATAGCCGGCGGCCTCGGCCTCAAGCAAGCCCAGGAGTGTGTAAGCTGTCAGCAACGGTTGCGGCGGGCCATCCACCCAGTAGCCCCAACCGCCTGCCAGCGTCTGCGTCCGATAGAGCCGGGCGATCGCTGTCTCAATTGCACTGTCGAGCCTGGCAGCCAGGTGTGGGTCACCAGCGGCGCTGGCGGCCAATGTGCGCCGCGTGGCCACATTGGCCAGAAACCGGGACACTAGCAGCTCATGGCTGCTGAACGGTTGCTCTTCCAGGTAATCCAGGCTGTCCTGCAGCCCCAGAAGCAACGAAGGTTGCAGGGTGATGGTCAATTCCCCTTCATAGGTCATCAGCTCAGGCGGCAGATAAACCCCTTCCGCACTGCTGCCAGCGGACGTGAGTAAGCCAGCGGTCAACTGCGTTTCCTGGACGGCCGGCCGCTGAATCGGTATCCCCCCGCCGGATAAGGTACCGGTCTCTGGCCGCGAGGCATCGCTAAATTCGGGGCTGGTGACCCTGAAAAGCAGATCCGCCTGTGGGGTCGCCTGATCAGCGCGCACGGTCCAGGTAGCCAGGATCTGGGCACCGGCCGGTATCACAAACTGCTGCTCCTCCGGCGACAGCAAACTTAACCCGCTCTGCTCCAGGGTGACTGTGACCGTCTGCGTCGTGTCGCTGTTGTTACGCACAATGGCGCCCAGCTGCACTTCGTCGCCGCTCACGAAAAAATAGGGCGTTTGCGGTTGCAGGTAGAGCATCTTGTTGGCCACCAGATCGTGCGTGCCCTGCCCAAACTGGTTCAACGTCGCCGCCCGCACATCCAGCCGCCAGGTGGTCAGATTGTGAGGCAACGTCACCGTCACCGTGGCCCGCCCATTCGCGTCCGTCGTGACAAAGCCACGCCAGGCAGCCGTGTCCCGGAAATCCTCGCGCACATCGACGACACCCTGGCCGGAAGGGCCACCGCCGCCGCCCTTGGCCACTTCGCCCAGTTCCTCGTAAAGCTGATCGAGATTGTTTGTAAGCAGCGAGCCGGTCTGCACCGCCAGCCGCCGCGGTCGATAGAAAAACTCAAAAATCGGGGCACTATTGGGTTCTACCAGGGAAACGACGGCCAGGTCCACCAGCGCCAGGGAGACGTCGGCCGCTACCCCATTGCCGGTCTGATCCAGCACCTGGATCTCATAGGTCACCGTTTCGCCGGGGCCGGCAACCGGCCGGTCGGCCGCCAGCTCAATCTGCAACTCGAACTGCGCCGGCGCCACGGCCAACTCCGTCCAACCGATCGCCATATCCGCCCCGGCCGCATCCCCCGCTGCCTTGAAAACCACAACCGACACATAAACATTGGGCGCCAACGCTGCCGTTAGCGGTAATTCATAAACAGTGTCGCTGCCGGCAACCTGTATAACTTCGCTGTGCCGTACCTGCCCACGCTCCACGGTCACCAGGGCATAATGCTCGCCCGGAAATGGCGACGCAATCAGGATCTGCGCCGTCTCCCCAGGCACAAATTCCGTCTGATTCGGGATCAAATCCATCGCAAAATTGTTGCGCATCCCCCAGGAGACATAGTCGCCAGCCACAACCCAGACATAATTCTCGGCTACAGCGCTGTTGCCATACTGATCCTGGCCGGTGACCCGGATCAGATGCAGACCTGCTTCGGCAAAACTGTAATCTGTGCTCGTTACTCCCTGATCATCGGTCTGAACTCCCGTCAGTTCGCCAACAAGGACCTCTTCGCTCGTGGTTTCCCAGTAAGCCCGGCCAAATTCATCAAATGTGCGGACGCTGTGCCGCTCCACTCGGAACAGTTCAACCCGCAGCGCCTGTTCAGGTAGGGGCTGCCCCGCCATGTCCAGGGTAACCAGGTCAATTCCGACGGGTGACGCCACCGACGCTACATAGCTTTCAGGGCGCACGCCAGGATATAGTTCGCTCTGATGGGCCCGGAAAATCGTGCGGCTGGTTACCGTACGGCCGGCAAAATCAGTGACGTTCACCTGCAGGGTCAGCTGCTGATCAGCATTGAACTGCTCCAGCCGGATCGGAATGTCCAGAATGGCCTGGCCCTGTTCGTTTGTTACCGCTGAGCCAAATGCCAACATGGTCGGGTAGACATAGCGGCCACGCCAGCGCCAGCGCCAGTAACCCGGGCGCCCCTCGCCAGTCCAGAAGCTGTAATCCCGGTACGGCTCCGGCGGCAGAAAAGGCTGCTCACTGGCATCAAGATGCCAGGTCACCTCAGCCAGATTCAGGGAGCCTCCGGCATAGTAATCAGCCTGTACCGTAACCGTCCCGTTGTCGCCTTGCAGCCGATCGGGCTGTTCATTATGGAGTGTCACGCTGAAAGTTGGTTTCTGGTAGGCCGCCACGCTAAAGGCAAGATTGCCAATCGTCGCCGCCGAGCCCATAGGTCTGACGAAAAGGGTATAGGTTCCGGGCAGGGCATCAGCCGGCAATGTCAGACTGCCAGTGAAGCTACCGGTAGCCGACAGGCGCAACACCTGGCGTGAGATATCCTGACCAAAATAGCGCACCGTCGCGACAACGCTGCCCGGTCCGGGCAGTTCATAGGCCATGTCGTTGTCAATGCGCATGATGCCTTTGAAGGCAACGGGCTGACCGGGGCGGTAGACCGGCCGGTCCGAATATAAATACACCAGCGGTTGCCCGGTTTGATACAGAAAATCGGTATCAATACCCACGCCGTTGGGGTACAGCTCGTAGGAATAATGGCTGTAGGCCAGCCCGCGATAATCACCATCCGCCTCACCCGCCAGCGCAATCCGCGACTCCCGATAACTTTCCAGAGGCGGCAGTTCCTCGAACGTCACCAGGCCGGAACTATCAGTCTGCCCCGTCGCCAGCAATTTCATCCCCTGATCAAAGAGCCGGATTGGTAAACCCGCTACTGGCTCCCCAGTAACCAGGTCGGTGGCCCAGATCAAGCTCTGCGAGGCGCTGCTCTTGATGATCAGATTTGTCGTGGCGACAAAGAAGTCGAGCGTATCCTGTGTGGAGGATGCAGCCGGATGGTCCGGTGAATCGACGACGACGCGGTAAAACCCGGTCGGCAACGGCTCCCCGCCTGCCAATCGCAGCAGGAAATAGCGAATCCCGGGCGTATCCTGGGCCAGGCCAGGCGCGACGGTCCATTGGCGCAGCAACTCACCATTCACCGGCTCGGCGTTAACATCGGTATAACGCAAACTGAACTGCTCGGGCGTCAACTGGTAAAGCGAGAGATGCACGCGTGGCACATTGGCCATCGTCAGGTAAAGCCGCTGCGGTCCTTGCTGGCTGACCAGCGCCGGCGCACCCTTGTCACGAATGTATAGATAAGGCCGGAGACCCGCAGTCGTAAAACTGTATTGTCTCTCGCCGCTGATGACGTTGCCCCAGACATCTTCCATTCCCGGCAAAAAATGGACCTGGTACTCTGTGGATGGCTTCAGGCCAGCAAAGCCAAATGTCCGGCCATCATAGGAGACCCACCACTCAGCCTGCTCCGGCGGATCCGGTTCGATGATAATCCGATTCAGCACCGTTTCAGCAGCCATGGGCGACACAAATGCAACTTTGAAAACTGAGCTAAACTCTGCCTGTACTGTCGCGGGCGCCGGCTCCAGGTTATGGGTCGATGGCTCCCCAACCGTGCGGAAGCTCCAGCTGTAGCCATCAGTCATGCCCCCACCGTCGGCCGCGCGCGCAGTTTCCGCCACCGTGAACAGGTAGCGGGCGTCCAGGGCCAACCGGACGGTCGGCGTGATCACCACATTTTGCCCCGTCTCGTCCCAGGCAACGGTCAGCGGCACCGGCTGGCTACTGCCCAGGCGGCGCACCGCAAGGGCCGCTTCTGTCGTCAACGGGTCCATTGGTACGGAAAAGCGTATCGCCAGGCTTTCATCCAGCCGAACGCCGGTCGCATTCGCCGTTGTCCGCTGATTGTCCAGGCGCAAGATAACATCACGCACGGCAGCGCCGGTCGTCTTGAACTGCCAGGCGTAGCTTTCGGCCAGAGCCACGCCCTGCACAGATAACAGACCGCCGGCCACAACGACTTGATAGCTTGCCCCACTTACCCACGGCTCGGCCGGCGTGAAGCTGTAAACAGCCGGGTTGAGCCAGCGCCCCGTTCCGGCCACGGCGGGTATGATAGTGAATGGCGCTGGCAGATCGTCCTGCGCCGGCGAAAAGGTGAGGGGGACGACCGGCCGGTTAAACATGACCGTCACCGCTGCCTGCCTATCTACATTCTCCGCACCAGACTCCGGAAACACCCGCGCAATCGCCAGATCGCCAACAGTTTGAAACGCCACCGACACTGGTTCCGCAAATTGCAGGCCGCTCTGGCTGCGTGCGCTCCGCGCCACCTGGGCCCGGTACTGTGTCGCCTGTTTGTAGGCCTGGTCCGGAACAAAATGAAGGACATTGCTGGCGGGCCAGCTAACCCGTCCGGCCACCGCCTGGCCAGAGCTATCATGCAACGAAAATGCCGCTGCTGTGGCATTTTGGTCCATCGGCTGGCTGAAGTAGATTTCCAGGGGCTCGTCCAGCCCCATTTCAGCCGTTGCGGCCGGTTGCTGCCCAATCAACCTGAGCCCGCTCTCTTCTACCTCCGGCACCGCAAACTGCACCGTTGCCGCAGCCACACCGTCAGGCTGGACAACTAACGCAGTGGGCGTTGCCGCGGCGGGCCCAGCACCGTTACCCGGCGATGCCAACAGCAGCACCAGGCCCATCATACTCAACACCAGCCAGATGAGGGGTTTACCACGACTTTCCATCTTTTCCTCCAGAAAAAACGAACTCGACCCGGCCAGCCAATGGGCCGGCCGGGTCGAATACGGGCACGAGAGCAATAACGTTTTTCCGATGTCGCACTGATGACCCCAGTCTACGGGGCTGTTTCGACAAAAATCACCGCACTGGCTCCGTATTCGCGGGAGGCCGGCAGTAGTCTGGCAGTAGTTTGCCGGCGCAAAATCCGGTACGATCCTGGCATGGACGTGGAAATGCTCTCAGCCGACCAATGGCACAAGGCGGTACGCCAGGCGTTGAAAGCGTGGCACCGGCCGGTCGCCCTCGGCCGCTCCCAACTGGCCACAGACAGGCTCATCCAGCAGAAACTGGCCAGCGCCGATCTGCCTGACGACATCCGCGGGCGCGGTCTCGCCCTGCAAATGATCCTGCGCGAAGCGATCCAGGCGCTGGCGCCGGCGGCAGATGTGCCCAGCGAAGCAGCTGATCTCCGCTGGCTGGAGCTGGCCTGGCGCCCCTACGCCCTGCTCACCCTGCTTTATCCGCGCGACCTGCCCAAGCATGAAGTCCAGGCCCGCGTTGGCCTGGCGGAAGGGGGCCAGTATTACCAGGCCCTCCGCGAAGCCATCGCGATGCTGGCCCAACTCCTCCAGGATTGGGAAGGGCAGCCACGGCAGGCCCAACCCATCGCCCCCCTGAGCTTTCCCAGCGGCGCCCTGCTGCCCGATGATCCCTTTTATGTTCGCCGCGCCTGCGACGCCCAACTGGCCCAGGAGCTGGGCTTTCCCGGTCGCACGGTCACCATCAGCGGCCCGCGCCAGGTGGGCAAGACCTCATTGTTGATTCGCGGCATCCAGCAGCTACGCCGCGACCCGGCTTATGAGATCGTCTACGTTGATGTCCAGAGCGCCGGCCAGGAACAACTCGTGTCGCTGGATAGCTTCCTCTACTTTCTCCTCAACCTGATCTGTGATGAACTGGATTACGACCAGGCCGAGCTTGACGCCGCCTGGCAGGGTGGCAGCAGCCCCAGCCGCAAGGCCACCCGTTTCCTGGAAAAAGGGCCCCTACAGCAGGATGGTGTTCTGCTGGCCCTGGCCCTCGACGAGGTGGACCGGCTCCTGCCCTGCGACTTTGCCACCGACTTTTTTGGCCTGCTGCGTTCCTGGCACAACCGGCGCTCGGTCCATGCCACCTGGCAACGCTTCACCCTGCTGATGGCTATCTCAACCGAGCCCTATGTCCTGATCAGTGACCTGAACCAATCGCCCTTCAATGTTGGCCTCAACCTGGTCCTGACAGACTTTGATGAGGCACAGATCACTGATCTGCACAATCGCTACGGCGCTCCCCTGGCAGCGTCAGAGTTAGCCCAACTTTCTGACTGGCTGCACGGCCATCCCTTCCTGACCCGTTCGGCGCTATACGAACTCGTTACCCGCCAGCTTAGCCTGGCCGAACTGCAGGCCGGCGCCCTCGCGCCACACAGCCCCTTTGCCCCGCACCTGCACCATCTCGGCCGGCTCATTTCAGCCGACCCGGACCTGGCCGCCGCCGTTGCTGAGCAGCTAGGCAGGCAGAGCATCAACAGCCTGGAACTGCGCTACCGGCTGCAAATGACCGGCCTCATCCAGGACCAGAGCTGGCGCTGTGACCTCTATCGCGACTACCTGGCGCGGGAATTTAGCTAAGCGCCATGGCCCAGCCAAGCTTCTTTACCGCCGGCGGCACCCTGCATCCCGAAGCCCCCTCCTATGTGCGCCGGCCGGCTGACGATGAGCTCCTGAAGGTGGCCCGTTCCGGCCAGCTCGCCTACATCCTGACCACCCGCCAGATGGGCAAATCCAGCCTGATGAACCAGACCTCGCGCCAACTGGCTGCTGAAGGCTGGCTGACCGCCATCAGCGACCTCACTGCCCTCGGCACCGCTGAGCCCGACGCCTGGTACCTTAGCCTGCTGGACGACATTTGCTACCAGCTTGACCTCGATATGGATCTGGACGGCTGGTGGGAGGCCCGGGCCCAGCTAACGCCGGAAAGGCGGCTGTTGCGCTTTGTGCAGGAGCAGTTGGTGGGGGCCTTGCACCGGCCGGTTGTCCTCTTTTTTGACGAACTCGACAGCGTCCTGCGCCTGCCCTTTGCCGACGATTTTTTCGCCACCCTGCGCGCCATCCACAACTGGAGCGTCAGTCGCCAGGCCGAGCCGCCGCTTTCGCTGGTCTTGCTCGGTGTGGCCGCGCCTAACGACCTGATTCGCGACAATAGCCGGACCCCGTTCAACGTCGGCCAACGTATTCAGCTCGCCGAACTGCCCCGAGCGGAAACCATCGCCATGCTGAGCGCCGGCCTGCCCGGCTACGCGCCCGCCGCCATCGAGCGCATCTATCACTGGACCAACGGCCATCCTTACCTCACCCAAAAGCTGGGCCAGGCGCTGAGTAACCTGCCGGCGCCGGCCGCTGACGCCGCGGCAGTTGATCAGCTCGTCAAATCATTATTCCTGACCGACCAGGCCCATTTGCAGGAGAGCAACCTTCAGTTTGTGGCCGGCCGCATCCTCAACAGCCCGCAGCGCAATGCGCTGCTGCAACTCTATCAACGCGTACGCACAGGGCGGCGGCCCGTGACTGCCGATGAGCGTGATTCACTGCAAACAGAATTGCGCCTATATGGCCTGGTCAGCGTTAATGACAAACACCAGCTCCACGTGCGCAATGAAATTTATCGACACAGTTTTGATGAGACCTGGCTCCGTCTGCACGCCCCGCGCCAACCCAATCGGGCTTTGCTGTTAGTTGGATTGGTGTTGCTGGCGGCCTGCCTCATTACCATTTTCTACCGGCCGGGGCCCAGCGCAGACGATCTGCTGGCTGAGGCCTACCTGCAAGAGTTCAGCGACGCCACCAACCCGACAATCCGCCTCAATGCCCTCGGCAATCTGCTGCTCTTGCCCGACCATATAACCGTCGGACAGACAGCCTTCGCGGCGTTACCGACATCTGAGCAAGTCGAACTCTTTCGTGACGTGCCGGCCGATCTTGATCCGCCCATCGCCGAGATAATCCAGCACCTCTATCAGACACTGTACGAGTCAGACATCCGCACCGCCGCACCAGGCAGCGACGTCCTGGCGGCGATGGCCGCCGCCCTGGCCGTCGGCGAAACAGAGCAGGCCAGCCCGCTCCAGGTCGAGATCAACAGCTGGTTGCGCGGACGCAGTGCGGCGCTGAATGGCGAGCTGGATTCGGCCCGCATCGACTACGCCGTGGCCCTACGGCTGGCACCCGACAACCCGGCCACTCGGCTGGAAAATGCCCAGGTTGCGCTGGCCTTACAAGATCTGGAAACCGCCCTGGCCGAGCTGCAATTTGTTGCCGGAGAGCATCCAGACTGGGAGGCGCAGACTGCGGCTCTCCTGAACAGCAGCCCGGAACTACAGGCTGCCTTGCGCGACCGTATCGCTGACTATCCCGAGTTAACCGCCTGGGCGGGTCCAGAAGCGGCGAATACACCCTCAGCCGTTGCCGCTGCGGCCGTCACAGCGACGCCGGTGGCCACCGTGGCGCCAGCCAGCACGGCCACCCCCAGCCGGACACCGCGTGCCACCGCCATGCCCTTGAGCGCCCAGCAGGCCACGGAGCTGGCCATTGCGGTGGCCACCGTGGCGCCTTCCGCTACGCCGCCAGCGCAGTTTGTGGCTCCACCGGCCGGTCCCATCATCTTCACCTGCTTCCTCGACGGGTTGGATCAGCTCTGCCTGATCGATGCGGCCACTGGCGAATCCGTGCAGATCACAGATTTCCCCGCCACGAGCTGGTACGCCAGTTTTGCGCCTGAGCTGAACGAAATCATCTTCTCCAGCAGCCGCTCGGGCGTTTTTAGCCTGTACCTGTACGACCTGCTGGGCAACGACTGGCGCCAGCTCACCGAATCCAGCAGCGGCGATTACGCCCCGGCCATCTCGCCGGACGGCACAAAAATCGCCTTTGTCCGTTCCAGCGCCGGCATGCAAAATATCTGGCTGATGAACCGTGACGGCAGCGACCCGCAGCAAATCACTTTTGTCGAAGGGGACGCTGTCGATCCGGTCTGGATGCCGGATGGGGAGCACCTCGTTTATGCGGAGTGGCTGCAGGGCTCGGAGGGTGGCTATACGCATGTGCTGATCCGGCCGGATGGGAGTGAGCGCCAGCCCATCCTGACCAACGTCCCCTCCATCGGTGGTCGTAGCGATGTTTCTCCGGACGGCCAATGGCTGGCCTTCTATGCCGGTCCCGCCAGCAGTCGCAATATCTATCTGGTAAACCTCACCACTGGCGAGCTCCGCCAGCTCACAGACACCGCCAGCAACACCGCCCCGTCCTTCTCGCCCGATGGCCAATGGCTCGTCTTCACCTCCGGCCGCGATGGC
>JACKBM010000075.1 GCA_020634575.1 Ardenticatenales bacterium | reverse complement strand
TCTTTGTGATGTCCCGCTACGAAAACAAGGAGAACGACCGGCCGGAACCTTTGTGGGACAGCAAACTTTAATTGGGAAGATGACAATAGGTTGAGAAATGGATAGGCTAATTCTTATTGCAATTCTGGTTTTTGTCTTGTGGGCGGCCCTGACAGCCATTTATCTCTATCTGGGGCGCCAGTACAAGGATATGGAACAGGAGTTTGAAGCCGTAGATCGCCTGTTGCAAGGTGGCAAGCATTCTGGTGCGAAGAAAGATTAAGCTGACTTCGGGTAGTTACATGAGATTGACGCAGCTTTTCCTGGTTGTCGGCCTCGGCCTGACGATGTTGCTGCTGGCCAGTTGTGATCTGGGTGAGCAGCCTGACCCTTGCCAGACTGACACGGCCCTCTTTCAGGATGATTTTGAGAACGAGAATGAATGTGGTTGGGTCCTGTTTGACAACAGCGGCCTGGCTGCAGAAATCCTGGATGGCGCTATGCTGATAACGACCAGTCAGGCGGGCAAGATCACCTGGTCCAACGCGGAACGGGATTACACCAACGTCATTATCAATGTGACTGCCCGCCAGATTACCGGGCCTAATAACAATGCGTATGGCGTCATATGCCGATACCGGGATGAGCAGAATTTCTATTTATTTCTGGTGAGCGGTGATGGTTACTACACCATAGGCAAATATGAGGCGAGCAGCCCTCAGATACAATACCTGACCCCAAACGAGGAATTTGGTTATTCTGACGTCATCAACCAGGGCGTGGCTACCAATGAGATTCGGGCGGCGTGTGTGGGCAATGAGCTCAGTCTGGCTGTGAATGGTATTCCGGTTTTCGCCACGACAGACGGTACCCATACGCGTGGTGATATCGGCGTGGGTGCCAGTACGCTGGAGCCGGGCACGGCCCAGATCCGTTTTGATGATTTTTCAGTGCTGGAGCCCTGATGTCCTGTTTTAGGCGATGGTTTACCCGCCTTTGGTGGCTGCCGTTACTGCTCTTGAGTGTCGTTGCCTGCGCAGACACTGGCCCGCTTTCGCTGGGCGGCCATGAAGACGCCCTGTTTAGTGAGCCGTTTGGACCGGTTGAAGGCGAGTGGTTATTGGAGAATGACGAGCTGAGTCGGGCTTATATGGCCAATGAGCAGTTGCTGATCGAGGTGGATGCGCCGAACCTGGTTCATTACGTCACGCTGGATTCGGAACAATTTGGCGATTTTACTCTGGACGTGTCAGTGACCCAGCTGTCCGGCGATCGCTCCTCCAGTTTTGGCGTTCTTTTCCGCATTCAGGAAATCGGCGGCTTTTACCGGCTGGCGGTGACTGGCGACGGCCAGTATCAGGTGGAGTTGCGACGGACGGATGGGTCTGTTGTATCGTTGACGGATGGCTGGCAGCAGACAACCTCACTGCGCGGCGAACTGGGCCAGCCGAATGATCTGCGTGTGGTCGCCCGTGGCAATGAGTTTCAGTTTTACGCCAACAATTTGCTGTTGACAGAACTCAGTGACAGCAGCCTGGGCCAGGGCAAAATCGCCCTGGATGCGGGCACGTTTGGCCGGACCGGTCTGCAAGTGGCTTTTGACGATCTTATCGTCAGCCCCTGAGGCTGACGTTCTGAGGGCACGCCTGCTTCTGTGCCAGGCTGGCATGACCTCGCGTTCTCGTGCATCATGTTCGGTGCCTCCATGTAGGCACAGACAAGCCGGAGAGTTTGCTTGGAACTACTGGACCGGTTAGAAGAGGTGTTCGGGCAGCGGCCCCTGGCTGAGGTTAACCTGCCGGGGGGCAGCATCGGTGAAGTGCACCTGATCAAGATGGCTGATGGCGAACAGCTTGTGGCCAAACTGGGTGGCCGGGCCGAAGGCGGTCTGCTTGTCGAAGCGGCCATGCTACGCTATCTGGCTGGCCACAGCCAGCTGCCCGTACCTGCCGTCATTTATGCCGAAGACACACTTCTGATATTGGAGTTTCTGCCCGGGCGCAGCGAATTTTCGCCAGCCGCAGAGGCCGATGCTGCCCGGCATCTGGCGGCGCTGCACACTATCACAGCGCCGCGCTTTGGTTTTGACAGCGACACGTTGATTGGGGCCTTCTCTCAGCCCAACCCCTGGTCGGAAGACTGGATCCCCTTTTTTGCCGAGCAGCGCTTGCTTTATATGGGGCGCCTTTGCCTTGAAGCGGAGCGGTTACCGGCGTCATATTTGCGCCGGCTCGAGGCTTTTTGCGACCAGCTGGATCGCTGGCTGCTGGCCCCGGCCGCTCCGGCCCTTGTCCATGGCGATATCTGGGCGACCAATGTGTTGGCCCAGGGTGACCAGATTTCCGCTTTTCTTGATCCAGCCCTCTACTATGGCCATGCCGAAGTGGAGCTGGCCTACATCGCCCTCTTCGGCACCTTCGCCGAACCGTTCTTCCGCCGTTACCAGGAAATCCGCCCTCTGCCGCCGGGGTTCTTTGAGACCCGGCGCGATGTCTACAACCTTTATCCTCTCCTGGTGCATGTCCGTCATTTTGGTGGCTCCTATCTGAACGGCGTGGATCGCACGCTGGCTCGGTTCGGCTTCTAATGGCGATGTCTGAACGTGTCGCGCAACGGCTTGTGGCGCTGAATCGGGCGTTTTATGAGCAGGTGAGTGCGCCATTTGCGCGTAGCCGGGCGACGCCCCAGCCTGGTTTTCGGCAATTGCTGCCCCATTTGCCCGCAGGGCCAACTGTGCTGGACGTGGGCTGCGGTGAAGGCCGATTTGGTCGCTTTCTTTTGTCTCACCGGCCGGATCTCCAATACACTGGCCTGGATTTCACCGCCAGCTTGCTCGACCTGGCCGCCGCCCAGGTGCCGGGTAATTTTCAGCAACGGGATTTGAGCCAGCCTGAGGCGCTGGCAGGTCTGGCAGAGTTTGACCTCGTCAGTTGCCTGGCTGTCTTGCAACATATCCCGGGTGCTGCCCATCGTCATGCCCTGTTGGGGGAAATGGTCGCCCACCTTAAGCCGGGCGGCCGGCTGATTCTCTCCAGCTGGCAATTTCTGGACAGTGCCCGGCAGGGACGAAAAATCCGCCCCTGGACCGAGGCCGGCCTGGCGGCGAACGACGTTGAGCCGGGCGATTATCTGCTCAGCTGGCAGCGCGGCACGACCGCTTTGCGCTACGTTGCGTTTCTGGATGAAGGCTCTTTACGAATGGAGGCAGATCGGTTAGGATGCACCATTCTGACCGCATTTCGGGCTGATGGGCGGGAAGGGAATTTGAATCTATACATGGTGTGGCAAAAATGAGGTGAAATCAGGGAGAGGGACCGGCCGGTCGACTTGCCCTGCATCTCGCTGGACTGCTAAAATCCACCCAGGAGAATTATCATGGGAATCAAAAATAATCTGCAGGCCGATCTCAAGGACGCGATGAAAAGCGGCGCCACCGACCGCCGTGACGTATTGCGCTCCCTGCTGGCAGCAGTAAAGCAAGTAGAGATTGACGACCAGATCCAGCTCGACGACGAAGGGGTGATGGACGTCCTTATCAAACAGGCCAAGCAACATCGCGAAAGCATCGCCGACTTCGAAAAAGGCGGCCGGGCGGAAATGGTAGCTGAAGAGCAACATGTGCTGGCCATCATCGAGGAATATCTGCCCAAGCAAGCCTCTGAAGACGAGATTCGTGCTCTGGCGGCAGCTAAAATCGCCGAGCTGGGTGTGACCAACCCCAAAGGGATGGGTCAGGTGATGAGCGCTATGATGGTGGACCTGAAGGGCCAGGCTGACGGCAAGGTTGTCAGCCAGATCGTGCGCGAGCTTCTCCTTAATCAGTAAAAACAACAGATGGCCATTACCCGAGCAAACCAGAACGACTCATTAGGTCGTTTTCAGCAATTGATCCAGAGATTCTATGTCTGGATCTTTGCGGCTTTGCTCTTTGTTTCCCTCGCTTTTATCCTGTCGCTGAATGCGTTCACTCGTGAGGAAGTGGATCTCCAGGTGGGCGACCAGGCGACTGAAGAGATTGTGGCGCCGCGCTCACTAAGTTATATCAGCAACGTCATTACCCAGCGGGAACGGGAACTGGCCATCGCCGAAGTTGGTAACATTTATCAGGAAACTGACCGCGATATCGGCCGGACGCAGCGGGCCAATGCCCAAAAGATGTTTGGCTTCATCGATGTGGTGCGGGCTGATAATATCGCCAGTATCGATACCAAGTTGGCTTATCTCAGCGCCATTTCTTTTGTCGCTATCGAGCCGGAAGTGGCTCAGCATATCGTCGAGCTTGACCAGGAAGATTACGAAGCCGTTCGGCTGGATGTGCTGCGGATCATCCAGGAGATTATGCAGGAGCCGATCCTGGAAGGGCAGGAAAGCCGGGCCCGGCAGACGGCCGCGCGAGAGGGTAGTTTTGACCTTACCCCGACCCAGGAGCAGATTGTTACCGCCCTGGCGCCGCCCTTTGTGGTAGCAAACACCTTTTTTGACGAGGAAGCGACAACCGAAGCCAAGGATCGGGCCGCGGCCGGGGTTCAGCCGGTTGAGCGTACCTTCACCGCAGGCCAGCCGATTGTCGAGGTCGGCGATATTGTCGATGCTGAGGATCTGGAAGCGCTGGAGCAATTTGGCTTCATGCAGCCGGAGACAGATGTGGCCAACCTGGCTAGCGGCGTCATCGCCGCGGCGTTAGTGGCTGTCCTCATTGCCCTCTACCTCAATCAGTTCCACCTCAATCTGCTTGATACAGCCCGCTATCTGTTTATCCTGACCATTCTCTTTGTTCTGTTCACCCTGGGCGCCAAGCTGTTGCTGCCAGTGCCAGGCAATTGGACCTTACTTTTTCCCACTGCGGCGCTGTCCATGCTGATCGCCGTCATCTTTGATATTCGGATGTCCGTTTTGATCACGGTGATGCTGGCGATCCTGGTCGGCTACATCGGCAACAATTCGCTGGAATTGGCTGTGTATGCGGCGGCGGGCGGCCTGATGTCGATCCTGACCCTGCGGGATGCGGACCGGCTTAATGCATTTTTCCGGGCTGGCTTGCTGGCGGCGACCGGCAACCTGGCCGTCGTCATGATTTTCCGCTTCGCCTTGACTGAGCCGATCGAACTGGCTCAACTCGTCGGGTTGTCCATCGCCAATGGGCTGATTGCCGCGGGCCTGACGCTGATTGGCTTTTTCGTCGTCGGTAGCCTTTTTGGTGTCATTACGACGATGCAGTTGCAGGACCTGTCCCGGCTGGATCATCCGTTGTTGCAGGAGCTTTTGCGCCGGGCGCCGGGGACTTATCACCATAGCATCATGGTGGCCAACCTGGCGGAGCAGGGCGCTGAGCGCATCAGTGCCAACGCCACGCTGGTGCGGGTCGGCGCTTTTTACCACGACATTGGCAAAACGGCGCGTCCACCATTTTTTACCGAGAATCAGGATGGGGTGAATCCTCATGATTCGCTCTCAGCGGAGAGCAGCGCGCGTATCATCATCAACCATGTCAGCGATGGGCTGGAGATGGCGCGGCAGCATCGTTTGCCGCAGCGTATTCAGGATTTTATTGCTGAGCACCATGGCAGCCGGGTGGTCTGGGGCTTTTATCGCAAGGCCATCGAAGAGGCCGGCGGCGACGAGAGCAAAGTGGAGCGGGAGCGGTTCAAATATATGGGGCCGCGGCCGCAAACCCGGGAAACGGCCATTGTGATGTTGTCCGATGCGATCGATGCCACCGCCGTGGCTATCCGCCCGAATACCGAGTCTGGTATTGTGGCGCTGGTAAGCAAAACAATTGACGACCATGTGCAGGAAGGGCAACTGGATGATTCCGGCCTGACGCTTGGTGATATTCAGCAACTGCGCGAATCATTCATCGAGACGCTGAAAGGGCGATTCCATGTGCGGGTGCGTTACCCGGGCAATGAGGAACTGGTCGCAGCGGCTGAGGAACAGGGCGGGGAGATGCCGGCCCTGGCGGAGGGCGGCGCCGCGACACCGGCCGGTACCAGCCCCACTCCCGACGCCCCGGAAAGCGCTGACGCCGAAGCAAAACCGGTGGCGGCCAATGGCGCTGAGCCGATCCCATCTGATGTACCCGAGGCAGAAATCGTCAGCGAGGATGCCGCGTGATTGCCTACGAGATAGAACTGCAAGCGGAGGTTGAGGTCGCGGCTGAAATTGAGCCGGCGTTGCTGGCGGCGGCTGCCGCGGCAGCCGCGCAGCAAGGTATACCGGCCGGCACCGCCTTCACTTTACTGCTGACGGATGACACAACCTTGCGCCAGCTGAACCGGGATTTTCGCGGTTATGACCAGACGACGGATGTGTTGAGTTTTCCGGCCGGTGAGCCCAGTTTTCCCGGCGAGGCCGCTTACCTGGGCGATATCGCCATTTCTGTGCCCCAGGCTGCCCGGCAGGCTGAAGCCGGCGGCCATGCTCTAATGGCCGAGCTGCAATTGCTGGTCGTCCATGGCGTGTTGCACCTGTGCGGCCATGATCATGGCGAGCCTGAGGAAAAAGAGGCGATGTGGTCAGCCCAGGCCGAGATTCTGCGCGGATTGGGCGCCGCCATCATCGCCCCTGTTCTGGCCGATGAGTCACCTCACTAACTACCTGCAATACCGGGCTCGCAGCTTCAAATACGCCTTTGCCGGTATTTACTATGCCCTGCGCACCCAGCCCAACACCTGGATCCATCTCACCATCACCGTTCTCTGCATCATGATGGCCGCCTGGCTGAAGTTGCCCTGGCGTGATTGGGCTGTGCTGGTGCTGGCCATCGTCATCGTGTGGGGCGGCGAGTTGATGAACACCGCCGTTGAGGCGATTGTCGATATGACCATGCCCGACCCCCATCCCCTGGCCAAGGCGGCCAAAGATGTCGCCGCTGGCGCCGTCCTCTTTCTCGCCTTGGGCGCCGCCGTCGTCGGCCTCCTCATCCTCGGCCCTCCCCTCTGGGCCCGCCTCCCTTTCTAACCCCAGTCAGTCATCCCGAGCGCCCTACAAACAACCCAAACGCCCACCCCCGACGCAGCGAGGGACCTCTACCTCCATTTCGCACGACGCCCAACACCAATTGCGCCCCCCAAGTAACCCAAACGCCCACCCTTCGCGCAGCGTGGGACCTCTACGCCCGCCAGGCACGGCACCCAACACCACCTTCCCAAAACCAAAACATTTGTGCTAAACTTCTGCCCATGACTGTAACAGAAATCCTTACCCAACTCGAAGCTCTCGGTACTGAAAAGATGCGGGCTTTCAACGCCAAAAATGGTGCTGGTGACAATCAGTTTGGCGTCAAAATGGGCGACATCCGCGTTTTGGCCAAGAAAATCAAGAGCAATCATGAATTAGCCCTTGAACTTTGGGCCACAAACATCATCGAGGCCCAGCTTCTGGCCATCCTGCTGCTCAAGCCCAGGTTGCTATCTTCTGACGAACTTGAGCAAATGGTCCGGTCAGCCACCTACATCCAGGTAGCTGATTGGCTGAACAGCTATGTTGTCAAGAAGCATCCCAACAAAGAGACCCTTCGTGTGGCCTGGCTTGAAAGTGACGATCCGATGGCCCTGCGCGCCGGTTGGAGCCTGACGGCGGAACGCATTGCCAGGGACCCGGATGGGTTGGCTTTGCCGGCCATTCTCGATCGTATTGAAACGGAGCTGGCGGGCGCTGTTCCCGATGTGCAATGGACAATGAACCAAGCCCTGGCCGAAATCGGCATCCATCACGCCGGGCAACGCGCCCGAGCGATTAACATAGGCGAGTCGCTGGGAGTTTACCGGGATTATCCGGTATCCAAAGGTTGTACGTCGCCATTTGCGCCGATCTGGATTAATGAGATGGTCAGCCGGCAGGAGAACTAACTTACCTCATGAGGGCTGGCGGCCAGGCTGTGTCGCATGTGAGGAAGTTGGGCTGGTGGGATGTCCGCCAGACAACGATTGGCCGCATCCCTTGGCGAGATAAGCGGATCAGCCACCCCCCAATCGATGTTAAAGGCGGGATCGTTCCAGGCAACGCCGTGTTCGTCGGAATTGTCGTAGTAATTGTCGACGATGTAGGTGAGGATCACATCAGTCAGGGCGGCAAAGCCGTGGGCGATGCCGATGGGAATGAACAGTCCGATCAGATCGTCCCCGCCCATCGCCACAGTCTGGTGCTGGCGGAATGTCGGCGAATCCGGCCGGATATCCAGCAGGGCTGCCTGAATGCGCCCCTGCATCACGCACCAATAATCGACCTGGTGGAAATGATAATGCAGTCCGCGCAAGACGTTGGCGCGCGACTCCGAGCGGTTGGTCTGGATTGTGTTCCAGCTCCGTTGCGGAAACCATTCCTTGCGGAACGATTCCATAAAACGGCCCCGGTCGTCAGCATACGGTTGCAGATGGGCGAGATAAACGCCCTGGATGGTTTCAGATTCGGTCAGTTGAAAAGGCATAACTCAGTCTGTTAATTTTGGAAATAGTTGCTAATGAAGAACCAGAGATTGGCGGGTCGCTCCGCCAGTCGCCGGACGAAGTACGGATACCAGGCCCGCCCATACGGCACGTAAATACGCACCGGATAGCCGGCAGCCAGCAGCGATTGCTGCAGTTCGCGCCGGATGCCGTATAGCATCTGGAATTCGATGGTGGTTGGCGGCAGCTCATGGTCTTTGAGAAAGTGAATGGCGGCCTCAATCAACCGTTCATCATGGGTGGCCAGGGCCAGCCAGGTGCCCTGGGCCAGCGAATCGGCTGACAGCATCATGCGCATCAGCCGGGCATAGTTGGCATCGGTATCGTCTTTGTGGGGGAAAGCTCGCTCGGGCGGCTCCGCATAAGCTCCTTTGCAGAGGCGAACACGGGCACCGGCGGCGATTAGCTCGGCCACATCCGCCTCGCTGCGATACAGATAGCTCTGGATAACGACGCCGACATTGTCGAGTCCTTCCGTGAAACGCAGTTGCCGGTAAAGGGCCAGGGTGCGGTCAACGGCATTGGAATCTTCCATGTCCAGCCGGATCCAGTTGTCGTTATTAGCAGCGGCCTGAACGACGGCCTGGATATTGGCGTAAACCAGATCAGGATCGATGTTGAGGCCGAGCTGGCTGGGTTTGACCGAAACATTGGCGTCAAGACCGGCCGCCGCGATTTCGTCGAGCAGTGCGAGGATCTCGTCGCGGGCCGCCTCGGCTTCGGCGGCGGTGGTGACACTTTCGCCGAGGAAATCGAGGCTGACGCGGAAGCCAGCCGCGTTTAGTTCGCGGCCAGCGCGCATGGCATCGGCTGACGTCTCACCGGCGACGAAGCGGCTGGCCACGCGCCGGGCCAGGGGCAGGCCGGTGATGAACTGGCGCGCCCAAACGGCACCGGACAGATAGAGCAGGACTTCGCGTAGCCAATGTTCGCCGTTGACAAAAAGGAGGGCAACCAGAACGGTGAACCCAATAATGGTCAGAATCCAAAAGCTGGAGCGATTATTCTTATTCATTCGTGTTGCAAGGGGAGGGAATGACCTCCATCCATCACAATTGTCTGGCCGCAGATCATGCGGGCGGCGGGGGAGGCCAGGAAGCGAACCAGGCCGGCAACATCCTCAGGGGTGCAAAGCCGACCGGCCGGTGTGGCCGCCTGCACCCGGTCAACCAGACGAAAATCATCTTCACGAAAACTATCAAAATGGGTTAAGGCATCCGTCAGGACGACGCCGGGTGAAACGGCGTTGACCGTGATACCGTGCGGCGCTAATTCGGCACCTAGATAACGCACCAGCGCCTCCAGCGCAGCCTTGGACGTGCCCACAACAACGTAATCGGGCAGGACACGCACGGAGCCCAGACTGGAGATGGCGATAATGGCGCCGCCCCCGCGCGGCATCATCAGTTTGGCGGCCCGTTGGGCGCCGAAGAGAAGCGAGCGGGCGTTGATGTTGAGCGTCCAGTCCCAGCCTTTGGGGCGCTGTTCCAGGACCGGCCGGTTATAACCTGAAGCGGCATTGTGTATCAGGATATCCAGCCCGCCAAACTCGCGCTCGACCTCATCGTAAAGCCGGTTCAGGTCGTCTAGCTCACCCATGTTGGCCTTGACAACAAGGGCCTGCCGGCCCAGTGCCCGGACGGCAGCGGCTGTTTCCTCGGCTGGCTCCCGGTTACGGAAGAAGTTGACGACAATGTCAGCCCCTTGCCGCGCCAGGTCCAGGGCGATTTCCCGGCCAATGCCGCGCCCCGATCCTGTGACCAGGGCGATTTTTCCGTTGAAGTCAGCCATTGTGTCGGCCCCTGCGCAGCGAGTTGAGCGTGGTATCATCCTGCATGGGTCTGATTTTAGGCCAAATCGCCCAATGCGTCATCCGCAGCGATTGACGTGGGGATCTTTTGCCGCAGATTGCGCTGATTCGGGGATTTTTTAGTTTCGCGACGCTTGATTCTTCGCGACGATACAATCTACGAAATCTGCGGAAACTTGTGCTGAGCGAAGCGCAGTATCTGCGGCAAAAAAGGAGATAGCTTGTGTCTTACGCGGATCTGGGGCGGCACCGGTTTGTCGCGACCAATGGGGTGACATTGCACCTGGTGGAGGCCGGGCCGGCTGATGGGCCGCTGGTTCTGCTGCTGCATGGCTTTCCCGAGTTTTGGTGGGGCTGGCGGGCGCAGATACCGGCGCTGGCGGCGGCCGGCTACCGCGTGGTGGCGCCGGACCAGCGGGGCTATTTTTTGAGCGAGAAACCGGCCGGTGTCGCCAGCTATCAACTACCAACGCTGGCAGCTGATATTGCTGGGTTGATCGCGGCTTTTGGCTATGAACAGGCGGCGGTCATCGGCCATGACTGGGGCGCCGCGGTGGCCTGGCAGACCGCCTTGATGTTTCCGCAGCGCGTTCACCGCCTCGGCATCCTCAATGTGCCGCACCCGCGTGTGATGGTTGAGACCCTGCGGTCTGATCCGCAGCAGGTGCGCAAGAGCTGGTACATCCTGGCCTTCCAATTGCGTGGTCTGGCGGAACGGGCGGCGGCGGCCAATGATTGGGCGCTGTTCCGGGAATCGGTGCGCAGCAGCGCCCAACCGGGCACCTTCACCGATGAGATCCTGTCAGTTTATCAAAAGGCGTGGTCCGTACCAGGTGCGCTGCGCAGCATGATGAGCTGGTATCGGGCGGCCTTCCTGTCACCGGAAGGCGGCTTTGCAGATCCGCTGGTCAGCCCGCCCACATTAATCTTGTGGGGGGAGCAGGACCAATTCCTGGAAGCGGCCATGGCCAGGCGCAGCCTGGATTTTTGTCGCGACGGCCAGTTGCACTACTTTCCGAACGCTTCTCATTGGGTGCAGCACGAAGAGGCTGCGGCCGTTAATCGGCGTCTGCTGGCATTTTTGGCTGGAGAGCGAGTCGATGAGTAAGCGGCTGGCACAATCGTTTTACGCCCGGCCGGCCACGGTTGTGGCTCAGGCACTACTGGGCCAAATCCTGGTGCGCGAGCTGGATGGTGTCAGGCTGGCCGGCCGGATCGTCGAGACGGAAGCGTATTGTGATGGCGCTGAGCCCGACCTCGCCTGTCATGGCAGTAAAAACGGCGGGCGGCCAACGGCGCGTACGGCCGTGATGTTTGGACCGGCCGGTCACATCTACATCTACCTGAACTATGGCCTGCACTGGATGTTCAATATCGTCACTGGCGAGCCAGACAAGCCGTCCGCGGTCCTGGTGCGGGCGTTGGCGCCAGTTGCCGGCCAGGCGAAAATGGCTACGCTTAGGAGGGACCGGCCGGAGCAGGAATGGACCAATGGCCCGGCCAAGCTGACCCAGGCGCTGGCAATCGATAACAGTTTTAATGGTGCGTCCCTTTTTGCGCCGGACGGGGTTATATGGATTGAGCAAGCGCCAGCCTTGTCCGCGGCACAGCTCTGCCGGGGGCCACGGGTTGGCCTGGGCAAGACCCCGGAACCGTGGTTTTCCATACCCTGGCGCTTTTGGGAAGGGGACAATCCCTTTGTCTCCTCATACCGCTGATATTAGGAGTAAGCGAGGAAAGTATGAGTATTTTGGCAGGAAAGAAAGCTTTGATCTTTGGCCTGGCGAACAACCGCTCTATTGCCTGGGGGATTGCTCAGGCTTTGCATGAACAAGGGGCGGAACTGGGCTTTAGCTACGCCATCCCCCAGCTGGAGAAGCGAGTGCTACCCCTGGCTGAGCAAGTCGGCGCTACATTTGTGGAAAAGTGTGATGTCACCTCTGATGAGGAAATAGCCGAGGTTTTTGCCAAAGCGAAAGCCCACTTTGGCACCATCGATATTCTGGTGCACGCCATTGCCTTTGCGCAGCAGTCAGAGCTGGAAGGCCGATTTGTAGACACGTCTCGAGCCGGCTGGGCGCAGGCCATGGATATCAGCGCCTACAGCCTGGTGGCAATGGCTCGTGAGGCGGCCCCGCTGATGCCGGATGGCGGCAGTATCATCACACTCTCATATTATGGCGCCGAAAAAGTTGTGCCGCATTACAATGTGATGGGTGTGGCCAAAGCCGCCCTGGAAGCCAGTGTCCGCTACCTGGCTGCCGACCTGGGTCCCATGGGCATTCGCGTGAACGCGATTTCGGCCGGTCCTATCAAGACATTGGCTGCTGCGGGCATCGCCGGCTTCCGCAAAATGCTGAAATATACGGAGACCCGCAACCCATTGCGCCGCAATGTGGATCAGGAGGAAGTGGGGCGCAGCGCCTTGCTGCTGGCCAGCGATTTGGGCAGCGGCATTACCGGCGAGGTCATTTATGTGGATGCAGGCTATCACATTCTGGGGATGCCTGAGCCACCGGAAGAGTGGGAGTAAAAGCGTCGTAAGCCGAATCGAAAGCGTGCTGCGTTATCGTTTCGGTCTGGTTGACTTCTATTGGCGTTAGGCTATACTCCTTTCGCTTCAAAACTTGAAAACTGATCTTATCGAGAGCGGTGGAGGGAACGGCCCTGTGAAACCGCAGCAACCGCCATGTTTATGGCAGGTGCTAATTCCGACAGCAGTTGCTGAGAGATAAGAGGGATGTTGCTATCTGCAAACCTCTTGGTCAGCCAAGAGGTTTTTTCTTGCCTATCTATCTGTATGCGACAGGGTTCGCGGAGGTTTATACATTATGAGTAATACGTTCATGCAGGCGCCCAGCCTTTTGTTTACTTCGGAGTCGGTTACCGAAGGCCACCCGGACAAGATGTGTGACCAGATCAGCGATGCTGTTCTGGATGCCTTATTGGCCCAGGACCCGATGTCTCGAGTTGCGTGTGAGACAGCCATCAAGACCGGTTTTGTCATGCTTTTGGGAGAGATCACGACCAAAGCCGAGATTAACTACGACGACCTTGTGCGCAAAGTGGTCAATGACATTGGCTTTGACGCCAGCGACAAAGGGTTTGATGGCAACACGTGCGGTGTTCAGGTAGCTGTAGCGGCCCAGAGCCCGGACATCGCCCAGGGCGTAGATACGGCACTCGAGTATCGCAACGCGGCTGACGAGGAAGCTGCGCTGGAAGCGACCGGTGCTGGCGACCAGGGGATGATGTTTGGCTTCGCCTGTGATGAGACAGACACCTTGATGCCGTTGCCGATTCATCTGGCGCACAAGCTGACCCGCCGTCTGTCCGAAGTACGCCGCAACGGGACGTTGCCCTGGGTGCGCCCGGATGGCAAATCACAGGTTACTGTGGAATATGCCTATGGCAAACCGAAGCGGATTCATACGGTCTTAATCAGCACCCAGCATGCGCCTGAGGTAGACAACGCGACCATTCGCCAGGAGATCATCGACCAGGTAATCATGCCGGTACTGCCGGCCGATATGGTGGATGACGAGTTGCTGATCTATGTGAACCCGACCGGCCGGTTTGTCGTCGGCGGCCCGATGGGGGATGCTGGCCTGACCGGGCGTAAGATCATCGTCGACACCTACGGCGGCATGGGCCGTCATGGTGGTGGCGCCTTCAGCGGCAAAGATTGTACCAAGGTTGACCGGAGCGCCGCTTACGCCGCTCGTTGGGTGGCCAAGAACATTGTGGCGGCTGGTCTGGCTCGCCGCTGTGAGGTTCAGCTGGCTTATGCCATTGGTGTGGCACGCCCGCTCAGCATCAATGTCGAGACCTTTGGCACCGGCGCCCTGGATGCTGACCAGCTGGTCCATCTCATTGGCGAGACCTTTGACCTGCGCCCTGGCGCTATCATCCGTGACCTGAACCTGCGCCGGCCGATCTACCGGCAGACGGCTGCTTACGGCCACTTTGGCCGCGATGACATTTCGCTGCCCTGGGAAGACACCAGCCGGGCCGAACAGCTGAAGAATGCGGCGGCTTCCCTGGCAGCTGCCTAATTTGGAAAATGATACCTTGCGGGGCTGATTTTGGTCGGCCCCGCAAGGATTAAAACCGCCCTCTGACCCTTGACTTGGGCGCCCCGCTGCGCTAGAATCCCCTGCCTTGTCCCACAAGGCTTGTTTTTGTATGTCAATTAAGAATTGATGGTGCTTTCTGGGGTCGGAACTACGGTTCGGCCAGGCAAAAGGTACCAATTTTAGAAATTGGCGTCGGCAAAACCGTTTTTCTCCGTTGAGTGTTATAGGCGCGCGGTTGAAAAGACAGAATTGCGGGCGTCGCTCTTTGTGAGCTGATTGTGTTTGAATCCTTAGGTAACCGCTTACAGGCAACTTTCGACCGGCTGCAACGCCGGGGAAAGCTAACTGAAGACGATGTCAACGAAGCGATGCGGGAAGTGCGTCTGGCGCTGCTCGAAGCTGACGTGAACTACAAGGTTGTCAAGGAGTTTGTTGGTCGCGTTAAAGAACGGGCTATTGGCTCTGAAGTGATGAAGAGCCTGACGCCAGGCCAGCAGGTGGTCAAGATCGTCCATGACGAGCTGATCAACACGCTGGGCGAGCCAGGCCGCCTGAATCTGGGCCAGCAGTCGCCAGCAATTATTATGCTGGTTGGTCTGCAGGGCGCCGGTAAGACGACGATGGCGGCCAAATTGGCGCTCTGGTTGCGCCGCAAGGGCAGCCGCCCGTTGTTGGTGGCCGCGGACGTGTACCGGCCGGCCGCTATCGATCAGCTGGAGACATTGGGCCGGCAGCTGGATATCCCCGTTTATAGCGAAGGGATCGATGCCAATCCGCCCAAACTGGCTCTGAACGCGGTGAAACATGCCCGGCAAAATGACAATACTGTTGTCATTTTGGACACGGCCGGTCGTTTGAACATTGACGAAATGAAAATGGATGAGCTGCGAGCTATCAAGGCGAATGTTTCGCCAATTGAGACCTTGCTCGTAGCCGATGCCATGACAGGCCAGGAAGCGGTCCGGGTCGCCTCTGACTTTAATGAGGCGGTGGATCTTACCGGCCTGATCATGACCAAGATCGATGGTGATGCTCGCGGTGGTGCGGCCATCTCGATGCGGCAGGTCGCTAATGTGCCGATCAAGTTCCTCGGCACCGGTGAAAAGACTGACGCCATTGAGGAATTCCATCCGGATCGGCTGGCCAGCCGGATTCTGGGTATGGGCGATGTGCTCACCCTGATTGAGCGGGCCCAGGAAAATATCGATCAGGAAGAAGCTGAGCGGACTGGTCAGCGGTTGATGGAAGGGAAATTTGATCTGGACGATTTCCTGAAAAGCATGCAGCAGATCAAGAAGATGGGTCCGTTAGGCAAAATGCTGGAGCTACTGCCCGGTATGGGACAGTTGCCGGCAGACGTGGATTTGTCCACTGCCGAAAATGATTTGAAGCGCATTGAAGCAATTATTTATTCAATGACGCCGCAGGAACGCAGGAATCCCAAGTTGATCAAGCGCAATCGCAAGCTGCGGATTGCCAAGGGATCCGGGACTTCCGTGCCTGAGATTAACCAATTGCTGCGTCAATTCCAGGAAATGCAGAAGATGATGCGGCAGATGCAGAAACGTGGCGGGATGCGTCAGCTGGCCAAGCTGATGGGCGGTCGCGGAATGTTTAGCTAGATATCACCGGTCACCGTCAGGATGTGGGTGACGGAAAGGATTTGGAGAACTAAGTATGCTGAAGATTAGATTGAGCCGGACTGGTGCCAAACGCCAGGCTTCCTATCGTGTCGTGGTTGCTGACGCCGAGGCGCCGCGTGATGGTCGTTTTGTGGAGCGGATCGGGTTTTACAACCCGCGTACAGAGCCGCTTAGCTACGAAATCAAGGAAGACCGTGCCTTATATTGGCTGAGTGTTGGCGCCCAGCCGACCGATGCCGTACGTCGTCTGCTGGACAAGCAGGGGACCCTGGCGCGCCTGAGCCGCTTGCACAAGGGCGAGACAGCTGAGTCGCTGGCCGCTGAATTTTACGGTACGGAAGTGCCTGTTGCCGCCGCCGCCGCGGTGGCCACCCCAGCGGCTGCAGTTGCTGAAGCGGTTGCCGAAGAAGAGTAATTGCCTTTTCGTTTGCCATCAGGATCGCTGTCTTAGCCAGGCCTTTAGCCTGCTTTTCAGGCATCCGATCGTTTTCGGCTAACAGTCTTGCGTGACTGTTAGCCAGAGCTGCAGGGGAAAGCAATGTACAAAGAATTGGTAGAGCATATCGTGAAGTCTCTGGTTGATGATCCAGAGCGCGTTGCGGTATCTGAATTTGAAGAGCCGCGCGAGACGGTCATTGAGCTCAGCGTTGCTGAAGCTGATATGGGCCGTGTCATTGGTAAAGGCGGCCGTGTCGTCAACTCCATTCGCACCATCGTGCAGACCCTGGCCAGCAAGCGGGGTGACAAGGTTAGCCTGGAGATAATCTCCTGAGCAACTGCTCCCTTTGGCAGCAGAAATAAAAATGGCAAATAAGCACGAATCGAACAGTAATCGTTCGGAACGAGGCTCAAAGGCAGATTCCGCTGAGCCTCGTTTTTTGATCATTGGCCGTATTGGCAAACCGCATGGGGTCCATGGCGAAATGCGGGTGACCATGCATACGGATGAGCCGGAGCGCTTCACCTGGCTGGAACAGGTTTACCTGGGCCTGGACGATCCGCAGCCGGTGCCCATCGTCGGCGTCCGCTTCCACAAAAACTGGGCGTTGCTGGCGCTGGAAGGGTATGAAAGCCGTGATGCAGTGGAATCACTCCGTGGTGAATGGTTGCAGGTCCCCGAAGACGAGGCAATTCCCCTGGAAGAGGGAGAGCTGTTTCTATATCAGTTGATTGGGCTGCAGGTTCGGACCAGTGATGGCGAGTTGATAGGCGAGATCAGCGAGATCATTGAGACACCAGCTAACAATGTTTTTGTGGTGAAGGGTGACCGGGGTGAGCGGCTTATCCCGGATATTGATGATGTCGTTCAGGACATTGATGTTGAGCAAGGCGTGATGATCGTGACCTTGCTCCCCGGAATGTAAAGGCGAAAGGAAGAAGGGCGTGGCAGCGGAAGAGAAATATTGGCTGGGATTGTCATTGGTGAGCGGTATAGGCGCGGCCAAGGTTGCCCGGCTGTACGAACTTCTTGGCTCCGCGCGCGCGGCCTGGCATGCTTCTGATGCCGAGCTGCAGCAGGCGGGGCTGGACCGCCGGGCGCGTCAGAATCTGGTTGAGCTGCGGACCACGCTTGATCTGGATGGCGCGCTGAAGCGTTTACAGGACCGGCACATCCGCCTTTTGTATTCTGCTGGTGAGCAATATCCGGCGCTACTGCGCGAAATTGCTCTGCCGCCCCCATTGCTCTATTGTTCCGGCGAGATCCGGCCGGAAGATAACAAAGCGGTTGCTATTGTTGGTTCGCGGCGAATGAGCCAATATGGTCGGCAGGTGACACGGGAGCTGGTTACCGAACTGGTTCAGCAAGGTGTGACCATTGTAAGCGGCCTGGCCCGCGGGATTGACACCGTGGCCCATCAGACAGCCCTGGAACTGGGCGGCCGGACGATTGCTGTGCTGGGTTCTGGGCTGGACCGCATTTACCCGGCTGAGAATCGTCAGTTGGCCCGTGACATCGTCCGCAACGGCCAGGGGGCCATTCTGACGGAACACCCGCTGGGCACTAAGCCAGACGCGCGCCATTTCCCGCCGCGCAATCGTATTATCAGCGGCCTTTCGCGAGGCGTCCTGGTCATAGAGGCCGGCCAAAAAAGCGGGGCACTCATCACGACAACTTTTGCCCTGGAACAGGACCGCGAGGTCTTCGCGGTGCCTGGCCCCATTAACAGCCCCTTGAGTGAAGGCACAAATAGTCTGATAAAGGAAGGGGCCACTATGGTGACCGGGGCGGTTGATATTTTGCGCGAACTGCGCTGGCAACCGGAACCTGTCAACCTGGCGGGGCGCCAACTTGGCTTGCCGGCAACGGCCGACGAAGTTGCCCTCTGGACACATTTAACGCGTAACCCTGTCCATGTTGATGAGTTGTGCCGGCTGGTTGAGTTGCCATCGAGCACAGTGACCAGCACGTTGGTGATGATGGAGCTAAAAGGGTTGGTGCAGGCAGTTGCACCCCTGCATTACGCCAAATTTTTCTAAGTAATTGGTCACGAGGGATTGACAGCAAGACGTGAAACGATTAACGTCTGCGACGAGGGAGTTGATCAATCCACCGGTTTGATTACCGCCAGTTCCATAATAATGTTGGTGGGCACGTGGGGAGTGTTGGCGTAACGAAGGCGTTTGCGTCTCGTTGGGACACCGATTTGAGCGTACCCGGAAAAGAATGAGGTATTGGCATGAAAATCGTGATATTTGCGGGTGGTTCAGGGCGCCGACTCTGGCCAATCAGTCTGAAAAGTTCGCCGAAGCAATTTGAGCCGATTATCGGTAGTCGCTCTACCTTGCAGTTGGCGGTTGACCGGGTGAAGGATACCTACGGCGCGGAGAACATTTTCATCTCAACTAATGAGATGTACATTCCCATCATTCAGAAACAGTTACCGGAGCTGCCGGTAGAGAATCTGATTGGCGAACCCACCCGCCGGGATCTGGCGCCAGCTGTGGGGCTGGCTATGGCCCACGTTGCCCAAAAGGCGGATCCGGCTGAGCCGGTCGCCATTTTGTGGGGCGACAACTATATGACGGAAGTGCCTACCTTCCTGACGGTGTTGGCAGCGGCGGAAGATGTGCTGCGCCAGGGGGCGGCCAGCATCATGTTTGTGGGCGAGACGGCCCGTTTTGCCAATGATAATCTGGGCTGGATCGGGTTGGGGGAGCCAGTTGAAGGAGTGACGGACCGGCCGGTCTACACATTTGACTCTTTTTGGTATCGCCCACCTATGGATGAATGCCAAAAAATGTACGCCTCTGGCCGCTATGTCTGGAACACCGGCTATTTTGTCACAACGCCAGGCTATGTGCGCGCGCTTTACGCCACGCATCAACCCGACATGTGGGCCAAGTTAACGGGCATTGAGGCGAAAATTGGCACTGCTGGCTACACGGAAGCATTGCATGACCTGTACCCGCAGATGGAGACCATCTCCTTTGATGATGCAATTCTTACACATGTTCCCCATAATCAGGCCCTCGTCCTGCATGGCAACATGGGTTGGAGCGATCCCGGCACCCTGTACGCCCTGAAAGAAGCGATTAACCCCGATCCGGCCGCCAATGTCAGCAAGGGCCAGGTCGTTACCCATGATTCCAAAGATTGTCTGCTTTACAACTACGAAAGCGATAAATTGGTGGCTGCTGTTGGCCTTGAAGGGATGATTGTGGTAAACACGGCTGAGTCCGTGCTTGTTGTTCACAAGGACAATATCAAGTTGGTGAAGGCGATGGTCGACGGCCTTGTCGGAACTGATCTGGAGAAGTATACATAGTTTTATGAGCGATGATATTAAGCTGGAAGGGTATTGCCTGAAGTGCAAGGAAACCCGCGAGATTAAAGATCCCAAGCCGGAGTGGGCGAGCAATGGCAGCCCCGCAACTCGGGGCACGTGTGCCGTTTGCGGTACCAACGTCTACAAACGGGGTCATACTCCCTTGCACGATAATTTGCCCAAACCAGAAACTACGGCGCGTCCCGGCAAGAAAAAGGGCACACGCAAAACCAAGAAGAGTACGAGCGGCCAGCGCCGCAGCGGCAAGCTGGTGATCGTCGAATCGCCGGCCAAGGCCAAGACAATTGGCAAGTACCTTGGCTCCGGCTATCGGGTGACCTCGAGCGTTGGCCATGTTCGTGATCTGCTCCGTTCCCGGCTCAGCGTTGATGTTGAGCATGATTATGAGCCGGAATATCGCGTTCCCAATGACAAACGCTCCACAGTCAAGGAAATAAAGGATCTGGCCGCCAAATCAACGGAAGTCTTTCTGGCAACGGATAGTGACCGGGAAGGGGAAGCGATTGCCTGGCATGTGCTGGAAGCGGCTGAAATTGAGCCGGAGCGGGCCAAACGGGTTGTCTTTCAGGAGATCACCAAGCCTGCTATCCTCAAGGCGTTTGAACAGCCGCGGGATATCGACATGGATCGGGTGGATGCGCAACAGGCGCGTCGTATCCTGGACCGGCTGGTGGGTTACAAGCTAAGCCCGCTGCTCTGGCGTAAGGTGCGGGGCCGGTTATCGGCCGGTCGCGTGCAGTCGGTCGCCGTACGGCTTGTCGTTGAGCGCGAGCGCGAAATCAACAATTTCACCCCGGATGAGTACTGGTTTATCAAGGCCCAGCTTGGCCGGGAAGAATCTCGCAAGCAGAAGCCGCGGCCCTTCTTTGAAGCTAAACTGCA
>JACKBM010000074.1 GCA_020634575.1 Ardenticatenales bacterium | reverse complement strand
GTCATCTGTCTGTTTGGCCACAGGCAGCTCATGCCGACAAAACGCCCCCCGGCCAATGCCACAAACCAACCTTCCGGCCTAAACAGCGGCGTCTCCAGGCGGCGCTGGCACCAGGCATCAAAAGGCATCTTGTTGGGTTCGTCTGGTGAGGGCTCATCCTGCTCGAAGATCCACTCCAACTCATAAAGCTGTTCGCGCCAATCCGGGTGCGACGCCATCAGCTCTGACAACGGTTCGATGGTGATCCCCAACTCAGCCATACGCGCGTCAGAAGAGGCCAGCCGGGACCAGTCAACATCTGCCAGTTGCAGCTCTGATCTTGGGTAGCGACTTTGTTCGCTGTAACCATGCCGGGCCAGAAAGGCCAGGCCACCAACCTGATCCGCCCGGGTCTCAGCAGTGTAATGGCGGATCGCCTTGCCTGTGGCCCGGATTTCTGCCTTGATGCTTTGGTAGAGCTCACTGCCGATGGCCCGGCGCCGCCAATCGGGGTGAACCAGAACATTCAGGTAAAACGAGCCGGGCTCCGTCAGCCACCAGCCTTCCATCCCGATGGCCACGCCGACAACCTGTCCTGCCTCTTCAGCCAGTAATCGGGCATAAAGATAGTCCTGGTTCCAGCCGGCATCATGATGGCGGAAATGGTCTGGATCGACCTTCTGATCGACCCAGACCGCATCAAATACGGCAAAAAATGCGGCATAATCGGCGTCAGTTGCCGTGAATGGCCTAATCTTCACGCGTACCTGCCTCGATGTCGCCCAGCTTGCAGCCGTACATGAGCCAGTCTGGCTGCCGCTTGAAACCCAGGCGCTCGTTGATGGTGAACATCGGGTTGTTCTCCTCATTTTCCGTAACCACCGAGGGAATAGCGCCGTCACTGGTGCGGAAGTTGGCTTTGGCGTAGCCAAGCGCCCGCAGCTTCAGGGCCATGGCGATGCCGCGCCGCCGGTGGGAGGGCAATACACCGGTCAGGCCGGTATACAAGGTGTCATCCTTCGCCTTGTTGCTGAATAACATGGTCAGGCCAACATATTGGTCGCCATCAACAGCCAGCAGGTAGCATTCGTCAATACGGTCCTCAGAGCTGAGGAACCGCTCCGACCAGGGTTCAAAAGCGAGCGGCGTTTTTTCGTGGTGCCAGGGCACGTCATGAATCAAAGCCACATCCAGATCGTAGACAATGTGCAGGTAATCCGGCTCGCGTCGCTTTAGTTCGTTCAGGTCAATGATCTCGATGCCCTGCTCACGCATTCGACCTTCGTAGTCGCCGAAACCGGCCGGATCAAAGCTCGCCAGATCCAAACGGGAACTATACTCGCGCGTCTTAATCGTGAAGCCTCGGTCAGCCAGAAAACGGAGCGAGCGGGGCCTGTCAGCCCGGCTCTCCGTCTCCAGCTCTAGCGGCTCCAACGGCTCCAGCTCGGCCATCAGAAACTCATACGCCTGCTTGCCGATCCCTCGGCCCTGATACTCAGGCAGGACATCCACGAAGATAAAGAATCGCTGCGGATGAAAGGTCCAGGTTGTATGCATGATAAACCCGACACCGACAAACTGCTGGTTGTCCTCATTGCGAATCAGATACGAAGCATAATAATGCTCCTTGACCCGATGCTCGTCACGGCGACGCCAATCAGCAACTGTATCCGGGACCTCGGGCCAGATGGCGTTATGCAAACCAACGCCAATCTCGTAATGGGCCTGGCTGTAATCAAACGGGACCATTGTGATGGGAGATGTTTTTACCGATATCATTCGAAATTTCCTCGCGCTAAATCTGCCAATTTCGCCGTCCAGCGACGGGCGGGCATGCGAAATGATGTGCCTGTCTGGGTCTCATCCCAACAGGCTGGCAGCTGTTTATTGGCTGGACAATGTTGCTGGTGGTTCTCTTTTTTGAAGGTCGCGGGAGCATTGTAAACGGTGGTTACCGGTTTGTATAGCACGAATTTTGCGCTGGTCCATCCCCAATCGCTTACCTACAATTGACCCATAACTCGATCGCCGCCTGGAGACAACATGAAACAGCTCAATTCCACCCTGCTCGGTTTTGTTCTCATTCTCGGGCTCATCACCTTCAATTGGTGGCTGTTTGGCGCCTGGTTGGATAAGAATTACTGGCAATGGTACATGAACACCGGCAAGTTCATCGGTCTGGGCCTCTCAGTGACTTCGATGGTTTGGGGCAAAATGGGCGACCATCCCGGCCTGATCGCCAAGAATCCCCTGGCCTACCTCGGCGCCTACGCCCAGCTCGTCGGCCTGCCCATCTACGCCGTCGGCACCCACCTGCGGAGCGTCAACGACGCTGACATCTTCGATCGTCTCGTCACTATTCTGATGGCCCTGCTCATTACCGCCGCTCTGATGGTCTATCTTGTTACCATTGTGCCCATCCAATATTTCATCTTCCTGCTGGTTGGCGCGCCAGCCCGGGCTTTCAACCGCTCATCGATGATGGTCGCCGCTCGCTTCGTCGGCACGCAGCTAGAGATAAAAGACGTAAAACGGGGCGACCAGATGGAATCAGGCTGGTGGCAGGCCAGTGCGGCCGAGGAACCTGTCGAACTCACCGGTCTGCTCAGCAGCCTATTCCTGACGATTCTGGAAGTTGTTCTGGGGTAAAGCGATGGCCACGATCCGCACTTTCATCGCCCTGCCATTACCTGACCCGGCCAGGGAGATCCTGGTCAGCGGGCAACACGCGCTGCAACCGCTGCTCCCGGCCGATTCCGTCCGCTGGCTCCGCCCGGCCCAAATGCATCTCACCCTTGTGTTCCTCGGTGACACGCCGCTGGCCCAACTATCAGCCATCGGGACTCTGTTGGATGCGGCGGCGGCGGCGCAGAAGCGCTTCACCCTGGCGATCGCCAGACCGGGCTGCTTCCCCAACTGCCGCCGGCCCCGGGTTCTCTGGGCCGGCCTGGGTGGCGACGTGGCCGCCTGTCAGGCGCTGAAAACAGCGCTGGACCAGGGGCTGGCGCCGCTGGGCTGGGAGCCTGAGAAACGGCCCTATTCACCCCATCTCACCCTGGGGCGAGCGCGCCAGAACAGCAGACTGCCCGCGCTGGATCCAGCCGCAGTGCAGTTGCCGCCCGTCAGCTGGGAAGTGGACCTGTTACACCTCTACGAAAGCAAACTGGGACCGGCCGGTCCCCGCTACACCATCCGCCACACCGCCCGGCTCGCCAGCTGATTCTAACGTTCCTCATGTGGACATCGGCTCGGCCCCGTCCTACACTTGGGCGTTGGTCTGCCGCCCTTGCCGGGCAACTGGCAAGCTTACAGGAGCAAAGAACGCCCACCGCTTATGGCTGAATTCACCGTCGAACTTCCCTATCCCAGCGACCACCGTACACCCGCCCGTTGGCTCTGGTCCCACATGCGGCGCCATCCGCTTTTTATCGGGATGATGTTGCTGGGCGCCTTTGGCAACGCGGCCCTGGCGGCGCTCATCCCCATCCTGATTGGCCTGGCATTTGCCGCTGCTTTGCAGGAGCCGGCCCCGGATCTGGGGCGTATTGGCCAGCTCGCCATCTGGATGGTCATCAGCCAGGCCGTCCGCGCTGTCCTGCAGTTTGGACGGAATTTTTTTGCTGAGGCGATCGGCCGGCGGCTGGAGCGGGACACGCGCAATGAGCTGTACGCCAGCCTGATCGGCAAATCGATGACCTTCCATGACCTTAACCCGGTCGGCGACATCATGGCCCGCGCCACCAATGACGTCTACGAGATCCATTTGCTGGTCGCCCCGGGTGTCAACCTGGTCGTCGGCTCAGCCAACTTCCTCATCATGCCGCTCATCCTGGGTCCTACCTACCACCCCAGCCTGATTGCGGCGCCGCTCTTCTTCGTCCTCACCTATTTCCTGGCGCTCAATCGCTATCTCCGCATTCTCAACCCGATTACCGAATGGGTCCGGCGCAGCTTTGGCATCATGAACAGCCGGCTGGCCGAATCCATCGATGGCATTGAGACAGTGAAGGCCGCTTCGCAAGAGCTCCAGGAAATCCAGCTTTTCCAGACCAATGCCGGCGATTACCGGGATGCTTCAGTCGCCCAGGGCAAACAGGAAGCCCGTTTTCTGCCGCTGTTGCTGCTCGGCCTGACCAACGCCATCGGCTTCACCCAGGCGATGTGGCTTTTCCAGCAGGGCGCCATCGAAGTCAGCGATGTCGTTGCTTACATGGGGTTGCTCACGCTGTTTGGCTTCCCCACCTTCATCTCGCTGACCGCCTACTCGCAGATCTCGCGCGGCCTGGCCAGCGCCCGCCGCATCCTCGACATTATCATGACCAGCAACAAGCTGGATGAAAACACTGAGGGTCATCAGGCTGAAATCAGCGGACGCATTCGCTTTGACAACATCGCTTTTGGTTATGTGGATGATGTGGATGTGCTGGGCGATATCAGTTTTGCGGTGGAACCGGGCCAGACGGTCGCCCTGGTGGGCCAAACCGGCGCTGGCAAATCCAGCATAGCCAAATTGATTAACCGGACCTACGACGTACGTCAGGGACGGGTGCTGGTGGATGATGTGGACGTGCGCGATTGGAGCCTGGCAGCTTTGCGCCAGCAGATCTCCATTATCGAGCAGGACATTTTCCTCTTCTCGCGCACCATTGCTGAAAACATCGCCTTCGGCAACCCGGACGCCACCCGGGAGCAGGTCATTGCCGCTGCCAAAGATGCCCAGGCGCATGATTTTATTCTCAACTTCAAGGATGGTTACGACACGGTCATCGGCGAACGGGGTGTGACGTTATCTGGCGGGCAGCGCCAGCGGCTGGCCCTGGCCCGCGCCTTCCTCACCCGCCCGCGCATCCTCATCCTGGACGACTCCACCAGCGCCGTTGATAGCGCCACAGAGGATCTCATCCAGAAAGCGATCGCCCGCGCCGCCTCCGGCCAAACGACGATCCTCATCACCCACCGCCTCTCCCAGATACGCTGGGCGGACCTGGTCGTGGTTCTGCGCGGCGGCCGGCTCGAGGCGGTTGGCAGTCATGAGGAGTTGATGGCCAACTACCCGGCATACCAGCAAATCTTTGCCTGAGCCAGACCTGCTAAATTTCGATCAGTTGCAGGTCGCTGCCGAGGATAAGCTTGCCGCCGAACCTGTGTGCCACATCTCGAGCTAATTCAGCCATCAGTTCCGCTGACTTGCGGCGGAAATGGGTCAGGATGAGCGTCGCCACGCCGGCGTCAGCCGCGATCTGGCCGCACATCCCGGCGCTGGCAATTACATGCTCAGCCAGCAACTCAAACCCCAATCCCACAACTTCAGATTCCGCCAGATAGCAGGACAGCAACAGCGCGTCAGCTCCCTCCGCCAGCTCGCTGAGACCCTCACAAGCAACCGCATCGCCACCAACAGCCAAAACCCTGCCCACAGCTTCAAGGCGATAGCCCAGGCAAGGCCAATCCGCCACACTCAGCCCCAGGCTATTGCCATGATTTACGTAGACAGCCCTGATCCGAAAGGCATCAGTTGCCAGATGCCAGGGTGCAGTAATGTCCGTGACCTGGATGAGGTCATGGATGTTTGGGCCCTCAGGTTCCGTAACACGGGCAAAAGCGATATCGCGGGCGAATACGCCGTCGAGAAGCGCCTTCACAATACTGCGCGTCCCCGCCGGTCCATAAACGTGCAACGGCGCCGTCCGGCCATTGTGCCAGGCTGCCATCAAAAGCTCGCCCAGGTCGCAAATATGGTCGTAATGATGATGGGTGATGAAGAGGTAATCGATCGCCACAGGGCTGCGGCCCAGCTTGAGCAGCTGCATCGTCACGCCCCGGCCGGCATCGAATAGCAACGTCGCCCCGGCCACATCAACCAGAAAGGCGCTGCTGGCCGGCCGCTCCGGATCAAGAATTGGGGTGCCTGTGCCTAGAAGGTGGAGTTGCATGGTTTTGCCTGGTAGTCAGACGGATAGTGCTCACGCCTCGCGGCGACGGCGCAGACCAACAACGGCAACCCGCTCACGCCGCCACCCCCACGTTCTCTTCATCAGCCACCGCTACCGGGAACGTCACCCGAAACGTGGAACCGTGGCCCGGTTCGCTCTCCAGTTCCACCAACCCATGCGCCCGGTTGACAATCTTCTGCACGATCGACAAGCCCAGCCCAATGCCGCCCACGCGGCGGGTATGGGCCTGCTCCAATTGCTGGAATGGCTCAAAAATGAGCGCCTGCTTGTCGGCCGGGATACCCGGCCCCGTATCGGTGACAGCAAAACCCCAATGGGCTGCTCCGGCGGCAAATAGCTCAACGCGAACGCACCCTTCATCTGTAAATTTGATGGCGTTGCTGACCAGGTTGGTCAGCACCTGCTGACAGCGGACCGGATCGCCAATCACCAGGGCCGGCAGCCCATCACCCACCGCTTGCTCAAGTTGCAACCCCTTCTCGACCGCCGCGGGTCCCATCTGCGCCATGACGTGCTCCAGGATGGCTACCGGGTTAAACGGTTCATTGCTCATGCGCACCTGGTCGCTGCTGAGCTGAGCCTCGTCCAGAATCTCATTGACCAGGTAAAGCAAGTCGTCGCCGTTACTCATGATCCGTTGCAGGGCCCGGGCCTGCTTCTCATTCACTGGCCCAATCAGACCGCCCCCAAGGGTCTCGGCATAGCCCAGAATCGCCCCCAGGGGCGTGCGCAGCTCATGGCTGACCCTGGCGAGCAACTCCGATTTGGCTTCATCAGCTCGCAGTGCCTCGTCGCGAGCCCGGCGATAATCCTCGGCCAGGGCTTCGGCATGTTGCCGCTCTTGCCGCAATGCCGCTTCAGCCTGCTTGCGCCCTGTCACATCCCGCAGCAGGTAGACGTAGCCTTGCAAACCATCGGTCACATCGTGCAGCGCGGAGCCGCGCAGGTCAAAAGTGGCCGCCTGACCATCAGGCATGCTGAGCATCAGTTCAGCGGTGATGGTCCGCGTCTCGCCTGCGTGCAGGGGCGCAGGGGCGGCAGCGCCCAGCAGATCCTGGATGGGGCGAGGGTGGCTGGTACCGGCCGGTATCCCAAACGCCCGTCGCGCCGCATCATTCAGCGAAATAACCATGCCCTGTTCGTCAACCAGGATGAGTAAATCTTCCAGACTATCCAGCACCGCGCGCCGGGCCATCGGTACAATGTTGAGCTTACCGCTCAAGTACAATCCCGTCGCCACAAACACAAGGGCAATGACGAAGTTAAAGGGTGTCCAGTCGCCGGACAGAGGCACAATCTGCAACACAAACAACAGGTTGCCCACGAAGGGATAGGTTACCCCCAGCAGCAATAAGCCTGTCTCCAACCGGTAGGCCGTCGAGCGCCAGAATAACCGGGCCACCAGGACAATGCTGGTCAGCAGAAACAGATAGCTGACCCCTGTATGCACCATAAAAAGTGGCCCGCGTACAAAGCCGGCCATGGTGATCTCACGGAATAACAACCCATGAAACGCGTTGGTCCACATCAAGAGCGAAATCAACACGCCCCAACCAACGCAGAGCGTCAGGGTCAGCCGGTTGACCAGCCGGGCCTGATCGGTGAAAAGCAGCGTAAAAATCAGAATGAGAGGGCCAACAAGCGGGATAGCCGTGAAGTTGATCGAGGTCGCCAGAACGCGTTGGAAATCAGTTTGCGCCCCCCGCTGGTAATATTCGCCAAACGACCAGATGGCCACCAGCAACGTCAACACAATGAACGCCCGCCCAATGGGCTTGTCCCGGTAACGCCAGGAACCCAGCGTAAAAACCAGGCTGAGAATGCCGGCAAACAGCAATGGCAACGCGCTTGTGGGAAACGTCCAGTTCACCCTGGTCTCTCCTCTCAACTTTGGCAACGATTACCCCTGAGTATACTCAGAGTGACGCCAGCCCCGAAATTCCTTAACTGAAAAATCACAGACCGGCCCGTATTGCCATAGACACCGATTTGGACCGACCGTGACAAATCCCTTTTTGCTGCTCTTGCTTTACCGTCTGGCGTGGTTACAATCCGGGGTTGATTGAGCCAAAGCCGCCGCCCGGCACATTCCAGACCAGATTCTGATGACCACAGCAACGCCAACCCTGACTGACACAGAAAAGATCAAACGCCTGCCCTGGCTGATCACGGGCAATGTCTTTAACATCCTTTTTGTCCTGCTCACCTTTGAAGGCTCGGTGTTTGTCCTTTACCTGGACAGCCTGGGGCTGGATACGGCCCAGATTGGCGTCCTCCTCTCCATCATTCCCTTTGCCAACCTGGTTGCCCCTCTGGTAACGCCGCTAACCTCCCGGTTTGGTCTAAAACGGAGCTTTGTTACCTTCTGGGGCGTCCGCAAACTGGTGATGTCGCTGATGCTGCTGACGCCGGCGTTCCTGGGCCGCTTCGGCAGTGGCCGGGCCTTTTACTGGGTCGCCGCCATTTTGCTCTTTTTCTCCCTGGCCCGTTCCATCGCCGAAACTGGCGGCTTTCCCTGGCGCAAAATCGTCGTCCCGGACGCGATTCGGGGCAAATACACCGCCCTGAACAGCATGTCGACCACCGTCGCCAGCATCGTCATCGTCGCCGGCGCTGGTTACGTGATCGACAATGGCAGTGGCCTCAACCGGTTCATGATACTGATCGGAATTGGCATCGCGGCGGGCATCCTGTCTGTCATTTCCTACGCTCAGGTACCGGCGGAACTCCCGGGCCAGGGCAGATCTGCCCGGCAGGGCCACCTGGCCAGCATGCGGGCGGCCCTGTCCGACCGTAACTTCGTCCTCTTCCTGCTGGTTCTTGGCCTGGGCACGCTCGGGACGTCATCGCTAATTTCATTCATTCCCCTCTACATGAAAAGCCAGATCGGTATCAGCGAAGGGGTCGTTGTCATCCTGAGCATCGGCACGTACCTGGGCGCCTTGTTGACCAGCTATCTATGGGGCTGGACGGTGGATCGGTATTCCAGCCGGCCGGTGATGCAAACCAGTCTGTTCATGATGATGCTGCTCCCGGTCGGCCTGTTCATCCTGCCGCGGGGCAATGCCGCCTCCGCGCCGCTGGCGATGGTGGTCGCTTTTGTTCAGGGCGTCTCCACGCTGGCCTGGCAGATCAGCTGGGCCCACTACCTCTACGTCGGCGCCATGCCGGAAGAAAAATCAACCGCCTACAGCGCCGTCTACTACGCCTGGGCCGGCATCGTCGGCGGCACCGGGCCGCTGCTGGCCGGCCAGATTCTCAATATGACCGCAGGGTTGTCCCGCCAAATCGGCCCATTCCGGCTGGACAATTACACGCCCCTCTTCGCATTTGCCATCACCATGATGTTGCTCAGCAGTTATCTGGTCACCCGCCTGCGCAGCAACCAGCCAACCTCGTTTCGCCAGTTTGCCGGCATGTTTCTGACTGGCAGCCCGGTGCGGGCCCTCGGTTACATCATTCGCTACAACCTGACCAGCAGTGAGATGGCCCGGGTGATGGTGACGGAGCGGATGGGGGACAGCGCCAATCCCTTGAGCAACGTCGAGTTGATCGCCTCGCTAGAGGACCCCAGCTTCATCGTCCGCTACGAGGCGATTCATTCCATCGGCCGCATGCCGGCTAATGATGAGCTGTTAGAGGCATTGATCAAAGTGTTGGATGGCTACGATTCCGAGCTGAGCAGTGCCGCGGCCCGGGCGCTGGGCCGGCTGGGTGACCCACGCAGCATCCCCGCGCTGCGCCAGGCCCTGCACTCCGAACACCGCCTGCTGGCGGCCAATGCGGCCCGCGCCCTATCGTTCCTGAATGCCGCTGAGGCCGTTCCCGAACTGCGGGCCAAACTGGCCAGCGAGCCGAGCAAGCGGCTACAAATTGCCTATGCGGCCGCCCTGGGCAAACTGGGCGACGAAGAAAGCGTCGACGCGATTTTTGACCTGTTCATGGCCAGCAAAAAACATCTGCGCCGGGTGGAACTGGGGCTGGCTCTGGCCCGCATCAGTGGCGATGAACGTTTTTACCTGCAACATTGGCGGGGACTACAGATGGATGAGGGCACAACCAGTGCCCAGGTGCTCACCGGCCTGTTACGCTCGCCGCTGCTGGTCGAACACCCTGAATGGCGCGAACTGCTCAACGAAGCCGCCGCGACCCTGGCCACTGGCGACCTGGCTACCGGTGTGACCAGCCTGGCCGATTTTATGGCCGAAATCAGCCCCAGCGAAAGCCCAACCCTTATCAACCAGCTTTTCAGCCAGGTCGCTGCTGCCCTATACACCCATGGCGAATCCCGGCCGGAGCTGGTCCTGCTGGCACTCCATCTGGTGCATGCCCAGCTCCACAAAAAAGAGCAGTTAACCCTCTAGTTTGACGGAATAGCGTGGCAATGCCTGTGGGCAAGGGTCATATTCACCACAATGACATCTGCTATTACATCGAATCTCATTGCCTCTGTTATCTCAACTATTCCCGGCCAGATCGCCATCGTACAGGAGCTCACGGCCGGGCTCAGTGACAGCTACGTCGCCAAAGTCAGCCTAAACGCCTCGCCGGCCGTTCTTAAGATTCAACAGCATCGTCGCGAGCTTGACTTTTACCGACATGTCGTGCCCACATGTCTGGGTAATGCCTCGTTTCTGGCAGATGTATTCGGTCTGGGTGAATATGCTGGTTGGAACTGGCTCCTCCTGGAATATGTTCCCCATGCCTTGCCTCGGGAACGATGGAACTATGACCAACAGGCATTAAGCATCCTCAAGACGATTCATGAAGCACCTGTGCCGCTTTCGGACTTCGATTGGGCTGACTCAGACTGGCACCAGGGGGACATCGATTACTGCACCGCCTCATTACCCCCAGAAGCAATTGAAAAAATCGTCCTGATTCATCAGCGCTATGAGTCAATCAGAAACGCCCATCGCGTGCTTTGTTCGGGCGACCCCAACCAGCCTAATTGGCGGGTCAGGGAGAACGGCCAGCTCGTGCTACTTGATTGGCAGACCGTCACCATTGCCAACCGGGCTCTCGACCTCGCCGGCTGGATTGCTACCCTGGAAAATTGGGACAGCATCGCGAAAATTGCCGCCACCTATCTTGACACGGCGCCATCTGACCCAATTGCTCTGGATCTCGCCTGGGCCGTGACCACCTACTTTTGCCGCCGCTGCGTTTCAATATTCAAACTGGCGTCAAACATGGCTGACAGACCCGAGATCAGGAAGTCTGTGGAATCGTTAACGCAATGGCTTCCGTCATGGCTGGATGACGTTGTTTCAACCGGTGCATTCTAAATTACTTCAGATGGCGGTCGATGAATTCAGCGCGGGTGTTGCGGTGGGGGAACGGGGCAGCCGGCACGGGTAGGTTGAGCGCCTGGCATAGTGGCTCCCAGCCATCGCCCAACTGCCATTCGACCAGGCGACCGGCCGGTGCCGCCGCCCGCACCCGGCCCACCCAGTCATGAAACAGTGCTACACTTTTCTCTTTGTCATGGATAACGGGATGAATCGGAAAGCGGCTGACGCTGATTTGCTGCGTCATCTCCGCCAGCAAGCCCGGCGTGTGCGGCCGGGGGGCGTAGATCGTGCGGTGGGCGCTCTCCCACCAGGATTCAGCCGACCGCAGCGAAAGCACAATAACTGCCTCTGGAAACGCCTGGCTGATTTCCGGCCAGAAAGCAGCGGCTGGCCAATCAACTGCGGCGCCGTAAGGGGCCAGGAAGTTTTGCCAGTCGACCGGCCGGTTAAACGCCGCCTCATGCCAAAATGGCGTATGCTCTGGTCGCTGAATCAGCTCCATCATGTGATAACATGGGCGGCCCAGCAGAATCTGCAACGCCTCGCGCAAAGATGATGTCCCGGTACGGCCCAATCCAGCCCCAATAACTCGAAAACTCATGCGGCACGCTCCTCTTCTGTATTTATGACGCCAGCACCCATCTTGCTCTGCCGCAGCGCCTGATTGCTCATGGCGTACACCGCCGTCAACATGTAGGCGACACCGCCAATCACATAAATCCACCTTACCGAGATCTGCTCCGAAAGCCAGGCGAAGAAGACACCGGCCACCATGATGACCACGTTACGCAACATTTCACGCGTCGCGTAAACTCGGCCCAATTGCTCATCGGCTACAGTGGCTTGAAGCAACGAATCCTGAGCCACATCCCGCACCGCCCCGGGCAGGCCAAAGACAACTGCCAGCACCACAGCAAAAGCAACAGAGGGGCTGACGGCATAGGCCAGCGTCAGCAAACCCGCGATCAGAGCATTGAGGATGATGATGTACCCCGGGTAGCGGCTCAACCAATTGCTGATGAATAACGCCCCCAAAGAGCCCAGCGTCATCCCGGCAAAATAACCGGTCGACTGATAACCCCAATCAGCGGCGTCGCCGCCCAGTACCTGAAAGGTAAAGGCCAGCATCAGAGCGCTGGTCCAGATGCCATGCGGCACATGCTCCGCCGCCTCCATCACGGTCAACGGCCGGGCGATGGGATGACGCCGCAGGTAACGCCAGCCATCCAGGACAGTCTGAAAGAAATGGAGTTGCCGGACCGGCCTATCGGATAGAAGTGGCGGCACCTTCAGCAAAGCCGCAGCCAGAATGCTGCCGACAATTAGGGCGCTGACGCCAACAATAATCTGGCGCAAAGGCAAATACAAAATGAGCCAGCCGCCGACCGTGTAGGAGATGGCGAGCATCACCTGATTAGAAACCAGAATCAGGCTGTTGGCGCGCACAATCTCGGCCTGCCCGACCAATGACGGGATAAGCGCCAACCGGGCCGGGCGATGCAACACGCCGGCCGCCGCGATGGCCGCCATCAGCAAATAAATGGTCAACACCGGGATCTGGTCGTTGATGGACAATAGCCAGATCGACAGACCGATTAGAGCCAGCCGCACGACATCCATGCTAATCAAAACATGCTTGCGCGGGAAACGGTCAACCAGCACGCCAGCCAGAGGACCCAACAAAAACGCCGGCAGCGTGCGTGACACCATGACGCCAACCGCCTGGACAGTTGACGACGTCTGCTCAAAAATAGCGACCAGCACCGTCACCGTGAACAGCTCGATAGCCAGTGTGGTCAACGCATTGACCAGCCAAAGGAGAATGAAGTTACGATTGCGTAGCATTGCTCTCCAACGTCAGCCCAAATGCTGCGGCCAGTTTTTGCTGGCACGCCGCTTCCGAGGGCAATAGCTCCTCCTGACGTTCACCGTTCAGGTTGGTGGTGATAAACCGCCGGCCGCTCAGGGTGATCCGGCCGGTCGGCGTGGCCAGCGTGGCCATCCGGCTCTGGCGGAAATGGGAATTGGGTGATTCCTGATGGAACTGACAGCGGCCCTTAAAATCCGCTAGCTCGTAACCGGTTGTCGTGAAACGGCATTGCGGTTGCCAGGCCCCATCGACAGCTTCCTGCATGACCCAGCGACCAGCCGTTTCCACCAACCGAAAAGCGCCCTCCGGGTCCTGCTGAACCACATCCGGCACCAACCGCAACGGCTCGCGAAATGAGGCGCCGAAACCGACATCAACCAGCCACGGCTCCGCCAGATCAACCAGCAACATCATATGGTCGAACGGGGGTGAGTAGCTATCGCCGCCGAACACCTCCGCCGCCAGCCGCCGTACGCGAAAGCCCAGCGCCAGCAGCAGGTCGGCCAGCAACCCATTTAATTCAAAGCAGAAACCACCGCGTCGCCGCGTCACAATCTTGGCCAGGAGCAGCTCGGGCTCCAGCAAGATGGGTTCATCCAGATGAATGCTCAGGTTCTCAAATGGTACGGCCAGCAGATGCGCCAGGTGGATCTGGCGCAGGGCGGCGGCATCCGGCCGGATCGGTCGCGGGCAAGCGATGCGCTGCAGATAAGCGTCCACGGCAGTCTGGTCCATTCAAAGCTCTCCTGAAACAGTTTCGTCTAGCGTAGCCCGGCCAGGCCGGCCGGCCATTGATCTTTCTCCCCGAGCCCACCTGTCCTTTGGTACAGGCTTATTTGAGTTCGACGGCGCTCTGAGCACTCATCCGCTCGTTCACAGCCAGGCAGATCAGCGCCACCACGATGAGAAAGGGGCCGACAACCTCCAGACTGATGCGGTCGATGAGGATGCCCGCCAGGCCAGGCAACAACGCGATGCCCAGGCTGGTCACGCCAACCTGGAAACCGACCGCGGTAGCGGCAGCCTTGCGGCCCACCCGCTGCGGCGTCAACTGGATCAGGGTTGGGAAGATGGGCGCCACGGCAAAGCCAATCAAGGCCAAACCGGCAAAGCCCAGGACGGGTATCGATGGTATCGAGAGCAGGATGGCCCCCAGCAAGGCCAGCAGATGGGAGAGACGCAACAGCCGCTGGCTACCCAGCCAGGCGGTCACCTGCCCCAGCACGACCCGGCCAACGGTGAGGCTGCCCCAATAAATGCTGACCCAGGTACCGGCCGGTTCCAAAGCCACCCCACGCCCTTCGGTAAACAACGGGAAGCTCCATTGACCGGCCCCATGCTCCAGGCCGCCGTACATGAAGAAATAAAACATCCCCAGCCAGACGAGCGGCGATTTCAAGACTGACCTGAGCGGAATACTGTTTTCCGGCCGTTCCTCAACGGTCATGCCACGCATGCTCACATCCTGGCGCACTGCCAGGTAAAGCAGCCAGATCACAACCTGCAACAAGGCGCCCATGAGATAAGCCAGTCGCCAGCCGCGCCCCCAACTAATCACGGCCGTCGTCAACAGCGGGCCCACCACAGCCCCCAGTCCATAACTGGCGTGCAACCAGTTGGTCAGGCGGGCAGAGAAATGACGGGCGGCATAGATGTTGGCGGTGGTATCCAAAAGACCACTGCCCATACCGGTCAGAAAAACAGAGAGCAACAGGGCAGCCCAAATCGGGCTGTAGCCCCAGCCCAGCAGGCCGGCGATGATGATCAGGCCACCGGCAATGAGGACCAGACCAACGCCGTAACGATCCACCAGCCGCCCAACCAGAAAAGCGGCGCCCATGTAGCCAAACATCAAAGCCAGCAATAACACACCGAGATCGCCGTCCGTCCGACCAAAATTGTCGCGGATAAATGGCCAGGCGACATTAATAATGCTCGCCGCCACCCCAAGCCCTAACAAGGTTGCAAACTGGGCCACAAGGGCCAGGGATACTTTTTTCATTTAATGTAATCGTCCGGAATAAAAAATCTTGTTGATAAAAGCCCGTTCGGGCACAGCGCGGCTGGTAAATGTGGGCCAGATGGGGCTATCGTCATAAGGGACGCCATCATGCCGGACCTCCGCCTGCCCCCCGGCGCAGGTGAGCACAGTGTAGCGGGCAACCGGCTCAGCGCTGCAGCCGAGGGAGCCCGGATTGATGAAGCGGGACCGGCCGGTCAGATCGGAAAACGGGTGATGATGGCCATAAAAGATATAAGGCGTCGCCAGGGGAGCAAATAGCGCTTCCAGATCGGCCGGTGTGGGCGCATTGATGATGGGCTTGAACAGGTTGGGCGGCTCACCCAGCGCGTAATGCAGCAGGCTGACCGGCACCCCATCCCAGACCGGCGCCAGCTGCCAGGGCCAACTGGCCACCGCCGCGGCCATTTCAGCCGGCACCTGCGCTTGCGTCCAGCCCTGATGCGCCGCCTCGCCTTCGCTCATCCACTCCGGGTAATTGGCGGGCAGGCCGTGAGCCAGCCAGGCATCGTGATTGCCCATCAAAAACAGACAGCGCTCCAGCCCCAGGAGCAGTTCCAGGCATTCGGCCGGGTATGGCCCAATCGCCACCGCATCCCCCAGATGCACCAGCAGGTCATACCCCTCCTGCGCCGCCCGGCGCAAAAAAGCCTGCAAAGCAGGCAAATTAGCATGGGTATCGGTAAACAGAATGATCTTCATACGCACAGCCCAAAGCGAGGATTATATGCCGGACTGCGCCTGCGGGGGAGGGGTAGTGGACCCGTCGGGTGGCAGTGGACCCGTCGGGTGGTGGACCCGTCGGGTCCGCCACCCCTCAGCGCTATGGTTCCACCCAGCCGGCCACGTAGGCCGCATCCTGGCCGGCGAAGTTAGTGAACTTTCCGCCCAGGTAGAGGTAAACGCCGTCCGTGTAGAGCGCCAGCACCTCATCGTTTGTGCCGCTGCTGACCGACTGCCATTCAAAGCCGTTAAAGCGGGTCACGTAGCTGGCCACCTCTGGTCCCTCGTTGTAAACCGAGATCTCCCCGCCCGTATAAATACCATTTTCGTTGACCGCGATAGCGTAGACCATGCTGCCCAGATTGGTGAACGTCTGCCAGCTGGTGCCATCCCAGGCGGCGATGTAGCGGGTGAATTCATACTCGCCAAAGGCATAAATCGTGTCAAAACGGCCGCCTACGTAGAGAACGCCATCATAATAAGCCAGGGCATGAACCTCGTTCGAATAGTTGACATTGTTGACCAGGCCGCCACCGACCGCCGCCCAGCGTTCCGTGCCCCTGTTCCAGACCGCCAGGTTGGTGGTGCGCGGCACATTGATGTTGTTCAGATCTTCGCTGGCCACGCTGAATTGGCCCGCCACATAGACATCGTCACCCGCGATGACAATTTCGTTCACGTAGTCGCCGCCGGAAGCATCATTGCCGAAGTAGCGAACACCGGCGTCGAGGGTGCAATCGTAGCCCAGGCAGGACCAGCGCTCTTCACTCGCCAACCAGCGCGCGATGTTACGAGCCGGGCTCTGAAAAGAACCACCGACGTAAACATTGCCCTGATCGTCTACGGCAATCGCCAGCGACTGGGGATTGGCGCTGACGCCGCCGCCCAGGGCCCGCCAACTGCTGCCCGACCAGACCGCCACGTTGCGCACTTCCACCTGGCTGCCATCGCCATTGATCGCGTAGAGAAAGCTGCCCGTTACATAGACCTCACCTTCGTAAATGGCGATGTCGTTGACAATGCCATCCACGCCACCGCCCAGCTCCGACCATTGCAACGTCGCCTGGTTCCAGAGCCGGATACCGCGCGGAAAGCGGCCGCCCACATAAACCAGATCGCCGTCGCCTTCAATGGCGCGCACTTCATCATCCAGACCACCGCCGAGGCTACGCGGACCGGGTGCTGGCGGTGTCGGCGTCAGGGTTGGCGTCGGCGAGGGGATGAGCGTGGCCGTTGGGGCGATGGTGGCGGTCGCCGTCGGCTCATTGGTAGCCGCTGGCTCACTGGTGGCGGTCTGTGCCGATTCAGTGGCCACCGGCGTTGTGCCCGGTTCGTCCGTCGGCAGACGCTCTGGCGTTGCGGTCGGTTCAGGTTCGGGTGGTACGATGGCGATCTGCGTGGCCGTCGGGTCGGGCCGGCCAAATATGGCGTACGCGCCCCCGGCCGATAACCCGCACAATAACAACAGCGCGACCCCCAACAACGGGACCAACCAGGCGGGCAGCCGCGGCTTAATGGTTGCCAATCCACTCAACTGCCGCACATCAGACGGCGCATCGGTCGCAAATACGTCGATGGTGAACGGCACCATCTGCGCCGCCCCCACCCAGGGCCGCTTTTTAACGGCTGTCTGGACCGTGACCAACTGTTTCTCGCCTGGCTGCAGGGTCGCCTCTGTCTGCGAAAAGTCGAAATTCAAAGCGCCGGCACTGTCCTGGCCGCGCATTTTGTAGGTTGTGGGGGCGTTGCCGCTGTTTTGTAGGGCGATCCGGCCGGTCTGCCCCACCGCCAGCTGCGTCGGCTGCATGGCCACATTCATACCCCGCTCGGCCCGCACCAGCAGCTCGCAGGGGACGCTGGCCCGCAGCGCGCCGCTGGCCGGCGACTGCGCCTCAATCTTGAACGGCAACGTCCCGCTGGCGCTGGTCTCGTCCTTGGGCAACTGGATGGTGATGCTGATGTAGCTCTCCGCACCCGGCATCAATTGAACACTATCCTCGGAAAGCTGGGTCCAGGCCGGCGCCAGGCCGCTCTGCGTCAGCCGAAAATGGGCCACCCGCTGCCCCAGGTTCTGGATACCGACCTGCAACACCGCCTTTTCGCCACGGCCCAGGCTGAGCTGAGCCGGCTCCACCGTCAGGCCAATATCAGCCAGGGTTGTGCGCAGCATGGTGCCGCCCAGGCTGCCCATCTGGCTCATGACCGCTGAGCTCTGGCCACCTTGAGCGGGGCGCCATTGTAGGCTGTGCCGGCCCACCCGCAACGTCTGGCCCGGCTCCCACGGCTCGGCCACACCGGCCAGCAGCCGGTTACCCTGCAGGAACGTGCCATTTTTGCTATTCAGATCGACGACCTGCCAGCCGCGCTCGCTCTTTTGCAGCCGGCAATGCTCGGTCGAAACCAGTTCGTCATCCAACCGCACATCACAATTTTCACCCCGGCCGATTAGCAGGCGCTCCCGCCCCAATGGGACCGCCCGGGTGTTCTCACCCGGTTTGGCTAGCAGCAGATGATCAAACCGGCGCGGGTCGGTGATAGCGGCAGAGTTAAGCGACTGGGCGGCCTGGCTAAGGTTCACACCCCCTGTGCGTGTCACCCCGGACGGCGGCACCGGCGTCATGCTTTGCGGCAACGGCGTCAGGGTGGTCTCATCCCAATCACCGAGTTCCACGGCCGCCGCGCGCAGCGCTACAGCCATCTCCTCGCCATTCAGGTAACGATTCTCTGGCTCCTTAGCCAGGGAGCGCAGCAGCAGCTCATTGACGGCACCAGGCAAGCCGGGCCGGAGTTGGGCCGGCACGGGCGGGGCGACGTTGACATGGTTGTAGAGGGCTTCGGTGGGGGAGCTGACATCGAAGGGTAACCGGCCGGTCACCAGCTGATACAACACCACCCCCAATGAATAAAGATCAGAGCGCCCATCCAGCTCCTGCCCCTTGCACTGCTCCGGCGACATGTACGGCAGCGTGCCCATAAAGGTGCCGGTCTGGGTCTGAATGCCGCCATATTGCAGCTTGGCCAGACCAAAATCGGTCACGATCACGCGCAGCTCGGGCTCGCCGCTGGCTGTCTGGCTGCTTACGGGTTGCAGGAGCAGGTTGTCCGGCTTGATGTCCCGATGAACGATCCCCTGCTGGTGCGCGTAACCCAATGCATCCGCGACCTGCGCCGTCAGACCCAGGATCTCGGCCAGCGGCAGGGGCGCATTGCCCTCAACGCGATGGCTCACATAGCGGCGCAAATTCGGCCCGGAAACATAGGCCATCACCAGATAGAGCAAATCCGGCAGCGATTCAAAGTGGAGAATCCGGATGATCGAAGGATGATCCAGCCGGGCGGCGGCGCGCGCTTCCTGCAGGAAACGGGCCCGAAATGCTTCGTTACGTGCCAGGCGGGGCAACATCAGCTTCAGGGCCACCTTACGCTGCAGGTTCAGGTCATAGGCCTGATAAACAGAACCCATGCCCCCTTCACCCAGCAGCGCATCCAGCCGATAAATTCCGATTTGTTGCCCCAGTTTTACGTTGTTCTCAACGGCCATGATTCTTCCTTCCGATCAGCAATTTCGTACGGTTCGTTTCATCATAATCAACATCCGTGACCGAAACGTGACCCATGTACCAGCATAACCCCTATCCGTTTTCTACATGTGAAAGTAGAGTTAAACATAATGCTGCCTAGAGCAGACCAGGAGTTACGGTCATGGAATTACGACGATTTGGCAATAGCGATCTGTATGTTACCCCGATGGGGCTGGGATTAGCGGCCCTGGGCCGGCCAGGCTACATCAACCTCGGTCACGCTGAGGATTTACAAGGTGCCTATGATGTCGGTTCGATGACGCTGCGCACCCACGATCTTCTTGACGCGGCCTGGGCCGCCGGCATTCGCTATTTTGATACAGCCCGGTCCTATGGGCGGGCAGAGCAATTCCTGGCCAGTTGGCTGGTCGACCGCGGCATCCTTCCAGACCAGGTCACCGTCTGTTCAAAATGGGGTTACATCTACAGCGCTGGCTGGCAAGTGGACGCAGAGCAACATGAGGTCAAGGACCACTCCCTGCCCATGTTACACGAGCAGATGATGACCAGCTACGATTTGTTGGGCCGTAACCTCGAAGTTTATCTTATCCATTCAGCCACACCGGAAAGCGGTGTGCTGGACAACATTGGCGTTTTACAGGAGCTGGCCCGCTTGCGCGACACCGGTCTGATCATTGGCCTCTCGCTCAGCGGACCGGGCCAGGCAGAAACGCTGGCGTCGGCCCTGCGCGTCGAGGTTGGCGGCCACAAACTATTTGGCGCCGTTCAGGCCACCTGGAACATCCTCGAGCGTGCTGTTGAGCCGCAGCTCAACGCCGCTCATGAAGCCGGGCTGGCTGTCATCGTCAAGGAAGGGTTGGCCAATGGGCTGCTCACAGAGAAGAATCAGCGGCCGGAAATGCAGCCGGCCCTGCACCGCCTGGGCCATCTGGCGGCCGAGATGGGCACGACCCTTGATGCCCTGGCGTTGGGGTTTGCCCTGCAGCAGCCCTGGGCCACTGTGGTGTTGAGTGGCGCCGTTTCGGTAAGCCAGCTCAATTCCAACCTGACAGCCCTGTCGCTGGACTGGGACCGTGCGTTGGACGAAGAGCTGAATCAGTTTGTGGAACCGGCCGGTGTCTACTGGACCCGCCGCAGCCAGCTACCCTGGAACTAATCTCAAAACAAAAAGAGGCTTGCCCGACGGGCAAGCCTCTGCAAAAAAACCAGCCCAGCGGGGGCTAATCTTCGTCTTCTTCTTCCGTATCGAGGTCAATCGGCAGCGCCGTCAGTTCGCCATCCTCGAAGCCTTCTTCTTCCTCTTCGGTCTCTTCACGCTTGTAGACAAAGCGGGCAATCGCCATATCATCCTCAGCGACCAACTCAATACCCTTCGGTAGTTTCAGGTCAGCGGCATGAATGGCATGCTCCGGATCTTTGATCAACGTCGCGTCCACGATAATCTCGGAGACGAGGTCAGCCGGCATAGCCTGAATGGTGATGGTCTTATTGGCCAAAACAACCTGGCCCAAACCATCTTCTTCCGGCGCCGCCGTCCCTTCCAGAACGAGGTCAACATCGACGACAATGGTCTCTTTCATGTTCACTTCGTAGAAGTCAATATGCAGGACGTCACCGCGGGTCGGGTGCTGCTGAATATCGCGCGCCAGGACCGTGAACTTATCATCCGGCAGCTCAACATCAATCAGGTTCGTCCGGCCAGCACGACGCAGAACACGCATCGTCTCGCGGCGGGGCAACTTGATCGACATCGGGTCCCGGCGGCCATAAACAATGGCCGGGATAAACCCGTCTCTACGGAGCTGTTTAACTTTCTTTCCTACGATTTCACGTGGCTCGGCGGCCAGGATCTCTCGTTCAGACATGATTCAATACCTCGTCAAACCTTCGTCCACGAAGGGAAATTATTGCACTTCAGTTTGGGCAAATCGGGTCTAGATTTAAATGGTGCGTGCCAGATCTGCTGCTGACAATGAATAGCCGATGAAGTATACCGTTTAATCCTGACAAGTCAACATTTTTGCCGCCAGTCCGCAAGCTGTCTGTTACCAATTTAGCCTCCACAAATCGCCCGATAAAGGTCCAGATGCCGTTCCAGACTCCTGGCACCATCATACTCCTGGCTTAGCCCGGCCGCATTCTGCCCCATCCGCCGGGCCGCCTCAGGATGCGCCAGGAGCCAGGCGACCCGGTCAGCTATTGCAGCGACATCACCCGGCGGGACCAGGAAGCCGCTATACCCTGTCAGCACCAGGTGCGGCACCGCCCCGGCGTTTACAGCCACCACCGGACAGCCTGAAGCCATCGCCTCCAAAACAACAATGCCGAAGGTCTCAATCTCCGAGGCGGTCACAAAAAGCGTGGCCAGCCGGTACAGACCCGGCAGATCGCCGTCATTGTCGACAAATCCGGTAAAGAAGGCGCGGTCGCCAATCGCCAATGCCTCACTCAACTGAACGAGCGCCTCGCGTTCCCGACCATCACCCACGACCAAAAGGATGGCATCTGTCGTGGCCATTGCCTCAGCGGCAGCCCGAATTACCTGGTCCACATCTTTATCCCGATCCAGCCGGCCAACGTGCAGGATAATGGGTTTGCCCGCGGGCAGCCCGTATTTGCGCCGCAACTGGGCCCCTTCTGTCAGGGCGGCCACCTCGGTCCGGAAGCGCTTCAGGTCGATGCCGTACGAAATTGTGTGCGGCAAATAGCCCGTGTAGTGATGGACCAGGTTTGAGACCAGCGGCAGCGGCACGATGGCCGCTTCACACTGGCGCATAAACCAGCCGCCATAGCGCCAGACCAACCATTCCACATTCAGCGGCTGGCCGCCAAAGGATGGGGCGTACTTGGTCACAAACCAGGGCAATTGATGCAAGGTGACCACCAGGGGAATCTGCAGCCGCCGCATAATCCGCACGGTGCAGAGGCCAAGCAGCAAGGGCTCATGCAGATGGACAATGTCCGGCCGGGGCGAGGTCACCAGGGCCTGGATGTGGCGCTGCGGCCACAGCAGATAGCGCTGACCGACTCGGGCTGGATTGTCCCGGGCGGGCAGGCGGCAGACGCGGATCCGGCCGGTTTCCTCCACATACCCTACTTCTCGATCACTGGCCGCAATAACCGTGACATCATGGCCCTCAGCCGCTGCCCCTTCGGCCAGGTGAGCCACGGCCAGGGCCGCCCCGCTGACCATCGGTGGATAAGATTGGCTGATATGCAGGATCCTCATGGTAACCTCCCTCTGGCCAATTAATTGGTTTATTAGCAATAACAGCAGGAATCTGGCACGATGGATATCCTGCAGCCGTCGATCTGATTGGCTATTTTCCAGTGTAAACCGTCTGCTCCGCTGGCCTTCCGGGCACCGCTTAAATTCCCTCCGCGTCCCGCCGAGCCGAATAAACGGTAGCCACAAGCCGTGGCGACCTGTCACGAGTTCGTTTATAATTCGCTGTTGTTAGCAACATAAATTTTGGCGGTGGCGATCTGTCCACCTTTGCGGAGAGAAACTGTGGAAGAATTCTATCAACATGTACAGAAAGCCGGGCAATTACCCACGCGTCATCACGCGGAACGCTGGACTCGTTCTGTACTCGCAACTCTGGGGTTCAACCTGGACCGCCGGACCAAAAAGAAGCTACAGCAGGCCTTGCCTGAAGATTTAGCCAAAGCCGTCGGCAAGGTTTTCTTTCTGGCCCATTTTCGCGATAACACCCTCACCAGCGCCGCCTTCCGCAAGGCCGTTGCCCGGCGCAGTGGCAATAGCGATGCCCAATTTGCCTACTACCCCACTGTCGCCGTCTTCCAGGCCGTGAAAAAACTCATTGGCGCCGACCTGCAACGACAGGTCGCCAATACCCTGTCGCCAGAAGTACGGGCGCTCTGGGAAAGTTAATCTGACAGGTGATGCTTTTTGAAAAAGCAGACGGGCCAATTCAGCAACTTCAGCACACAGCGG
>JACKBM010000073.1 GCA_020634575.1 Ardenticatenales bacterium | reverse complement strand
GCCGGATCCAGTAAATATCACCCTGATTGATTGGCAGCATTGCTTCCCCTATTTATGATTCAACGCCGGGTTGGGTCGGCGAAGTAGGCAAAGAGTTCGGTTACCGGCCGGTGTATAAGCGTCGTGACGGCAAACTCAGGCACAACAAGCCCCTTTCAAAAACCCGGATTCGCCCCCCGCTGCATCCTGGGCAACAATACGGGCTTGCATGGTAAGCAGATGATATGACTGAATAGAGATCCCAACGATGAATGATGTTCCCGCCGGATTTGTCCGCCTCAACGTGGGCGGCGACTATATCAAACAAAATGGGCCGCTCTGGCTGGCCCAGACGGAAGAGAGCTTTCGCGTCGGCTTCCGGGTTGAGCCGCGCCATACCAACCCGCTGGGCACCTGCCACGGCGGCATGCTGGCCACCTTCTGCGACATGTTCATGCCCATCACGGTAACACGCACCGTCCCTGAGCTCAAGGGGCGATTTCTACCCACCATCTCCCTGCAACTCGATTTTATGGCGCCGGCCTACAGCGGCGCCTGGGTTGAAGGGCAGGCCGAGGCGCTGCGCGTGACGCGCAATATGGTTTTTGCCAGCGGGCTGGTCTATGCTGACGGGCAGCTGGCCGTTCGCGCCAGCGGCATCTTCAAAATTGGGCCGGCTCAGGTCCCCTGACACCGGCCGGCCCAAAATGTTTAGTCAAAAAAGCCCTTGTCCTCTTCCGCCAGGTATGCTTGCGCCTTGTCGATGTTGAAATCCACGCCAAGACCTGGCGTGTCCCACACATCGATGAGGCTGTTCTTGACGATCGGGTTGGGCAGGCCGTCGACGATGTTGTACCACCAGTCAGGGCGCGCCATCGGGTATTCGAAGCCAACATAGTTCTGTGGCAGGGTGGCGGCCACCTGGACATGGGCTGCCAGCCCAAACAAACCATCGAATATCCCGTGCGGCGCCATCAGGATACCGTGCAGATCAGCATACTCGGCCACCCACTTGAGCTCGGCAATGCCGCCGATATCGGCCGGATCTGGGCCGATGACGTCGACCGCCTGAGTCTCGATGAGCGCTTTGAAATTGTGGCGCAGGTAGATCTGTTCGCCGGTGTGGATGGGGATGTTCACCTTCATCTTGATGTCGCGGTAGACGTCGGCGAGGACCCACGGATCGTAATCCCCGTTGACCGTATCCTCCAGCCACATGATGTTGAGATGCTCCACCGCTTTGGCAAAGCGAATAACATCGGTCGGCATCCAGCCCGGGCCGCAATCCAGCGCCAGCCCGACCTCGTCGCCCAGCACATCCTTCATCGCCTCTACGCAGGCAATCACATGTTTCAACCCCTTTTCCGTCATCAGACCCCGGTTTGAATGGGGGGCGTTGACGGCGGTGTTGCGGAGAAAATCGTCCACCGACCAGCCCTGCGCCTGTTTCTCCTGGACCTCACCGTAAAAGAAGCCAGGCAGTTCGCGAGCCATGGCGCTGTGGAAGCCAATGCCCATTTTGACAAAGTCAAAGCCCTCTGGGGCTGCCTTCATTTGGGCCACGTTATCGGCATAATCTTCCGGGTTAGGGCCACTCATCGGCGGGCGAAAACCGCCGTTGTAGATGCGAACCTGGTCACGCACCTTGCCGCCCAGCAATTTGTAGACCGGCAGTCCCGCTGCCTTGCCGGCGATATCCCACAGCGCCATCTCAATCGCGCTGACGGCGCTACCCCACGGCTTAAAGCTGCCCAACCGCCGGATCTTCAGCATTACCCGGGCCACATCCGTCGGGTCCATGCCCAGCAGATACGGCTTGTAAAACATGATATGGGGTTTGAGGTAGGCTTTGGTCGCCTCCGCCTCCCCGTGGCCGACGATGCCTTCGTCGGTGATGATGCGTACCACCGGGCTGTGGCCAATGACAGCACAGCGCATATCAACGATTCTCATGGTCAATCCTCCTCAAATGCCGGGCCTCGACAACACCAATGACGGGCGCAACAATGCGCGCTCCAGGCAGCCAGGCTGGCATCACAGTAATTCATCAGCTCTGTCACCGCTTATTTTGCACCGAACCGCCCTACCCGGCGAGGAAATTTGACGATGACGTGACTCTTCCTCATCCACCACGTCGCAGGCGTAGGTTTTTGGTCTCTTTGGCACAGCAAATAGCCATCCTACCCTTTCCTCTTGACAACCAACTAGAACATCTGTATTATACCAACCAGTTAATTAACCTTTTAGTTAAATTAGGCAAGTCCATGACCATGATGACCCTGGCTGATGACCAACTCACCCAAACCTTCGCCGCCCTGGCCAACAACACCCGCCGCGCCATCCTGGCCCGTCTGGCCGAGGGCGCGGCGACGGTCAACGAGCTGGCCGAGCCGTTCGCCATGAGCCTGCCGGCCATTTCCAAGCATATCAAGGTGCTGGAGCGCGCCGGCCTGGTCGTTCAGGGCAAACAGGCCCAGTACCGGCCCTGCAGCCTGGACGCAGCACCGTTGCAGGCCATATCCCATTGGACCGATCAATACCGGCCGCTCTGGGAAGCCAGCTTTGACCGGATGGATGCCTACATCGAGCAACTCAGCCAAAAGGAGCGTGAGAATGAGTGATAACGAGACACTGGAGGATGCGGTCGTCATCGAACGCGTCGTGGCCGCCCCCATCGACCTGGTCTGGCAGCTCTGGACAGAGGCTGAGCATTTCCGCAACTGGTACGGGCCGCAGGGCTTCACCATCCCAGTGGCGGAGATGGATGTGCGTATCGGCGGCCGGCGGCTGATCTGCATGGCCTCGCCGGACGGCCAGATGAAGATGTGGTTCACCGGCGAGTACCGGGAAGTCTCCCCCACTACCCGGCTGGTCTACACCGAGAGCATGGCCGATGAGCAAGGCAACATTCTCTCACCGGCCGCTATGGGCATGCCCCCCGGTACGCCGGAGACAACTGAGATCACGGTGTTGCTGGCAGCGCTGGGTGAAAAGACGAAGATGACCATGACCCATGCGGGTGTACCGGCCGGTTCCCCCGGCGCCATGGGCTGGCAACAGGCGTTTGCCAAGCTGGCCGATTATGTGGGGATGTTGCGCGGGGATTGATGATCGTCGTGATAAACGCCGAAGAGACGTGCCGCGGCACGTCTCTTCGTGGGCCGATCCCTCATTTCCCGTTACCATTGACCCATGATTGCTCGGGAATGGCATGGCTGGACCACGCCGGAAAACGCTGACGCATACGAAACCTTCCTGCGGGAAACGGTCATCCCCACCACCGAGGCCAGGGGCATCCCGGGTTATGCCGGGGTCCAGGTGCTGCGCCGGGCTATTTCCCCGGATGAAGTTGAATTCAAAACCATTTTCTACTTCGCCAACCTGGCCGCCGTGAAAGCGTTTGCCGGGGACGCGTATGAGACAGCCTACATTCCCGACGGCGCTCGGGCATTGCTGAAACGGTTTGCGCCCCGGGCAACTCACTACGAGGTCGCCGTCCGCGTGGATCAGGCACGCGGCCACATGAGCCATCTCACCTGCGACGCGGAGTTGCGCCATTACATCAGCGCCAATCTGCGCGAGTTTGCCATCCATTCCAGCGCCGTCGCAGCCGGCAAACGGGCCGCCGCCGTCGCCCTGACCGTTGTCCATGTGGCCGAAGCGCCGGCCATCAGTGGCATCCCCTTCGAGGCCGGCTGGGAAAACCAGGCTGCCCTCCTGCTGACGCGCCGCTCAGCCCGGCTCAAAAAACATGCCGGCCAATGGGCCCTCCCCGGCGGCCGCAGCGACACGGGTGAAACGCCAGAAGAGACAGCGCTGCGGGAGCTGCAGGAGGAAGTCGGTCTGACACTGGGGCCAGAGCGGGTGATCGGCCGGTTGGATGATTACACGACGCGCTCAGGCTACACCATCACACCGATCGTCGTCTGGGGCGGGCCGGTGACGGATCTCGTCCCCAACCCGGCCGAGGTCGACTCGATTCACCGCATCCCCATCGCCGAATTGATGCGCGCGGACGCCCCCATCCTGCAACAGATCCCGGAGAGCGAGAACCCGGTGCTGCTGATGCCGGTCGGCGAGAGCTGGATTGCCGCGCCGACGGCGGCCATGCTGTACCAGTTCCGCGAGGTCTGCATCCTGGGCAAACAGACACGGGTGGCCCATTACGAGCAACCCTATTTCGCCTGGAAATAGCTGGCCGGCCTGCCGCGCAAATTTGAGTGGTGCCCCCAAAGCAAACAATACTTTAGTAGCTGTACACGAACTCAGCCACCAGCCATACTGTGACCACGATGAAAGTTGTCCGCTGGCCCGGCTATAGGACCAGCGAAGGAGTATGGAAAATGAAACGCCAGGATGCATTGATTGAAGCTGAAGAACTGCTGGGCAAAATTGGTGACCCCAATTTGCGGATTTACGACGCCACCATCCTGTTCTTCCGCCAGGAAACCGATCAGACGGCCTACGAGAAATATCTGGACGCTCACATCCCCGGCGCCGCCTTTTTCGACCACGAACAGTTCTCGGATACGAACCACAAATACCAGTATATGATCCTGCCACCGGCCGATCTCATGGCCCAGATTGGCCAGATCGGCGTCAGCCCGGACAAGGAAGTGATCTTTTACACCTCGGAGCTTTTGCCCTGCGCCACCCGGGCCTGGTGGCTGCTGCATTACGCCGGCCATGACAACGTGCGGGTGTTGAATGGGGGGCTGGCGGCCTGGCAGGCAGCCGGGGGCAAAGTGGTGCAGGGCGGACATCAGTATGCACCGGCGGCGTATGCGGGGCAGATCCGGCCGGAGTGTCTCGCCGACAAAGACGAAGTCCTGGCCGCCATCGGCGACGACGCCACCTGCACCGTCAACACCCTGACCCAGGAATGGTTCGACAAGGAACACATCGAGGGCTCCATCCTGCGCTCTTGCTTCAACCTGATGGCCGAAATGACCGCTTTCCTGCCCGACGAGCAACTGGCCCAACAGCTCCAGGATCAGACCCAGGCCGACCGCGTCATCACCTACTGCGGCGGCGGCATCGCCGCCACCACCAGCGCCCTGGCCCATCTCATCGCCGGCAACCCCAACGTCGCCATCTACGACGGCTCCCTCAACGAATGGCTCGCCGAAGACCTACCCACCACCCGCGCCGCCACCGCGCCACCACCTCGCGGACACCCCCCGTACAGACGCCCGCTGGCACGCAAGCCAACCCAGCACGATGGCACGCCAGCACAATTCTCCGTGGCACGGCAATGGCAAATGGACGCAGGAGACGCCCCACCGGGCGACTCCGCCGCGCCATCCCGGCCCGCGCACAACCCGCCCCGGCAACGTCCCCAGGTGCTCCCCATCGCGCAGCACCTGGGTGCCGTTGACGAACACGTGGACCATACCGGTCGCATACTGGTGCGGCTCGGCGTAGGTGGCTTTGGCGTTGACCTGCGCCGGGTCAAAGACGACCACATCGGCAAAATAGCCCGGCTTGAGCCAGCCGCGCTCCTGGATGCGCAGATTGTGGGCCGGGAACGAGGTGAGGCGGCGCACCGCCTCTTCAAGCGGGATCAGCCCCTCATCACGCACATACTGGCCCAGTAGCCGGGCGAAGCTGCCAAAGGCGCGCGGGTGACTATTGGTGTTTAGAAAGATACCCTCGGGGGCTGATGATTCAGAGTCCGAACAGAAGCTGACCCAGGGCAGCCCAATCTGCCGCCGCATGTTGTCTTCCGAAATCATGAAATAAATGGTGCCGACCCGGCTGCCATCCTCAATCAGCAGATCCATGGCCGTCTCTTCCGGCGAGGTGCCGCGTGTGGCCGCCACTTCGGCCAGCGTTTTGCCGGTCAGATGTTTGAGGGCCGGGTTCTTAAACTGCGAGAGCAGAATACCTTCAGGTGATGGCACTGCCAGGAACAGATTTTCCCAGGCATCGCTGTGCTCATTCATCTCGCGGATGATTTGCGGGCGCAGGCTGTGGTCGCGCAGCCGTTCGCGCAGCGCTTCCTCACCGCCGTCGTGATACCAGGGCGGGATGACGGAAGAGAGGCCGGTACCGCCCGCCTCGTAGTTGTACATGTCGGCGGTGACGGTCAGTCCTTCGGCCTGGGCTGCCTCGATCCGGGCAACGATGTCGGGCAGCTTGTCCCAATTGGCCGCGCCAGCCATCTTCAAATGGTAGATCTCACCGCGCACATTAGCGGCCCGCAGGATCGTCAGGAACTCAGCCAGGCCGGCCTCAATCCCATCCCCCTCGCTGCGCAAATGGGAAATGTAGAGGCCGCCGTATTCGGCGACGACCTGGTTGAGGGCAATCAGCTCGTCGGTCTTGGCGTAGCTGCCAGGTGGGTAGATCAGGGCTGTCGACAGGCCAACGGCCCCCTCTGCCATCGCCTCCCGGACAAGCGCCTGCATCTCGGCGAGCTGGGCCGGTGTTGGCGCCACATCATCAAAGCCCAGCACGTTGGTGCGGATACCCGCCGCGCCCACAAACGAGGCGATGTTGCAGGCGATGCCGCGCCGCTCCATGTAATCGAGGTGCTCACCGAGCGTATCCCATTCGATCTCATACTTGATATCGCCCTGGATATCGCGCAGCCAGGCTTTGAACGCTTCGTTGGCCGGGCCGTAGGAGTAGGATTCGCCAACAACTTCGAGGGTGACCCCTTGACGGATGTCGCTTTGGGAGCGGCCATCGTGGATGAGGGCATCGGTGGCCCAGCTGAGCATGTTGATAAAGCCAGGCGCGACGGCGAGGCCGGCCACATCGATCTCAGCCTGGCCCTTTTCAGCCCCCAGATCGCCGACGGCGACAATTTTGTCGCCACTGATGCCAACATCGCCCGGCACGGGTGGCGCGCCGCTACCGTCATATAACAGACCATTACGAATAATCAGATCATACATGGGTCATCTACTCCGCTTGCGCTAACTGATGGCCGTATTGTCACATGGGGCAGCTGAATTGGGTAGGCTGGGGGCAGAGTGGTGCTATTCATCACGCGTCAGCAGTGATTTTTGTGAATGGGTGCCGTACCGGCCGGTCGCTATAGTGACCCTCAGGGCAGCAGGCACCTCGTCCAGCCGATCTACCCGCGCACCATCCGTTTCTCCGCTTACTGCCGAGGATACCTCATGTCAAAACCATGTCTACGTTCACAAAAGCAAGCGGCGCTCTCACGCCGTGATTTCTTGCGCCTGGCCGGCGCGGGCGCGGCGGCGCTGCTCATGCAGGGCTGCCAAAAGGCGACCCCGGCCACCACCCCGACAGTGGTGCCACCGGCCGGTCCCATCTCCAGCCGCGTCGCCATCGGCCAGGCCAGCAGCTATGAACAAACAGCCATCCGCGAAAAAGTACGCCAGCTCATCGACGATCTGGGCGGCCTGGGCGACATCGTCAAAGCAGGCGACAGTGTGGCCATCAAGACCAACCTTACCGGCGGCGTCAATTCCGGCAAGCTGGCCGGCCTGGCTCCTATCGACAGCTTCGTCACTCACCCTGAGATTGTGCGCGGCCTGATTGAGGCGGCCCAGGCGGCCGGGGCTGGCGAAATCTTCATCGTCGAGGCGGTCTATGAATGGGCGTCTTATCGCCAATGGGGTTACGAGGAGATCGCTGAGGCAACCGGGGCGACACTCATCGATCTGAATGACGTCAAACCGTACAAGGATTTCCGCGAGGACAGCGTCGGCGCCGGCAGCTTTGTCTACGACCGCTTCATCTTCAACCCGATTATCAACGATGTCGACGTTTTCATGTCGGTCTCCAAGATGAAGAACCATTACCTGGCCGGCGTCACCCACACGATGAAAAACCTCTACGGCCTGGTGCCGTATCGCGAATACCGGCTCAACGGAACCGACCAATACCGCTCCGAATTCCATGGCGTCGGCGACGAGACCCGCAGCCGGCTGCCCCGCATCATCGCCGACCTGAACCGGGCCCGGCCAATTGATTTCAGCCTGGTCGATGGCGTCAGGACAACGGAGGGCGGCGAAGGCCCCTGGATTCAGGGACTATCAGCCATCGAGCCGGGCGTGCTGGTGGCCGGCAAAAATGCCGTCGCTACCGACGCCGTCGCCACCGCGCTCATGGGCCATGACCCGACCGGTGATTATCCCGAAGCCCCCTATCTCCGTTGCGACAACCACCTCAACATCGCCGCGGCGCTGGGGCTGGGGACAAATCGGCTGGAGGAGATTGAGGTTGTTGGGCCGGCCCTGGATAGCCTGAAGAAGGCGTTTACGCCGGCGTGGTGAGGGCGTCACCTCGAGAAATACCGTACGGCGGACGCCGTTCAATAACGCAAAAAACAGGTTCTAGATTTGCCGTGCGAAGTCAGGTTTGTAGTAAAGGGCTTTAGCCTTTTGTGATCATCCAGATAGCTGTTGGGTGACGCATTCCCAGCCCCGCTCTGTGGCGCCCACTTGGCAGGCTTATTGCTGGATGATCTGGCGACCAGCGATTCTCTTATTAACTTTCAGCCCGCCACCGCTGTTCCAGCGGGCGGGCAACCGGTGGCAGGGAGATTACTTCGTGGCGAGCTTATAGCCCGGTTGCCTAGCCCCTACAAAGGTGTTCATTTCAACCCAGTTACTTAGCAGCGGCAAACGCCCAGCCAACATGCTCAGCCTGACGGAGCGAGGGGCCCCGGTCAGGCAGCCTCAGTCGGGCTTCGTCGCCCGCTCTCAATAAATGTCATTCCCCATTGCCACGGCTCGAAATGACGTCGACAACATACCGCGGCAACGCAAACGCCCCCGCGTGGACCTCTGGCGTGTAGTAGCGGGTGGGTAGCCCGGCGGCGGCAAAACGCTGGCGTAACGTCTCAACCGGCGTCTGGCGCAGCGCCGAATTATCCGTCGCCCAGCCGAAGGCCATGATGCCGCCAATGTAGGTCGGCACGGCCGCGCCATAAAACCAGACGTCGGCGAAATGCTGCCGCAGGCGGGCGGCGCCATCCCGCACTTCGTCCAGTTGCATGAAGCTGACGCCGTTTTGCGTCACCAGGATGCCGCCGGGGTTCAGACACCGTTTGCAGCCTGCATAAAAATGGTCGCTGAACAACACCTCGCCCGGCCCCACCGGATCAGTGGAATCGACGATGATCACATCAAAGCGATCCGCGGTCTCATGGACATACTTGACCCCATCAGCAATGACGATGCGTGCTTTGGGATGGTCAAAAGCACCGGCCGAATGGTTCGGCAGATAACGCCGGCTCATCTCGATGACAGCCGGGTCGATCTCCACCAATGTCGCCTGCTCAAGGCCGGGGTGGCGCACCGCCTCTCGCAGCGAGGCACCGTCGCCGCCGCCGACAATCAGCACGCGCCGGGCCTGGCCGTGCGCCAGGATCGGCAGGTGGACGATCATCTCATGGTAGACATGCTCGTCCCGCTCCGTTGTCTGGATGATGCCATCCAGGGCCATCACCCGGCCGAACAGCCGATTCTCAAAGATGATGAGATGCTGGTGCTCGGTCTGATCTTCAAAGAGGGTACGGTCAATCGAAAAATATTGGCCATAGCCCTCATATAGCGTTTCAGAGTAAATTGAAGTCGAAGGGGTCATGGCGATCCTCCTGCTTGTCGATGCCACGGAGCAGCTGGCCCACATGAACCTGCTGCGGCCGGAAGTAACGTTCCAGTACCGCCACCGATTTTACCGGATCAGCCGCGCCGCACATGAAAACATCAAAAGCGGCGAAACCTCGTTCCGGCCAGGAGTGAACGCTCAGGTGGGATTCCGCCAGCACCGCCACGCCAGAGATCCCGCCATTAGGGGTGAAGTGGTGGAGATGAATATGCAGCAACGTCGCGCCGGCCGCGAGGACCGCCTCAACCATCGCCCGTTCCATCAGCGCCAGATCGTCCAGGCGATCTGCGCCCCAAAAGTCAAACACCAGATGGGTGCCGGCAAAACATTTGCCGTCACGCTCAATAAAATGGTCCAGTGTGGTTGTCTCGGTCTGGCCGGCTGGCCAGGGGACGTCCACTGGTACAGGTCTCAACACAGTCGGTGAAGAAAGAAATTCTCCGTCGGTCAATCCAGCTGTTACCAGGGCATTGTTCATCTACTTTTCGTTTGCACTCTCCAAGATTTAAATTTACGGCTCCGGTCCCGCCTGAGGCAGCGGTTAGGTGAGACCAGCGGGGAATTATAGAAGAAACCGGCCGGAACACAATAGTTTTAGCCAGCCATTTTCGCCAAACCGGGGAACCGCTTGGGGGCGGTTCCCCGGCCTTCTGTTCAAACGTTTTGCAACGCCGGCCGCGGCTTGCCCGCCGGCATTTCCCGGGCAGAAAATCCTTTGATAATCAGCCAGAAGCCGAGAAAGATCTCGTTGAGGATGATGGGCAGGGCCAGTAACATACCGGCCGGTACCGACACCCCGAAGCTCTCCAGCAAATTCCAGCCAAAGATCAGAATCGTGGCGACAAAGCCCCAGATCGTGATGAAGCGCGGCAGCAAGCGCCCGCGGTGCAACAAGGTGTAGAACAGCGCTGCGCCCAGGCTGAAGAACGTGGTCGTTAGCAGGCTGGTCAGAAAGCCGCGCCCAATGATCAGAGTTCGGCCCAATGGCAGCCAGGTCGGGTCGCCGGCCACCCCGGCCGTCTCGCTCAACCCGAGCAACGTCAACGGCACCAGCGCCGCCATCGTCAAAATCGTCGCCTCGACGCCGCGGACGGCGACGTAGCCCAGCCCCAGGCTCTCATCCACCTGGCGGAAGAGCGGGAACAGCGCCACCGCAATCCCAATCACGGCGATGCAATTTACCAACTCCAGTAACACGCCGGCAAAAAGCGTCGCCTTCTCAGTCGAGGCGGCGGTGATGAAATCTGTCTCGGCGAGAATCGTCTCAATCAAACCGCCGCCCCACAGACTCGCGACCATAGCCAGTAAGAAAAATACACCCACAACTCGGGCTCGTTTAATGTCCCGGTATTCCATCGCCACACTCCTTGCTAAATCCAGCGCCAGGCGTACCAGATCGTCAGCAGATTAAAGACCAGGCTCACCCCGATCAGGAATTTGTCGTAGGCTGACGCATAGGTTGGTAGACCCACCAGGTTGAATATGAAGAATAAAGCAGCCACCATGATGTTGGCCCAGCGATTTACCCCATCCGGCAGCACCAGCACGAGGAAAACCATCAGGATAGGGAGCAGCATCAGGGCGGCCATGCCCAGGTACAAATTACTGCTCACTTCCATCCCGCCGATTTCGCCGGCTTTGAAATCGCCACTGAAGATGCGTAACACATCACCCAGCAGGTAAATCAACATCAAAACGATCCAGAGAATCGACAGCCGCAAATTGATCGCCGGCATCATTCAGCTCCCCTTGAAGTATACGCCCCGGGGCGACGGCCCCCTGCGACGTGACCGCGATGACGCCATCAGGTTGTCTCCAGGCGCAGATCGCGTAGCTCGTTGCGGATACCCAGCTCAGGATCGCAGTCAAGGCAAAAGACGGACAGCAGCGGCAGGCCCAGGGAATAAAGGCGCCGTAGCAGCCCCTGCAGCCCGGCCTGGTCCACACTGCCAGTCAACGTCGTGACCGGCTGGCCATCCGGCGCGCAGCCTGTGGTGATGGTCATATGGCCATTCCAGGCTGTCCATTTTTCGTCGAGATAACCCGGCACTTTAACCTCGTAGATCACCGGCCGGTCCAAACTCAGTTTCCGGGTGCCTCTGTTTTTCATGATTGACTCCTTGCCTCTGCCATGTCAGAAAACCCATGAAACCACCTGTCACAGGGCGCTGTCCCAGGACAGTGCCTGCTGTTTGTCCGCTGCTGGCTGCCGGGCCAGTTGCCAATGGCTGAGGCCGATGAACAGCCAACCCAGCGCCAGTTCGATGAGAAGGTGGAAGGCAAATGAAGCCGCCTCTGCCTGTAAGCCGTAGGCGATCATCTTTTCCGGCGCCAAAGCGAAGGTCTTAACCCCCATAAAAGGGCATAACGTGTAGGTCGCCATGGCCAGGAAAAAGTAGCCCGCCAGGCGATAATCAGCTGCGACCCGTTCCGGCGCCGGCAAGGTTGGCCGCAGCCGCGCCCAGCGCACGAGGATGTAGAGCATCGCCACAGTCATCAGGCCGCCCGCCAGGCCGAAAACGAGGGAAGCCGGCGCCGGCAGGGGCATGTAGGCAAAAGCAATGTAGACAAAACCGCCCAGGGCGATGGCCCATTTCCGGCCGGTTCCCATCACCAGCGGCACCAACAGCCCCAGCCCAAAGCAGTAGATGCCCAGCTTGAAGGAGTAGGCCCACAGCAGATAGCGGGCCACCTTCCAGCCGGACACCGTCTGGCTGACCTCGCCCAACGTCGCCTGCCCCGCTGCCAGACTGTCCAGGTAACCGGGCAGCACCAGGTAGCGCCCAAAGATCGCATTGAGCAAAAACAACACGCCCCCGACGAGGAAAATCCGGCTGATCACGCGCTTCATCATTCATAAGCCTTCACAGGGGCTGCTGGCAGCTGTGTCTGCCAGGCAGCCCCTGCGGATCAGGCGCCTTCACCAGGCCTTGGCACCAAAGCGGACAATACCCATCCCGATAAAGCCAATACCCAGGCCGGCCAGCAAACTGACAGCCACCTCACCGGTCAGCAGGCCAACAGCCAGACCGATCATCAGGCAGCCGACAAAAATCAGACCACTGATACCCGTTCGGCCATTTGTTTCTTTTTGTGCAGACATCTTATTACCTCCTGCTTCCTGTGTGGAAGCAGCTCACGTTTTCAATCAGAGAACACGGTCAGCCAACGGCAATTTGCGGACGACGTAGGCAACAGCGTAGCAAACTGGCACGATGATGGCCGCAGCCAGCACCGTTTTCGGCAGGCTGCCCAGGGCCACATCCCGCAGCGCATAGGTCAGGAAGACCACGATGGGAATGTGAATGATGTAAACGGTGTAACCGTGGGCCGCCAGGAAGCGACCCAGGCGACCCTGTCCATTGAACAGGCTTCGGAACAGTGTCAGGGACGCCAGCGTCAGCCCCACGGCGAAGGTCGAATCCCACAATGCATAGACGGCGGATTGCCAATGACCGGCGCCCATGGCATTGTCCAGCGCCTCGGTCAGCTCCAGCGAGAACCATTGGCCGCTAAACGCCAGCGGGAACAACACAACCGCCGCCGCGATGGCCAGCACGAAGCCGACCGCTCCCATCGTCCCGGAAAGTGACCGGAACCAATCCCGCCGGTAGGCGATGATGCCCAGGACGTAGAAGCTCAGGTATTGCGGCAGGTAGGCCAGCGTCGGGAACTGCCAGACGGATTGGCCCAGTGGCACAATCACTCGCATCAGGTAGCTGAGCAAAGCGAGACCCAGGATGAAGAGGATCAGGGCCAGGTAGCCGGGAGACCGGCCGGTTTGCGCCATTTCAACTTCATCATCCTCATACATCCCCCGCCAACCGGCGTAGCCCAGGCTGAAAATCAGCAGCAAAGCGGCAAACCAGAGCGGCCCCATGCCGATGATCTCGGGGTATGTCGCCCAGAAGCTCTGCCAGCTCAACGGCGCCGTAATACCGGTCAGCTCGGCCGGCATCAGGAAGTAACCGATGAACGCAATCGGGCTGAGCACGAAGTAAAAGAACAGCAGCGGGATGCCCAGGCGCAGGAAGCGCGCGCCCAGGAAATGGCCAAAGCCTTTGCGGTCGTACGAGCGCGGCGTGAAGTAGCCGGCCAGCAGGAAGAATGCCCCCATAAACCAGGCCTGGTTGAACAGGGCAAAGATCAGCAGAGCTGAGAAAGCCATTGGCTCAGCAAAGGGTGGTTCCACATAGTAGTAGCCCGGCAGGCTCGCCCCATAAACCAGGGCGATGTGATGCAGCACAACCATGATGACCAGCCCGGTCCGCAGATTATCGACAAAGTAAAGGCGGCCGGCGCGCGCCACGCGCCGGATTGTTTCCGCCGGTTTTTCCCTGAGAGGGACAGATATCTGAGTCATTTCTCCTCCTCGTTTTAGTAAGCCCGCCGCTGAAATGCCTGGATGCCAATGACAACCATGCCCAGGGCGATCAGGCTTAGAATCAGTAGATTCTGGCCGATGACGGGGTCCGTGAGCCGGCCGGTGTGGAAGATGACCTGTAGCGAATCCGTCACGTAGTAATTCGGCATGAAGCGCGCGATAGTCCGCGTCGTCTCATTGAATACCGCCAGAAAGCTACCAAACATCATCATCGGCACGATGTAGATGACGGCCAGGCCGCTGGCCGCGCCGCTCTCTTTGGCGATGGCGGCGGTAATCAGGCCCAATCCCACGGCAGTGATCCCCAGCAGCGCCAGGAATAGCGAGGCCAGCAACACCCCGGGAATGCCGCCAAGCGGCTCATAACCCAGCAGCCAGGCCACCAGCAGCACGATCAGCGCCTGGAAAGTGGCGATGATCATGTTGGCGATGATGTGGCTGCCCAAATAAGCAACCGGGGAAACCGGCGTCGCCGCAATCCGCTTGAGCACCCCTTCCTTGCGATACTCCACCAGCGCCAGCGCCACCATCATGCCCATGTAGATGACGGCATAGCCCATGACGCCGGGCAGCAGATATTCAAAGTGGTTCATGCCGGGCACCGGGTAGTAATCGTTGTAGATCCCGCTCAACGCCAGGTAGTAGATGAGCGTCAACCCAACCGGCATCAGGATCATGACCGCCAGGTTCATCGGGTCACGGTACAACTTCTTCAGTTCTACAACCACGAGCGCGGTGATATTTTGCCATTTCATCTCAACTACCCTCCGCGATACGGCGGCCGGTCAGGCGCAGGAAGACCGTCTCCAGATCCTCAGCCTCGTGTTGGGCCATCAGAGCGGCCGGCGTCCCCAGCGCAATCAGTTCGCCGTAATCGATAATGCCGACCCGGTCACTCAGCGCCTGAGCCTCTTCGATATAATGCGTGGTCAGGATAACTGTCTTGCCCTGCTCCTTCAGCGAGCCGATATATTCCCAGGTGCGTCGCCGGGCCCGAGCATCCATACCCACCGTCGGTTCATCCAGAAAGACGATCTCCGGATCGCCGATCAGGGCGATCATCAGGTTCAGCTGCCGCAGCATACCGCCGCTGTAACCCTTAACTCTACGGCCGGCGGCCTCGGCAAAATCAGCTCTCTGGATCAGCATATCAGCCCGTTGCCGGCACTCAGCTCTGCTCAGCCCATGCAGGTTACCGAACAGCTCGAGATTTTCGCGGCCGGTCAAAAACTTGTAGACGGCCACATCCTGCGGGCAGACGCCGATATGCGCCTTGACCTGTTGCGGTTGCCGAACCACATCAAAACCAGCGATGCGCGCGCTGCCGGACGACGGGTCCAGCAGCCCACATAACATGCTGATCGTTGTGGTCTTGCCCGCCCCATTCGGCCCCAGGAAGCCGAACAGCTCACCCTTGTAAATCTGCAGATTCAGACCATTAACGGCCCGGATGTCAGCAAACTGCTTGGTCAGTTCACTTACTTCAATCACCGTCTCAGGGGCCGCAGCGACGCTCTCAACCGGGGCAGCCCGTTCAATTACAAATGGTTCCTGGGGAAGCTGCTTGTCTGCCACTGGCTCAGCCGGCCAGCGCATGTTTGCATTCGACATGATCATCCTCCCAATGAGGCCCGGCGACGGTCACGGCCGTCCCGGAACGCTCATTCAATGATGATTACAGCATGCCGTAAGGCGGGTATTACTGTCATACCCCAAAGGTATTAATCGGGAGGGAAGGCGGTATTGGGTCTCAGCCAGTGGCTAGCAGCCCCAGTTCCCGGGAACGGGCCACCGCCTGGGTCCGGTTGTGCACATCGAGCTTGCCGTAGATGTTGCGGGTGTGCACTTTCACCGTGTGAGTGGACAAATAGAGCCGGTCGGCAATTTCCCGGTTGCTGAACCCGGCCGCGATCTCAGCCAGCACTTCCATCTCCCGCTCGCTGAGCGGCTCAACCAGGGCTGATTGGTCGATGGCGACCGGCGCGGTGAGCGGGCTACCGCAGACGTCCAGCAGCTGGCGCACATAATCGGGTGAACTCCCTCGGGCCAGCGCCCGCCGCAAGAGAGGGACAACAGGCTCGCCCTCATCCGCGAACAGGCGCACAAAACCATCTCCTTCACCCAGGTTCAGGGCTTCAGCCAGCACGATCTGGGCCTGCTCAAAAGCGCCGCCGGCTTGCCAGGCCAGCGCCTGGAGCAACCGCAACTCAATCTGCTTGGATTGCCGGCCACCAGATTCAGCCGCCGCGAGCAACCGCGCCAGCAGTTCGGCCGCTGAGTCAACGTCGCCGACCGCCAGCAATAGCCGGGCATAAATGCCATAGTCAAAATCATGCAGCGGCGCCAGCGCCAACCTGTCGGCCAGTTCGGCCTGCTCAGCCCACATGGCCGCCGCCTGTACCTGTTCCTGCCGCAACCAGATACGCGCTCGCCAGGCCGCCAACTGCACCCTGATCCAGGGGGACAACTGCCGTACGGGCGCCGCCCCATTGGCACGGTCAATTAACGCCAGGGCCTCTGGCCAGCGTCCGGCCGAAAATAGTACCCGCAGCAGACAAAGGTAGCTGCTGCCCAGCAAGGTCATATCCCGGCCCCGCTCCGTCAGCGCCACCCCCTGCTGCGCCAGCTTGAGCGCCCGGTCCAGCTCATTTTTCTCCGCCAGAATTTCGGCCCACAGTGTGTAGAGCCAACCGACCAGTGCCGTTTCGGCCAGCCCCTGGCTTTCGGCCTTTGCCAACTGTTGCTGGCATATCGCCAACGCTTCCGCAAGCCGGCCCAGGTCGCGCAGGGTGACCGCCAATCTGAGGCTGGCGTACAGGATCATGTACCCGTTTCCCGCCGCCTTACTGGCTTCCAGCGCATCCAGCCGGGCGTGGTAAGCAGCCGGCTCGTCAACCGAACTGTACACGGTGCCGATGCAGTCAAAGGCGGACCAGCGCCAGGTTGCATCATCCAGCGGCAGATCATCGAGGGCCTGGTGGGCGCAGCGAATGGCGTCCTGGCCATTCCCATGATAAGAAACCAGATGCGCCTTGATGACGGCGGCGCGCCCGCGCAGTTGCCGCAGTTCAGCCTCGGTCCAACGCGGTGGCGACTGTCCATTGCGAGCCGGCGCCCCGTGATAAAGGAGTGCTTCGACTGCCTGCAGCCGCTCAGTCGCCTTATCAATTTGCCCGATGGTGTAGAGGTTTCCCGCATGGAGGATACCCAGGTGGGGCCGGGTATTGACGACATCGGCCGGTAGCCGGTTCAGCCATCGCTGCAGCCGGCTATCTTCGCCTAGCTGCCAGATATCATCCACATATTCTTCCACCAGGTCGGCTGCCCGGGCATAATCTGCCGCCCGGACCGCGTACTCAATCGCTTCCTCGCTGTGGCCGCTGTCCGCGTACCAGCGGCTGGCCTGGACCTGGTGGACGGCCAGTTGCGCCGGCGCTGTCTGGCGTAAGCGCTGGCGTAGAATGTCGGCAAAGAGGTGGTGGTAGCGGTACCAGCGCCGGTGGCCATCCAATGGCACGATAAATAGATTGGCCCGCTCCAATTCGGCGAGCGTTTCCCGGCCATCGTCCCGGCCGGTCAGCGCGTCACAGAGATCGCCAGTGAAGCGGTCCAGCACGGCCGTCTTTAGCAGGAAAGCCTGCAAAGGCGCAGGCTGCTGCTCCAGCACTTCCTCGAGAAGGTAGTCGATGACAAAACGATGGCTGCCGGCGAAGGATTGGATGAGCATCTCGGCATCAGCATTGCCCTGTATGGAGATGGCCGCCAGCTGTAGACCGGCGATCCAGCCCTCCGTGCGCGCTTCCAGGGTGGCGATCGCTTCGGGGGAAAGGTTCAGTCGCATGGCCTGATTGAGAAATTGGCCAGTTTCCGTCAGCGAAAAGCGCAGATCCAGCGCCCGCAGCTCATTAAGCTGTCCGCGCGCCCGTAGCCGGGCCAACGGCAGTTGCGGATCATCCCGTGTGGCAATAACCAGCCGTAGCTGCGGCGGGGCATGTTCCAGCAAAAATGTCAGCGCCTGGTCCACTGGTTCCGCATTGATGAGATGGTAATCATCCAGCACCAGCATCAGCGGCGCCGGCAACGTGGCCAGCTCATTGATCAAGCTGACCAGCACATTCTCGTCCAGCGGCGTCTGCGGCGCCTGCACCAGGGCCAGCGCCTGCCTGCCAATGGTCGCCAATCCTGGAATCTGATTCAGGGCGCCAATCAGATAGGTCAGGAAGCGGCCGAGGTCGTTATCGTTTTCGTCGAGGGAGAGCCAGCCAATTGCCGGTGTCGCGCTTTGGGCCTCAGCGCCAGTCAGCTCCTGAATCCATTCGCTCAGAAGGGTGGTTTTGCCAAAACCGGCCGGTGCCGACAGCAACGTCAGTCGCTGGCCCAACTGCAACCCCTGCCGCAGCCGGCCTACCAGTTGCGGCCGCCGCACAATACCCGGTCGCATGGGCGGCACAAACAACTTGGTCAGCAGGAGGGTTGCGCCGCCTTCCTCGCCAGGCCAGTAATATTCGTTCATCTGACGGCTGCCGCCCCGATAGTTGCCAGGTTGCCCGGCAAAAAACCGCCTGCGCCGGGCATCGCCCCAGCTGGCTCGACCAGGATAACCACATTGCCCCGTTTGTGACCCGCCTCCACGTAGCGGTGGGCCGCCGCCATCTCCGCCAACGGGTAACAACGATCAATCACGACGCGAAGATCACCCGCCTCAGCCAATTGGCCTAGATAAACCAGCTCCGCTGCTTCCTCCTTATACCCATCGTTGATGCTGAGGTAACGTCCCCCCGGGCGCAGCAGCCGCTTGAATTCGGCGGGGGTGACTGCGCTGATTTCCTTGCCCACGGCATTGAAGATGAGATCGTAGCGTTCGGGACGGCTGGTAATGGCCTCCTGGGTGTAGTCGATGGTAGCCGTCGCCCCCAGCGCCTGAACCCAGGCGTGATTACGGCCACTGCAAACACCGGTCACTTCAGCGCCGCAGTGGCGCGCCAGCTGCACGGCGTAGCTACCGACGCTGCCTGATGCGCCGTAAATGAGCACCTGCGCGCCGGCCTGGATCTGGCCACGGCGCAAGTTAGCCAGGGCGGCCAGCCCGCCGCTGGGTAGAGCGGCGGCTTCGGGGTAGCTGAGACCGGCCGGTTTCAGCGCCATCACCCCATCCTCCGCCACACAGCGGTATTCAGCGTAAGCGCCAAAATCCAGCCCGCAAGAGGCCATAACCGCGTCGCCGGGCTTAAACTTCGTCACGGCCGCGCCAATGGCCACCACATCCCCGGCCAGTTCAAAGCCAAGAATCTGCCGCCGGGGGCGAAACAGCCCATTAAATAGTCGAGCTAAAAAGGGATCGGCTTTACGCATCCGCCAATCACCAGTGCGCACGGTGGTAGCTCGTATGCGCACGAGCACCTCATGCACCCCAGGTGCAGGCGTAGGCACCTCCTTGAGTTGGAAAACATCGGGAGGGCCATAACGCTCATAAACCATTGCTTTCATGGGAGTTACCCCCCTATCAGGCCAGATGACCACGAACTGCCGATCTTAAGGATCGCAAAATAGGCCAAAAACTGTCTAATGATGAGTGTCAGATAATGTTTGGAGAAAAGTCATATATCCGCTTATACGGCCATTTGCCAGAATCGATTCTGTTATAATTCCGGCAATCTATTCCCAACATGGGCCTGTGGCTCCCCACCCACAGACTAGGAGGTGCCATGAATCTCACGTGGACAGTCCCTACGTTCACGGCCGTTTCCCTTGTTTTTGTCATCTATTTGGCCTGGGATGTGCTGCGGCGTGACCGCGGCACAGCGGAGATGCGCGCTGTTGGCGAAGCGATCTATCGCGGCGCCGTCGCCTTCATCACCCGCCAATATGGCACCATCGCGGCGCTGACCTTTGTGACGGCTATCATCATCGCTGTCCTGGTTGGCGCCTTCGAGGAAGTTTCGGAAACCGGCATTGTTGGTTTTGAGCTGGGCTGGAAGACCGGTGTCGGCTTTCTGGTCGGCGCGGCTGTCTCCGCCCTGAGCGGCATCATCGGCATGTATGTGGCCGTGCAATCCAATCAGCGGGTGGCTGCAGCAGCCCGGGGCGGCGTTGTGCCCGCCTTTAATGTCGCCCTGCGCGGCGGCGCCGTCAGCGGCTTCCTGGTCGTGGCCCTCAGCCTCATCAGCGTCTACATCATGTTCTGGGCCTATGGCGGTTTTGACCACCCGGACATCGCCCCCTTCCTGATCGTCGGCATGGGCTTCGGCGCCAGCTTTGTCGCCCTGTTTGCCCAGCTGGGCGGCGGCATCTACACCAAGGCCGCCGACGTCGGCGCCGACCTGGTCGGCAAGGTAGAAGCCAACATCCCCGAAGATGATCCGCGCAATGCCGGCGTCATCGCCGACCTCGTCGGTGACAACGTGGGCGACTGCGCCGGTCGTGGCGCGGACCTGTTTGAATCCACAGTGGCCGAGAACATCGGCGCTATGATCCTGGGCATCGCCATCTATGCGCTGACCGGCAAGGCAGAATGGATCTTCTTCCCCCTCATCGTCCGCTCCTTTGGCCTGTTGACGTCAATCATCGGCGTCCTGGCGGCGACCAGCTTCCCCTGGTTCAAGCTCCATGAGGGTGAGGAACCGATGAATGCCCTCTTCCGCAGCTATGCCCTGACTGTCGTGCTGTGCGCCGTCGCCCTCTACTATGTGGTGGACGCCATGCTGGGCGACATCTGGTTCTTCTGGGCGGGGATGGTCGGCCTGGGTGCCAGTGTCCTCTTCGTATTGATCACGATGTATTACACCGAATCCCGCTGGCGGCCGGTCCGCTCTATCGTCCAGGCCAGCTTGCGCGGCAGCGGCCCCAATATCATCACCGGTCTGGCGGTTGGTTTTGAGAACACGGCGGCCCCGGTGATTGCCATCGGCCTGGCTCTGCTCAGCTCTTATTGGCTGGGGACACAGGGCGCGGAGACGGCCGGCGTCGCCGCCAGTACGGGCGGCATCTACGGCACCGCCGTGGCCACGATGGGGATGCTGATGACGGCCGCCTTTATCCTGGCGATGGACACCTTCGGCCCGATTGTTGATAACGCCGGCGGCATCGTCGAGATGTCCGGGGCGCCGGCAGCCATCCGGGCCGGGACTGACGCGCTGGATTCGGCCGGCAACACCACCAAGGCGCTCACCAAGGGGTATGCGATTGGCTCTGCGGCGCTGGCCGCATTTCTGCTTTTCAGTGCTTATCTGGACAAGGTCGCCCTGGTCCGCGAGGTCAGCGGCGCCGGTGAAGCGGCGGTGGCCGCCTCGCGGGTGGTCGACTTCGCCAAAGTGGATGTGTTTGTTGGCGCGATGATCGGCGCCATGCTGATCTTCCTCTTCTCCTCGCAAGCCATGCGCGCCGTTTCGGAAGTGGCCGAGAAGATCATCATTGAAGTACGCCGCCAGTTCCGCGAGATCCCTGGCCTGCTGGAAGGGCGCGCGGGCGCCCAGGCGGATTACAGCCGGGCCGTAGACATCACCACGCGCGGCGCCCTGAGAGCAATGGTCCTGCCGGGCATTATTGCCGTGTTGACGCCGGTGATCGTCGGCGTGCTGCTCCGTTCGGAGGCAGCCGCGGGTATGTTGATGGCCGGCACCATCAGCGGCGTGCTGCTGGCGACGGTGATGAACAACGGCGGCGGCGCCTGGGATAATGCCAAGAAGTTCATTGAGGCGGAAGGCGTCATGGGTCAGGATGGCGAACGGCAGGGCAAAGGCTCTGAAGCGCATAAGGCGTCGGTGGTCGGTGACACCGTGGGCGACCCGTTCAAGGATACAGCCGGCCCCAGCGTGCATGTGTTGATTAAGCTGTTGGCGACTATCACACTGGTGCTGGCGCCGCTGTTTGTTTGAGCCGAACTGTCGGGCAGTTGTGCAGATCGCGGAAAGACGTCATGTGAATATGGGTCACATGTCACCTGACGACGAGATACAATTGGCCGACAATGTGAGCTGAGTTAAGAGACGATACCGGCCGGTTTTGCGAACCGGCCGGTAAAACTCAGAAAGCAACACAAGGAAGCTGCTATGACCATTCATCTTTATCTTTCATTGGCACCTGAAGCGCTCATCGCCTCGATGCTGCCGCCCGATGCCTTTGGCGAATATTACGCTGTCGGCGAACACAAGAAACAGCATGGCCAGGCCATGTTCGCCGAGCTTGATCCCGATTTCCGCCATCCCTTCTTCCGCATCGACGAAGGGATCGCCCGTTGCGTCCCCCACGAAGATGGCGCACCCAAAAAATCGGTCTACATCTCGACTTACCGCGTGCTCGAACATGTCCCGCTGAGCAGCTTGCGCAACTTTTATCTGGTGACGGCCTACGGCGCCGTTCTCCCCCTGGAACGCTCAGAATATACGGACCCGGGCACGGAAAAACTGCATCTGTACCAGGAAATCACCCCGATTAACCCACTTGTCGTCAGCACCCTGGACCCGCACGACTTCTACTCCTTTATCACCAAAGATCCGGATGCGATGATCCACTTACCGGCCATTGCCTTTGTGGAACTGCGGCTGGGCCATCTGGCGCACAATCCGGAATTTGGCGCGGTCAACGACCTGCCCTACCCCTACATCCATCAATTGCGCGAATGCCTGATCGAAGTGCAGCACAAGGATGCGACCCACACCAAAATGGTCAACCGGGTAGAGCCGCCGGACTTCCCTTACCGCACCATCAAAAACGGCATCTTCATCGGCAACAGCAAGGAAATGGCCTACTTTGGCCTGCCGCCCATTGAAGATCTGCGTGGCAAGCATTACCGCTGGTGGCGCTCCGCTAACCAGTAAATTTTCTTCTTCTCGACAAAACAGATAAGAAAGGCGACCGTGCGGTCGCCTTTCTTATATTTATTGATTGTTTCTCTGGCCGACTGACCCCCAGCGATCTCAAAGCAAGCGCCGCACCAGCCCGGCAAACGCCTCGCTTTCCGCATCCTCGGTGACGATCTGGATCTGCTCGGGTCCGGTCACACCCAGGCCCAGCTCCGCTGCCCGAGCTAGCTGGGTCTGCGCGAAGATACGCCCCTGGCTCACCTCTGGGATGGTGCCAAATAGGCGCAGTATCGCCACGCCGACCGCGTCAATCGCCAGCCGATCCTGGCTGGCCAGGACCACGCCCGGCGTCACCACCGTGCCCTGTGCCGGCCCCCCATCCACAAACGCCTTCACCCCATCCATCACGATCAACGACGGCTGGTAAACCATGTTGATTTCGGCAATCATCTCCCGCTGGTACGGTGACGCATGTAGTTCGGTCATGAAGTTGTACCCACCGCTGACAAGCGTCCGCGGCACAAAGCCAACCGAGTTCTTTAGCGACATGGTGAAATGGCCGCCATAACCATGTGTCTTCAGATTGCAGGTCTGCACGACACACTCAGAATCCAGCAAAATCTTCGGGACCGCAAAGCCGCTTTCCCAATGGTATTCAGTCGACTGCTGACTGACCCATTCTTTCTCATCCATCTCGTTAAAGAGAATCGTCGCAAAGCCCAGTTCCCGAGCCAGCCCATAGACGCCGGTCTCTGACAGCACCGCGCGCGTATCCCCCATGCCGCTACGCTCACCAAGCGTGATCGAACGGGCGCCCATCCCCTCCATTTCCAGGACCAGCGCGCGCAGAATGTCCAGGTGCGTGGAGGATGGGGCCGGGTCGGCGCTGTTGTAATTCGGTTTGAGCAGCACCCGGTTGCCCCGCAGCGGGTTGACGCCCAGCAAGCGCACGGCCCGCTGCACCCCATACGCCCGATCCAGCGTCCGCACCAGGGCGACCGTGCCCATGGCCGGCAGCAACGTGGGCTCGGCTTCAGGGGTAGCGGTCGGGGCAGCGTCCGTGGGGGCAGCAGTTGGCTGCGTCGTGGGACTGGCTGGCATAGCCGTAGGCGACGGCCGCGTCGGGGCGTCCGTAGCCGTCGGGATGGGCGGCAACGCGGTCGGCTGCTGCGCCGTCACCGCAGCCAGTTCATCAGCCGGGGAACACCCCTTCATCAAGGGCGACAGCGCCACCGCCCCACCCAAAAGCACCGCCTGCCGGCAAAAATCACGTCGTTTCATACACCAACACTCCCGGTAGCCAATCGCCAACAATACCGACAGCGTAAACACCCCCGCGCCCCCGCACAAGTGCCAATGTCATCGCCTCCCCCTGACAATGATCAGGTCGTCCCCGAGCCGAGACGTGCCAGCGGCCCATCTCTACCGCACCACCCC
>JACKBM010000072.1 GCA_020634575.1 Ardenticatenales bacterium | reverse complement strand
ACAGCATGAGAGCGATGCAGGTACATTTGAATTTGAGTGGGGTGATGTGGGTGCATTGGATCTGATTATTGTGGGCGATGTCGCCGCACCAACGCAGGCGGCCCTGTTTAGGCAGCTGGATGAAGACCCACGGCTGCAAACAGTGCCGTTCTTGTATGTGCAAAGCGAGAATCAGGCTGGTAAGGCACCCAATGTGGACCGGAATTTGCTACAGGGCAACTTGAATTTGCGCGACTTTGGGGCGCAAGTCAGGGGTCTTCTGCCCTGATTTTTGCTTGTGGGGAGCAAACTATGGACGAGAGCGAGATTCGTTTGCAGGCGATAGAAACATTACAAAGGCGCGGTTGGAAGCTTGGTGAAGAGTCTAAGCAGCAAGAAATAAGCGCAATTCTCAATGAGCTGTCCATTCATCAAGTTGAACTGGAACTTCAAAACGAGGAGCTACGGCGAGCCCAAGTAGAATTAGAGATTTCGCGACAACGATATTTTGAGCTTTATAATCTGGCACCGATTGGGTATCTAACGTTTGATCGACAGGGACAAATCCTCGAGGTCAACTTGCATGCTGCTGAGTTGCTGGGCAAGCCGGTTACACAGCTACGGGGGCGGGCGCTCTCATCAATCCTCTCTGGTGAGGCCATTGTCGTTTTTCTGCGCCATCTAAATGCCGTCACGAGTTCCAGTTTGCCGCAACAATGCCGTCTCTCCTTGCCAAAGTCTGCAGGCACACTGATTTACCTTGAGTTGCGTAGCTTGCCCTGGCTTGATGAAGCCGGGCAGATTGTTGGCGCTCGTACGGTGATGCAAGATGTCAGTGGCCGTGTTAAGGCAGAGATGGAAGCGCATGCGTTTCGTGAGCGCATGAACATCTTTGTGACCGAACTACGTACGAAGAATGAAGCATTGCAATCAGCGGCCGAACTGTTGCGCCTACGCAATCAGGACCTTGCGCAGATGGCTTTTGCCACGTCGCATGACCTGAAGGCACCCTTGCGAACGGTTGCTTCTTATACCAAGCACCTGGTGAATGCCTATCGAGACCAGCTAGATGAAGATGGGCACCGACTCGTCAGTCACATTATGCGTGGGCTGCGCCAGATGGACCAGGTCATCGAAGGCTTGGTCTCCTATGGTCGTCTGGGTAGTGAGGGCAATCCGCTAGTGGATCTCGACCTATCACAAGTGTTTAATGATGCTCGGCGGGCTTTGAAGGGCGACATCCTGGAGAGTGGCGCGATGATTACGAATGACGCACTCCCGTTTGTACACGGTGATGGGCAACAGCTTAAACTGCTCCTGCAGAATCTGCTTGACAATAGCATAAAATATCGCGGTCATAAGTCGCCTCTTATTCATTTGTCTGTGAGGGATTCGGAAAAGGCTGGCTATTATCAGTTTTCTTTGCGTGATAATGGGATTGGCTTTGATCCCAAACATGCTGAGCGAGCTTTCCGAATGTTTAAGCGACTGAATACGCATGTTGAAGGCACTGGCATCGGCCTGGCCCAATGTCAACGCATTGTGCAGAATCACGGCGGCGAGATATGGGTGGCCACACAGCCTAACCTGGGAGCGACCTTCCATTTTACATTGCCAAAGGCAAGCTTTGAATTTGTTTGAGATGAACCCGTTCGGGGAATCTGATTTCAGATAATGCTTGAAAAAGAAAAAAGGCAGCTACAGCTGCCTTTTTTTATTCGGAATGGGCAACGGTCTCCCATTCACTTAACATGTCAATTTCACGCAGACCAGTCGGAATTGTGAACCAGAATTCACAGCCACCGCCTGGCGCATCGCACACTCCAACTGAGCCGCCTTGCCGTTCCACAATCCGCCGAACAATACTCAGACCCAGGCCGTTGCCATCCTGTGAACCGAAGTGCAGGCGGGTATAGGGCTGGAAGAGGTGGCTTTTTTCTGCTTCAGTGAGTCCACGACCATTGTCGCGGACCCAAAAGCGGGTCAGACCATCGGCCTGGTATTCACCCCCGAGCCAGATTTCACAGGGACGCCCACCATATTTCATGGCATTGCTGACGTAATTCGTCCAGACTTCTTCGATCCAGGGTTCATAGCCAATAGCCTGTGGCCAATTCTCGGGTTCATGAATGATAGGATTTATCTTGTCATGCAACGTCGTGAGACGGAATAAAGTCTCGACCAGCAGCTTCCCGGTATTGACCGGGGTAACTTCGATTTCATTCAAACCGGACCGCCCCAGTTTTAGCAGTTCGTCAACAATGTTGATCGCTTTCTGGCCACAACTGGCGATAGATTGGCTGATAGTGGCGACGTCAGCGTCGGAAATTGTTTCTGAGCTACTCCCCAGCAATTCTGCCAGGCCGCTCAGAGCACTCAGCGGGTTCTTCAGATCGTGGGCAACAGTTTGCGCAAATGAATCCAATTCTGCGTTTTGCGAGCGAAGTGTGTTGATCGTGTTAACGATCTCACGCTCCTGTTCTCGTTGAGCATGAGCGGCCAATATATCCGTGTAATGACGTTCCCAGATGGCCAGCAGTTGCTCAGGCAGATCATCCAGATAGTCACCAAGCGAATCTTTGACGACATACTCATTGACGCCACTCTTGATTGCCTGAGCGGCCAGGTATTCATTGCCATACCCCGTCATCAAAACATTGGCGATCTCCGGCCGCTGCTCCTGGACAAAATGGCATAATTCCAGGCCTGTCATGCCTAACAGATCATAGTCGGTCAGAAGGACATCAATGATTTCGTCCTCGTTGGCAATGAAATCCGCGGCATGTTCAGCGGCAACATGATACCGGATCTTGAATTTATAGTGGCTGTGCTCGAGGCGCCAAATGACGGCCTGAGCATCCATTTCACTATCATCAACAAGAAGAATCGAAAAAGTTCGTTCTGTTTGTGCTGCAGTCTCCAAGCTGGCCACAAATACGCTCCTAGATACTGAGTGTCACACGACAAATGCGCCAAAAGTGATCTCGACTCAATATATCGGAAGCAGTTTGGGCTCGGTATATGAGCTTGGTACTGGCCCTTACTGGCCTCATAGCCCTATCGTACTAAATGTGTTTAGGGACCCTGACCAACGGGCTAGCCGTTCAGTTTCATTCTCATCCAGGGGGCCGAATTGTGGAAGTTGGCGACAGCGCTGCCAGGCGGCACCAGCCTGTCACAGGCCGCGCGGATGTCGATTGGCAGGGTCGCTTCCAGGAGGGGGAGCATCTGCTCAAGCTGGTTGATCGTACGTGGACCGATGAGGGGCGCCGTGATACCCGGCTGCTCCTTGACCCAGAGGACGGCCAGCTGGGCGGCGCTGTAACCGCTCTCACGAGCCAATTGGCCAAACTGCTGCCCGACGGCAATGCCGGCCGCCGTCACCCGCTCCGCATAGATGCCGCCGCGCAGCTGGGCGCGGGAATCCGCTGGCGCTGCGGCAGCATCGTCATAACGGCCGGCCAGGATACCCATGGCCATGGGCGACCAGGGCAAAATGGCCAGGTCATAAGCCTGACAGAGCGGGATGAGTTCATTTTCAATGCGCCGGTCGAGCAGGTTGTAGGGGGGCTGCTCTGAGACGAAGCGAACCAGCCCTTTTAACTCGCTCACCATCAACGCTTCCATCACCTTCCAGGCCGGGGCAGTGGAACTGCCAATGTAGCGGATCTTGCCAGCACGTACGAGGTCGGTGAGGGCACTGAGGGTTTCTTCAATGGGGACATCAAAGTCCGGCCGGTGCAGCTGATACAGGTCAATGTAATCGGTTCCAAGCCGGCGCAATGAATCTTCACACGCCTGGATCAGGTGGCGGCGGCTGTTGCCCCGGTCGTTGGGGCCGGGTCCGGTGGGGTAATGCGCTTTTGTCGCTAGCAGCGCAGCCTGGCGCCGCCCGCTGGCAGCGAGAGCGCGACCAATGATCCGCTCACTCTCTCCCTTCGCATAGCTGTTGCTGGTGTCGATTAGATTGATGCCCGCATCCAGAGCCATCTCGATCATGCGGGCGGCCTCGGCCTCAGGCGTCGGGTTGGCAAAATTGTCCGTCCCCAGCGCCAGCGGCGCCACCTTCAGGCCACTCCGGCCCAAACGACGATACTCCATTGAAAACTCCTTTTTTTGCCGCAGATGACGCAGATTGCGCTGATTCTGAAGTTCGCGTTGCCCGTGTTCTGCTGAGTTAGCCTTAAGGTTTTTTTAGCCACGGATTAACACGGATTTGGCACGGATTCCTTTTTTTGAAAGAAAAATCCGTGCTAAATCCGTGTTAATCCGTGGCCAAAATTCCACCTCAATCCCGCAATACACCCAGAATCGCGCATTCCAAAAATCCCCAAATCTGCGCAATCTGCGGCAAAAAACTACCTGGCTGTAAAGGCAGCGTCGACGTTAACGAGGCTGCCGGTCATGTAGCTGGCCCTGTCCGAGAGAAGGAAGAGCACCACTTCGGCGATTTCGCTGGGGTGGGCTAACCGGCCGGTTGGCACCGTCGCCGCTAGCCGCGCCATCAGCTCCGCTGTCACCGGCTCGCTGCGCGCCGAGGCCAGCATTGGCGTGTCCACTTCGCCAGGGCAGACCGCGTTGATACGGATGTTGTCCTGGGCGTGTTCCAGCGCCAGGGCCCGCGTCATGTTGTGGACGGCCCCTTTGGACGTGCAATAAGCCAGTACGCCGGCAGCGCCCACGCCGCCCCAGATGGAGCCAAAATTGACGATGGCGCCTTGCCCTTGCGCCACCATCTCGCGCAGCGCCGCCCGGCACATGTAAAAGGTGCCATGCACGTTGACGGCCATCACTCGCTCCCAGGTGGCATCATCCGTCGCCAGGCCGCCCGCCCGGGCAATGATGCCGGCGGCGTTGACCAGGTAATCGACCTGATCGTAGGCCGCCTTGCAGTGGGCAACAACAGCGTCGCAAAACGCTGAATCGGTGACGTCGCCGCAAAGGGGTTCGTCCGCGCCGATTTCGGCTGCTACCGCGCGCGCCAACGGCTCATTTCGGTCGACAATCAAGGGGATGCCGCCACGCTTGGCAAACAACCGGGCCGTCGCCGCTCCCATCCCGGAGGCGCCGCCGGTGATGATGGCCGTTTTTCCTGTAAATTCCATGTTGTGTCCCTCTGGTCTCTTCTCGGATTCGCCTGTATTCTACCGTGAATGTGAGTGCGGGCGAGGCTATGGGATGGGCACCTTTTGAGCACAGGGTGCAAAGCGCGAGGGGTCCCGATTTAGGGCCCTGGTAGGACCGGCCGGTAGCAGTCTCAAGGAACTGGACGCATTTGGCGTGAAATTCCTTGACATTCGACTTGATAAACACACTGGATTCCTGCGTTCGCAGGAATGACGATGCGAGAAAATGGTATATGGCCTTGTACAATTTCGAGAAACGCCTGCTTTTCGTCGTCATTCCCGCGCATGCGGGAATCCATATCATGTCTACCATCGACCTCTGCTAGCGTTAGCCCTGTTTTTTGCCTTATTAAACGCTGTTCGCCGCGTGGCGATTCGCAGGACGATATCGTAAACATACTCTGCAGGAGGTTCCAAATGCGCCAAACGCTTATCGTCGATGAATTCACCAGCGGTGTCCTGACCGACGCTTTTGCCCCTAATGGGCGCGTGGCCGTCTATGAGGATCAGGATCTTCGCTGGGAAATCACCAACCTGCCGATGACTTATGATGCTGCCCTGGCGCCGGACGGCACGTGTTGGGTCAGCCTGATCCGGGAAAGGGCGGTCTGGCGGGTGGATAGAGCCGGTCAGCCGCTGCAGAAGGTGCCTGTTGGCGGCTACCCGTGCAGCCTGCAGCTGCTCTCTTCGGGCAACGTGCTGGTGGCTGGCTGGGATGATGATGTGCCGGGTTTTGTGCGCGAGTATGAGCCAACCGGCCGGTTAACCTGGCAGCTCGATAACCTGCGCTGGCCCTGGAAGGCGGAACGGCTACCTGACGGCCAGACCCTCGTCGCCGATGCCGGTACCAACGAGGTCTTTGCCGTGGATGAAGCGGGCCAGCACGTCTGGACAGCGGCCGGGCTTGGCCCCATCGAACCGGCCCTCTTTGACAAGCTTGGGCCTGTATATTGCCAGCGGCTGGCCAACGGTCATACGCTGGTTTCGATTCGGTCACTGGACCGAGTCGTGGAGCTGGATGGGGCGGGGCGTGAGGTGTGGACGGTACCGGCCGGTGTCCTGACCGCCCCCTATTCAGCCACGCGGCTGCCCGATGGCCACACCCTGGTCGCCGACAACGGCCATAAGCGCGTCGTGGAGTTGAATGAAGCCGGCCAACCCATCTGGGAGCTGACCGGCTTCGGCTATATCGCCAAGGCGTATCGCCTGGATTAATATTTCAGGTCGACCTGGCGCCGGCTGGCGGCTGATTCCAGGATGCCGTCACAGACCACCGCGCAACGGTAGCCATCCTCGAACGTGGCCCCATACGGCGCAACTTCTTTGTCGTTGACGATGCAATCCAGCAGATGGGCCAGCTCGTGGACAAAGGTGTGTTCCCAGCCGATGATGTGGCCGGCGGGCCACCAATGCTCCATCCAGGGATGGTTCATCTCGGTCACCAGCACGTTGTGGAAGCCTTGCGTGGTGTTGGGCTGGTCGTCGACCCAGAACACATCCAGCTCATTGAGCCGCTCCAGGTTGAAGCGGATGCTGCCCTTCTCGCCATTGACCTCAAAGGTGTTGCTGTTTTTGCGGCCGCCGGCAAAGCGGGTCGCTTCCAGGGTGCCGATGGCGCCGTTCTCAAACTCGACGGCTGCCGCAAAAGCATCGTCCACGGTGACCTGGCCCATGCTGCCATCCGCTTCCGGCCGCTCTTTGATGAACGTGCGGGTCATTGCCGAGACCGATGTCATCTCGCCAACCAGGAACCGGCCGATGTCGATGATGTGAGCGCCCAGGTCGCCGAGGGCGCCGCTGCCGGCGTTTTCCTTGCGCAGCCGCCAGATCATCGGCGTGTTGAAGTGGGGCATGATCCATTCTTGCAGGTAGCTGGCGCGGAAATGGTAGATGCGCCCCAGGGCGCCGCTGGCAATCAGGTTGCGCGCATGGATGATGGCCGGCACAAAGCGGTAGTTGAAGGCCACCATATGCTTGACGCCCGCTTTTACCGCGGCATCCAGCATCGCTTTGGATTCCTCGGCATTACGGCCCAATGGTTTTTCACAGAACAGATGCTTGCCAGCCTCAGCGGCGGCGATACACGGCTCAGCGTGGGCATCGTTGGGGCCGCCGTTGTCAAACAATTGCACCCGGTCGTCGGCGACGAGGTCGCGCCAGTCGGTGTAATAGCTGGCGTAGCCGAACCGTTTGGCCGCATCGGCCACGGCCGCCTCATCCCGGCCGCTGATGGCCACCAAATCGGGGACAGCCGGCGGCGGATAGATCATGTAAGGCAGTTTCTTAAAGGCGTTGGAATGGGCCTTGCCCATAAAGGCATACCCCAGCATCCCCACGCCCACATGCGGAGCCTCGGCCCCATCACCGGCCGCTTTGGCCATTTTGGTGAAAGCTTGATCGCTCATTGGTTGTTCCTCTGGAACAGCTGTTAGCTGTTAGCTAATAGCTGTTAGTGATTTGTTCGCAGTGCCTACCCTGGACTCAACAAACATTGTACTTAATGACCTGAATTCCCTAACAGCTAACAGCTAAGCTATTCACTCTGAAACGCCGCATCAAACGCCACATTCGACGGCGAGAAATCTTGTTTGCGGATCATGGCCAGGGCTTCGGGGGCGCCCCAGTCGCGGTCCATGCCGCTGTCTTCCCATTCGATGGAGAGGGGGCCGTCGTAGCCGATCCGGTTGAGGGCGCGGACAATTTTGTCCCAGTTGACATCGCCCCGGCCTGGCGAGACAAAGTCCCAGCCGCGGCGATGGTCGCCGAAGTCGAGATGGGAGGAGAGGATGGAGTTCCGGCCGGTGAGCTGTACCCGCGAATCCTTGACATGGGCATGGTAGATCCGGCCGGGGAAGCTGTTGAGGAACTCAACCGGGTCCACAAACTGGTGGATCAGATGGCTCGGGTCAAAATTGATGCCGAAGGCCGGATGATGGCCGATGGCGTCCAGGGCCCGTTCTGTCGTCAGGATGTCGTAGGCGATTTCCGTCGGGTGCACTTCCAGACCGAAGCGGATGCCGTTTTCCTGGAACACGTCCATGATCGGCCCCCAACGCTCAGCAAAGTCGTCGTAACCCTTGTTGATGTCGGCCTGGCTGGTGGGCGGGAAGAAGTAGAGCATGTGCCAGACAGCGCTGCCGGTGAAGCCGTTGACGATGTCGACGCCGAATTTGGCGGCGGCGCGAGCCGTGTTCTTCATTTCCTCGGCGGCGCGCTGGCGGACGCCTTCCGGCTCGCCATCGCCCCAGACGTAGTCGGGCACGATGCTTTTGTGCCGGCTGTCGATCGGGTCGCAGACTGCCTGACCGACCAGATGGTTGCTGATGGCGTAACATTTCAGGCCGTATTTGTTGAGGATGTCCCAGCGGCTCTGGACGTAGCTGTCGTCGGCCAGGGCCTTGTCCACTTCAAAGTGGTCGCCCCAGCAGGCCAGTTCCAGCCCGTCAAAGCCCCAGTCGCTGACCTTTTTGGCCAGCTCCTCGAGGGGCAGGTCGGCCCATTGGCCGGTGAAGAGAGTGATTGGTCTTGGCATATTTTCTCCTTGGAAGAGTGGCCACGGATTAACACGGATTGGGCACGGATTTTTCTCTGTGATTCCCCGGTAAGCCACGGCCTTTGTGGCGGCAAATAGAAATTGCCGCTACTCGTTGATCTGGACCCAGGTCTCCTGTTCGGCTGCTTCGTAGAGGGCGGCCATGATGGCGCTGCGGCGGGCGGCTTCGGCGGGGGTGACGAGGGGGATCTGGGTGAGACCGGCCGGTGCCGCCTTGCCCGTCACCGCATCCAAAAACAGGATAAACGCATGGGGCAGCCGCTCCGGCAGTTCCGTCCACGGTGTTTTGCCGTCAGCGCCTACAACGTGCTTGCTCTTAAAGTAGAGCTGGCCATCGACGACATGGATGTGCCCTTCGGTGCCGGCGATCTCCAGCTTGATCGGGTCGGCCACATCGACCCAGCCGGCTGCGAGTGTGGCTATCATGCCGTCGTCGAAGCGGAGCAATGCCTCGCCGTACTCGTCACAGGCGTCGCCATAGCGGGCCAGAACGGTCTGGGTGGCGCAGGCAGCGCCGGTCACTTTGGCCTCGGTCAGCCAGAGCAGGATGTCGAGGATGTGAGTGCCCAGATCGCCAAAGGCGCCGACACCAGCCTGAGCCACGTCGGTCATCCAGAGCCACTCGGGTGTGAACCAATCCTCCAGCGAGCCGGCATGCGTGTTGCTCAGCCGAATGCGGGTCACCTTGCCCAGCCAGCCATTGGCGATGGCCGTTTTGGCGAAGCGGAAATCGGGAAAGCCGCGCATAAAGTAGCCGGTCTGGAAATAGACGCCAGCCTCGGTCAGCGCTGCAGCCATCTGGCCGGAGTCGGCCGCGCCGAAGCCCAGCGGCTTTTCCACAAACTGATGTTTGCCGGCGGCGCTGGCCGCCGCGACCAGCGTGTCATGGCGATCGGTTTCCGAGCAGATAATGACGGCTTTAATGGCCTCATCGGACCAGATAGTGTCCAGATCGTCAACGACCGTACTGTCCAGCGCCTCTGCGTTTTTGGCGGCGCGAGCGGCGTCATGGTCCCAGACAGCCGTCACTTGAATATCATCCCGTTCCTTCAACATGCGCACAAAGCCGGGCGTATGGATGTGGGCACAGCCCACCAGGGCGGCCTGGATCACAGTACCACCTCACGCTGCGTTGCCTGGCTTTCGTAAATAGCGTCGAGGATGGTCATGACCTGTAGGGATTGCTCGGCCGGGACTGGTGAAGGCCCTCCCTCACTGATAGCCTTAGCGAACTCCATACATTCCAGGGCATGCGGTTTGATTTTGCCATCCGTGCGCATCAGCTGCCGGTTGAAGAACTGCTTGTTGCCGTTGTCGGTGGAATAGATTTCGCATTTGGGCCAGAGACTGCCGCCCTTGTCGCCGTAAAGCCACATGCGCATATCTTCACCGGGGGTGTCATGATGCAGCAGCCAGGCCACTTCCAGGATCAGGGTGGCGCCATTTTCGAAGCGGACGAAGGCGGCGGCCATCTCTTCGACATCGTAGATGGAGGCGTCGATGTCGGCGTCGTTCCAGGTAGACCAGGCGCCGGGCAGGTGGGCCAGCCGGTTATTGGTGACGCCGCTGACGGTGACAGGTTTGGGATTGCCCATCATCCAGAGGGTCAGGTCGAGGATGTGGACGCCAATGTCGATGCAGGCGCCGCCGGCCGATTGTTCCTTGCTGACAAAACCGGCTGTATACGGCGAAAAACCGCGGCGCAACATCCAGCTGCGGGCATGATAGACGTCGCCGAGGGTACCCTGGTCGATCTCGGCTTTCAGGGCGCGGGCGGTGCCGGTGAAGCGGAAATGCTGGCCGGTCATCAGCAGCTTGCCGCTGGCATCGCGCGCATCGATCATATCCTGGACCAGTTTGGGGGTTGGGGCGAGTGGTTTTTCGCACAGCACATGTTTGCCGGCATTCAGCGCCGCAATAGCCAGCGGCGCATGGAAGTTGTTGGGCACGCAGATATCGATGATGTCGATATCAGGATTGTTGATCAGATCGGCCGGGGTTTCGGTGAGGTTGCTGATGTCAAACGCTTCACCAAAGCGCCGTAGCGCTTCGCCATTGATATCAGAGGCGGCGACGACTTCGGCATGGGGCGACTCCGCCCAGCCGGGCATATGCGTCCGCACGATGCCACCGGTGCCGATAATGCCTACTTTCAGAGTTGTCATGCAGAAAATCCTGTGAGGGGTTGTTGGGATGTCAATAAAAGCGGTTTTGCTGACTCAAACTGGGTCAGCAAAGCACCGTATTATGATACGTGTTGTGGCTCGAAAGCACAAAAGGCGGTTAGTTAACTTTCAGGGGAATCAGCGGCAGTTTGCCCGCCTCGCGCCACTGCTGCTCGATGTATTGGCGCACCATCTCCACAGGTGGTAGCCCCATGATGCGACCCTGATCGTCGAAGGAGTAACAATCCTTGAGCCAAGCAAACTGTTCGAGGCGCAGACGCATGAACCCATCGGGCCGGGTCTGACCATACTGGGGCTTATAATCGCATTTCCAGGCGTCGTAATAGCGGCAGATGAGGGGGCGCTGGGGTTCGCCGTACAGGTTGCAGCGGTTGTCAGCGCTGAGATGGGTACAACGGGTCTTGATGACTATCGACCAGATGTTATCGCTGATGGCTAACTCCACGCCGGGGAAACCGAGGCAAAAACGATAGTAATCAAGGTTGCTGATGCTGGCTGGCAGACCCTGGGGAAAGACCAACGTAGTGCAGCAGTAGGCGGAGCAGCCGGAACAGGGGTCACTGAGCTGGTCGTAGGATTGACCGGCCGGTGCCGGATTCGCCTCCTCAACCGCCTCACTCCCTAGCAGCCATTCCTGCCAGGCATTCAGGGCCGGGTCATCATTGGCCGGCTCCGGCAGCGTTGCGCCAGGCTGATCCTTGAAGCCACGCATCAGCGCCACCAGGTCATCCCAGGCCGGCACGGCCACAATCTGCCGCGCCTCATTCAGCTCAATGTACTGCAACAGAAATTCAAAACGGGCCCTGTCCAGCCGCACAAACTCCTGGTTCTGGCCCTGGGCAAAGACTCGCTTGTACCAGCAGTTGTAGGGGTTGTAGTTGACGCAGATTTGCGGCTGTGTCGGCGTGCCGTGCACGGTACAGCGGAAGTTCTCGCGGTCGAGGTAGCGGCAGGGATAGGTATAGTAAGCGCTCCAATCCCCGGCGGCCGAAATGCCCAGTTCGATCCGCTCGAAGTTGAGCAAATAACGGGCATGATCCAGTTCGACGAGGTTGGTGACCTTAAAATTGATCAGCGGCAGATGGGTACAACAAGGGGATGTCTCGCAGGACATACAGGGCGATTCCAGCGCCCTGTCCAGGGAAATCGGGCCATCGCCCGCAGAAGTGACGACGCTTTCGCTAATGCTATTCCAGGGAGTTTTCATAGAAAGTCGCAGGCTATTGGGCCGGACGGGCCGGCATGATGTTATTCGTCCTCGTCACCGTCGTCGGCCGGGCTCATATCTTCCCACACGGCATCCCAGTAGGCCATCGAATCCTGCACCGTGGTTGGCGTATTTTCTTCGGGCAGGGCCAGACCGTGGAGCAACTCCAGCAGCGCGTTATTGCCGTTCTCATACCAGACCTCGTGAACCATGTCGCCGCGCCGGGCGGCCACAACCATCAGGGCGCCGCCGCGGGCCTTGACTGAGACCAGGGCGGGCTGGTTGAAAAAGTCAACGGCATCCAGGGCGGCGTTGACCGCGGCCAGTTCGCTCTCGCTAAGTGTGCGCGTGGACTCAGAGGGTAATGGCGTGTTGTAGATTGGATCGTTGGGTGCGCTACTGTTCTGGGCAAAGTAGAGCCGCCCATCATCGTGGAGAACGTAACGGAAGTTGGTCGCCACAGTGGGCGCCAGGGCGATGTATTGATAGCGCAGCAGCGTGCCATCTGTTAGCGGGGCAGTTTCCTGCCCAGTCATGTCCTGGAAAGGTGGTGGGGGACCGGCCGGTCCATCATTTGTTGCGGGCATAGCCGTTTATCCTATCACTTTCCAATCTTTCCAGGTGAAGGCTGGCGCGGGCTGATTGCCGCCAGCGGCGCCGGCATTAAACATCGCCTGCCAGAAGGTGACGTAGTTGTAAACCCTGACCTCGTTGCCCGCATGCATGACATCGGCCGAGGCTTCATTCTTATAAATCTTGGTCACTTCATCCGCATAGCGGTCTTCTTTACCTTTGCCGTAGCTGTCGCTGCCCAACATTTTCTGCATCATCTTCATCTGATGCTGCGTGGTATTGCCGCGTGTATCACTGGCACCACGATAATAGTCGTCGTCCAGCCCCAGCATGTGGCCGAACTCATGCATGTCGACATCCTGGACATTGCTGAAACCCTTATCCACCGCGATCTTGAAGTCAACCTTGCGCCAGGAGCCGTTGGCGGTGGCGCCGGTTGAGCCCACGCCGGCAGCGGTAAGCTTATGGTTGGTCACGCCGGCTGCTTTCAACCGGGCCATAACATTGTCAGCCCGCGCCTGCGAATATTTCAGGTTATCCGGTTCGTTGCCCGATTTATTGGCGTGGCCGATGACATCGATATTGAATTTCGGCCGGTTCATGCGCCGGAGATAATCACCGACAAATTGGATGTCGCCATCATATTTGGCATCGACGGCAGCCGAGGTGTTGGCAAAGCGTATTTTGGGCAGGTTGCGTTGCAGGCGCGTTACCTCTTCCTGGCCCACGCTGGCGGCACCGGTGAAACCCCGCTTGGTCGTGTCAAACTTATACATGTGGACCTGGCCGGTGTTGTTTGACTCTACATTCGGCACTTTGCCGACGCCTTTGGCATCCAGCTGGTCCTTAAAGTATTTGTTGAAGGTGTAATGCTGATTGGCCTGAACCGGGGTGACATTAACCTTGACCCGAATCGGGTTGAGCTGGCCCCAGACCGATTGCGGCTCGCGCACATTCTTGAAGTTAAATTTGCCGCTCCAGCCAGTGGTCACCGTCTTAATGAAGCCCTGGATATATTGCTGCTGGATCATCAGGAATTTGGGCAAGTTGATGATGTCCTGCAGCCAATCACCGGTTGTCATATCCGGGAACTGAAATTTGACCCGCATATTGGCTTCCAGCAATTTCTTGCTCGGGTAGTAATCGACGTCAAACTTACCAAAGTTATCAACCGTATCCGGTACAAAATTGGGGACCTGGTACGGGCCGCCGCCGACAAATTTGCCAAACTCCGCTTTGGCCTGTTTGACGGCGGGGTCTTCGGCTGGAGCCTCTTTGACACCGGCTTCAGCGCCGCCGGCTTTCGGATCGGCTGCTTTGGGAGCGCTTTTGACGTCTGCCTTGTCACCATCTTTGCGTTGAATGCGTGGCGAGCCGGGTTTCCCCCACAAATTGGGCTGCTGTGAACGCTGCCGTTGCGTCTGGACAGCCAGGCCAAAGGCTGGTGTGCGCTGAATAGAAGCCTTATCCCGCCTGGTCTGAATTTCATCTTCTTCAGCACCGACGCCCTGCCGGTTATCCGGTATGGCATGGCGCTGCACATGCTGGTCATCACGCCGCCGCTGAATTTCGTCTTCCTCGGCGCCGACGCCCTGCCGGTTATCCGGAATGGCGTGGCGGCGAATGACGGATGAACTGCCCATCTGGCCCGGTTGCACCATCTGGCGCAATGCCTTGTTGCCAACGACGCCCTGGAGGGCCAGCATGTCCCCACTTTTGATAAGCGGATAGCTGTTGTCCTTGGTGCGGCGCAGCGCTTCCGGACCTATCGATTCAGTTTGAATGGTCGGCGGGGCCGGTTGATGCTTGGGTTTGGGTGCGTTACTTTTGCTTTTGCGGGACCGTTTTTGCTCGCTCATAAGAAACCTTTACACGAAGGTGAGCATCACGCCAGATAGGCGCGACAGAGGGTCAACCATCTGGTAACATCATAGAGATTATTCTGTCAGATTGCAACCAATCAGGTAACAATATCTGAGCCAATTTCCTGGAGAAACAGAAAATGATTGCGAGAATTCCTTTTGGTACGACCGGACATGAAAGTAGCCGGGTGCTTTTCGGCGCCGCTGCCCTGGCCCAGGTGAGCCAGGATGTTGCCGATAAGGTTCTGGAGCTGCTGCTGCAATACGGCATCAACCATATTGACACCGCCGCCTCCTATGGTGACGCCGAGCTTCGTATTGGCCCCTGGATGGCGGAACATCGGGATAATTTTTTCCTGGCGACGAAGACGGGTGAGCGGAGCTATGACGCCGCCTACGCCGAAATTCAGCGTTCGCTGGAGCGCTTGCAGACCAACCAGGTCGATCTCCTGCAATTGCATAATCTGGTTGACCCGGAAGAGTGGGAAACCGCTTTCGGGCCGGATGGGGCGCTGCGGGCGGCCAAAGAAGCGCAGGCCAAAGGCTATGTCCCATCGGTGGCGACCCAGATAACCGATCGAGCTTGGCAGCCCCGGCATTTTAGGTTGAGCATATCGCGTTTATACCAGTGCTGCTCCCTTACGGCTTCTTCAATACCGTCCCGCAGTATCCGGGCGGACTTGTGGCGCTGTTGCCGGCGGCGAAGGGGGTGGCGGTGCAGATATCGATCTATCGCAGACGCTGGGGCGACAAAACCCCGAGCACCTGCGGTACGACCGCTGGAGGATCGAAGGCGGACATCGATGATGCCGCCGTGGCGTATGTCGCCGAGCGCGAACTCTTTCTGAAGACGGCGGGGACACGAACTTTGCTGCCGCGGGTACTGGAGGCGGCGAAATTCTTGCTGCTGCCGGGGTGGCAACGCCAGGAGCGGAAGTTCTGGCCGGCGCGGCCTGCAGCTATTCGACGACGGCGACGATATCTGATTTTGCCGTCAGATTGGAAGGAAATATCGGACTGGATGGCAGGAGCCTGAGGTTTATCGCTTGCGATAACGCCTATGCCACCGTATCACCGAGCGCCCGCATCCGGACAGGGCGTAGGGCCTAACAATTTCGGCCAAAGTTCTTCGTTGCTCGTGACGCGGTAGGGCTGCTGCCCGCCACTACTCGCTGCGCCAGCGCCAGTAGGCAGTACGGTATTTAATGGCGTCAATACCTGCGTTGAGGCGAAGCCAATTTTCAGCAGGGCGCGCAAATTTGAACTCGGGCAAATTTCAGCCCGCAGGAAACAGCCAGCAGCCGATAGCCATACCGCGGCTGCACTCGCCTCATTAGCCGTAAACGCCCCAGGACATGGGGATGCATCATTCCGGAGCGCGCTATCGCTACAGACAGCGCCACCGCGTGGTTAGGCGCCTGCGCCGCTATCGCGACGTGTTGCGGACCGTGCCGCTTAATCACCATCTGATCGTGGTGGCGTAACAAGCGATGGCTGGGGCACACTGCTGTTCAGGGTCGCTTCGAGCAGTGAAATACGCATTTTCAGGACCGTCTCGGCATAAGCTACCAGCTGATCGGTCCCAAAATCGCCCGCACGATGGCGACATTGCCCATCAGCATCGACCTGTTGGTTTGTTTCCACTTATTTGATTTGCGTTTGGGGTTTACGAAACTCTTAGACGACTCACGCGGCGTACACATGGCGGCGTGTGTTGCTGCTGGCGCTACAGGCTATTCGTAAATCATGTTCCAAATCGTAAATCGCTACTCTTGGCGCTAATGCTGCTCCGCCCGATATTGAGCATCGATAATCCCACCGCTTCCGCCGGTGTTGCCATTGAAACCGGCCAGCGGATGCCGTTATTGCGGAACGTGGCGGTTTCCCGGGTTTATGAAAATCAGGTAAGATTTCGTGGCCGGGCCGGAAGTAGGAATGCCCCGACTGCGATACCGATCGCGCCGCTGCGACCCACCTGCGCCCTCAAACCAGCTCACAAACCAGTTCGTCCAGGTCCGGCACGTCGAAATATTCGCCATACATCTCGCACCACACCAGCTCGATGAACTTCCAGCCAACACCTGGTGTCAGGATGGTACGGGTTCCGACCGGTGATTTTCCGATTCATCACTGGCAAAGGTATGAAGGGCTGCAGCTGGTACCCATCAGCTGGAAGATCTTGGAGTGGTGGCCGGAATGCAGCACAATCGGCTATCCTTCCAGAATCCGCTTGTGGACCCGCTCCTGGCGAAAAAAATAAATCCCTTGTCATGGGCCAGGTAATACCGCCGCGAGCGATAAGTTAATCACTGGCTTCAGTCGAATATATTCCAGCTCGGCAGCGACCGATTTGAACCGCGTGCGATGTCGTCTGCGAGGGCATTCGGCAAATCGCGCCATGGATCCATCGGGTAATCCTTTATACCGGGTCCCCATTTTCAGTATACAAATTCGTTGAATGGTTACGTTAATCAAACTAACAGCTAACAGCTAATGGCCGTGGCTGTTGGCTGTTATGATAGTGATCCAGACTCCTCCGCCAACCCTACCACCGGCGGCCGCTCCCGTGATCGCGGGTGGAATCGAAGACGTCGTTTTAACCGGCAGCAGCGGCGGCGGCGTCGTGGAAGGCGTGCATCAGGTCAAGGACATCCAATGAGCAAGCTGGCCGTTGGCCCATTGGGCTCCGGCGATCCACAACCGCATACGCATCGTTGACACCCACTACGCGCGAATTTTCGGCGTAATACCGGTAGATGCAGTTCAACCTCTTCCCATTCTTTGGGAGCCGCGCGCACTGTCGCGGACCAGGTCGCCCAAAGCGGTTTTCGGTCGGCTTCCCTGAAACCTTTCTTCGCCGTGGATCTGGATGTTGGTGGGTCGGCATGGCGACGTCGCTGGTGATGATGAATTTCTGCGACCGCGCCGCGGCAAATTGCATCAGGCCGGTGACGGGTAGGCGCTTCGACGTCGATCCGCACAGCCAGGGGTTCACGCTGGTGATGGTGCGCTCATTTCCAGCAGTGGTACCATGCCGCCACCGCCGCAATTGGCCCGTAGAGAACCAAATCCGTCAGGTAATACGGCCCCATGTCCGGCATCGGGCCGCCGCCCGTTGAAATGAAACTCCGGGTTCGGGTGCCATCTCCATGCCCAGCTCATGCATAAAAGGCGTTGGCGCACGGGTTACCGACCAGCGCCGTAATCGAACCTCAGCTTTGCGGAGCCGTCTGGTGGCCGGCACTGGGAAGGTGTCCGGCGCGCAACCGACCAGAACCCCGTTCCGCATTGGCGCGTCACCTCAGCAGTTTTTCGTTCCGGGCCAGCATCAGCGCTTCGTTATCGCCGACTTGCCGCGCCTCGACAGCAGCCACCAGGGCCACCACCGTATGGGCGTTGGGTTGAGTGATGTTCAGGACGATCTCGTTTGCGTCATCAGCCAGCATGTCGGTAGCCAGGGAGTCCGTAAATGACCGGGACTTCGTATTTAGCTGCCTGGGCTTCGGCCATGTCGCCGCAGGTCAGTGAAACCCGCTGACCTCGATAAATCGTAGGCGCTATTCTTCAGGTAGATGTCGCTGATATTTGCCGCAGCCGACAACACCGCTGACAGCAGGTTTCAGTTCGGCTCATTTCTTATCTGCCTCGACCTAACCCTTCACGGGTCAGGTACTGGATGCTGCTGACATCGTCATCATATCGGTCTCGCAGCGATCCAGCATCGACAACCAGCCATTCAGCGTTGGTGCCAGCGCAACGATTTTAGGGACATCCATCACGCCACTACCAGCCAACATCGAATCCTCTTTGGTCTGAGCCATCGCTTGATGTGTGGGTAAGGGGCCCGCTCATTCGGTTTTGGCCACTTCGGTGGCATCAAACCGACGGACTGCCAATAGGTATCAATTTCAAAGAGATGTCGTCGTCCAGATCTCTTGCAGGATATCGTAGGCGCGGCGGCCATCGTCGTAATTAATATTCCACCAATGGTTGTGGAGGCCAAAGGAAGGCTGGCTTTAGCAACCGCATTGGCCTCGTTAAGATGCCAGGCATCGGCCAGCGTGCCAGACGATCCAGCCGGTGCGGCGGATCAACCGGGACGCGCCCAACGCCGCCATTGTCTCCAGGACTTGGGCACTGCGCTCGCCTTGGGGGCAAAAGGCGAATGGAAGCGCCGACGACGGTCGGCCCAATTCAGCAAGCTTGGCCACGGCCGCCGCCACAGGTGCATAGCCGAAACCAGCCGTTTCCACGCGCCGAGATAACCCATCTCGGCAATCTTTTCTCAGTGCCAATCAATCCACGGGCCATTGCTTCCCAGTGATGTAGAGTTGGATGGCGATAGGTTTAGGTTAGTCATGATTCTCCTTTTAGCTGTTAGCTGACAGCTATTAGCTATTAATGGAGTTGCTAGAAAATGGGTGCCGTCTTTAGACACAAATGGCCTCGAACGCTACAGGCCACTATTGCTTCAACGGCTATCAGCTAATAGCTCAGCTACCCTTCCAGCCTTAATCTCTTCTTCTGTTAATTCAATATCCATCGGTTGGTTAGGACGTAGGCGACAGCGGTGCGGGCTGAGCTGGCGGCGTTTTTTTTGCAGCGACGGCGGCCAAGTTCCTTGGCCCGTTCAGCCGTCCCCGAATATCGCGAAGTGATGAACTTCGACACATAATTGGTCAGAAATGATGTCCTTTCGAAACTATCAGGTTGATAAGGGTGAACGGCGGAAAAAACACCAGCCAGGCGCTGGACCAGGTAAACAGCGGCATCCGTGCGCCGCATACCGTTCCTACCGATCTGTCTTATAAGGCCGGCCCGCTGATGGTCACACCGGTGTCCGGGGCTCATGGGCCTGTTTCTGCCAAGGCTGAAGTTGGGGCTGCTAACGGTCGCCATGCCTTCAGTCCGTGGGCCGCAGCGTGAGCGGTGGCCTCAACCAGCCAGGCGGCGTCCAGTTGGAGCCGCCAAAAGCAGATATGGCCTGCGCCTTGTGCTCGATGAGCCGCTCGATATTCAGGGCCAACCAGCGGCAAGATCATCACGGTGCAACACCGTACAGATCGATGTAATCGGTTTGCAAACGAGCCAGCGAATCGGCGATGTCCGACGAGATGTCACCATGCGGCGTCACCCGGCGGCGTGGTCCTGGTTGTGGTGGCAGCCTTTGCCGAATCACCATCGCGCAGACCCGGCTGTTAATCCGACGCGCCCAGGCTGCGTTCGCCCCGCGGGCCGCGCGCCGACCCGTATTGATGCCGGTCGCGTACCCGCATCCAGCGGTTCATTACATAATCACCGCTTTTTCCGCGCACATCGCATCCCCTGTATACCAGACAGGAGATCGGCTTGTCGATGCCGGGAGATGGCTGTATTTCATTCATCCCTCCGGGAGATGGCTAATAGCAATGGCTGTTATTAGGCCATTCGCTCTTGACATTGGCGCCAACGCCTAAATCCAGCAGCTAACAGCTAACAGCTGGCTGCAGCTAACGCAGCTAACAGCCTAACAGCTAACAGCTAACAGCTAACAGCTAACAGCTACTAATCCATTTCAATAACAATCTTCACCGCTCCCTCATCCCTTGTCCGTTGCAGCTCGTAGGCGTCCAGGACCTGGTCGAATTTGAAGCGGTGGGTGATGATCGGTTTGACGTCGACTTCGCCGTTGGCGATGAGGTCCATGGCCAGGTAGGTGGAGACGAGGCCGGGTTCGCGAGGTGGCGTAGACGATCGGTTGCAAGGTCGCGCAGCGGCGGAATAAATCGCCAAAGTCGACGTTGACAAATCTGTCATGGGGTACCCCGAACTGCAGGATAAAACCATGATCCGCCACCAGGGAGATGCCCAGGTTGACCGTATCGCTCTCGCCGGCCGCAACAACAACCACATCCGCCAGGTGGCCGCCGGTCAACGCCATGACGGCGGCCGGGATGTCGCCACCGGTGTTGTGGATGGTGTCGGTAGCGCCGTACCGGCCGGACAATTGCAACCGATGGGCCTGTAAATCGATACCAATCACTTGAATAGCGCCCATGCGCCGGGTCATATAGTTCCACCAGAGGCCGGCTGATCCCTGGCCAATCACCGCCACCCGCTTGCCGATGATGTTCGGCAGCTTTTTGGCGGCGTAAATGACTGTGCCCAGTTGCTGGGCCTGCAACATCTCCTCGATGGGCGTCTTGTCCGGAAAAACCAGCACAAATTCCACCGGGGCGACGTAATATTCGGCCATCGCTTCATGCGCTGGCACCATCACCAGGGCCAGATCGCCGACCTTGACGCCGTTGCTTGGCTCCATCACCTCCTCGACATAGCCGACCATTTCATGGCCGGTGGTCCCGGCCGCGAACGGGTAGCGGCTCTCATCAGAATGATCAATCAGAAAAATATCGCTGCCGCCGCACAGCGAGGCGATGGCAGCCGAGGCGAGGGCATAATGGCCAGGTCTTAACGGTGACTGGTTTAGGCACCCTCCAAACTCAACTGACCTCTGGCAACAACCTGTACTGCTTTCATAAGTGTTCTCACCTCCTACCGCGCCGCCTAACAGCCCCCGCCACGCGTAATCTCCGCGCCTCCGGGCACATCAAATCTTTCAGGATGTGACCGAGAGCGAGTGAAAAGAACCGCGGCCCTGTCCGTTGTGCGCTTCCAGACGACAGGCATCACAGTGCCGGCAGTCCAGGCAGCGTCGCCATGTTTACTAAGATTGAAAGATTTGTGGTCGCCAGGACTTCGTTGCGGTCGACGTGCATGTAATACTGCTCGGAATGCATCGCGAAGTCAGATAGACCGGCGACGATCGGGTCGTCCGGAACAGATGTTGACCTCGTAGTCGATAATGTTGCCCGGGTGGGGCGACCATTGGCCGCCGCCATCCACTGATAATTGACCGCCTGGCGGAAGGAATCGGCCATACCGCCATGCCAGCCGCCAATGCCGGTGCCCCCGCTTCGATGGTCTCCAGCAGCCCATTCATCTGTTCACCGCTGATCTCGCTCATCGTCCGAACTGGCACGACCAGGTCCAGGGAGCGCATGCGCTCTCATCCACAATACCGGTCCAGATCCCGGAACAGCATCGACCGCGAACCCTTCCGCCCCGCAGGATTTCCGCGAACAAGTGCCACACTGCTCGGCCTTTCGCCCCGGACCAGCCACCCCAATTAACAATGCCTTCTTATACCGCCGATCTGCTTCCTATGGATGCGTGTTCTACACGCCCTCTGAAATATCCGCGTGAATCCGTGTTAGCCCTGTGCTGGGCGGCGAAGTGGCGTAACTTTTCTTACAGTCTCGCCCAGTTTGCAATCGCCATAAAGACACGCATCCGCGTGGCGAAGCAAGACGAGGGCTTTCAGCGCCAGGATAAACAGCAAGCCCGTACAATAAATAAACCACTGCCGCCCAGGAGATTTCCACCAGAAACTCCGGCACCTGCTCGACGCTGCTTTCACCAACCTGCAGGTAGGAATAAACAGCCGGCTGGCATAATGCCAGGCTGGAACCAGCAGCAGCCCGCAGGACCAACAGAAGGCTGGCTCCCGGGCGATGGTCGGTCATCCGGCAAGTTGACAATCCACCGCCTGGAATGCCCAGTTCAACCACTTGCCCGGTAGGAGAACAGGGCGTCGCAAAACAACCCCAAAATGAATTCAGCGAAATTGGCGCGGCGATAAAGCCGATGGATAGCAATCAAACAGCTGCCGCTCCAGTCGAATTGAGCCGGTCTCAATGGCCAGTCCGGCCGGAACCATTCCGGGTCAGCAGGCCGCGTTTTATCCAGCCGCAGGCGCAGCTCCTGATCAGTGATATCGTCGTCGAGCTGCAGCCAGACGCGTCGGGAAACTGGTTGCCTGCCTCGCGGAAGCTGTCAGATCCTTTAACGGAAGCCATCCTCCAGGTGGGGAAGGCACGGAAGGTGCCGACGATGCGGGCTTCATATTCGATGCTGGCGCCGGCGACGCGGACAGTAATACCGAATCCGTTAGCCGGCCCGCACACGCCGTATTGAGGCAAAACCGATTCAGCACCAGGACGCCATCCGGGTGGTTGCCCAGGGCGTTCATCAGCGAGCCAAGCCGGTAATTGGAGAAGTCCCAGCGCCAATAGACGGTGTCGGGGAAATCGTGCCAGTCGATACCATAGAAACGGCCATTGAGATCCTGGCTGCCGATCCGGCCGGTTGCTGAATAGTTCGCCACTCGCGCCGCTGAGCGCACCCCTTCGATCTCCTCATACCGGCTCATCGGCAGGTAGAGAAAATCCTCCGGGTTGCTGGAAGCGGACATGCCAAAGGCATTGGGTGTGCCCGCTGCCGGTGGGGTGTACAGGTTGACGTCGCCGCCCGTTCGATAGAACTGTTGATCGTAGAGCTGAAAATCCAGGGTTTGGGCCAGAGAGGCGGTGTAAATGGCGAAACTGACCGTCAACACCAGCATGATTAAGGGAGTCGTGTACATGCGCGGCGAACGGGCCAGGTAGCGCGCCGCCTGTAAGGTGGCCACACTATTTGTGAGCTGGAGCAGCCAGGCGGCGCCCTGCATCAGCCAGGGCAGCACGCGCAGCGCCAGTAGCGTGACGGCAAAAATGATGAAGGCTGGCAGCAGGAATAGGAGTGGATTCTGGAAAGGGTCCCCCCCATCGTTCCCGGCAACGGCAAAAAGGCCGCCCTGCGCCTGGAGCACGTAGTAGCCATACGCGGCCACGCCGGCCAGGAGCAGATCCAGGTAGCTGCGCTGCCACCAGGGCGCCTGACCGCCCCGAGCACGGATCAATTTGTAGTTGACGACGGTGTATTGAATGGTTGAAAAAGTCGGCAACAGCTGAGCCAGGATAGCCAGAAAGGCTGCCATCAACCCGGTGCGCAGGGCCGTCGGTCCAACAATAACCCGCACAGAGGTCGTGGCGCTGAAATCAAGGAAGCTGCGCGCTTTGCCCATCAACCAGGTCAGCCCCATGCTCAGCAGGATGGCCAGGCCGAAGGCGATGAGTCCTGTCAACAGCGCTTCCAGGATGATGGCAGCGACGAGCTGCGTCACCGGCGCGCCCCGGCTGCGCATCACGGCCAGTTCATTACGGCGCTGGTCTGCCAGAAGGATGCCGACCAGGCCAATAAAGGCCAGCACCAGCCCTATGGTCGGCAGGTTGAAGACCAGCAGAATCTGGTTCAGGCGACGGACATCTTCGCCGTAAAGCTGGAGCGCATCGGTTGGCGTGATGAAGGTCTGGGCATCCGGCAACAGGGTGGCCATCTGCCGTTCCACGCCGCGCAGGGCGGCAACCAACCGGCCGGCATCACGCGGCTGGATTCGGCTGCCATCCATGACGAAATACCAGGCCAACAGATTGACCTCATCGGGAATGCGCGGCGCGATATGGTCGATGAAACTGCGCTCGGGCATGACCAGCAGATCTTTGTAATTTTCGGGCCCGTACGCCCAGAAGTCGCCATCCTCTACCAACGGTTCCCAGACGCCAACAACCGTAAACGGGATGGTGGCGCCGGACTCATTGCGATAGTCGAAAGCCAGGTAGCTTTCGCCGGCTTGCCAGCCCAATTCATTGGCCCAGGGCGCGGCGACGAGGACTTCGAGGGGGTCATCGGGACCGGCCGGTGCCGGCACCCGGCCATCAATAATGCGAATGTTTGCTTCAATATCCGTGGTTGCCGCAAAACTCATGAAACCCAGCTCGTCATTGCTGGCATCATAATCAGTCTCTTCGGCGGTGAAGATGCGGAAGAGCGGCGTTTCCATATGGTGGACGATGGTTTGCGGCTCCAGTCCCAGACTATGACTGGCTGTCGCCATCATATAATCGTCAGTGGCAGCGACGCGACTCCACTGCAGCGGTTCGTGCCAGGGACCGATGTAGGTAAAGAGGTAGGCCCAGGGCGGGCGGCGGCGCAGTTCGGTTTGGGTTTCCAGCCGG
>JACKBM010000071.1 GCA_020634575.1 Ardenticatenales bacterium | reverse complement strand
AGCTAACAGCTAAAGTATTAGATAAATCGAGCATAGGTTCAATCCTTAATTCACCCACCCTGACAGGAGTGCAACCCAGCCCCTGTCCTTCTGAGCCGGTTTATCTCAGATTGCATAGACGGAAGGCGCTTTGTCATTCCGAGCGCAGCGAGGAAAAGAATGAGTGTGACACAGCCGGACCTGATGCAGGTCCCAACCAACGAGCCAACCGACCCAACCACCACGCCACCAGCGCCCCGACTCCCCATGATTCGGGAGCCACGCCGCATCGTCCTCTATGCCGGCCTTATCGCCGTCATATTCGACTGGTTCTTCGTCGGCAACCAGCTGGGCATCAGCCTGCCCCTCTTCACCGGCCTGCTGACCATCGGCTTCCTTTACATCCAATGGCGTGAGGAAGATGGCGCCCGGCTGGGCAACATCGGTTTGCTTTTGCCAGCACTCTTCTTCGCTGCCATGGCGGCCTGGCGCAGCAATGGCTTCCTGACCGGCCTCAACGTAGCCGCCACCCTGGCCCTGCTGACATACCTGACCTACACCTACGCCGGCAACCGGCTGGCCCGCACCGGCTTCATCGGCTATTTCCTGGTCCCACTGCGCGCCTGGACCGAAGCCTTTGTTCAGGGCGCCCAGCTAATCGGCGATGCCGTCCAGCAAGTCCGGGCCAATAGCCAACGCCGCCATCTCTGGGCGCTGCTGCGCGGCCTGCTGCTGGCTGGCCCCATCCTGCTGATCTTCGGCGCTCTGCTTGCCGCTGCAGACGCGCTCTTCGCCAATATCCTGGAAAACACCTTCAGCTTCTTTGAGCTGGAACGGCTGCCAGAATATTTCCTGCGCCTGCTACTTATCGGCCTCATTACCTGGGTGCTCAGCGGCCTGGTCACCTTCGCCCTGACCGTCGGCCGGGACGAAGCGCCGGTGCAGGTGCTCTCCCGCTTCTCCCTCGCCTTCCTCGGCCACGTGGAAGCGATGACGATGCTGCTGTTGGTCGATCTGCTTTTTGCCGGCTTTGTGGCAGTGCAGTTTGGTTATCTTTTCCGGCCGGTCCAGCGCATCTTCGACGAAGAAATTGGCATGACCTTTTCTGAGGCCGCCCGGCGTGGCTTTTTTGAACTGGTCGTTGTCGCCTGCCTCAGTCTGGCCCTGATCATCGGCCTGCACTGGCTGGCCCGGCGCGACAACAAGCGCCAGCTGCGCGCTTTCAACGCCGCCGCCAGTTTCATGATCGGCATGGTCCTGATCATCCTGGTCTCTGCCTTCTACCGCCTCTTCCTATACGAAGTGACCTATGGCTTTACCCAGTTACGCCTTTACAGCCATCTTTTCATCATCTGCCTGGCCGGGCTACTTCTCTGGACGATCATCGTCCTCTGGTCCCGCCCCCAGGGCTTCGCCAGCGGCGTTTTTGTGACGGCGTTCCTCTTTGTCGGGCTGCTCAACCTGGTCAACCCGGATGGCTTCATCACCCGGCAAAACATCCTGCGCTACCAGGGCGACAACGGCACCTATCTGACGACACTGATGAACCGGTACGCGACCAGCGCTCTGGACGGCCGGGTCAGCGAAAGCCTGGACACTGGCTATCTCATCTCCTTGCCAGACGACGCCATTCCAGCCCTCGTCAAACTATACGACCAACTACCAGCCCAGGAACAGGCCACCATCAGCATAGAGTTCGCCCAGCGGCTGGCCCGCTTCGACGCAGAGTGGTCCGAACAGCCCTGGCAATCCTTCCACCTGGGCCGCCTACAGGCCTATCACTCCCTGCAGGCCTGGGCTGCCGGCTCCTGACAAGCTACCTCTCCCTCTCCCAGGCAACAGCCGGGCCGGCCCCCACCAGCCCGGCTGTTGCGCTTCTTCCGCAGTCCCTCCCCCACACACGCGATCCTGATTCTGGGGCGCCACGCCTGGTAGACCCGTCGGTGTGGATCGGGTAGTGACCGGTAGTACCGTCGGTGTGGACCCGTCGGTAGACCGGTAGATCGGTAGTGGACCCGTCGGAGTGACCGTCGGTAGTGGACCCGTCGGTGTGAACCGTCGGGACCCGTCGGGTTAGGGATGGACCGTCGGGAGTGGACGTCGGTAGTGGACCCGTCGGGTGGTGGACCGTCGGGTGGACCCGTCGGTTGGTAGGGACCCGTCGGAGTGGCCCGTCGGGTTGTTGTCGTGGTGGACCGTCGTGGTGGACCGTCGGGTGTGGACCCGTCGTGGTAGGGACCCGTCGGTTGGTGAGGACCCGTCGGGTTGGTAGGGACCCGTCGGGTTGGTAGCTACCCCTCACCCGGACTGTGACCAAACTCTCACTTGACAAAGTGTTTAATCAACACTAATATATTGTGTATTACTGACACGATATAGAGGCACAGGTGTTGCCATGCAATCCACAATGAAACAGGCCGTCAGCGGCATCGCGATTACACTTTCTTTCTTACTGGGCTGGCTCTGGGCACCGTTTTTCTGGCTGGGGTTGATCGGCCTGGGTGCCGTTCTCTACCAGCATGCCTGGGTGGTGATCCCGGAGTGGCATGTGGGTGTGGTTTATAGTCGGGAGCGGCAGGCGTTTGCCCGCTTGTTACCGGCCGGTCGCCACCTCATCTGGCCCGGTCTCGAACAGCTACGCGGTACCATCGCCACAGTCGGCCAATCCGCTCAAGCCGTCACGGCCGTTCAGTCACGTGGGGGTCTCTCTCTCAAAGTGGAATGGTCCGTCTCCTACAGTCTGGAGCCGGAACGGCTGCCTGCAACCAAGCAATCCCAGCTGGCGCTCAAACTGGTCACCAAATCTGGTCTTATCCTGCGCAAATACGCCACCAACGGGCTGCGACATATCGCCGGTGACCTGTCCCTCGACGAACTCAGCCAGCCCGGCAGCCACGCTCGCCTGGAGCGCGAACTCCGCCAGCAGCTACGGACGCAGCTAACCGATCTCGGTTTCAACATCTCGAAGGTGATGATCGGCCAGATTCAGCTGCCAGCTAACGTGCTCGCTGCCCTGGAAGCCGCCCACGAAAAGGCGCTCCAGGCAGAACAAGAGGCGCGCACCCTGGCCCGCCTGCATGAGGTCATCTCCCAGTTTTCTGAAGCTGACATGCAACGCCTCATGGAACTTGAACGCATCCACAAACTCGGCCAAAATGGCGTCGCCCTGCTCTACCCGGCCGCGGCCAGCGCCACCGGGCTGGACAGCGTCGCCAACTGGCCCCGCCCGGCCACTCGTCTCCCCACCCCCCACCTCTCGTAAAGATGCGCCCCCCTCGGCAGCCTCGGGGTGACAGGGCGCGTCTCCGGCGGCGGCCCATCTCATCGCTGGCCACCGCCGGTACCCGTCAAACCTGCGGGAGACGCCCCACCGGGCGTCTCTACGGGGCGGCACCGGCCGGTGCCGCCCCCATCCTCAACTTATTCCGGTGACTTCTCCTTGCGCCCCATATTGCCCAACACCATACCCAGGCCGATCAGGATCATCGCGACCGGCCACAGCAGGTTCCAGCTCAGACCAAAGATGAAGATTGCCGCCACTAACGTCATCATCATCCCGCCAAAGAGGCTGCCCCGACCAGCTGAATTCAGGTAGCCCTCCTCACGATAACTGTGCCAGGCATTGGCAAAACTGCCGATGGCCGGGATCAAAATGAAATAGGCCCACCAGTTGTTCAACTTGAAATCAGTGAAGTTGCCAATCAGGAAAGCAACCCCAACCAACACGAGGATGAGCCCCGGTAACCAGTTCATGTTTTTACTCTGCTCTTTCATCACTTTCTCCTTATTGCGAAAATGGACAATTCCCATCTGTTTCATTGCCGTTTCGAATGGTTGGTAGTAGTATGCCGGATAGTTCGATTAGCAGGATCAATCGACGGACGGGTTTTGCCGGCAATGGTGGTGGATACAGCATCAACCGATCGGTGGACAGCCGTCTTCCCCCATGCAAAGGAGTCAGGGTATGGCAGCCAGCACGGCTAGCTTCATTTGCTCGAAATGCCGCTGGGCTCAGAAGTTGTACCGGGCCAGAGCCAACTGTTTTTGTTTACGCCATGAAATGACCGTTCACGACCCCCTGGCTACCTTCTGTGCCGACTTCGAAAGTGCCGGGGAAGAAAGCGCCCAACCCCAGTTGCGCGAGCTGCGGTTAGCGGATCGGCAGATGTATGTCTGGATTCTGATGCGCCCACCGGCCGGTCCCGATGGCGTCTCCGCCTATTACTACGAACATGTCCACCTCTGCGACATCGCTGACTACCAGAAATGGCGGGCCGACCAGGCCCTCCAGACCTATCGCACCTTGCAGCGGGAAGGCCAGGCCCGGCTGAACCAATCTTCCGAAGGTTAACCTCAGGACGGCGGCTTCAAGGAAAGACCATGAGATTTCACGCTCAACTCAGCGTCCTGTTTGCCCTGTTTGCCCTCTTCTTAACCGGCTGCACCCAGCCCACCACTACCGAAAGCAGCTCACCCACAGCAACCATAAGCACCATACCAACACCGGTGGCCGCCACCGACCCGGCCCCCACCGTAACCCAACCGTCTGCCACTGTTACCACTGCCCCCGCCCCGACAGATACCATCGCACCCACTGAGGCACCGGCCGAACCAGCCACCGCCGCCGCTACAGCGTCTGCCAAAACGGGCGATATGACGCTGGGGACGGTCACCATCCCCGGCACAGACGGTTTGGCGCTGGCAGGCACCTTTCAGGCCGGCAGCGGCGCAGCGCCCCGCCCCACCCTGCTGCTGCTCCACATGTTGGGCGCTGATCGCTCGGATTGGCAAACCCTCGCCACCACGTTGAACGAAGCCGGCTACAACACCCTGGCTCTCGATATGCGCGGTCATGGTGATACTGGGGGCGCCCGTGATTGGGAGTTGGCCGCGGCTGATCATGTCCTGGTCTGGCAATACCTGGCTGAACGGCCCGATGTCGACCCGACCCGTATTGGCGTCATCGGCGGCAGCATTGGCGCTAATATGACCCTGCGCCTGGGCGCGGCGGTGCCGCAGATCCCCACCATCGTGTTGCTCTCGCCTGGCCTGAATTACGATGGGGTGATGACGGAGCCAGAGATGGCTGGCTGGGGCGACCGGCCGGTCTTTATCGTCGCCAGTTCCGAAGACAGCTATGCTGCTGATTCCTCCACAACCCTGGCCAGTCTGGCCACCCACAACAGCTCAACCTTACACCTCTATGATGGCGCCGGTCACGGCACCGCAATGCTTGGCAGAGCCCCGGATCTGACGCAACGAATACTGGCCTGGCTGGAGGCCAATCTGTAGCGACAGGCATCCACTCCGCAAATATTAAAATTGGTCTATAATTGGTCTGGTGCTGTGTTCGTGACCTGTCTCATCCTGGTGCAATCGTTGGAGGGCCTGCCCCAGGACGTTGTCACACATCCAGTAATTCAACTTAAGGAGAATGAAATGAAGAAAGCTGTATTGCTCTTAATTGCCTTATTGCTGACTTCTGCGCTGCTGCTGACCAGCTGCGGAGAAGCTGAATTGGGCACAGAGGAAAATCCGATCATTTGGGTTCTGGTCCCTTCCAGTGAATCAGAGACGGTTCTGGCCGGTTTCGACGAAGTCGCCCAGATGCTGTTTGATGAGACCGGGCTCGTCGTCGAGCCATTTGTCGCCACTGAATATGCCGGCGCCATCGAAGCGCTCTGCAGTGACCCGCCCAAGGCCCACATGGCCTCCCTGGCGACCTTTGCCTACATGCTGGCCTCTGAGCGCGGCTGTGCGGAAGCCGCCCTGGTCTCCGTCCGCTTCGGCAGCCCCAGCTACAATGGCCAGATCTTCACCCGCGCTGATAGCGGCATTGAAAGCCTGGCCGATCTGGCTGGCAAGAGCTTCTGCCGCGCCGATCCGTTGAGCACCAGCAGCTGGATCATCCCCAGCCTGGAAATCCGTGGCGCCGGCGTTGACCCGGACACCGATATGGGCGAAATCGTCGATGCGGGTTCGCATGACGCAGCCGTTTCTGGTGTTTACAATGGCGACTGTGATGCCGGCGCTTCGTTTGTCGACGCCCGTACCGCCATTGAGGAAGACAATCCGGATGTGATGGATGTGGTCAAGGTGATCTACGTCACCGGTGACATCCCCAACGACGGTGTGCAGTTCGTCCCCAGCATGGACGCCGCGATCCGCGATCAGATCGTCGATGGCCTCCTGGCTGTTGCCGCCACTGATGAGGGTGTCGAAGCTCTGGATACCGCCTACGAATGGACTGCACTGGAGAAGCGTGATGATTCCTTCTACGATGCTTTCCGCCAGATCCTGGATGCAGCCGGTGTCTCGGCTGAAGATCTGCAGTAGCAGTTCCGCCAGCTCACTTAGTTAATCATTAGGGCTAAGAGCGGGAGGATATTGGTATGTCCTCCCGCTCTTCCGCTAATAAGGATAAGTTATGCTCGAGGTACGAAACCTGACCAAGGTCTATGCAGATGGCACGATGGCGCTGAAAAACGTCAGCTTCACAGTGCCGGATGGCGAATTCCTGGTCGTCATCGGGTTGAGCGGTTCCGGCAAATCAACGCTGCTGCGCTGTATCAACCGGCTCATTGATCCCACTGAAGGCCAAATCCTCTGGAATGGTGTCGACCTGGCCCAATTGCGCGGCGATGAGCTGCGCCAGGCCCGGCGCAAAATCGGGATGGTGTTTCAGCACTTCAATCTCGTTAAGCGCTCCTCAGTGCTGACCAACGTGCTGGCAGGCCGTCTGGGTTATACCTCATCCTGGAACAGCCTCCTGGGGCGCTTCTCAGCCGCTGACAAGCAGCGCGCCCGGGACGCTCTGAAGCGGATGGGCATTGCTGACCAGAGCCATAAACGGGCCGATGAGCTCAGTGGTGGCCAGCAGCAGCGTGTTGGTGTAGCCCGGGCACTCATGCAGGAGCCTGAAATGATCCTGGCGGATGAGCCTGTTGCCAGCCTGGACCCGGTCCTGGCCCATTCCATCATGCAACACCTGGAAATGCTGAACCGGGAAGATGGCATGACGATCCTTTGTAGCCTGCATTACCTGGACCTGGTCCAGCGCTATTCGACCTCAGTCATCGGCTTGCGCCAGGGTGAAGTGGCCTACCGCGGCACCAACAAGGATATCAAGGCGATGACGGACGAACAGTTCAAAGAGATCTACGGCCAGGAAGCAGAGCGTGTCGGTGGTGGTTTGCACGGCAATATGGCCACGACGGAGGAAGCTCAACCATGAAGCAAAAGACGTCCCAGTCAACGCCTACACTGCCCAGCTTTGTGCCGGCCCCTGTTGCCGCCGTGGCTTCGGCCATTTTGCCTGGCCTGGGCCAGATCCTGGCTCGCTCATACCGCCGTGGCCTATTGATCTTTTTCAGCCTGCTCACGATTCTGGTCCTGACGGTCTGGCGTTTTCGCCTGGCGGCCCCGCGCGATACTGGCTTCAGCGATATCTTTCGCAAAGCCTTGCGGCTGGAGCCTTTCCTCATCGCCGTTTTGGTCCTGATCACCATTCTTTATCTTTGGTCCATTGTGGATGCCTATGTGGTAGCCCGGAAACATACGGCCCCAACTTTAGGGCTGATGTTTATGATTCTGGTGGTCTTTTTTGCCCTTGGCTGGCAAATTGGCCAGATCAACCTGTTTGCCCTGGTCACCCAGGCAGACGACGCCGGCCCAGCCCTCGGTCGCGTCCTCTGGCCCTGGTCACGCGCCATTGAGTACCCGGAAGAGCTGCTGGTTGTCTGGGCTGATGTCCAGATCCCCTGTACTGATGAGCCCCCTGCCCCGACCGAAGCGTTGACTGACGAACCCTACATCGTCGCCACCCCAACCTGCGGTCTCCTGAGCGAACAGGACGGTGCAAGTGGCACCGTGTTAACGCTCAACGGTTACAACATGGTGCCTGAGGTTGAGGCCCAGATCGTCTGGGAAGATTCCAACCTCTCCCAGTTTCGGCAGCGCCAGGAAGGTGAATACGTGATGGTTATCCCGGACGAGGAGGGTAGCTTTCAGGTAGACATCATCATGCCCTACCGGCTGTTGCCGCCGAGTGCTGAACAGGATGTGATGATCTGGCACGTTGGGGCGGAGCAGGTCGCCAGTGTTGGCGACCCTCAAGCCAGCGTCGAGTTGAAACTGGCTATTGAAAAGATTACTGAAACGATTTTTATCGGCATGATGGCCACCTTTTTCGGCGTCATCCTGGCGGTTCCCGTCAGCTTCACGGCAGCCCGCAACCTCATGTCCGCCAACCAGTTCACGCTCGGCCTTTACTACGTCAGCCGGGCCATCCTCAATATCATCCGCTCAATTGAGCCGCTAATCTGGGCGATCATCTTCGTGATTGTGGTTGGTTTGGGCCCGTTTGCCGGTATTCTGGCGCTGACGGTCCATTCCATTGCCGCCCTGGGCAAGTTGTATTCTGAAGCAATCGAGTCGATTGACCCCGGCCCTATCGAAGCCATTCAAGCCACGGGCGCCAACTGGCTGCAAACGGTTGTCTTCGCGGTCATCCCCCAGGTCATCCCGCCTTTTGTCTCCTTCACCATTTACCGCTGGGATATCAATATCCGGATGTCAACCATCATCGGTTTTGTTGGCGGCGGCGGTATCGGTTTCCTCCTGGCACAGTGGATTCGCCTGCTGGACTATCGTGCCGCCGGCATCGCGGTCTGGTTTATTGCCATTACCGTGGCCATTCTGGACTACACCAGCGCCGAAATCCGGGCCCGTTTCGTCTAATAGTTTTAGCCGCCAAAATGTCAACCGCGGTTGACATTTTGGCGGCCTTTTCCACTTCTTCCAGCTATTTACCTCCCAGAACAAATGTTTTATAATATCCCGTATGCGCTCATTTGTTCGCCTTCAGGATATTGCAACCCAGATGCATCTGGAACCGGCCGAAGAGGCTGGCGGTGGTAGCCGGCTGGAGGTTGCGCCTTGTGGCGTGCCCGTGGGTAAAGATGCCAAAATGCGCTCGCTTGGCATTTACCCGGCGGTACTGCCCAATGGCAAGACCACCCCGCTACTCAAAACACTCCTCACCAGCGCCTGTGAGCGCAATTGTTATTACTGCCCCTTCCGCGCCGGCCGCAACTACCGGCGCCAGACCTTCAAGCCCGCTGAAATGGCTGAGACTTTTCAGCAACTCCATCAAGCTAACCTGGTTGAAGGGTTATTTTTGAGCTCCGGGATCATCAAGGGCGGGGTCGCCACTCAGGACCGGTTGCTGGAGACTGTAGAACTCCTCCGCTTCAAATACCGGTTCGATGGCTACATTCACCTCAAGATCATGCCTGGTTCCGAAAAGTCTCAGGTGGAACGGGCGATGCAGCTGGCCAACCGGCTCTCCATCAACCTGGAAGCCCCCACATCGGCCCATTTAAGCGGTCTGGCGCCGATGAAAGATCTCGCCCGCGAGCTGGTCCGGCCCCTGCAATGGGTGGAAGAAATCCGGCAGGCAGCGCGGCCTGACCCGTCGCTACCGACCTGGGCCCGGGTGGACCGCACCAGCACGGCCACCCAGTTTGTCGTCGGGGCCGTAGGCGAAAGCGATGTGGACCTGTTGACCACGGCCGGCTACCTATACCAACGATTGCATCTGGGGCGGACTTATTTTTCTTCCTTCCGGCCGATTGAGGACACACCGTTGGCCCACCTGCCCCCTTCCCCGCCTGAGCGCGAGGTACGCCTTTACCAGGCTTCCTACCTGCTGCGGGATTATGGTTTTGAGATGGAAGAGCTGCCTTTCAGCCAGGCTGGTAACTTGCCCCTGGATCGGGACCCGAAGCTGGCCTGGGCGGAGTTGAATTTGCGGGACCGGCCGGTTGAACTCAACCAGGCTCACAAGCAAGAGCTCCTGCGTGTCCCCGGCATCGGCCACAAAAGCGCTGATACCATCCTCAATGCCCGGCGCCAGGGCACACTCCGCGAAGTGAATCATTTGCGCCAACTGGGCATCAAGACCAAGCGGATGACGCCTTACATTTTGCTGGATGGGCAGCAACCTGAGAGCGAATTGCAGCAACGCCGGCTCTTTTTCTTATGAGCAGTCCATAATTATTCCTCGTGGTACACTGACAGCATGGAGCAACCAGAAAGCCGCTTTCTGCTAGAACCGATTGAGGTGGAGTTTGACCAGCCACCCCTGCTGGAGAAAAAGCCCCGCTGCCCGGATCGCATTATTTGGAATGAGGCTGTTTTACCCGTAGCTGAGCTCCTGGCGGAATGGAGCGATTACCGTCGCCGTGGCCGCATGGCCCAGAATATGCGGCCGGAACATGCCGCCCGCGCCCGCCAGCAAGGCTCGTGGGGCGTCGGCCGCTTCCATTACCGGGTCAGGCTGGCGGACGGGCGCATCGTCGAGTTTTATTATGACCGTTCGCCCAAGGGCACTGATCAACGCAAGGGCAACTGGATTCTGAGCCGGGAGATTCTCATTTAGGTAAACTGAAAATACATTTCGGAGCTTTTTTGCCGCAGATTGCGCAGATTCACACAGATCTTTCTCTAAGGGACCCAGGGCTATACGAAGGAAACTTTGTGACTTTTTCGACTGAACAATTGGAACAATACCGCCAGCGCACCTTTCGCCTGACGGATGGCTTACAACTCAAGAGCGCGGCTGACGCGGTCCAATACGTGAACGAGCGCGGCTTTGTCTACTTCTGGCCCATTAAGGATGTCCCCTTCCCCAGCTTATGGACGGCGGTGGTGGGGAACCGGCCGGTCTCCGACGACCATGATCACCCCGGCCACGTTACCTGGGGCTGGAAAGACCAGATGCTAGACCAGCGCCAATGGTATTACGCCAAAATCCTGCGCGGCAAAGCGACCATGATCGCCCTGGATACCATTCCCTACTTCTACGCGCTCAGCGAAAACTATGGTGACCCGGAGCAGGATTATCTGATCCAGTACGAAGATGGCCTGCTCTCCCGCGAGGCCAAACTAATTTATGAAACCTTGTTGCGGGAAGGGGCGCAAGACACTGTCAATCTGCGGCGGCTGGCCGGCATGACCAGCAAAGCCAGCAACAGTGTCTTCAATCGGGTGATGACCGAGCTGCAAAAGGATTTCAAAATCCTGCCGGTCGGCATTGCTGAGGCCGGCGCCTGGCGCTATAGCTTCATCTACGACCTGCTACATCGCTATTACCCGGAGATACCAACCCAGGCCCGGGAGATAAAGCGGGCCGAAGCCCGACGCCATCTGGCCAAACTCTATTTTAGCTCGCTGGGTGTTGCCAGTGAGGCAGAGTTCAAGAAACTATTTCAATGGTCCAACCCGGACAGCGAGCGGACGTTGACGGCGCTGGTTGAGGCGGGGGAGCTCCAGCTCATCGCAGGCACCCAAAAACGGCTCAACCAATATTTTCTGCCTGATCTGCTGAACCAGTAACCTTCTCGACAAAGGCTGTGACACGGGCAAAGAGGTCAGGGGTGACCGAGCCATCGGTCAGGACATGCTCGGCGACCTCGTAGATCACCTTTTCCTTGGCAGCTGAGCCCAACCGGTCATAAATGTAGGTCGCATTTTCCAGGGGGACGGTGTCATCTTCGGTGGCATGCATGACGAGGGCTGGCGCGGTGATCGCCGGCAGGGCGGCATTGACATGGCGCAGATAGTCCGTCAGCTCGACGACAGCGTTGGTCGGCCAGACCGGGTACGAGGTATAGAGCCGTTCGCTTTCCAGCTGTTCACCCGGATCACTCTTGGGCACAAACGGCAGCACCGACGAGACGGTGCGGGCCAGACGCACCCGCCAATCGGTCATTGGCATCATCGGCGCGGCGATAGAGACCACGCCAGAAACCGCCTCGCGTGAGGCCAGCAACAGCGCTGTCACCCCACCGGCTGATACCCCCACCACGACCACCTGTTCACAGATCATATCCAGCATTTGCCAGCCATCGAGGGCGGCCAGGTACCAATCGTGCCAGGCCGACCGGTTCATATCCTCAGGATGCGTGGCATGATGCGTCAGCCGCGGCCCCAACACGGTGTAACCCCGCGCTGCCAGATGCTCACCCAGCCGCCGCATATCATGCGGCGTTCCCGTCAGACCATGAATCAACAAACAACCCACCGGCCCACCGCGAAACAAAAACGGGGCGCAACCAGTGGCAAATGTTAGAGGGCGCATAGTTTATCCTTTGGAGCTATTAGCTGTTAGCTGTTAGCTGTTAGTACGCTTCGCTTTCAGCTATCAGTACGCTTCGCTTTCAGCGGTCAGTGGGTAGCACACGGCCACCATCACCGAAAGGCCGCAGGCCGTACTGATCGCTGAAAGGGCCGAAGGCCCGTACTAACAGCTAACAGCTATCAGCCAACCTCTCCCAACTCTCCCACCGCGCCTCCCGCACCACCGGCCGGAACAGCTCCCGCATCACATCCGCCACATAAGCGACCTGGCGGGCGCCGACGAGGACACAATCTACGCCAATACTGCTCCGTAAGGCGCGTAGAGCGCTTTGGCTGAGCGTGGGGGCCTCCCAGGCCGGATCAGCCTGTTGCGCCGCATCCTGGAGCTTCTGGGCGATTTCAGCGCCCTGGGCCTGGTAATAGCGGCTGACAAGTGAGAGGGCTGTCTCAGCCTGGACAGCGTATTGTTCCAGCCAGGCCTGGGCCCCGGTGGGTAGATTGCGCCGTTGCAGGAGTAGTTCGGCTATGGCCCGCAGGCGGGGGATAAAGGCAGTGGCCTGGATATCCTGCCATTGTTGCCAGTTGCCCAGGTCGTGCCAGCGTTGGGCCAGGATCCGGCCGGTCACCAGCAGAGCCGGCACTCGCTCTTTTTCCTGTGCCCCCAGGAGCAAGCCAGGCAAAATCTCAGCCTCAAATTGAGCCTCCAGCCCGGCCAACCTGTCAACCGCGGTTGACACTTCCGCCTCATCCGGCGCAGCCATCGGCGGCACAGAAGCCAACCGGTAGAGCGTGTCAGCGGCGATCGCATTGAGCGGCCGGTTGATCAGGGTGGCGATGCCTGTGGCTGCAGCCAACTGCAGCACCGTCAGCCCGCCCGGCTGATTGGCCTCGGTAAAGGCGCCTGTTTCCAGCAGGTTGGCGGGTAGCTGAATGCAATGAAAATTCTCCAGCCCTCTAGACTGGACGAGATCCAGGATTTCCTGCAGGGAAGTGAAGTCGGCTGCGTCAGCAGGGTGGGGCAGGCTGTTCGAGCTGAGCCCATAAGCCCTGATGCGGCCCGCAGCCACTTCGCTCTCAAGATGGGTGAAAGCCAGGCCCAGGCGACGGTAATATTCAGCCCGCGCTTCCGGCAGTGGCAAACCCGCTTTGACAGCCCAGCTCAGATAATATTCGGGATTGTGCAGCAGGTAGATGTCGAGCGTGGCGACACCAAGCCTTTCCAGGCTGCGGCTGAGTTGATCCGCCAGGAACTCCGGGTGGATACAATGCTCCAGCCCGGGCATGTATTCGACCAGATCAGGAAATGGGTTGCCGGCAGCTTTGCGCTCCTGGCTGAGGGTCAGGTTTTGGCCTTGCAGATAGCCCGCTTTGGAGACCAGGATGATTTCATCCCGCCTGAGCTCGCCCCGGTCCACAAGCTGGCCCAAAACCTGGCCGATGAGCAGTTCTGCCCCGCCGTCGCCATAGTTAGCGCTGGTGTCAATCAGGTTGAGGCCGGATTGCAGGGCCGCGTTCAGGGCATTGCGTTGTATCTCGTTGTCCGTATTGACCCGGTAGCTGCCAAAGCCGGCCGGGCTGGTCCACAAGCCAGTGCGGCCCAATGGGTTGAAGGCAAGCCCGTCATGGCGTTGGGCGAAACGTTGGGTACCGGCCGGTGTGGCAAAACCATCCATGCTCATCTAAAATTCCAGGGAAACGAACCGGGGTTCAATTAATCATTCGGACCATCGACCACCTGAAGCAGGGCCGCGACATCAGCTGCCAGGGCACCCAGGGCGCTGCTGAGCTGCTGCCGCTCCTCATCATCCAACCCATCTGCAATAACCACCGTGCTGAGGTGATGTTGCGCAAAACTGATTCGATTGAGATTTTGCTTGAGTGACCGCTTGGACCGACTTGTCTGCGGTTGTGGGGCCGGTAACGAGCGGATGTGGCGGATCTCGTTGATCGCCTCGGTGACCTGCTTCCGGGGCATCTCCTTAATATGCCGGGCTACGTGCCGCATCTCTTCAGACGAGACATCACCGTTCATCCGCGCTTCGTGTAGTTGTCGTTGCTGTGTCGCTGTCAGCCCGTGATAAACGCGGGTCTCCCGTTCGCTGAGCTCGCCCTGGCGGATCGCTTCCTGGATCTCCTCAGGAAGTTTCAGGAGCTGGATGAGCTGGTGGATCCGCTGCCGCGAATAGCCCAGTCGTTTACCCACTTTGGCCCAGGTGATTTTGCTGCCCCAGGGCTGCTTATCCCCTTTGTGCAGTGCCTCGGCGGCGATTTCTTCCTGCATTAGATCGCGCAAATGCAGCAGACCGGCAGCCCGATCCACGTCGTTCAGATCTTCGCGCTGGATGTTTTCCACCAGCTGGCGCACAAAGCGGGTCACAATGTCGTAATCACGCCGCTGCACCACAGCCGGGATCGTCTCCAGCCCGGCCATGCGCGCCGCCCGCCAGCGCCGTTCGCCGTGGACGATGCGGTATTGCTGCTTGCTGACCTGGGTTACTTCAATGGGCTGAATCACGCCATCCTGGGCAATGCTATCGGCCAGCTCCTGCAGCGATTCTGGCGGAAAAGTCCGCCGCGGCTGATCGGGATCCGGCTGGACCGCGTCGACGCGCAGCCGCACCAGGACGAGGCCGGACGCCTGCTCCGTGTCCTGCTCATTGCTGAACAGCATCTCCAGATCACCGCTGCGGGCCGGGACCTGGGGCGCCAGGTTGATTTTGGCGCGCTCGCGTTTCTTACTCATGCAAAAGCTCCTGGGCAACCTGGCGATACGCTTCAGCACCCTGGCTGTCTGGCTCATAGCTCAGGATGCTCTGCCCGGCGGCGGCGCTCTCACCAAAGCGGATGGAGCGGCGCACAATTGCCTGGAAAATGCGCTGGCCACTGCCAAACTGCTGGGTGACCGCTTCCTGGATATCCTTGGCCATGAGCGTGCGGGTGTCCGCCATCGTCAGCAGGATGCCGTCGATGACCAGGTCGGAATTCAGCTTTTTGCGCCGCACGGTCTCGATGGTGGACATGATCATGTAAGCGCCACGCGCGGCCAAATATTCCGCCTGAATCGGGATGATGACGCTGTCCGAAGCCGTCAGCGCGTTTACCACCAGCAGGCCAAGCGACGGGCTGCAGTCGATGAGAATGTAATCGTAGAGGGGGCGCAAAGGTTCCAGCAAAGTTGCCAATACCCGTTCCCGGCTCAATGTATTCATCAGCGCCAGCTCGGTCAGGCTCAACTCCGGCTGCGAGGGCAGGATGTCAAACCCTTCATGGGTCTTGTAAATCGCCTGGCGAATATTGCTCTCAAAGCCCTCAATTTCGGCCTTGAACGCATTGTAGATGGTTGGCGTGAGTTGTTCGGGGTTCAGGCCGGTGTGCTGGGTCAGGTTACCCTGCGGGTCCAGATCAACAGCGAGGACAGATTGACCAGCCTGCTGCAAAGCAGCGGCCAGGTTCATGGTGGTGGTCGTCTTGCCGACGCCCCCTTTTTGCATCGCGATAGAGACAATACGGGCCATTTCCCCTCCGAGATCTCGCTGCGCACGACAGGACAGCGCGCAAACCGGGTGCTAGAACATATGGCCCAAACATAGCCGATTCCGAGAGAAGTGTCAACCGGGGTTTACAGTTCTGCGGGGTTGGTGGGGACCCGTCGGGTTGGCGGACCCGTCGGGTGGACCCGTCGGGTAGTGGACCCGTCGGGTGGACCCGTCGGGTGGTGGACCGTCGGGTTGGTGGGGACCCGTCGGGTTGGTGGGGACCCGTCGGGTGGTGGGGACCCGTCGGGTGGTGGACCGTCGTGGGGACCGTCAGTGCGCCGTCGGGTTGGTGGGGACCCGTCGGGTTAGTCGACCTGGCGGCGGCTTCTGGCTGCCAGCAGTGCAGTTGCCAGAAGCAAACCAACGAGACTGCCCCAGAGTAACCAGGGCAGACGTGTGGCCTGCCCCCCGGCCTGGCCTGTGATCGCTGTTGGTGCGCCGGCGCCGGAGACGGGATTGTAGACCGCTGCTAACGTCGAGCCGCCGGTACCAGTTGCCGTGGCGCCGCCAAAGAGGTAGATCCGGCCGGATACCAAAACCGGGTCATGCCCATGCCGGCCGGCCGGCAACGCTGGCCCCGGCCGCCAGCTGTTGGTGGCCGGGTTGTAGATGTCGACCCGGTCGTAGACACCGGCCGGATTTGCCCCGGCCCCGCTCACCGTCTCACCACCCAGCAAATAGAATTCGTCGCCAGCATACAGCGCCCGCCCCATGCCGGCTCGCGCTTGCGGTAGTGGTGTCAGGAAACCATCGCTGCTACTGGTCCAGGTATTGAGGAGCGGATCAAAAATCTGTACGGTATTGGTCCCATCGTTTGGCGCCAGAGGCCCTTCACGGCCGCCGAAGATAAACAGACGGCTGCCATCCGTGCCGGCTGAAGCGTAATGCCGGCCCTGTGGCAGTGCCGGTAGGCTTGTCCAGCTGTTCCCGAGGGGATCGTAGCGGGCGGCCGCCGGCGTGGTTACGCCGCCAACGACACCGCCGGCCAGGTAAATCTGGTTGCTGATAAGCGTGGCTGTCGCCAGGCCAGCCGGAAATGGCAGCGGCGCCCCCAGCCGCCAGCTATCCAGGGCCGGATTGTAGATCTGCACCAGGCCAGCGGCAGGTCCCAGCCCGCCAAACAGATACAGTTCGTCATTAAATACAGCCGCCGCATAACCGTCGTCCGGGAACGGGGGCAGGGCGCGGCTGCTGACCGTGCGCCAGCTGTTGCGGGCAAGATCATAGAGCTGAATAGCGGCTGTGCCGCTGCCGAGGAGGAGGATTTCCTGGCCGATCCGGCCGGTTGCCGTCTGCCCAACAGCCGCCGGCGGCGACGCCGTAGCTGTCTCCCAAGCCGTCAGCCAGGGCGTGGTGTAGGTCGTCACCTGGGGTTGATCCCAATTAAAACCACCATTGCTCAATACCAGATCAGTGCCGATCCGTTTCACCCCCGGTGCCAGCAGCGCCGCCGGCAGCTCCGGTAGGGCTACCCATAAATCCAGAGCCGGATCATACATGGTCATGTCGCTGAGCGAATCCTGGAAGTTGACGTTGTTGCGGCCGCCGGCGATGATGATGCGCCCATCGTAGACAAAAGTACCCGGCTCAAAATGGGAGCGATCACTGGGCAGATTTGCGACCTGTTGCCAGTTATTGCTCACTGTGTCATAGGCAAACGCTTCCGATTGATCAATGGGCGTCGTATCGTGGCGAATCTGACCACCAAAGACGTAAATGATCCCATTCACAGCCGCCCCGGCGCTATGGCCACGCGGCTGCGGCATGGCTGGCTCTGTCGTCCAGGTTACCGGATTGCCCAGATCAAGAACAAAATGTTCCGTCCGCGTATCATCCCGGTCGGCGAAACCGCCAATGTAATGCAATTCGCCATTGGCCACAGCAGCCGTGCCACCAGCCCGCGGCGCCGGCAGAGCGGGGCCAGCCGACCAGCTGTCAGTAGCAACGTCATAACGCCAGACGATATTAGTCGCTGGACCGGGGTCGTTACCCACAAAGCCGCCCACAAACCAGATGGTGTTGCCGTCGCGCACTGGCAGGACATGGGTCACGGCAACGGGCATATCGCTGAGGCTGCTCCAGCTATCGGTGGCCGGATCATAAGCGTCGACCCGGGTCTGAGCATTGAGGGCCTCGTCAAAGCCGCCAAAGACGACCAGCCTGTTATTGATGACCAGCGCTGGCCCTTCAAAGCGGCGGCCCGGGTTGGGGCTGACCTCGCGCCAGGCAAAGGTCGAGCTGCCCTGAGCAAAAATGCGCAGTGAACCACCCAGTATGGTTAGCAAAAAGACGAGCAAGGTGACAAATAGAAAGCGGGCATGAGGCCGCGGGGCTGCCGTGACGTTGTTGGGTATCATAAATTTCCTCTCCTGACGAGGCTACAGTCTGCCGTAAGCAGACAGGAAGCGCCCGACCATCACCTTAGCGGCCCTTTCTTAAGAATTGCCTTGCCTGGGTCACCTGTGATCTAGACCGGCATAACGCGTTGTGTTATGATATGACGCAGCGCATTATCCCAAGTCTGAGCAGGTTGATGGCGCAGGTGAACAAATGAAGGAAGCGCACGATTTTCTGATAATCGGTTCCGGTTTTGGCGGCAGTGTTTCGGCGATGCGTCTGGCTGAGAAAGGGTATCGTGTGCTGGTTCTGGAGCGCGGCAAACGGTACACCGCCGCCACTTTCCCCAAAAACAACTGGCATTTACGCAAATACCTCTGGGCGCCGGCCCTACGCTGTTTTGGCTTCATGGGCATCAACTTCCTGGACGATATCATGATCCTCAATGGCAGCGGGGTAGGGGGTGGCAGCCTGGTTTATGCCAGCACCCATATCCGGCCGGGTCAGGCATTCTACGAGGCGCCGGAATGGCGGGAGCTGGCGGATTGGCAGGCCGAGCTGGCCCCCCATTTCGACATGGCCGAACATATGCTCGGCGTTACGCGCAATCCCCGCCTCTGGCCAGCTGATCACGCCCTGCGCGACATCGCCGAGGAGCTGGGCCAGGGCCATACCTTTGAGCCCACGCCGGTAGCGATTTTCTTCGGCGAACCGGGCCAGACTGTGCCCGATCCCTACTTTGGCGGCGCCGGACCAGAGCGGGCGGGCTGCATCCATTGCGGCGGCTGCATGGTTGGCTGCAAGCACAATGCCAAGAATACGCTGGACAAAAACTATCTCTATTTTGCGGAAAAGATGGGGGCGGAAGTGCGGCCGGAGGCGCAGGTGGTGGATATTCGGCCGCTACCGGCCGGTCAACCTGACGGCGCCCGCTACGAAGTCGTCTACGAGAAGACCACCGCCTGGTTCCGCAAACCGCGGACCGTTGAACGAGCGCGCAATGTGGTGGTATCGGCCGGGGTGCTCGGCACCGTCAACCTGCTCCTGCGCTGCCGCGATGAGACCCGTTCCCTGCCCAACCTCTCCGACCGGCTGGGCTACATGGTGCGCAGCAACAGTGAATCCATCATGGGCGTCACCGCCCGGGACGGCAAAACGGATTTCTCCGAGGGAGTCGCCATCACCTCCCACTTCTGGTTGGATGAGGTGACCAGCGCTGAGCCGGTTCGCTACTCTCGTGGCTCCTCGTTTATTCGCACGCTGGGGATGCCCCTCATCAAACTGGATGGCTCCCTCTGGCGGCGGCTGGGTCGGGTGGCCTGGGAGAGCATCGCCCATCCGCTGGATACGCTCAAGAGCCGCTTGCTACCCCATTGGGCCCGCGACACGACCATCATCCTGATCATGCAGACAGTTGAGAACCGGCTGCGGCTGCGGCGCGGACGGAGTTTGCTGACGCTGGGCCGGCGCGGCTTGGTCACGGAGCAAGACCAGGAGCTACCCATCCCTACCATCGTCGAGGCGGGCCGCGCCCTTGTTGAGGCATTTGCCCGGAAGGTGAATGGCATCCCGCAGGCTTCGATCAACGAAGCAATCCTGAACACCGCCTCCACAGCCCACGTCCTGGGTGGCTGCGGCATCGGCGCCGACATCGAAAGCGGCGTGGTCGACGACCGTCATGAGGTTTTCAACTACCCTGGCCTCTACATCGCCGACGCCTCGGTCATCCCGGCCAATCTGGGCGTAAATCCCAGCCTGACGATTGTGGCTCTGACCGAACGGGCGATGACCAAAATCGAGCCTATCGGAGCCGGTGCTGCCTCAGACCAGTCCAGGGCGCACGGCCTGACCGCCATCCTGGACAGCGTTCCGCGCCAGGAGCCCTCGGATTCGGTTGTCTCGTAGCCAGCTAAAATCTGCATTAAGAAGACCGAGCAGCCACACCTGAACGGGTTGCGGCCGGTGCCCCAGATCAGCGACTTCTGTGCTAAAGTCGTAATGTCAAAAATGAAGACATAGGAATAGGGAGGCAAGGATGACGGAAAAGATTATTCCCTTTTTCAACCCCGCGACAGGTGAACAGTTTGGCGAAGTCAAGGCGGCCACGCCTGATGAAGTGATGGCCGCCCGCGAAGAGCTGCGCCAGCTGGCGCCGGTCTGGGGACAAAAACCGGTCCGCGAACGGGTCCGGATCATCAAAAAGTTGCAGCGTGTGCTGCTGGAACATACCGATTACATCACGGAAACGGTCACCCGCGACACCGGCAAAAGCCGCCAGGATGCGCTAATCGAGGTGTTTGTCACCGTCGAAAAGATTCATACCTACTGCAAGAAGGCGCCCCGCTGGCTGCGCCGCCGGCGGGTTTCGCCGGGTATGTACGTTTTTAAGCAATATTTCACCGAGCCGCGCCCGTACGGCACCGTCGGCGTTATCTGCCCCTGGAACTATCCGCTGGAGCTGACCATCCCGCCGGCCATGACGGCGCTGCTGGCGGGCAATTGCGTCATGATTAAGCCATCAGAGGTCACGCCGGCTGTGGGTGTCCTCGTTGAGCATATTTTCAACAGCGTGCCGGAGCTGGCCCCCTATGTCCGCGTCCTGCACGGCGATGGCGAGGTCGGCGCGGCCGTCGTCGCCTCCAAACCAGATATGTTATTCATGACCGGCTCGACCAACACGGCCAAAAAGATCGCTCAAGCGGCCGCTGAGCACCTGATCCCTTTCCGCCACGAACTGGGCGGCAAGGACCCGATGATTGTCCTCGAAGATGCCGACCTGACGGCGGCGGCCAAATGGGGCAGTTGGGGCGCCTGCTACAACGCCGGCCAGACCTGCGTGGCCGTAGAAAGGGTCTATGCAGTGGAATCGATTTACAACCGGCTGGTTGAGCGGATGGTCTGGGAAATGGGCCAGATCAAAACCGATTATTCGCCCGCCCTGGATGCCGAGCATGATTATGGCCCCATGACTGACAGCCGCCAGCTGGACATCATCGACGCCCAACTCAAGGATGCGCTGGAGAAAGGCGCCCGCATCCTGGTCGGTGGCGGCCGGCGGGGCAATTTCATTGAACCTACGCTGGTCGTTGATGTCACCCACGAGATGACGTTGATGCAGGCTGAGACCTTCGGCCCGATCCTGCCGGTCATGAAAGTCAAAGACGAGGCAGAGGCCGTTGCGTTGGCCAACGATACCCATTACGGGCTGAGCGCCAGCGTCTGGGGCCGGGATATGAACCGGGCCCAAGCGGTGGCGGAGCAGCTGGAAGTGGGTTCGGTAGTCATCAACGATGCCATCGTCCATTATGCGGTGGCGCAGCTGCCGTTTGGTGGTTTTAAGCAGTCCGGTGATGGGCGGACCCATGGTGAGGCGGAGTTGCTGCAATACACCCAGAGCCGCTCGCTCGTTCTAGGGCCACCGCCGCTGGCTTTTGATATCGCCACCAAATTACGCTACCCGGGTAACTATCCCCTGGCCAAGGCGATCCTCTACCTGGTATTTGGCGAGTCACTGGTGCAGCGCGTGGAGCATGTGCCGGCGGCCGTCGAATCACTACGGGCCCAGGCCGAGGAGACATCGGTGCCCCGGCCCCAGCCATCCCGCAACGGGCGGGTGGCGTTGGGCATTGGCGCGGCGCTGGCGGGGGGTGCGCTGCTGTTTGGCCTTATAGTGGGTCGGAAGAAATAAAAAATACAGACAGACACCAAAACGGCATTGGCGTTGCACTCACCTATCAAAACGACATTTCCTGAGCCTCGTCAATGGGGTAATACGGCCCTCAAGAGCAGGCGAAGGACCCCTCTCTATGATGCCAGCCTGGCGCAGTCATTGGCTGGCAGGCCTGCTCAGCTCAGGGGAGGATTTCCGAGCCACCATAACGTCATGATGATGACTCATCGGGTGTACGGTCGCTATCTTACCATTCGCCAGCGTAGCGGGGTGAATTGGGGGCGAGCTGGGCTGTTGTGTAGGCGTATTTGAGCTCGACAAGCTGGCGCAGGTGCAGGATGTCGTGGGCGACCCAGCTGGTGAACATATCGCCGGCGCTCAGCGTGATGCCCCAGGGCGCCACGCTGGTCTGGCTCCATTTGGGCTGTTTGAGCTGGCGCAGCCAGGCCAGGGAGTTTTCGCGCTCTTGCAGGTAGCCGAGCAGGGTGATGCCAAGGTCGCGTTCGTTGTAGGCGCGCGTCGTGACCCATCCGGCCGGATCAATAGGCGGCCAGGGGGTATCCGGCCGGTGCAAGATCAGATCCAGCTTCACCCGGAAATCCTCCCGCTCCTCATCGTAAAGATGGCACAGCACCTCCAGGATCGACCAGCTGGCCTCGTCCGGTTTCCAGCGGGCCTGCTCAGCCGAAACACCTTCAACCAATTGCTGTACCGCAGCCGCGTTATGGCTTAGTTGCGCCAGGCAAAAGTCAAATTCCATCACAGATCCCCTCACGTTCTACGGCTGCACGATCGTCGGCAGATAGATATTTTCACCGTCGACCAGGTCCAGGAAAATGGCCGAGACCACGCCCCGATCGCCATCAAAGTCCTCAGCCTGCAGATAGATGATGTGGCGGCCGGGCGCCAGACCACTGGTGTCGATGGTGGCCGTCACCAGTTCGCTGCTGCTGCTAAAGCTGCCGTCAGCCGGGGCCATTGGCTGGGCCACAGCGCCGGCTTCCCAGGGCGGCAGGTCAACGTAGTAATACGCGGCCACAACCGGTTGGGAGAGCACCTGGCCGGATGGGTTGTTGGCATGCCCGGCGCCATAGCGCCCATCGTCGGCACGCGCCTGCAACAGCGCCGGCTCGCCCACCAACGTCGGCCCCACGAACTCAAGCTCCACCATATCCGGGCCAAAGGGCAGCGCATAGGGCTGGCGCGACGCCTTGGCGGCATAGATCAGGGTCGCCAGGTTGTCTGCAATCATGGAGTTTTCGAAAACGCTGCAGCTCTGGTGGAACTCCGTGCCCATCTCCATGGTGAAGGCAGCAATACCCAGCTCGCCATAGGCAAAGTCCTTGGTTGTGCCGGAGACAGAATATGAGAGCGTCTTCGAGGCAGCGTAGCCATTGATGAAGCCCATGCGCCGGGCCAACGCGTTGTAGCCCAGCTGATTGGGCGAAATATTGCTGCCAATATCAGCTGAGGGCGGGCCCCAGGGCCAGAGGATGACGTTGGAGTACGAGTGGAGGTCGATGAAGATGCCGGTCGTGGTGATGGGCGCCGGTATGGTTAGGTCATTGGGCCGCTGGTCTGGAAACGTGCTGCGCACGTAATCCACAATGGCCAGCGCTTCCGGTTCGGAGACTGGCCCGCTGCCGCGGTAGGTGTCATCACAGCCGCTGCTGCTGGAGCCGGAGTTGTAGCCCCAGAGGAAAGGGAAATTGCGATTCAGATCGATGCCCGGATTAACGAGGGCGCTGCAGGCATCATCGTTTGTATTTTTGCGATGCCAGATGTCCGGAGCTTCGGCAATTTTGCGGCCGTCCGGGTTGGTCTGGGGCACGATATGGATCTCATGATAGTCCAGCAACCAGGTGACATCCGGGTCCACACCGTAGTTGCCGAGCAGATATTCAGCCAGGCGGATGGCAGTCTCAGCAGAGGTGTATTCGCGGGCGTGGATACCGCCGCTGACGAAGAGCTGGGGTTTGGGACCGCTGATGTTGCTGTTGGTCAGCTTCAGGACCATGATGTCATAGCCGAGACCGGCCGGATTCAGCAAAGTCAGCTCCTCACCACTCGCCTGCACCTTCTCCCAGGAGTCACCGATGTCGCTCCAGGTGGCCAGATCGGGATAGGTAGTGGCCAGCAAGGCGCCGCTGTCCAGCGTGCTTTCGACGGTGCGGTAGCAAGGATAACCAGGAATAGTGCCGCCGTCCTGGCCGGGTAATGGTTCAGCGACCAGGTTGGCTGTTTCCGTCCGCGCCTGGTCAACCTCCACACGGAAACCGGCGGCGGTGAGGATGTCGTATTCAACCGGCCGGATCTCCACCAGCAAAAAGCCCGCGGCCACATCCACTTCCCACGGCTCCCGCCAATCAGCCAGCGCCTGCAACTCTGCCTGGTCGTCAAAATAGATCTGCACGACCCAGACGTCAGCATCGGCCGGGCCTGGGGCGGCCGGGGCCGGCTGATAGAACAATGCCAGCAAAACGGCTGGCAGTAGAAAGGTGAGCAGCAGCAGCAAGCGCTTTTTCATGGTGACCTCCTGAGTCAACAAGCCCTTCTATCTTACCTGCGCCAGCGGCGATTGGCACCTGCTGACTGATGAGGCGCCTGGACAGACGCCAGCCATCATCCCACAGCCCAACATTAGAAAATGTGTTCTAAATCAGCATCTTCTGTTATCCTTGATTTTGTGTGCCTGACAGCCACATACATCGGCTAGTTACCAGATCCATTGGGAGGATAGATCATGGCATTTTCAGGATTTCCAGCGGCCGGGCTGCAGTTTTTAGCTGACCTGGCCGAGAACAACGACAAGGAATGGTTCACCCCCCGCAAAGAGCAATATGTCAGCCAATTACAGGAGCCGGCCATCGCCTTTATTCGCGACCTGGGCGAGCGGCTGCGGCCGGCGTTTCCGCGTTTGCAGGCTGATTTGCGCGCCAATGGCTCGGGCTCTTTGATGCGGATCTACCGGGATGTCCGCTTTAGCCAGGACAAAACACCCTACAACACCCATGTCACCGCCTTGCTCTGGGAAGGGCCGGGCAAGAAAAACATGAATCCGGCCATGGGCTTCCGGCTCACGTCAGACAACATGATGCTGATGCTCGGCATGTATGGCTTTCCCAAGGACAAGCTCGCCCGCTTCCGCGAAGCCGTCGTCGACACGACGTTGGGGGCAGAGCTGGACGGCATCGTCGGCCAGATTCGCGCCCTGCCGGGCTACCAACTCGGTGGTGAGCATTACAAGAGTGTGCCGCGCGGCTTTGACGGGGACCATCCTCGCGCCGATCTCCTGCGCTACAACGGCCTGCACGCCTTCCCACCGCCAATTTCGGCTACCGAGGTCCAGAGCCCGGCCCTGGTGGACATCTGCGCCACCCATTTTGAGAGATTGGCGCCATTGCATCATTGGCTGGTTAAGATATTTGCCTGAGCGGTTGCCCGGCAACCCTGCCTGACGCCATAATAGGCGGACCCAAGGGAGAATGCTTGTATGGCAAAATTGAGATTGCCCTCCGTCCGCAACCTGATCATCGTAGCCAGTGGCAAGGGTGGCGTCGGCAAAACCACTGTCACTGTCAACCTGGCCCTGGCCCTGCAGGCGCGTGGCGCCCGGGTCGGCATTTTTGATGCTGATATTTACGGCCCCAACATACCGGTGGCGCTGGGCATTCACCGGCGCGAGGAAGGCAACGCCTTTGTCCCCATCATGCGCCAGCCTGATGCGCTACCCTACATCGATCCGCTGGAACGGTATGGACTCCAGCTGATGTCGACGGGCTTGCTGGTTAGCGAGGCCCAGGTCATCAATCCATTGGCTGACACGGTGGGGCAACTGGCCGTGCGAACGTTGCGGGATGTGAAATGGGGGCAGCTGGATTACCTGCTGCTTGATTTGCCGCCCTCGGCCGGGCAGCCACAGCAGTCGCTGCTGCAATTTGTCCATTTTGATGGCGCGATTGTGGTGACCACGCCGCAGGATATGAGCCTGCTGGATGCCTCCCGTTCCTGGCAGCTCTTTGCCGATAACCGGGTGCCGATTCTGGGGCTTGTCGAGAACATGAGCTACTTTGTCTGCCCCAGCTGCGGCGAGCGTCATGCGATTTTCACGGGCAACAGCGCCGGCCGGCCCGAGGCGCTGGCGGATGCTCGTCTCCTTTGTCAGATCCCGTTGTCGCCGGGAATTGCCCAACGGGTGGATGGCGGGCATCCATTGTTGAATGGCGAACCGGCCGGTCCCCTCGCCACCGCCTTCCTCCAGCTCGCCGACAGCATCCTTCAGCCAGCCTAAACGGCCATCACCCGGCGCGCAGCAGCAGGGGTAAAAACTGCTGGTAACGCTCCTGGACCGGGAAGGTAACTGCCTGAATGTGCTGGAAACCGGCCGGATCCACGATCACCAGATAAGCAGTCCAGATGCCAAGCTGGGCATATTCATGGGTGAACAAACCTGAACCTGTAGCGCCTGTCAACATCGTCGTCGCCCCATCGCCCCAGAGCAGCAGGTGGGGGCCGGCCCCTCCCGTCCAACTCACCTCAGCCGACACAGAGCCCGGCGCCAGCCAATCCGGCGTCACAGCAAGGGCAAGGGTCGTATCCTGGCAACTGTCGTTGGCAAAAATCTGCAGGGAATACACGGCATTGGCCAGATTGGCGCCATCGGGCCAGATGAGCTGAGCCAGGTCAGGCGCCGTCGCCGTCAGACAATAGCCAGTGCCAACCAAAAACGGCTCCCGATACAGCAGCACCGAATAATCATTCGGCAAATAGACAGACTCAACTGTGCCGGCCAGGTCGGCCAACTCATACCAGCCAATGCCTGGCAACATCTGCGCCATACCAGAACAGTTCCGCTGGCTAAACAGCCCGACAGCCGCCTCAGCCAGGTCGGTGCAGGCGGCCCGTATGTGCACAGGCTCTGCGTCGTTGAGCTGACCAAAGTCGCTTGAATGCAACCGCAGTGTCATGGTGTAATGGCCAGGTGCATAGGTGTGGGTCAGCGTAATAGTGCCGCTGACGCCGGCCAGCGGCGTGCTGCTGCCATCGCCCCAGGCCAAACTGTGCCCAACGGCATCCATTCCCGACCAGTGTGCCAGCGCCTGAACCAGA
>JACKBM010000070.1 GCA_020634575.1 Ardenticatenales bacterium | reverse complement strand
ACAGCCACGTCTTTCCTGTCTCGCATTTTGGACTCTCTTAACTGGGTAACGTCAGCGCCGATGCTTTTCCTTTAGCCAAGCGAAGAACCATACAGATACAAAAAGCTGTTTGGGCGTGACTAGAGGTCAGTACGGCCTGCATTTTGGTGACTGAAAGTGCAGCGTACTGACGGCTGAAAGCGAGCGTAGCAAGCGTACTGACCACCGTCCGCCCAAATTCGTGTCGGAAAAACGCCCAATCTCCGTTGAGTGTTACAGACGCGCGCGGTGCAAAAGGAGTTGGCTGTGATGATTGCGAAAGTGTTTAGCTGTGCCCTGGTGGGGCTGCAGGCGGAATTGATTGAGGTTGAAGTGGACATTCGGCGGGGGTTGCCGCGCTTTTTTATGGTGGGGCTGCCGGATGCGGCGGTGCGGGAGAGCCGGGATCGGGTGATGGCGGCTATCAAGAACAGCGGCCAGATTTTCCCGCCCAACAAGCGGGTGACCTGTAACCTGGCCCCGGCCGATTTGCGCAAGGAAGGGCCCGCCTATGATTTGCCAATCGCGGTTGGCATCCTGGCCGCCTCCAGACAGGTCTGGCCCGAGGGGCTGGAAGAGGCGCTATTTGTCGGCGAGTTGTCGCTGGATGGGGCCGTGCGACCCTGCAAGGGGGTGCTGCTCCATGCGGCGCTGGCCCGGCGGCTGGGTTTCCAGCGCATCTTTGTGCCGGCCGAAAATGCAGCGGAGGCGGCGCTGATCCCTGAGGTGGAGGTGATCCCGGTGACGCATTTGCAGGAACTGGTAGGTCATCTGACCCGGCTGGGCGAAATTGCGCCAGCGGCCGTCGATCTGGGGGCGTTGAGCAGTGAGGCAGTCCATTATGCGGCTGATTTTGCGGACATCATGGGTCAGGAGCATGTCAAGCGGGCGCTGGAAGTGGCGGCGGCCGGCGGCCATAACGTGCTGTTGAGCGGACCGCCAGGGACCGGCAAGACGCTACTGGCCAAATCGTTGCCCAGCATCATGCCCCGGATGTCAATTGATGAGGCGCTGGAAGTGACGGAGATTTACAGTGTGGCGGGGGCGTTACCGGCCGGTACCCCGCTTATCCGGGCCCGCCCTTTTCGCGCCCCCCATCACACCATCAGCTACGCCGGCCTGGTGGGTGGTGGCGCCTGGCCCCGGCCTGGTGAGGTCAGCCTGGCTCATCGCGGGGTGCTGTTTTTGGATGAGCTGCCTGAATACGGCAAAAATCTAATCGAAGTGCTGCGCCAGCCGCTGGAAGGGCTGCCGCGGGAGGTCTCGATCAGCCGGGCCAGCGGCACGTTGACCTTCCCGGCCAGCTTCATGCTGATCGCCGCCATGAACCCGTGCCCCTGCGGTTACCATGGCGACCCGGCCCATGAATGTGCCTGTAGCGCCAGCGCCATTACCCGCTACCAGAAGCGGATATCCGGGCCGCTACTGGACCGCGTCGACATCCATTTGACCGTGCCGCGCATTGATTTTGAGAAGCTGGCGGCGCGGGATCGCGCTGAATCATCGGCAACGATACGGGAACGGGTGGAGGCAGCTCGCGGACGGCAGGCAGAACGTTTAACTGCGCCTGACCAGTATTGCAATGCAGATATGGGGCCGTCGGAGATCCGCCAGCATTGCCCGCTGGACCACCAGGGGCGGCAGCTGATGAAGCAGGCGATGGCCCAGATGGATCTGAGCGCCCGCGCTTTTCACCGCATCCTCAAGGTTGCCCGCAGCATTGCCGATCTGGCCGGCGATGACGCGATTCAAATGGGGCATATTGCGGAGGCGCTGCAGTATCGGCAACGAGGCGCCCAGCCGTAAGATCAAGTGTGAGTGGGGTGATTGTTTGAGGTTGAATACAAAACAGACGGCACCAGAATTGTCCGGCGCCGCCTGTTCTATTGGAAATGTGAGAGGGTGAGTTTGATTTAGGCGTGCTGGGCGGCCTTGTTCAGGCCGGGCTTCTTGTGGGTGCCCAGGGCCAGTTTATCCAGTTTGCCGTTGGCCGCATATTCCTCGTCGAGGATGCTTTGAATCACGACGGCGTCTTCACTGTAGCCCAGCGAATTGGCGATGGCGTGAAGGCTGCCGTAGGAAGCAATCTCGTAGTGCTCAACTTTCTGGGCGGCCACGATCAGCGCGGCATCCTTGGCGTCGGCATTACCGCTTTCGGAAGCGATGTGGCTGCCTTCTTCGATCAACCCTGCCATGGCTTTGCATTTGGTGCTGGTCGGATTGGCTGAATGTTTATCCAGCAGCATGCTGACCTTTTCCAGATGCTGTTCGCTTTCGCCCAGATGGGTCTGAAAAGCGGTTTTCAGCCCATTGTCAGACGCGGCGGTGACCATAGTTGGCAGGGCCGAGCCGAGCTGTTTCTCGGCGCTGTACATATCTTTTAGTTGGTGGATATACAGATCCTGTAATGTGTTTAGACTCATTTGCTTTTCCTTTATTAATTTGTTGAAAGCCCCTGGCCGGATGTGTCGGCTTTGGTCCGGCCAGGGGCCAGGTAGATGGGTGGGTGGGGGAAACCGGCCGGTTTCCCCCCTCTTCTGCTCCTTTCGGGAAGCCAGGAACCCTTAGCTGATAGCCTGCTTGAAACGATTCCAGCCGTATTCAACCGAATCTTTGAAATCTTCCCAAAGGCCATCGTTGTCCGCTTCCCAACGGCGGCGCAGCTCTGGGTGAGCCGCGTCCCAGGTGAGGTTCCGGTCGCGATACTCATTCGCCATCGTGTAGCCGTAGGCATAAGCCGGGCGGTAGATGGTGAAACCGTAGGGCGAATTCAGGTAGTAGGTGTCGTAATGGGTCCGAAAAGCCCGGACGGTATCGGTGTCCAGTGACGGCTCGGTGCCGTTTTGATAATCATCATCGGCGTCGAAAGCGTCTTTGACGGCTTCCCAGGCGTGGCGGACGCTGGCCTTGAATTCATCCCAGGCATAATCCGCCGTTTCTTCAAACTCTTCCCAACCCTGACGGGCCTCATCCTTCAGCTCATCCCAGCTGCTGCGGTCCCGATAATGCTCATCGGTCGCCAGCTTGTAGCCATAGCGGTAGCCAGGCTCGTAACGTTCGAAGCCATAGCCTTTGTTGGCAAAGGTCCGTTGATAGTGACGCTGGAAGGCATCACGATACTGGTTGTAGCCATCATCATCAAAGTCCCGGTAGCGGACCAGTTCCTGACGGTAGCCCTCGCTATCGTAAGGTGCCGCCTCGGGGTCGTAGCCATTCCAACCGGAGGCGCGCCAGAAGGCGGACCGGCGGGAGATGTCGACCGGGTCGTGGCGTTCCATGATGTTGACGGCTTTGTTCACATTGGCTTCGTCCACCTTGAGGGCGACGAGCGTACCACCGCGGCGAACCCCTTCAGCATAATAGCCGGCTTCTTCCTCCGGGATGCCCCAGGCAATCAGGCCGCCGATCAGACCACCAGCAACAGCGCCGGCTACGGCGCCGGTGATGCCGGCAACAATCGGACCAGCCGCGATGACCGGGCCAACACCCGGGATAGCCAGGGCACCGAGCCCCAGCAAAACGCCGCCAATACTGCCGACAACGCCACCTGTAACAGCGCCGGTTGTGGCGCCTTCGGCGATTACCGCCGTTTCACGACTGGTTTCCAGCTCTGTGGCATAGGTGCCATCGAGGTCACGGGCTACCAGGCTGATATCGTCCCGGTCAAAGCCGGAATTGGCCAGATCTTCGACGAGAATCCTGGCCTCGCTTAATTCATCAAACAAACCAACAACGGTTTTCATAAAACTTTTCTCCTTTGTCTGGTCGCTGTCCGGGAAAGTAGACAGCGCTTTTAGTAAAGACACTTGTCCGGTCATCAATGGGATAAATTTTCCGGTGATCACATGAGCACGAAGGTCAGAAGGGCTGCACCGACCAGGAGCAATAGCACCAGGCCGATAACGAGCATGGGATTCACATTTGCTTTGGCTGGCCGGTCGTAGATACCGATCGCAGCTGGCACACCAGGGGTGGCGGATGTCTCGGCGCCGGATATGGACTCATTGTCCGCCGGCACTTTGTTGTTGTTTTCTTCCATTTGGCCTGTACCCCATTTATGAAGAGCCCTTTTCTGGTTGAGCTGTGTACCAGCCAGTGGCAGTGACAGGGTCAGCAAAGGGCTGGGCAGACTATTGGTCAAAGCTGCCCGGGTTGACAAGATGTTTTCCAGTCTAGTGGGTAACCCGCGTCACTTATATAGCTAACGGCATAGACTCCGGGCATACAAAAGATGCATTTGTGGGGCGCACGGGGGGCTTATAGGGAAGCGCAGTGCCACTTGGCCGGAGGCGGAATGGGGGCCAGGGCGCACAAGTTAGCCAATGCAGCAAAGAAACCCGGAGCAAGTGAGGGTCTGTTCCGGATTTCTCTGATGTCAATATCTACTTGGGACCGTATGGGACTACGCGAGATGATTATGTGGAGAAGAAGTCATCAGGCTGCGAGTTGATTTCCGGACCTACCGTAGTGACAGTCAAGTTAGGCGTCGCCAGCCACAACTGGCGGCCTAGAGGAAGATGTTGACACCGATGGCCATAATCAGGCCGGCGGCGACCAGCTCGAGTACCTTGCTGAAATGCCGGTTGTTGACCAGGTTGTGTAGACGGGCAGCCAGCAGCGCCGCGCCGGCGTGCCAGCCGAAAATCAGGCTGATCTTGAGCGTACCGAGAGCAATGATAGTTGGCACAAGGCTGTCCAGGCCAACGGTTTGCGGCACGATGACGTTGTAGAAGAGCAAAGCCTGGGGAATGTAGGTGGCCATCAAGGAGGCACCCTGGAGAAGACCGGTCCGATTGCCTGGTCTGACCGTGGCGCTGGCCGCCTGGCTTTCCTGGTGGCGGAGGGTGCGCCAGCCAGCGTGGAAGCCGAGCCAGATGATGACGGCTGCGCCAACCCGTTCAACCAGCATCATGCCGTCAGATTCCAGAATGGCGGTAAAGCCGGTGGCATGGATGGCCAGGGCGAACAATACCATCAAGGTAGAGGTAATGGCGGCACCACCAGCGATAGCGACGCCGGTCGGGGCGCCATGGCGACGCGTCTGCTGCAAGGTCATGATGAAAACGGGGCCTGGAGATAGAGCCCAGACGGCGATGAATGTGAGAAGCAGTACCATATTCTTTTACCCCTTGCGAACTCTGTCCGGTTATCTGAATACAGGGTAAAACTTCTGCCCCCCCTCAATCACCCCCCCTACAGGTAGTCTTGCGCACATTCGACCGTCTGAGAGAAGTTTGTACAATGATGTATCGCGACGACATTAGTCAATGAAAAGGCTCATTGATGGCTGATCGGCTAGTTCAACCCCTCGATCAATTCAAAGAACGTGAACTCGAAATCATTGGTTTGATGGCCGCAGGGTTATCCAATCGCGAAATTGCCGATCAGCTTTTTATCACGACTGAGACTGTGCGTTGGTACAACAAGCAGATCTACAGCAAACTGGGAACCAGCCGGCGCACTGAAGCGATCGCCCAGGCGCGCGCGCTGGGGTTGCTTAATACCGCGGACTCTGGACCGGCCGGTCAGCCCACCCCGCACCGTTTGCCAGCCACGACCGGGCCATTTATTGGCCGCGATGATGATATGGCAGCGCTGGCTGAACTCATTGCCAGGCCAGATGTACGGTTACTCTCAATTGTCGCTCTGGGTGGCACAGGGAAATCCCGGCTGGCACTCGAATTTGGCCGTCTCAGGCAAAGCCAACTTGCCCACGGCGCCGTCTTTGTTGACCTCACGGCGACAGCGGATGTTGATGGCATAGCAACTGTGACGCTAAAGAGTCTGGGACTCTCCCCTGGTGTCAAGCGACAGCCGAAATTGCAGCTGTTTGATTACTGTCGTGATAAAGAGTTGCTGCTGATATTTGACAACTTCGAACATTTGTTGCGCGGCGCTGCCTTGCTAACGGAACTCCTGGCTGAGGCGCCGCTCGTCAAGATCCTCACAACTTCCCGGGAAAGCCTTAATTTACGGGCTGAGACTACCTATTTTCTGCAACCAGTGAGCGAGCATGGTGAACTGCTGTTCCGAGAAGTGGCCGCCATGATGCACCCTCAACTGGCGCTGAAGCTGGAAGATCAGGCAGAGATTGAGCGGATTGTGGAGGCGGTAGGCGGGCTACCCCTGGCCTTGCTATTGGCCGCCTCCTGGCTGGATACCTTGACACTCCCGGAAATCGCCGCCGAAATTGTCGACAATTTGGCTTTTCTCAGCGCGGAGATGGGTGATATGCCGGCTCGGCAGCAGAGTATCTACGCTGTGATCGATCCTACCTGGAAGCGGTTGAGTGACGCAGAGCAGACAGTGTTCATGTGGACGGCAGTTTTTCGTGGCGGTTTCACGCGGCAGGCGCTGCAGCAGATCACTGGCGCTTCGCCACGGATAGTGCAGACGCTGTTGCGCCGTTCCTTACTCAGCCAGGGCCAGGGGCGCCGCTATAATTTGCACCCTCTGATTCATCAATATGCCCGGGAGAAACTGGCGGCATCTCCTATGGAGTCTGAGGCGCGACAGGCCCATCTGACCACCTACTTGACCTATGTACGTGAGCACACTGAACAGATGGTTGGTGAGCATTATGTGGCTTCACTGGAGGCATTGCTGGCAGAACAGGATAACGTTTTGGCTGCACTGGATTGGTCGTTGGCCGGTGCTGCCCCGCCGGCAGGGATTCAACTAGTCAGACAGATGTCGCGATTTTGGCTGGCACGTTCACAGATAAAGGAAGCGGTTCATTATTTGGAGCTGGCGAGCCAGCATCGGCCTGACGATCCCTGGCTTTGGGTCGGCCTGAGCTTCTGTTATCACCGGCTTGGGGAACCCGAGAAAGCTGAGCAAGGTGCGCTTAGAGCCATTACCCTGGCACAGGAGACGGACGCACAAGCCGAACTGGCCAATGGCTACCGATTGCTGGCGTTACAAATGCAGATGAGAGAGCCAACTCAGGAAACCCGACAACGCTTCGAGAGAGCGTTGTCCATTGCTCGCCAGTCAGGCAATTTGCGAGTGCTTGTCGCTTGCCTTGCGTCGTTCGCAATCTTTCTGGCTGACAGTGATGGGGAGAGAACGGCAATTCTCGAACTTCAGCGAGAGGCGTTGCGTCTTAGTGAAGAAATCGGTGATCTACAGTCGATGTCTCAGTGTCAATATAATCTGGCGGTAGCTCATTTTTTGCAGGGGGATTCTATCAGGGCCAGGGAATTATGTGAGGCAAGTTTGCGGCTCAAGCGTCAGATCGGGGACAGCGCTGGTATGGCTCGGCGTCTGACTGGTCTAGCTCAATGGGACATTGAGGCAGAGGAATTTGAGCGGGCGGGCCGACAGCTGTCTGAAGCGCGCCTGATCTGCGAAGACCTGGGTGAGAAAGGGCGCCTGCGTTATGTATTGTTAATGGAAGGCTTGCTGTTCATGATCACGGGCGAGTTTGATCGGGCCCAAACTGACCTGGAACAAGCGCGCGACCTGGCCATTTCCTTGAACGAAAGTAGGCGGAGTGAGGAATGTCACAGCAGTTTAGCGATGCTATTTCTGATTCAAGGGCAATACGAGGCCGCCTGGCCCCATGTGCAGCGCGCGCTCCAGACTGTCGAGATTGCTGGTTTTACTCCCTGGATTTCTCTTGTCGCCTTTGCCAACTATCTATGGTACCGTGCTGGTCCATCAGCTTGTCTGCCCCTCGTAGCGACGTTGTCGTTGTCTCTAGATAACAAGGCGTTAAGCACTGATATTGCAACTAACTATTTCTTACGCCCGCTGCTCTATCGTGTCATGGAGAAGGTGGGGCCAGATGATTGGCAGGAGGCTCTGGCTGCTGCTGAGGATATTACCCTGACACAGCGTTTTCAAGAGATCATGAAGGAAATCGATTGATGACTAACCTATTTGATTTAACGGGCCGAAAAGCCTTGGTGACCGGCGGGACGCGTGGTCTGGGGCGCGGCATGGCCGAAGGGTTGATCGGCGCCGGGGCGGAGGTTGTGGTGATCGGCCGGTCTGCTGAAACGGGTGCGCTTGCGTCAGAGATGGGCGCGCATGGTATTCAGGCGGACCTGGGCGACAGGGCGGCGTTGCGTGCGGCGTTTGCCGCCGCCGTCGAGAAGTTGGGTGGCCTGGATATTTTGCTGGTTAACCATGGCATTACCCACCGGCACCCTGCCGCGGAGTTCCCCATCGAGGATTGGGACGAGGTGCTGGAAGTCAACCTGACCTCAATGTTCCTGCTGAATCAGCTGGCAGGCCAGCTCATGCTGGCCCAGGGACAGGGCAAAATCATTAATGTCGCCTCGCTGCTCAGTTACATCGGCGGCATCACGGTGCCGGCGTATGCGGCGGCCAAAGGCGGGGTGGCCCGGCTGACGATGGCGCTGGCCAATGAGTGGGCCGGTCGTGGTGTGAACGTGAATGCGATTGCCCCGGGTTACATGGCGACGGACCTGACTGAAGCGCTGCAAAACGATCCGGGCCGGGCGCCGGCGATCTTGGCGCGGATACCGGCCGGTCGCTGGGGCCAACCCGCCGACCTCGCCGGCATCGCCATTTTCCTGGCCGCCGACGCTTCCGATTACGTGCACGGCACCATCATCCCCGTTGATGGCGGCTGGCTGGGACGCTAATTCGCGACTTTTGACGACAAGCCCTTGTTTGACATGGGGCGATCAGCGTTCGTAAGCTGCCTTCCTCTGGCGAACTGCCAGGGTGATGCTGGGTTGTGCTAGAATACGCGGGCCAGTTATTCATCTCGGACAGCTTTGTCCTCAGTTGCAGGGACAGCCTATGAAGCGCAAGTCGTTTTTCTCTCCGATCCAGACCCGTCAAGAGGCGCTAAAAACCATCAACGGCAATGCCTGGGGCTTCATGTTCCTCGGTCTGATCCAGGTGGTCATCAGCTTCTTCCTATTCCCGGAACTCCTGTATGATGGCGTGATCTATATCGTTCTTGGCGCGTTACTGGGCTTATTTAAAGGGCGTATTGTCGCCATTCTGCTACTTTTGGCGAGTCTCCTGGGGCTGGTATCCACCTTCACCAATGTGATGGGCGTAACCTCGGTTGGTGGCGGGAATCTTATTCTGGCTGTGATCATCGTGGGCGGAGCGGTGAAATCGATTGAGGCGACTTTCAAATTGCGGGGAAGTCTGGCCGATGAACCGGCGCCCAAGGTGCAGTACTCAGAAATGGTCTACCTGCAACCCACGGCCCCGCCGGAGCCGGTTCAGGAGCCAAAGTCAGACGACACGACAGTGCTGATTCTGATCTCAGTTATCGGCTTGCTGCTCATCGCCATCGCCGGAGTCCTGGGATATTTCCTATTTTTCTAAGGGAAGGCAGGAATTCCCCTGAGCTCCCCAGCCCTTTCAGTGGGTACCCATAATGCTCATCTATGTCAGTCTGGCGTAGTTACTGATTCCCTGTGGTTCAAATACGTATTCTGTCATGTCCCCAGCCCACATAATGCACTTCTATTCCAACAGCGGTTGAGGCAAAATGTCAGCAGATTAGGGCCAGATCGCCTGTCAGTTTCTGGCTGTATCCCATCATTATTCTTTCGCCACACCACACCGGTTTGCCGGTCTGAAAGCTATCAGGGCCACTAATCCTTACCATTCGCCTACCTGGCGACATTGTTCCGGAGCTGCCGATGATGGCATCCGGAGGGAGGTTGTGATGAAGGACCGTCGTGGTTACTTCCCGGCCTACCGGTATCCGTTGGAGCAAAACAGGTGGGCTGAGTGGCGGTACGAATGGGACGGTGACGAGCGCATTGATGCGGCCCGGCTACGGCTGGCTGAGCACGAACGCGACCTTGCCGAACTGACGGCCCGCCACGCCTTGACGCCCGGTCGCAGCTTGACTGAATGGCTGAGGGCGATAGGGCGTTTCCTGTGGCAGCTCTATCACAAATGGCTGCCGGCAGAAGAGACAATTGGCCCAAGCGGACGGCCCCATCATGGTTTGACCTGATAGCGGGCCGGGCCGATCGGTCCGACTGTTCTCTTCTTGTGATGATGGTTCTTGGCCTGGCGGGTGTTACCGGCCGGTCAAAGCGCCATCATCACTCCTTGTGTTCAGCACCCCTGGTAGGCAATCAGGATAAACCCAGGCTTTGGACCAGCAGGGCAATCAGACCCAGCGCCAGGTTGTAACCACCATGAACCAGGATGGTCATGCTCGTGCCGTGCTGTTGGCGCAACCGGCCCAGGATGTAAGCCAGGAGGGCGATGACAACCGTTGCCGGGGATAACGCATATTGGGTATGGGCAATCGTGAACAGAATAACTGTGGGCCAGAGGCCAAAGCGTGGCTGAATCGCCCCGCGAAACAGGATTTCTTCGCCGATGCCCGTGGCCACGGCTAACAGCACCCATTCCCAGATAGAATCAATGTCAGCCAGCAAGGTTCCCTGTACGGAGTCGAACAACTCCACCTGGTCTGGCGCCAGCAAGAGCCAGATGGCGCCGGCGGCCCATTGCAACGCCACCAGCGGCGCTATCCAGGCAATGGCCTGTAGGACCTGGCGCTGGGTGAGTGGTGTCAGGCCCAGTCGGTGGCGCAGCGCCGTCCAATCACGACGCACCAGGAACCCCGGTCCGAAAATGCCGAGAGCGAAAAACAACCCTTGCTGGAACAAGACCATCCAGATGTTCTGGCTCAACTCCAGGTCAGCCAACGCTTCCAGGCCGCCGAGCGCCAAAGAAGCGATGCTGAGACCTATCAAATAGCCGCCCAGCATGGTGGCGAGGGCATGGACGTTGTTGTCCGGGTCCAGCTTCGTCACCCGAGCCAGCAGTTGCCGGGTTAGCGGGAAAGAAAAGAGAGCCCCCATCAGCCCCAGCCAGAGGAAATTGACCCCCTGCTGGTGGAAAAGAGCGGTCGTGAGCCCGCTACCCTCGAGCACAGGCGCCAGGGCATCATCTGGTATGAAGATGATGACGACGGCAAAGAGGAGCAGGGGGAAGTTGAGGACAAAGAGCAACCAGGGGAAGTTGCGTTTGATCAGCTGGTTGTCGCTAGCCTCCACAAGATTGGCAAGCACGACCAGCAAAAGAATGAAAATTAGCTCAGCGCTCATCAGAAAGTTCGTAGCGGCGGCGGGAGATGATCCCACTGGTTAAGGGTAATCAGGTGCCAGCGCCCCCGTTTCCATTCGAGCTGCTGCAGGCTGGCGTTGTAAATCCAGAATGAGACCCAATCCGAGCCGACGATGTGACGCAGCAATGTGGCAATGAACCCGCCATGGGCGACACCGAGCACGGGGCCGCCAGCGCCGCTGGCATCGGCTACGAGCGCTGCCCAGCCGGCGGCGACCTGCTCTTTGAATTCGTTATAAGTGGGTGACAACTCCGGGATCTGATATGGGCTGAGCGGATCGGTGCTCGAAGGAAGATGGTCGCTGACGAGGAATTCGGCCTCGCGCAGGTTTGGGTCAAGGGTTACAGGTTGGGCCAAAACTTCGGCCAGGGGCGCCGCCGTCTGCCGGGCCCGCTGCAACGGACTCACCCGAATATGCTGGAACTGAATGCCATCCGCAGAGGCGGCCCATTGGCCCAGATGTTGCGCCTGCTTCTGGCCCAGTTCGGTCAGCGGGGAATCCCAGTCGCCGTCGACGCGGCTGACCTGCCAGCGTGATTGTCCATGTCTTGCCAGGAAAATTTGCATGGACCTATTGTAACGCCGAAGGATGGGGGCGAACAGAAGCGCCCCCATCCTCTACACAGTCTGTAATTAACGGAAACCGACAACCGTGACGGTGTAATCCATGCGGACGCCGTCATTGGTGACGCCGAAGTGGATACGACCCTGATACGTGGCGGTGTTGTTGATGGTGATGGTTTGCTCACCCACATTGCAGAGCACAATCTTGGTTGTTTGCTGGCCATTCTCATACAACGTGATCCGGCCGGCCGCATTACCCACGTTGCCGGAAAAGGTGCATTCCAGCGTGATAAAGATGTTCTGATTGGGGTTGGAATTAGCCGGAAGTTCGAATTCAACCCAATCATCCTGGTCGCCCGCTTCATAGGAGATGGCGTCCGTGTAGGTGAAGCTACGGTTGCCAGTTATGCTCAGGAAGACCGAGACGGCCGGATTTTGCAGCGAGTCGTTATCAAACGGGGCGATGGCGGCCTCTGTGGGCGTGGCCGTGTAGGTTGATGTTGGCGTATTGGTCGCCGTGGCCCCATTTTCCTGAGTTGGGGTGGGTGTATAGGTATTGGTGGCCGTGGCGTTGTTCGGCGGCGTGGCTGTGTAAGTCGGCGTGCCGGTCAGGTAGAGAGCCGTGGCCGTACCGGCCGGATACGTACTCGTAGCCGTCGTCGTGCTGGACGGCGTGTAGGTGTAGGTGGGCGCATGGGTTGGCGCCGGTGGCACATTGGCGACCGGGACGCCGCCCGCATTGCTGGCCGTCGAGTAGCTGGCCCCGGCTGATGTCCAACATTCGTTGCCGACGTTGGCCGGGCAGCTGATCTTCCACCAGTTGCCATCCGGGCTTTTGCCGACGATGGCGGCGGAGCTACCGGCCGGTAACGCCCCCACCACCCCATAATTGGTGCCCGGGCCCGTGCGCACATTCAGATCCACCAGCGACGTCACCGTCGGGTCGCCAGAGGCCGGGGCCGGCGCGTTGAGGACTGGCACATCAGCCGCAGCCGGCGCTTCAGTCGGCAGCAAGGTGGGTGTGGCCACCACAACGACCGTTTCCACGATTGTTTCCGGTGCGGTCGTTGCTTCGCCCGGGGCATCCGAGGGAGCCTCGGTGGGCGGCGCCAGGGTTGCTTCGGCAACTTCTTCCGTGCCGCCGCTCAGGTTGCAGGCCAACCCCAACATGAGGAGCGCCATCAGAGCCAGCCAGAATATGTTTCGATGTTGTTTCATAGTTAGTATCCTCCGTGAACAGCTGAATCGGTGTCGGAAGCGTCGGTTGGTGCCAGCAGACGGCTGAGCAGCCCGGGTAATTGCTCAAGATGGGTGAAATAGTGAATCTTCTGGCCATGGACATGCTGGATGGAGCCGCGCCAGAGCGGCTGCCCATCGACGGCACCTGGATCCAGCTCCGGCCAGAGTTTCAGGATGAATGCATGGTGGCTGAGTTGTGTCTGCTGTATCAACCGGTTCACCTCGTATTGGGTGAGAGGTTACCGGCCGGTTGTCGTACAGCTCTCGTTATGCGGGCGGATCAGGCGAGGTTGAGTGACAATTCCTTTAAATCGCGCAGAACCGTGCGCCGGCTGACGCCCAGGGCATCAGCCAGATCAGCGGCGGTGGGGCGGGCGGACTGGCTTTCCGCCTCACGAAGCAAGCGCTGCAATACCTGCTGGCGCTGGGCGGATTTGTTACCGGCCAACAGATCTTCCGGCGCGTTGATTGTCCAGACGATGTCGATGAAATCTCCATCGTTACGCGGGCCACTGAGGGGAGTTTCCAACCGGACCAGGCGGGCGGGCTGCCGCTGGCAATGTTCAGTGCGAGCAGCCAGGATCTGGCGGGCGAGCGGGTGCCGCTCGCGAAAACCGGCCGGTAAGGTGGCGCAGGCCTGCTCCAGCGCCAGATAGGCTTGCCCCAGTGCTTCTGTTGCCCCGTCTGCCTGGCTCAGAAATTGCCGGCCCAGGAAGATCGTCTGGTGTAGCTGGGCGCGCCCCAACGATTGGCTGCCCTCGTCCGGCAGGATGGCGACAAGGTCGGCAAGCGCCTGGCGCACGGCTGGTTTATCGTCAGCGGCGACGGCCAGTTGCAGCCAGCCCACCCGGATTTCCGCCAGCTGGGCCTTCCGTTCCGGCGCCTGCCAGATCTGTTCTGCTTCAGCAAAAGCCTCACGCGCCTCTGGCAGCCGGCCCAGAGCCAGCAGGGCAAAGCCGCGATTGAGCTGGTTATAACCGATGCCCGGTCGCCGCGACATCTCCCGGTTGATGGTCAGGGCCTCATCCAACAGGACCAGGGCAGCTGCCGGCCGGTCACATAATCGCTCGGTCCCGCCCAGATTGCCCAGGGAAATGGAGATGCCCCAGGGGTCGTTGATCGCCCGCCGGATCGCCAGCGCCTGCTGATAATGGTCGATGGCGGCGGGATAGTCCGCCATGATCCAGTGCAGCCCGCCGATATTGTCCAGGTTGTCCGCCTCGCCGCGCCGGTGGCCGATAAGCCGATTGATAGCCAGCGCTTCGGTCAGGGCGGCCCGGGCGGCCTCATAGTCGCCGGCGCTCCAGCAAGCGCTGCCGAGATTGTTCAGGGCCATGGCCGCCTGGTATTGCTCGCCGGCTTCTTTGAACATGGTGGCGGCCTGTTGGTGGAATTGGACAGCCTGGTCGTACCGGCCGGTCACCCAGGCGATGCCGCCCAGCTTATCAGTCGTCCAGGCGTAGCCGAGCTGGTCACCGGTTGTCTCGTAAAAGTCGCGTGCCTCCCGCAGCAAGGTGTCCGCCTCGGCATAGGCGCCGCGGATGCGCAGCGTGCTGGCCAGGTCAGCGGCGAGCTGGGCGGTGGCGGCGGCTTGCTGATGCTCACGGGCGAGCGCCAGGCCGGCACGCGCGGTGCTTTCGGCCTCTTCCATGGCGCCGGTCGCCCCATAATAGATAGCCAGTTCCCGCTGCGCCGAAATCTGCTGGGCCGGTTCTGCAGCCAGTTCAGCCATCGTTTCCAGGTCAGCCCGCTGGGCTTCACGTTCACCAAGGATACCATTGGCCTGGGCCCGGCTGTTCAGGAGGTCAAACTGTCTGGCCGCCTCAGTTTCAGCCGTCCCGTCGAGGGCGATGGTCAGCAGCCGCACCGCTTCGCGGTACTGGTATTGATGGGCCGCTTCCTGACCGGCACGCGCTGCATGATGGGCCAGAAGCGTCTCATCGCCGGATTGCTGGGCGTGGTAAACAAAAAGCGCGGCCGGCGTTGTCCGCTCCGGCAGGATGCTCAGTAGTTGGCGATGTAGCTGCCGCCGCCGTTCAGGGGGGATCTGCCGGTAGATGGTGCTGCGCAGGGTGTCATGGTCGAAGCGGTAGCTCTCGGCCTCGGCATGGATCAGCCGTGGCGCTTCCAGCTCAACCAGCAGATGGGGTAATTCGCTGACAGGAAATGTACGGAAAAGCTGCTGCCATTGGTCAAAGGCGAAGCGATAACCCAGGATAGAGGCCGCCTGTAGAGCGAGCCGGGCGGGGGGTGAGAGCGGCGCCAGGCGGGCCAGGAGGAGTTGTTCGAGGTCGCTGTTTTGGGGGAGGTCGGATCCGGCCGGTTGGCTCAGCCAGTTCAGAGCCAGCAGCGGGTTGCCGGCAGAGAGGCGCATCAACTCCTGTTCCTGGTCAATCGTGAGCTGGCGGCCAAACGCAGTCGCCAGTTCAGCTACCTCGCCTCCGCCCAGCGGTGCCAGCGGCAGCAGCCAGGCGCCGGCCGCTTCCCAGGCAGCTAACTGCTCCCATGGCGGGCCGTCCTGCAGCGCTTCCCCCCGTCCCGCCAGAACAACCAGTAGCTGTTGGTCCGCCAGCTGCGGCAGGAGCCTGTCGAGCAGCTGCCAGAAGAGCGGATGCGCCCATTGGACGTCGTCCAGCAGGATCAGCGTGGGGCCCAGAGCCGCCAGCTCCAGGGTGAAGGTGATGAGCGCGGCGGCGATGTCCTCAGGGCTGTAGTTGGCTGGTTCGGGCAGGGCGGGCCGCCGCCAATCGGCCAGCGCCGGGGTAAGTTGGGCCACGATGTTGAGGGTGTGGCTGTTGACCAGCTCGGCCAGCAGCTCGCGCCGGGCGCCGCGGAAGCCATTGAGCAGGGCTGTCAGGAACGGTTCGTACGGGTTGGGCGGCAGCATCGCTTCCGCTTTGTGCTGGTAAATGTGCCAACCCCGCCAGCGGGCGGCTTCAGCCAGATGGCTGAGCAGGCGGGATTTGCCCAGACCGGCTTCAGCCAGAATCACAGCCAGGCCGCCCTCGCCGCGAGCCGCTTCATTGAGCAGCGCCAGCAGCTGCTGCCGCTCACGCCGCCGGCCGAGTAGGGGCAGCTCGTCGCCAGCGACCTCCGTAAAGAGCGAGGCTTCCTCGCGAATCTGCTGGGCCAGGCGCGTGGTGGCGGCGGTGGGGGCAATTTGCAGCGCCTCGGCCAGGGCGGCGTGGATGTCGTCGTAGACTTGTTGGGCGTCGGCGGGGCGGCCGGCGCGGGCCAGGGTGCGCATCAGACCACGGGCGGCATCCTCACGCAGCGGGCTTTGCAACAGCAGCTTCTGATAATAGTTAGTCGCGGCGCGCAGGTTGCGATTGCCCTCTTCATGCCAGGCGAGTTCAGCCAGGAGATGGAGATAGCGCTCACGGCCTGATTCCCGCGCCAGCAGGGCCCATTCGTAGTCGAGTTCCGGCAGCAGGTCGCCTGTGTAAAGGCGGACGGCTGCCTGCCAGGCGGCGAGATCCTGGCTTTCAGCCGCCGCCTGAAACTGCCAGTAGTCAACTTGCAGGCCAGGTGAGGGGGGCAAAGCGAGGAAGTCATTTTCCACAGCCAGCCAGCCTTCACCCATGGCCTGGCGCAGCCGGTAAAGCGCTTCAGAGAGGGTACGACGCGCCTGCGCCGGCTCCTGGTCTGGCCAAATTCGGGTGACGATTTCCTGGCGAGAGCAACCGGCCGGTGGCTGCAACAGCAAAAAGGCCAGCAACCGCTGCGCCTGCGGGTGGGTCAGCGGCAGCAACTGACCTGCCTCGCGCAAGGCCAGGCCATTGAACAACGTGATATGCAAGGTTGGCGCCGCGGCGTCCGGCTGGTTATTGCCCATGGTGGTTGGTCTTGCCCGCTACTGTTTGCCGGTGGTGTTATCCGGTCATTATAGGCAAAAGTGAGGCCAGACAAAACCGCCAACCTGTCAGGTTGGGGGGACCTGTCAGGTTAGGGGAACCTGACAGGTTGGGCAACCCGTCGGGTTGGTTGCTAGAATAGGGGTATGGAAGATGAGGCACGGCGGCGGTTGAAACGTTTGGGGGTGGTCAAGGGCGCCCGCAACCTGAAGGCGCCGGAGACCCCGGTGCAAATTCCCGGTCGGGACCGGCTCAGTCAGCCTGTTGATCGGCCGCCGCTGCTGCCAGATGACGGCCCGCCTCCGCCCATCGAAAAGCTATTGCCTGGCTCCGCTGAGGTCAGTAATGAGCGGGGCAGTTGCCTGGTCTGGGACCGGGTCTACCCGCTGGCCCACCTGCACGGTGGGCTACCCCTGCAGGCGTTGCTGGGCTGGCAACCGGCCGGTCACGCCCACCTCTTCCACCCCGAAGACGCCGCCATCGACTTTGATTACCGGCAAGCCCTGTTCATCGACACGGAGACAACGGGCCTCTGGGGCGTTGGCACCATCGCCTTTATGGTTGGCGTTGGCTTTTTTGAAGGTGATGCCTTCGTGGTGCGCCAATATTTCCTGCGCGACCATGGCGAGGAAGCGGCCATGCTGCAGATGTTGCATGAACTGGCCGCCTCTCGAGCGGCGCTGGTCTCCTTCAACGGGCGCACGTTTGACCTGCCGCTGCTGGACAACCGTTTCATCATGAACCGGATGTTCAGCGATCTGTTCGATCTGCCTCACCTGGATCTACTCCTGCCGGCGCGGCGGGTCTGGCGGCGGCGGTTGGGTTCGGTGGCGTTGGGGGCGCTGGAGCGCAACCTGCTGGGCATTCAGCGCACGCAAGAAGATGTACCGGGCATGTTGATCCCGCAGATGTACCATGATTTTCTGCGCCATGGCGATGGCCGGGAGCTGGTGCGGGTCTTTTACCACAACGAACAGGATATCCTGTCGATGGTGACGGTCGCGGCCAACCTGGCCCAGCTGCTGGCTGAACCGGCCGCTGTGGCCGAGCCTGACGATCTCCTCAGTCTGGCCCGCTGGCATATCCGGCGCCAGGAATATGACGAAGCGGAGACCATGCTGCGCCAGGCGCTTGCCGGGGAGATGCCGTTGGCGCTTTACCAGGAGCTGGTGCAGGAGCTGGCTTATTTGCTGAAGCGGACCGGCCGGTCCGACGAAGCCGTCAAATATTGGCAACAGATCGCCGTCACCAGCCTCGATTCTGTCCTGGGCCATCTGGAATTGGCTAAATATTATGAGTGGCAACGGCGCGATTGGGGCGAGGCTATCTACTGGACGGAGCAGGCCCTGGAGATCGTCGGCCAGATGCGCCCGCAGCCGCCCACACCCGAAAACTGGCGCCAGATCGAGCTGCTGGAAGATGAATTGCGCCATCGGCACGCCCGGCTGGAGCGCAAATCTTTTCACACATGATTCATTGTGATTCCCTCTCCGGTCGGGATATAATGCGATCATGCGGATAGATTTTTTTGACGACCCTTTACAAACCCCCAAACCACCAGAAGAGGTCCGATTCAAGCAAGTAGGATTTTACGTTCACGAGGGTGGGCGCCGCATTTCCGTTGGTTTTGATCTGCTGCCCTTTCTGCAGCGACCTTCTGTTGAGGTCTGGCTGCACAATGCGCAGGGTGAACTGGCGGCGTCGCTGTCGGTTATCGAAGTTTTGCAGACCAATTTTTCGATGACCATGCATTTAAGGGACCAAGAGCCTACCGAACTCTATACCGCTAAAGTCGAGTTGTATTACAATGTTTTCGCTGCTGGGGAGCCCACGGAGCCGGCCTCGCCGGATGAGCCCCAGCCCTTGCCACGGCAACGCATGGCAGTCGACAGCCGCACAATACAGATTGATGTGACCCGGCCCGGCGAACATCTCAGCGAATAACGGACACACAAATGAATGGCTCAAAAGTCGGCCAGACCATAGGCAAATATAAGATCCTGGAACTACTCGGGCGCGGCGGTATGGCCGAAGTCTACAAGGGGTACCAGGAGAATCTTGAACGCTTTGTCGCTATCAAGATTATGCACTCTTTCCTGGCGTCTGAGCCGGACTTTTTACGCCGTTTTGAACGTGAAGCCCGGGCGATGGCCTCCCTGAACCACCCCAATATCGTCGGGGTGTATGATTTCGACATCATCGATGACAACTATTACATCGTCATGGAGTATGTCAGCCAGGGGACGCTGAAGGAGAAGCTGGAGGCGATGGCCAACAAGGGCGAGCGGCTGCCTTTGCAAGCGGCAATTCGCTACACCCTTGAAATTGCGGACGCCCTGGCCTACGCGCACAGTCGGGGGATGTTCCATCGGGACATCAAACCGGCCAACATCATCATCAATGAACGTGATGCCGCCATTTTGACTGACTTCGGCATTGCTAAAATGGTTAGCGGCCCGTCGCATACGGCAACGGGTTCCATGATCGGGACGCCGGCCTATATGTCGCCGGAGCAGGGGCTCGGTAAGCCGGGTGACTTGCGCAGCGACATTTACGCCCTGGGCGTCCTCTTTTTCCAGATGGCGACCGGCCGGATGCCCTATGACGCGGACACCCCGCTGGGCATTGTCATGAAACATGTCAATGAGCCGGTCCCCAATCCCAGCGATTTTAATACCGTGCTGCCGGCCGGGATTCGCGAGGTCATCATCAAAGCGATGGCCAAGAACCCTGATGACCGCTACCAGACGGCCCATGATATGGCGCGTGACCTGCGTGCGGCGGTGCGGAATTCCAATGCGGCTGATTTAACGGGGGCGCTGCCCGCTGCGCTATTGCAGGACCGGCCCACGCCGCCACCCGCCCGCCCGGATACGACGCCGTTGCCGGTGGAGGCCACCCGTCTGGCAGGTGCTGCGGAAGCAACGCAAGTGGCCGGCCATCAGGCGACCCAGATCGCCCAGCCCCGGTTGGACAGAACGCAGGTGGTGGCGGCGCCAGAGCGGCAGGCCGAAGCCAGCGGCGGCTCAGGCCGCAAATGGTTATTTGCCGGCGGCGGGGCGCTGCTCTTGCTGCTGATTGTGGGTGGTATTGCCGCGGCCATTTTCCTGCCGGATATGCTGGCTGGCTCGCCGACGCCAACTAATGCTGCCCTGGTCGCAGCGACGACCACGCCATCCGCCACTCCAGAGGAAGTGGAGACCGAGGCTGGTAGTGGCGTACTCAACGCTGCCACCATCAATGCAGAATTGACGGAGACCGCTGAAGCACGGCCGACGCGCACGCCGCAGCCAGAGACGTCAACGGCCACAGCCACGGCAACGCCAAGCCGGACGCCCACACCCTCCGAGACGCCCGATCTGACGGCGATTGCTCTGGAGGGTTGTGCGTACGATGTCCGGTTGGTGCGTTGGTACACCTACAACAATGTGGGCAACACAGGTGCTTTTGAAGATGTGACCAGTTTCCCGCTGCGATTTGAGATTGAAAATACGGGTAGCTGCCCGTTGCCGGCCGGTTCCACCCTCGCCAACAGCGGCGGCAGCGACCTGGGTGATGCCGAAGCAATGACGCTGGAAGATGATCTGCCGGTCGACGAAACCATCCTGCTCAGCACCACCGCCGGCCTGCCCGGCCCGCCCGGGAACTACCCCTCAACCTGGCAGCTCAGCGGCCCGGATGGGACCGAAATCGGCGATCCGTTTGAGATTATTGTGCGGGTTTTCATCCGGGCGACCAGCACCCCGACAGCGGCGCCAGCCAGCCCCACGCCTGATGTGACCGAAGAACCGGTTGAGGCGCTGAATTTTGCCTGGCAAGTCCTCAGCTGCGAATATGTCGGCAGCCGCGACTACCTCTGTACGATGCAGATTGTGCCGTACGGTGGTGATGGGCCGCCCTACTCGGTCTTTGCGACCAGTACAGTTAATGGGGATGTGCCCGTGCCGGTGGATGGCAATGGGCGGGCGGTCTTCAATTTCATGCGTGACCGCTGCTCGGGCTGGACCGGCCGGATTCAGATTGTCGATTCCGGCAGCCGGACCTACGCCCTGGACATCTCATTCAGCCCCGATTCGCGGCCGGATTTGTTCCCGAATGGCGGCTGTACAGTTCCGTAAATGAAAAGAGGTGGCCCACTGGACCACCTCTTTTTTTTGTCAATTGTCAGGCTTCCCTGAAATGCTGGCTAAAGGCTGTTCGCATCTGCTCAGCCTTCTGCCGTGAACCGAAAATCGTGGCGCCCGTCTCAACCGTGAAATAGTGGGTACTGCCCTCGTTTTCGAGGACGACCCAGCTCAGGGCCGAGTTGCGCAGAAAATCTCGCTTGACCGGCTGCACGCTGGTCGTTGCGGCCGGGAAGGGAAGCTCCTGGACCGGCCGGTCACTGTTATCCCCGGCGGGCCCCAGGCGATAAAATATACCGCCAGCCGGGCCAAGCCGGAACACCCCCCATTCATTCCAGGGAAATATCTTCAGAATTTGCTTAAAACGAGCCTGGGAGGCGTATTTGACGGCGAAGATCTGCTCGTCAGGTGCCAGCGAGCCCAGGCGATTCTGCAGGTTTTCCTGATCGGCGCGGCGCCGGCGGCTTTGCCAGATAGCGTAGCCCAGGATGGCCGCTATCGGCGCCAGAGCGCACAGCATCATACAAGGCAGAACCAGACAGAAGAATACGGGATCAAACTCTTCCATGATCAGGCGACCACAGCATCCTGTTTGGCCTTGATCTTGTCGAGCTTATTCTTGGTCTCGCGCCAGGTCACTTTGGAAAGGCCCAGCTTCTGGCGGATCTCATCCTGGCTGACCTCGTGGCGGTAATCGCGCAGGGCGGCGGCCCAACGCAAGTTTTCAAAGGAGAGCAGCCCCTTATCCAACCCGGCCGCGTCGGCGATATCGGTCAGGATGTATTCCAGGTTGCGGGCGGTGCAGGTGAAGATGGTGCTATCCGGCCGGTACTGCTGGAGATACTCCTGCAAGATCTCGATCCATTCAGTTGAAACCGGGATTTTACGCTCTTTGTAGCGCAGCCGCGGGTTCTTGTACTGGACAAACAGAAAGGGCTTGTCGGGGTCGGAGGAGTCGACGTGCTGGGGTTCCAGGGCCATGGCCTCGCCTTTCTTGATACCCGTTTCCAGCAGCAAGGTAAGCAGCATGTGGGGCCGTACATCCGGCTTGTGCGAATCTTCGCCTTCACGCCAGCGTTCGGTGACTGCCAGCGCCTGGGCCAAATCGGCCGGGGCCGGGGCATTGGGCAACGGGCTGCTGACGCTGCGCTGGATGACGGCGTTGGCCGGGTTGGCCAGCAGGATTTCCGTCTCAGCCAGCCAGCCGAAAAACACCTTGAGGGTGGTCACGCGGCGGGCATAAGATTTGGGGCTACAGGGAACGTCCCGTTCATGGAGTAGCCAGTTCAGAAAATCATTGAGATTCTGGGTACCGATATCGCCGATGGCTTCGGCCGGGCCCAGGTATTTACCGAGTAGACGCACATCACTGACAAATGCTTTGACGGTATTAACCGCAAAGCCCTTGTCGAGCATATGTTGTTCAAAATGGGTCAGGGCGACATGCAAGGGAGAATCAGCATGAAGCTGCGCTTCTTCCGGGGCTGCCTGGCCGGGGAATAGGGGGGATTGGCCATCATCTGCCATCAAAAAACCTCCGCTTCGAATAGTAGGTTCGCATAGACGGCAAAAGCATAGCGAAATCGCCATTTATTGTCAAGTAGTTAATGGTGGGGGCAGCCCTTCGGCAACCATCAGCACGGCGTTGCAACGCCGCGCACTGGCGACACACCCTGTTTCACCCTAACCCTGAGCCAGCCCGATGGCGCGAAGGACCGGCAAAACGAAGATGACGCCCTTATTTGGCGCACTCAGATCACCAGTGATCTGTTCCGTGGCGGCGACCAACTTATCCACCATTTCTTCGCTGTCGACTACGCTGATCAGGGTACGATGGCGTTCTTCACGGCTCTGGAGCAGCGACATGAGTGATGGCATTAGGGGAATATCATCCCGGGCGCCCATGGCCTTGCGGACGCGGCCGAGGCCGGTGCTTTCCAGGATAGTGATGCCCCGTGTGCCGACTTTCTCCCAGGCATCAAAGATGGCAGGGCAGACGCGAATATCATCCAGTATCAACATGACCATGTAATGCATAGCAGATCCTTTAGCCGGTACTGACCGGTTCGCTGAAGCGCGGCGAATAGACGAAGCGCAACAGCGGCGGCGTCACCAACGTGGCGAAAATCACCATAAAAACGACAATGGAAAAGGTGCTGGAGCTTAGCAGCCCCTGACTAAGGGCAAATGAAGCCACAATCAAGCCGACCTCTCCCCGCGATACCATGCCAATGCCCAGGCGCAACGATTCCAGCCGGGAAAACCCGCTCAAGTTGGCGCCAAAACCACAACCGATTATTTTGCTGATGATGGCGACAAGCGTCAAACTGATGGCGTAAAGCCAATCTGGTCCAGAGATTGCGCGCATGTTCACTTCCAGACCGATATTGACGAAGAAAATTGGCACAAAAAAGCCGTAAGCCATCACCGCAAAGCCATGCTCGATCTGTTCCTTGAAGGAGAGCCGGCCCAGGAAAAGCCCGACCATAAAGGCGCCGGTAATGGCGGCCACGCCGCCGATAACCTCGGCGCTCCAGGCAAAAACCAGGGTCGCGCAAAGCACGAAGGCGATGGTTGATTGGCTGATGGGCAGGCGGTCGACCCAGCGGACCAACGGAGGCAGCAGGAAAAAGCCGATCAGCGAGCTGCCGACAAGAAAGCCGGCCATCCGCAGGATAGTCAACAGGATGTCGCCAAACCCACCCGTCCCCCCGACGAGCAAGGAAACAACCGAGAGTAGCAAAATGACCAGGACGTCGTCAAAGACCGCCGCCCCCAGCAATGCCAGACCTACACGGCTGCTCAACACATTTAACTCAATGAGGGTTTGCGCCGAGATGCTGACACTGGTAGCGGACAGGGCCAGACCCACAAAGACGGCTTGCTGCAGCGGCGCATCGAAGAGCAGGGCGGTGCCGGTGCCGAGAGCAAAGGGCAGGATAACCCCCATCGTCCCAGACAGGGCCGAGATCCGGCCGGAGCGTAGCAGTTCTGCCAGATCCAGCTCAAGGCCAGCCAGAAACATCAGGAGGATGACGCCAAGTTCGGCCATCATTTTGATTGTTTCCAGTAAGGTGTGGTCTTCGGCCAGAAAAGGGACGGTGTGGAAAAGGTCCAGAATGGTTGGACCCATAATAAGCCCCGCCAATAACTCGCCGAGAACAGACGGTTGGCCCAGCCGCGTACTGATGAAACCAGCCAATTTGGCGGCGATGATAATGAGGACAAGTGAGAAGATAAAATTCAAAAATTCGGACGACATAATTCACAGGTGAATGGCCGACGGCGGCAATTCTTCCAGGGTGCTCGCATTGGTGTTCCAGCACGGCAGGGCAGTAGAGCGACGTTCTGCTGCGGTCAGTCAAATATCAATTCTAAAGTAGAGTGGGTCAGCATCTGTTGCGTGTTTGGGTTGGCTGGACCGGCCGGTTCAGCTCATATCCTGGCCGCAGATGTCTCAATCCATGAATTGCTGTACGAAACAATTCATTTGCCATTGTAGCCTATTTGTCCAGTTACGAATACTAAGGCTATGGCGCTGCAGTCCCTGGTCCAAGTAGGCTAGAATAGTGGGCATCAATCAGCCAAATCGGCTTTCCTGGAGGTTGGAATGAGTGAGGATTCTGCTTTGTTCGCGTTAGCGACGGTCGACTATGAAGGTCAGGCAACCGCTTGTCTGGAAATAGCTGGACAATATTACCCCATCGCGCCAGCGTGCCGTCAGTTCAATCTGCCGCCCTTGCCAGATAGCCTGATTTCGCTTTTCGCTGACTGGGCAACCAACCTGGCCCTGCTTCGCACCCTGGCTGAGCGTTGCCGGTCGGCTGGTGCGGCGTTGGCCCTGGATGCTGCCGCCGTTACCGTCTTGACGCCGCTGCAATATCCGGGCAAGGTGCTCTGTGCCGGCGCCAACTATTACGATCATCTGGTCGAGATGGGCATACCGGATGTGCGCAAAGAGGCGCAGCGGCTATTTTTCTTCTTCAAGCCGCCGCGCAATGCCTTGGTTGGGCCGGGCCGTACAGTCAAATACCCGCCGCACACCCAGGCGCTGGATTGGGAAATTGAGCTGGCCCTGGTTATTGGCCAGACAGCCCGCCAGCTCACCATGGAAAATGCCCTGGCGGCGGTGGCAGCCTACACGGTGGGCATAGACCTTTCTACGCGCGACCTCGGCCGGGCGCCGAATACGTTCTACAAAATTGATTGGGTGGCGGGGAAAGCGCACGATTGCTGCGGGCCGCTGGGGCCGCGGCTGGTGCCGGCCGAATTTATCGCTGATCCGCAGGATCTCGGGCTGATGCTCAGCGTCAATGGTGAGCGCAAGCAGGATGCCCGGACGTCCGGGATGATCTTTGATATTCGCGAGCAGCTGGTCACGCTCTCCAACATCATGACCCTGGATCCGGGTGATGTGGTCTTTACGGGCACACCGGCCGGTGTCGGCGTCCCCAAACAGACCTTCCTGAAACCCGGCGACAAGGTCGAGGCCACCATCGAGCAGATTGGTACGCTGGCCGTCGAAATTTACTGAACCCGGGCGGTAACCATGGAAATCACAATCCTGACCCCAGCGGATTATGACGCTTATTTCGCCCTGCGCCTGGCCGGTCTCGAAGAGTTCCCTCTGGCATTCACCACGGATGCTGATGCCTGGCGAGGCGCTGACCGGGCTGTCATTGAGAGGCTGCTGGCCCGGAGTGCAGCCGAGCCTGGGGCGCCGATTTTTGGTGCCTGGTCGGCTGGCGCGCTAATCGGTCTATTGGCCATGCGTCAGGAGGAGCGACCAACGGTGCGGCACAAGGCAACCCTGATTGGTTTTTATGTGGCGCCCACTCACCGAGATCAGGGAGTAGGTCGGGCATTGTTATCAGCCTTGCTGGCGCATGGGCGGCACGTGTCCGGATTACAGCAACTTCGAGCTGTCGTCAACAGCAGCTGCACGGCGGCGCTGGCCCTGCTGCCAGCCGTGGGTTTCAGGCAATTTGGCGTAGAAGAGCGGGCCAAATTGTTGGCTGACGAATATACGGACCAGATCTATTTCTGGTATCGGTTGGCTGAAGAGCGGCAGTAACTCAGCCACTTCGGGCAACATACGCACACACTGGAGACTGTCTCCGCCATCAGTTGGCTGGATGCTGGAAGCGCAAGGCCGGATCGCCGAGTAAATTGAAGGTGTGGATGACGTCGTGCAGAAAATTATTGCCGGCGCCCTCTACCTTGGCCGTCATGAGCGCCTCGCCGAGCGTGGCCGCCTCGTTGTCCAGCAATTCACTGAAGAAGACATCGGCGATGGGCTGCTGCTGGGTGGTCAGGGAGCGGCCGGAGGGGGCTACGGCCGCGACGATGCCGCCATTGTCGACCCAGAGCAGCGTCTCGGCCAGGGCGTCAACCTGGGGATGGTTGAAGTAGCCATTGAGGCAGGTGAAGGTGGTGAAGATGGGGAACCGGCCGGTCCCAGCCACCTCCGTCGCATCCTCCGCCCGCAGCACTTGCTCATCCCCCCACACTTCGATGCTGCCGTGACCGACATAGTTCAACAGGCCAACCCCTTCCTCCAGGTCGGCGATGATATCATCATGGATCGCCTCATCGACGCTGATGTAGAGCTTGTCAGTGCTGTAGCCGGCCGCGCCGAGCTGCTCGGCCAGCCCGTCAGAGACGTTGTTGAATAGCGGCTCATCGTCGGCGACCAGCAGGGCTTTGGCTTGCCAGGCGCCGGCGGCCTCGCCCTCATAGGCGATGATTTTGGTGATGACGGCTTCGAGCTGGTCGGCATCTTCCACGGGTAGACGGCCCAGGGCGACATTGGGGGCCAGCGAGCCATCGCTCAGGGTGTACCAGGTGTCGCTGGCGACGTAGCCGGCGAACTGGGAGTAGATCATTTGGGCCGGGATGAGGTTGCGGTTGGCGCTCTGGTTGAAGCTGTGGATGTCGTAGCTGGCGTCGCCCACAAGCAGGACAAACCGGGGCGCCGGCTGCCAGTTGGCGACGGCGTAGCTGATAAAGTCACGAATGGCGACTGGTGTCTGGCGGCCGTAACCAAATTCATCGTAGATCTGGCTGACGCTGATGGCGCTGGTGGTCAGGCCCTGGCTCTGCCGGTGGGCCAGCAAGGTTTCGACCTCGGCAGCAAAGCCGGGCGCATCCGCCACGATGGCGACGTAATCCGCGCCGCGTGAATCGGCTTGCAGCGGCTCAGCCCAGGCCGGCGCCAGGCTGAGGCGCGGGCGCAGCAGCTGGCTTTGGTCGGCAACCCAATAGGTCTGGGGACTGCGGTCGTCCGCAAAGATGATGGCGCCATCATCCAGGACCGTTGCCGCGAGCTGGCGTCCGGCGCTGTTAACGACGATTGGCTCCGTAAAGGTGCCTTTGACCGTCAACGAGCCGCCATCGCCCCCAAATCTGAGCTGGCTACTTAGCGCGCTTAGCTCACCCTCATAGGTTAATTCCAC